>NZ_QAOM01000050.1 GCF_003051085.1 Trichococcus patagoniensis | reverse complement strand
ATGGTGTTCAACCCTTGCGCCACGCGGATCGTGTAGTCTTCGATCGTCTGGATCAATTCAGGCGAAAGGTTTTGCGGCGGGTAAACAGCGATCGAGTCGCCCGAGTGGACGCCGGCGCGTTCGATGTGTTCCATGATGCCCGGAATCAGGACGGTTTCGCCGTCGCAGATCGCATCGACTTCCAGCTCTTGTCCGATCAGGTAATGATCGACCAGGACCGGACGTTCGGGACTGGCAACGACCGCTTCGCGCATGTATTTCTCAAGATCGGCTTGGTTGTAGACGATCTGCATCGCCCGTCCGCCCAATACGTAGGACGGACGCACCAAGACCGGATAACCGATTTCGTCGGCAACTGCGACCGCTTCTTCAACGGTCACGGCTGTTTTGCCGGGTGCTTGCGGGATATCCAAATCGCGCAACAACTGTTCGAACAGCTTGCGGTCTTCGGCGCGGTCCAGATCTTCCAGGCTCGTGCCCAGGATCTTCACGCCGTGTTTGACCAATTTGTCGGCCAAGTTGATGGCCGTTTGGCCACCAAACTGCACAACGACGCCCAGCGGTTGTTCCAGGTCGATGATGGCCATCACGTCTTCTTCGGTCAAGGGTTCGAAATACAGCTTGTCGGAGATCGAGAAGTCCGTCGAAACGGTTTCCGGGTTGTTGTTGACGACGATTGCTTCATAGCCGGCTTCCTGGATTGCCCAGACCGCATGCACCGTTGCGTAGTCGAACTCGACCCCTTGCCCGATACGGATCGGACCGGAGCCCAATACGATGACTTTTTCGCGGTCGCTCGGGAAGGATTCCTGTTCCGTCTCATACGTGCTGTAGAAGTATGGTGTGAAGGATTCGAATTCGCCCGCACACGTATCCACCATTTTGAAGACAGGGACGATGCCGTTGGCTTTGCGCAACGCGTAGATGTCTTCCGAAGCCATGCCCCATAATTCCGCGATGATTTCATCGCTGAAGCCGTATTTCTTCGCTTCGCGCAATGTTTCCAGGTCTTTCACGTTTGCAGCCACTTCTTTTTCAAGGTCGATGATGTGCTTGAATTTGTACAGGAAGAAGTAGTCGATTTCGCTCCATTC
>NZ_QAOM01000049.1 GCF_003051085.1 Trichococcus patagoniensis | reverse complement strand
CCATCATATAAAAAATGGTCCGAGACGGATTCGAACCGCCGACACCTTGAGCTTCAATCAAGTGCTCTACCAACTGAGCTATCAGACCAAAATAATAAGAAAAGCGTAACGGGTTTGTTCAGCCCTGAAAGAAATTTAGGAAATTGTGCCGTCTGAGCATCGTAGAGCGCAATAGGTACAATTTATCTAATTTCCGAAGGGGTAACCCGTGAAGCTGGACATCGGTTAGGATGTATAGCTCACTTTTCAGAAACAAAAACGGCTCCGACGGGATTTGAACCCGCGATCTCCTGCGTGACAGGCAGGCATGTTGACCCCTACACCACGGAACCAATGGAGGTTGACGGGATCGAACCGCCGACATTCTGCTTGTAAGGCAGACGCTCTCCCAGCTGAGCTAAACCTCCAAGGGATGGTAACACTGTGAGCTGACGCTCAAGTGTAACATGTCTGTACAACAGCTGAAGCTGCAACAGCCATGACAATGATCCGTACGGGAATCGAACCCGTGTTACCGCCGTGAAAGGGCGGTGTCTTAACCGCTTGACCAACGGACCATAAGGTTGAAAATATTATTAAGATGAAGATTGATTGGATGGAGCTGCGCTCCATTCATATCCTGTCCGTTATGCAACTAGAGTTGCAACAGCTAGGATAATGATCCGTACGGGAATCGAACCCGTGTTACCGCCGTGAAAGGGCGGTGTCTTAACCGCTTGACCAACGGACCGTAAGGTTGAAAACACTATTAAGATGGGGATTGATTGAATGGAGCTACGCTCCATTCATATCCTTTCCGTTATGCAGCTAGAATTGCAACAGCTAGGATAATGATCCGTACGGGAATCGAACCCGTGTTACCGCCGTGAAAGGGCGGTGTCTTAACCGCTTGACCAACGGACCATAAGTTTGAAAATAAATAATACAATGGAGGTTGACGGGATCGAACCGCCGACATTCTGCTTGTAAGGCAGACGCTCTCCCAGCTGAGCTAAACCTCCAAGGGATGGTAACACTGTGAGCTGACGCTCAAGTGTATCATGTCTGTAAAGCAGCTGAAGCTGCAACAGCCATGACAATGATCCGTACGGGAATCGAACCCGTGTTACCGCCGTGAAAGGGCGGTGTCTTAACCGCTTGACCAACGGACCATGTATTTTTATTCTTCTGATAAAGCTACGGAGAAGGAGGGATTTGAACCCTCGCGCCGCGTTAACGACCTACACCCTTAGCAGGGGCGCCTCTTCAGCCACTTGAGTACTT
>NZ_QAOM01000048.1 GCF_003051085.1 Trichococcus patagoniensis | reverse complement strand
CACCACTTTACAAGTAATTAAAAATTGTGCTTTTCTTCAACCCATTGTTCATAAGCCTTTAGGAGTGCCAGCGATTTAATCCTATTTTCGATGGAAAGCACGAAAGTATAGAAAAATACTTCCTGCTGGATCGCCATTCCAATGAGTTGTTTCTTCACTTGAGAACTTGCCACTTTCAAATGGGCATACTTCTTCTGTTTGAAGGGAAGAAGCTGAACGCCGCTATAGGCGATGGCTAAGAAGTTGACGTAACTTTCAATCCCGTTTTTACTTCTGAGCATATATTTGCCGAATGACCAAAAGGTCTTCTGTTCATAAAAGATAACCTCGATTGCCCAACGAAATCCATACAGGCCATAAGGCAACAGGCGGTTTCTGTCCGCTTCAGGTATTTCTGGGCAGAGTGTTTCCAGTTCTTGGTCATCGAGTAAAATATCTTCGGGCATAATCGTGCTGATGAAAATGCGGTAGCTGGAGGAGTTCTCCGGATTGTGTGTTGTGACCGTTACAAATATGGGATCTGGAAATAGATTGGTCATCACTTTCCGAGTGCCTACAAGATAATCACCAACCTGAGTATGTAGATTAAAGTCTAGGTGGCAATCTAAAGCTCTGCCCCTCTTGGCGGGGCGCCCGCGTTTACCGGTTGGTGCAGGAGGCAAGTCATATAGTTTTGTATCTACCCTTACATTGGCAATCAACTCCAATTGAGGATCAGAAGACACAAGTCTCCGGATCGCACCCTTTGGATACCAGCTATCACAAAGCAAGATCGCTTTCGTTTCCGTCGGAAACTCTTGGACTGCCTGCTCAACCATATTAGCAGCTAACTCCAGTTTGTTCTCATCTCTGGAACGTAACCGATAACCGACGGGAACGCTTAGATAACGCAGTTTTCCCTCTACCTCCACAGGGACACTGATTACCAATCCAACAAAACAATGTCCATTGAGATAGTTGCTTCCGTTATGGCATGCATGATCAAACATCAACTGGTATTCTTCAAAATGTGTACCGTATTTAGGTTGGAGAGTATCATCAATAATCAGAAAAATGGGATAGTTACGGTATTCCTCCGGAATGCAAGACAACGCGATACGGACCGTAATCTGATTCAATAGGGATCGGGAAATTTTACCTTGAGACATGAGATAGTAATACGAGTTCAAGCAACCGGAGGTATCCATCCTCTTCAAAAACCAAGTGTACAAAAAACGGACAGATTGAATCCCTTGCATCGAAATGATTGCCAAAAGAAAAAGGAAAAACTTATTCGCTGTCGGGCAAGTCATTCCGACAAAATAAGGTGCGAAATAAGTTCTCAAACTTTTGATTGTCATGCCTTTTTGATATAATTGATTCATAGCAAACAACCCCTTTTTTGTTGGTTTTTTCTCCAAATCAATCATACAAAAAATTTGGGGTTGTTTGTATTTTTATGCCCTGAGGGGCGTGAAAAGTTGTAAAGTGGTG
>NZ_QAOM01000047.1 GCF_003051085.1 Trichococcus patagoniensis | reverse complement strand
GGCTCTCTGTCAAATGGTGTTGATGAGACATTTTATCTGTTGAAATAAGGGAGCCACATTCACAAACTCCAGAAGAGAATTTTTCTCTTTTGGGGTTTGTTTTTTTTATATTGCCTGAAGCAGATTGAATTGGATAAAAATCCGATTGCGGAAATGAATGAAGTTCCTGTAGCCGTAAGAGACTCTCTTGATGACCTTTATTTTGTTGTTTATCCCTTCGATCACTCCGTTGGAGTAAGTATAGGAGAGACTATTGAGAATGTACTCTTCGGCGCCCTTGAGTGTCTGCATAGCTTTTTTCATATTGGGCGAAAGGGATTTATGGGATTCATTCACAAAGTCTTTAAACATTTCTTTTTCTTTATGGTTCACCGCATATTTGATAGTCTGGTAGGCATCATAATTTGCTTTCAGAGTAGGATCGATTCCCAATAGATAATCCACTACATCTTTATCACACATCCCCTTTTTGAAGAGTCTGTGGTAGCGGAAATTGGTAAAGTCCACCTTGTCTTGATCCATAAGCAGTAATTTCCAGTAGTTCTTCAATTTTGTATAATCGCGACGATCCTTTGGTTCGGATGACTTCCTTAGGCCATTCATCACTTGAATACGGGTTTGATTTAATGCGCGATTCACCTGCAGAATAATGTGGAACCGATCAATGATAATTTTGGCGTTCGGAAAGACTTCCTTAATTAAAATCATGTACGGAGAATAAAGGTCGGTCACAACCGTCTCCACCCGAGCCCGTACTTCGTAAGGGAAACGCAGGAAGTATTCTCGTAATTTGAATAACCGCCTATCTGGAAGGACATCAAACAACTGATGTGTCTGCGAATCACAACAGACAAAACTCATCGCCCCAACACAATCCTTTACCGACTTGAATTCGTCGAAACAAAGGTGCTTAGGCAAGTAATGATAACTTTGTTTGAAACTGTTGTAAGAATTTTTGAAGACACGGCTGGTTGTATTTGCGGAGACATGATGAATGGCAGCGATGTCCTTTTCTGAAATAGTCTTCCTAGCATACAGGGCAATCGAAACCTTTGTGGCCCTGGAAATAAAACAATTTTCCTCCACGATATCTGTTTGCGCACTAAAGGTAGACGAGCATTCTCTACAAAGGAATCGCTGTTTATTCAAGTCGAGGAAGGCTGGATAGCCGGAAACCTCCGGTAAAACGATCCTGGATTTCTTGGTGCCGTTTTTTACGATTGACTGCTGATTTTCCATCCCGCAGTTAGGGCACCGTAGTGCCTCGAAGGTCAAGACAGCAGAGAAAACTTTCGCAATTTGGCCCTTGATTACGACATCCTGGCAACAATTTTCTCCGAAATGGATATTAAGGTCTTTTATATTCAACACATTTCGCATATACTTTGATATAGACAAATGAAATCACTCCTTAAAATATCTGGCTTAGTCACCTTTATTTTAACAGAGTATTTCATTTGTCCTTTTTTTTGCACTTTTCACAAAAAA
>NZ_QAOM01000046.1 GCF_003051085.1 Trichococcus patagoniensis | reverse complement strand
CACAAAAAACTTTAAGTTCGCTTCGCGAACAAATCCATGACAGAAAATAAGTTACCAATTATAATTTAATCGAAGGTAACACAAATTCAACCTCTTTAACGGAGTTTTGCCGAACCCGTACAAAAAACTGAATGATTTCATCTTGTTGAGAAAAACCAAATATACCTATGAGTATGGAAACAAAATTACAGATCTATTTCGATGAAATCCGTTACCTTCTCATTTTTTTATAGGAGGGATTTCCATGGAAGTTATGGTTGAAACCTGTTGTGGAATCGATGTGCATCAAAAGTCCATTGTCTGTTGTATACTTGACGGTCCATTAGATACGAACAAACCAAAAAAACAACATCGTACCTTTGGTACAACAACAAAGAAACTTCGAGAAGCATTGACATGGATTCAATCTCAGAACGTAACGCATGTTTTTTTCGAAAGCACGGGGCAATATTGGATTCCAATATTTAATATTTTTTATGACAGCAATCTGACGTTGATTCTGGCAAATCCGCAACATATTAAAAATCTTCCTGGAAGGAAGACTGATATGAACGATGCGGAATGGATTGCCCAACTTGGCAGATGCGGTCTTATTCAACAATCCTACATCCCTTGCGAAGAAGTCCAACAGTTACGGCTCCTGACAAGACGTCGGAAAGCCTATACCGAACGCATTACTCAATGTAAAAATGAAATTCATAATATTTTACAACGGGCTAACATTAAACTAACCAGTTATCTTTCAGATATCTATGGACTTACTGGAATGGCATTACTCGAGATGTTTATTAACGGGGAAGTCATTACTGAAGAAACGATTCTTCCCAAAATTCACGGGAGAATCAAAGCTACTGTGGATCAGCTAGTTGAAGCAATGGACGGTAAATTATCCTTTGAAGATCGATTCCTAATGGGACAATCTTTGGAACATTACCATCATTTGATAAATCAAATAGAGGAAATCACGGTTGTAATCAAGCACTATGTTTTAGAGAGATTTGAGCGAGAGTATAATCTCCTTATTGAAATTCCAGGAGTCAGTTCCATAGTTGCCTTCGTGATTTTGAGTGAAATTGGCCCAAATGTAGAGGCCTTTCAATCACAAGGCAATTTAGCATCTTGGGCTGGAGTATGCCCAGGATCTTATGAGAGTGCTGGAATAAAAAAATCTTCCCATACAACACAAGGCAATAAATATTTAAAATCCAGCCTTTTCCAGGCCGGAGGCATTGCGGGGAGATCAAAAGATGACGCATTCCATAATCTGTACGCTCGTATCTCTGGTAAGGGTTCAAAGATGAAGGCTATCATCGCCTGTGCACATAAAATGATTCGAGTAATCTATAAGATCTTGAGCACCCGCGACCATTATGACGCAAAAAAAGCTCTAGGACTGCGGCAACAGGCTAGAGCAAACTAAAAAAAATTTTTCCACTTAAATTATAGCATGGGAGTGACTTTTTGCGCATTTTTCAGCTATTTATTTTCAAACAAAA
>NZ_QAOM01000045.1 GCF_003051085.1 Trichococcus patagoniensis | reverse complement strand
ATAAGAAAAGCATCGGGGAAAACCACCCCGATGCCTTTTTTTGCGTTGTTGTATTATTTTTTTTGATAATCTGATAGTTTATATTCCACACCGTGGGTACTTTTATAGTACTCAGGATACATTTCTCCACCACAATTTTCGCAAGTGAATCTGGGTGCATCCGATAAATCCCCTTCATCCCACAGGTCGAATTCATCCACCACTTCCTTCGGAATCGATTCCTTGATTCCGCATTGAAGACATATATAATTGACGCTGCTTTTCCCAGTCGAAGCGTGTTGCTTCATAAATTTCTTTTTCAGCTTGTTTTTGGTTAATTTTGAATTCTTTTGACTCAATGTGCCGAATCTCCTCTCGTAGATATCTCCTTGCCTCCGAATCGTTCGCATATTGGATTTTAAGCCTTCCATTTTTGGACACAACAATCCCGCGGAACACAAAGAGGTTTCCGCAACAGGAACATTTTAGGGGATTTTCTCCAAAACATTCGGCAATTCGTTCAGCCCATTTCTTTGGTTTCAAAGCAGTCGAAACATTCAGCAACAGCCGCTTCATCTTTGATTGAAGCTCTTTAACGACTTCTTTCGCAACTGTTTTAATTCTCCTGCTGTATAACCCATATCTGCGGATCATTTTAAAGTTTTTATCCGGGATGTGTCGTACTAAAGCTGCAATAAACTCCTTCGCAAGCATGATTTCTGTTTCATCTGTATCTGTTCGTTTGTCGTGATAGCGGAACATTACGATATCACCGTCATACATGAGGATACGTTTTAACGCGATCGGTCCGCGTTTCATGTAGCGGCTAATATACTGCAGTACTTTTTTGACGTTCGTTCGACTTCTCTTCGGAGCGTTGACGTAAAAGCCTTCAGCATTTTTAGTATAGGCTATTTGAAGCTGTGGCTGCACTTCCTTTTTCTCCTTCGGAGATAACACGCGCCGAATCAACTTTAACACTGCATTCTGCCAATTTATCCGCAACATTTTGTATGGGATATAATCGTAATCTTTCCACTCACCACCTTTGGTCAGCCCACCCATGGTTACAATCATATGCACATGGGGATTAAACTCGAGCTTGGAACCGAAAGTGTGGAGAGTCAAAATGATACCAGGTCGAATCTTCTGTTTCTTGAAATAATCCAAAATCACTTGCGCAGCCTCATCCATTAGTCCTTTCAAAAGTATTTCCCGATGATACTTTAAAAAGATGGTCCTCAAGCCTTCATCAATGGTAAAAACAATATGTCTGTGAGTTGTGTGGAACATATCCTGGGATACAATCTCACTCCAACGCTCACTTTCACCGACAGAACATGTCGGACAAAATTTGCCTTTACATCGAATCGGAACTCTCTTTACCGCATGGCAACCTTCACAAACATATAACCGAAATCCTTTAGAAATATCCCCACAGTATCTAAACTTTTCAACCTCTTGTAAGACTACAGGTCTTATCTTCAGTTTGAATCTTTTAGAAAACTGGTCCCAATGATTGTTCTCATCAAAGAAAATAGTATGGAGAATGTTCTTATTCATGCCTCTATTTTACCATTGTGGAACCAAAACAAAAACTGTGAAACATGCGCCAGCACAACATTCCACAGCCGAAAAATTATATACTTTCCTATAATA
>NZ_QAOM01000044.1 GCF_003051085.1 Trichococcus patagoniensis | reverse complement strand
GACAATGTCATTAACTTAAGCGACTTGACATCTGAAAAAAGCGAGAATGCATTCAATTGTGCATTCTCGCTTTTGTTTTGTGTTGGAAGGAGGATTTTTTTCCAACTCTCCTAGTTTCCAGTTATACTTAATGTAGGAAATATGGGCTGTAATTTATAAGGAGGGATTAGAAATGATGGTCCAAATGATGGCGTTCCAAGAATTTATCGAAGAAGCCCAAACTATTTATCTGGAAGATATCCGCGAAGGGAATCCACAAGCATTTACCCGAAAAAGGAAAACTACCCCGCTCGCATTGATGCTTCAAATGTTTGCGCAAAAGGGAAACTCGCAATTTTGCGAACTCCTAAATTTCTACGAGAACCTGGGGAAACCCCTGGACATTTCGACCGTCGCTTTTTATAAGGCCAGAATGAACTACAACCCCAAAGCCATCCGGTTGATGATGACTGACTACATGTCTATGGTTTATGAAGAAAATGATGACCAGTTGGTCAAGCTAAACGGGTACATTGTGACCGCGATAGACGGCTCAGACATCATCCTGCCCTCCACGGAGGAAAACACCACAAAGTACGGTATGTCTCATAATCCCCAGGCATCAGCCAATCCGGTGATGGCATCCGTCTCCATACTCTATGATTGTATCAATAAATTGGTGATTGACACGTTTGTCGGTCCGTACAAAAGCAGTGAGCGCGACTCGGCTTCGCAACACCTCCACGTGTTGAAAGAAACGCTCCGACAGCCGACCATCACCGTGTTTGATCGCGGCTATTTCTCGATGCGGTTGGTCCACCAACTGAACCAGGACGGGCAGAAATTTGTGATGCGGATGAATCATCGGAACTTAAAGCGTTATTCTAGCCAGCTGTCTGCAGGGCAAGACAAATCCTTTGAAGTCACCTTTACCCGTTCCCAGACAAACTACTACCGGAACGACCGGATCTTTCGAGCGACCTTGATGAACACAGTTTATCCCTTGCGTTTTGTAAAAATCCCACTTCGCAAGCAGGACAGCGGGAAGATAGAGGACGAAGTCCTTTTGACGAATTTAACACCCGCTGAATTTTCAGCCGACGACTTGAATGAAGTATACCGGTTGAGGTGGGGAATCGAAACCGCCTATAATATATTGAAAAACCGGATGAAGTTAGAGGAGTTCAGCGGCATCCGGGAACGGCTGATCCTTCAGGATATTTATTGTAGTGTCTGGTTGTACAACCTGACGATGCTTCACCTGATCGAAGTGAGCGAAACAAGAGAAATCCCCCAAGAACGCTATAAATATGAAATGAAGCAAAATATCAGCATCGCTATTGGAATCGTGAAGACCTACTTCATCGAATCAATCATGGGTGAAACACGTGAACAACGGAACGAAAGTTTCGAGCACATGAGTGCACTGCTTACCAAGCACCTTGTCCCCGTCCGCCCACATAGGGCGGCCAAAAGGAAGAATCCGGTGAACAAATCCAGACGATCTTATCGTTACACATATTAGGGCAACTTTCCTCCTGGGGATGCCTTATTTTGTTGCGTCTTCGATTGCCAGAAACGAAAGAGACAGGTAGAAATGAGAGAGTACTTCTCCCATTTCTACCTGTCTCTTATTTGTCAATGCCCTTAAGTTAATGACATTG
>NZ_QAOM01000043.1 GCF_003051085.1 Trichococcus patagoniensis | reverse complement strand
AACCTAGATTCCCAAAAAATTATAACGTGGTCGGGGGCATTACACCTAAGGTGTTATATAAGTTCTCCTGTTTCTTCGTAACCTCACCCACTCGCAGTGCGCTGCCTGGATTTTCGAAGGCTTCAATGACATCCAGTTCATCCAGTAATTCCTGCATCGTATAATTTTTATACAGCTCTTTTTCGGACATCTGCTTTTTGATGTACGACAAATAGATTAATGCAATGAACTGCACAAATAATTTCCCTTCAAGCGAACTTTCTGATGAAACGGCTGTGCGCCGTAAATTTAGCCGCTCTTTAAGATTTCCAAAGGCTTTCTCAACGATGTCTTTGTTGCGGTACAAGTTTAAGGCGGCGATGGGATCCTTGATTTCATTGCTGATGAGGGCAAAGAAACCATAGTCTTTTTCCGCTTGGGTAATGGCATTTTGTTTTGGAGTTACTTTTGTCCCGCGTTTTGGTGTTGTGGTAATTTCAAAATATTTAGCGTACTGCTTTTCGTGTTCCGCTTTGCGATTCCCGGAAACCAGTTCTGCTTCAAGCTGATCAAGCAGCGCATTGAAACGGTTCTCGTGCTCAAGTGCTTTTTCACCACTAAAATAAATATGCAGATACATTCGCCGTTTCTCATCAATAACATCGCCTTTGTATGGCCGTTTTTGTGAATACTCCCAGTCAATCATGATAGTATGGCTGTGCAGCTGATAGCTTGCGTTGTAATTAGCACGGGTACGAATGCTATCTCGAACCTTATCCAGTTCTTCTTGCACATACTTAAGAGATACTTTTGTGGCCATCAAAAATTTCAGATGATTTTGGTAGAGGGCATTGATATTTTCTTTGCTGTAAAACCCTCGGTCCATCACGAGTTTTACCTTGCTAAAACCAAGATTACCTAAATCGGCAAGCAAGTGCTTCACTGTTTTGACGTCGCTTATGTTGCCTGCCAATTTACGGTAGTAAAACGGTAATCCAGATTCTTCTCCAAACAACAAGGCGAGGTTGATCTGCGCAAGCGGATCATGATCCTTGTTGATACCGTACTTGACTTGCTTGAGTGTCTCTGAATAAGAGGAAATACTGGTAGTATCATAAGCCCAATACTCATTCTCCGCTCGTCGTTTAGCCTGTAAGTTGAAAAAGCGATTCTTGGCTTCTTCGGTAACGGACGCAAACAGATCACTGCTCCTTTGCGAAGGGATGCAGCTGCCGTAAGGATGGGAATGGGTTCGATCCCACTTAGGAAAGCGAAGCATCGTATTGCGATCTTCCAAAATCAAGTAATAAGCGATCGAAAGTATCTGCTTGTAGCTTTCAGGAAAGCATGCCTTTAAATCGGCTGTAATACCAAGCTGTTCACCGATTTTATCAAACAGATAGGTCGCACCGTAGTAGCTGCGCTTCGTTACAGATGACGGCACCGGTCCTTGTTTTGCAGGTGGTAATGCCGGCGGCATAGCCAATCGTTTAGAGGGTATCAGGTTCCCATTTTCATCCAATTTTCCGATGCAGACACGCTTGCTGCGCGACTGTTTCTTTTCTTTATCCCAATAGTTGGTTGATTCGTAAACATAGGTAGTGCCGTTATTCTTGTTCGTTACATATACTAAACTCATCAGATCACGCCTTTCCACGTTATAATTATAACGTGGGAAGGACGGGATTTCAATAGGAATATCCAATAAAAACCTTTAATATCAATGCTTTTCAGCATTCCACGTTATAATTCACACGGGAATGAAGGGTT
>NZ_QAOM01000042.1 GCF_003051085.1 Trichococcus patagoniensis | reverse complement strand
GTGGTATGCTACCTCTATATAGGACATTGAATTATTTCAAGTCTTATATAGGGGGTTTTTTTATGTCTAAAAGAGCTATGAAATTATCTGTCGAAAACAGAGTCAACATTGTCGAGCAATACCTGACAAATGAAATCGGCATAGCAAGGGCAGCACAAGACGCTGGGGTATCTCAAGAGACGGTCCGCAGTTGGGTTAGACTTTATGAGAACGGCGGTCCATCGGCCCTTTTACCGGCCAAGAACAATAAGCATTACTCCAAGGAGTTGAAGTTGTCAGCCGTCACGGACTATCTAAACGGCCTGGACAGCATGATTGAAATCGCAAAAAAATATGGTTTACGCAGCAAGACGCAACTGCAGAACTGGTTAAAGGATTATAATACTCATAAAGACTTCAAAACAACAAGTGGAGGAAGCTATATGAGTAAATCCCGGGCAACAACATCAGATGAGCGTTTGAAAATTGTGTTGGAATGCATAACCAACGATAAAGACTATGGTGCCATGGCCATCAAATACCAAGTCTCCTATCAAAACATCTATCAATGGGTAAAGAGATATGAAGAATTAGGAGAAGCTGGGCTGGAAGATCGCCGTGGGCGCAGGAAAGGGACAATGCCTAGCCGGACTCCCGAGGAATTACTCCAAGACGAGTTGGCACGTTTAAAACGCGAAAACCAACGCCTACAAATGGAACTTGATGTAACAAAAAAATTCCAAGAATTAGAAAGGAGGGATCGCTGGCGGAAGTAAGAAAACTAGCTGAGTACGAAACCATCAAGCAACTCCATACAGAAAAAGGTTATCCGGTGCAAGTGATGTGCGAAATCTTACACGTGACACGCTCCGCCTATTATCGCTGGCTTAAGCAACCACATAGTCCGCGGGAGATTCGCAACAATCAAATCGCTGAAGTGGCCAAACAAATCTATGAAGAACATGACGATAAGGGTTATCGTCGAATTCGCGACGATTTAGAAGGCATCTATGGCATTACCATCAGTGACAACCGCGCCCTTCGGATCTGTCGTAGTCAACAAATCAAATCCCGAATCAAACATCGTGCCAATAGCATTACCAAAGGTGCCCAGAAGCCTTATCATATCGCGGAAAATCACCTCAACCGGAACTTTCGTGCAGATGCACCAAACGAAAAGTGGTTGACTGATGTGACCGAATTCAAGTATTACGAGGGACCGGAAATCAAGAAAGTATATTTGAGTGCCATTTTGGATCTCTATGACCGTCGAATTGTCGCGTACATAATCAGTGATCGAAACGATTTGCCTTTAGTCCTACAGACGTTTGATGCGGCCATACAAAAGGAACCAGAAGCTCAACCATTGTTTCACAGTGACCGTGGATTTCAATATACGAGCAAGAAATTCTGTTTGCGATTGGAAACTGCCGGCATGTTGCAAAGCATGTCCCGTGTCGCCCGTTGTATTGATAATGGGCCTATGGAAGGGTTTTGGGCCCTCATCAAACGTGAAAAATATTACCGTCGTAAATTTACGAGTCGTTCTTCTTTAGTTGAGATGATCCACAACTATATGGAATATTACAATAACAGACGCATTCAAAGAAAGTTGCATATCATGACTCCAATGGAGTTTCATAATCACTATTTCGTGGCCGCCTAATGGGCCCTCACGTTTTGTGAGTGAAGCGGTTTGTGCTTCATTCATGAAACGTGTGGGGAGCCAAGCGTAAGCGCGGCAGGTTTATATACGGAAAAAAACTGCCCCCACATTACTGGGAGCAGTCTGTAAAACTGTTTAAATATTTTACTGTCCTATTGACGGGTGGCACACCA
>NZ_QAOM01000041.1 GCF_003051085.1 Trichococcus patagoniensis | reverse complement strand
TGTTATTTGAAAAACTAAATTCCAGTTGACCGATTCAAAATACGGAATTAACTTCTGCAAAGATGGGAGTGGAATTCACTCCTGCAAACAGCCTATAATTCAAGGTGGATAATGTTTTGCTTCCTCACTTACAAAGAAGGAAGTGTTCACCTATGGCAACACAGAAACATTTGACCCTTGAAGATCGTTACGCCATTCAACATGCACTCGAAAAATGCCACTCTTTCCGCACCATCGCTCGTTCCCTGGACAAAGACCCCACCACCATTTCAAAAGAAGTCAGACGGCACTGCCTGAGTAGATACTACGTGGGCCAAGGCCGCGTCCCCAATCGCTGTATCCATCGCCAACATTGTACTATCACCAGCTTATGCGCCAATAAGAAATGCCGAAAGGCATCCTGCAGTCTCTGCAGTCAGTGCAACAGTATCTGTGCAGATTTTGAGGAAGAGCTCTGCCCGCGCCTCAAACGAGTTCCCTACGTCTGCAATGGCTGTAAAATGAGGGAATCCTGCACCTTGATGAAATCTTACTATAGAGCGCAGGAAGCTCACGAGAAATACGAACAGACTTTGTCTGATTCACGTACAGGCATCAGCTTGTCAGATGAGGAGCTTGCGTATGTGGACGCGATTGTGTCGCCACTGATCAAGCAGAACCAGTCGATTCATCATATTTGTGTACACCATGCCGATCGCCTGCAGATTTGCGAAAGGACCCTCTACACCCTGATTGACCGGTGCTATCTTAATGCCAGAAACATTGATTTAGTGCGCAAACCGCGTTTCCGGTTACGCAAGAAGAAGGTCGAAAAGAAGATAGATAAAGCTTGCCGTACTGGCCGCACGCTGGTGGATTACAAGCGTTACATGGAAGAACAGGAAGAAGTCGCGACCGTCCAAATGGACACCGTAGAAGGCAGAAAAGGAGGAAAAGTCCTCCTCACCATCCACTTCACGAACTGCAACCTGATGTTGATGTATCTGCGCGACCATAATACGTCCCAAACGGTGATCGATGTTTTTAATAAACTGGAGCAAGACTTAGGCGAAACCGTCTTCCGCAAGTTGTTTCCGGTTGTCCTAACGGACAATGGCAGCGAGTTCTCAAACCCTGCAGCCTTGGAAGGAAAAGAACGGACAAAAATCTTCTACTGTGATGCCAACGCCCCTCATCAAAAAGGGCAGATTGAAAAGAATCATGAATTAATCCGCTATGTGCTGCCAAAGGGGACCAGTTTTGATGGGCTTACGCAGGCGGATGTCCAGTTGTTGGCTAGTCATATCAATTCCTACACAAGAAAAAAGCTAAACGACAAATCCCCTACGGAGTCGTTTAGCTTCTTGTACGGAGACGAGTTTCTCCATACCTTGGGTATAGAACTGATCCCACCTCATACAATAAACCTATCACCCTCGCTATTCAAGAAAGAAGGTTTGTCAGATGACCATTAAACGATTCCCGCTTTACGATGAACAAGGCCGAGAGTACCTATTGACCGCTTCTGAAACCATTGATTACCTTTTGGGAGAAGTGATTGCGTTAAGCCAGACATTGGCCGAGCTCGAAATCAAAATATCCCGCCTTTCAGAAGGAGCATTGAACAAAACCAACCGCTTCGAAGATGAAGGAATCCCATTCTAATCAGAGAATAGCAGCAGAACATTGTCCACAATAAAATATCTTTTAGGGGTGGAATTTACTCTTGCGAAAAAACGCAGAATCTTCACCTTTGGTTTGGCATGCCCAAAATTAGGCCGAATTCGATACAATGATCGCTCCAAAGTATCCAAATTGCCCTTTTGGGTCTTCATTTTTTGTCTATTTCTCTTTTCACCCGGTCCGGTGTGGAATTTAGTTTTACAAACTGGAATTTACTATTGCAAGTAACC
>NZ_QAOM01000040.1 GCF_003051085.1 Trichococcus patagoniensis | reverse complement strand
CCCTTTTGGGTCTTCATTTTTTGTCTATTTCTCTTTTCACCCGGTCCGGTGTGGAATTTAGTTTTACAAACTGGAATTTACTATTGCAAGTAACCATAAATAGGCAGTCATGTTGTACACTCTTTTACTTAAGCTTAGTACATGAATACGGCATCGAAAATGTACCACTAATGCATTATTTTTGGTTCTTCCGCAAAAAGACGTTTTTTAAATTTTCAACATTAATTTAGCCCGTAATAGCTGGAGACTTCCTCTACCGTACATTATTCGTTTAATCATTTTTAGTTTGTTATTTTCTGTTCATCAATTTTTTCGCGAACAGAAACTGGGAACGTTACTGAATCAATCCAATATCCGGAAAGAAGCAGGTAGCTCACACGACGATTGTCTTCACCTGTTACATCATGCTTGCCCTTCGGACACGCGAAGAACAAGATTCCAGGACCCTCGGTCAGCTATTCTTTTTGTGTTGTGATGAGCTGGAGGACATCCGCTTTGCAGAGGCGATTCTATTGGTATTGGACTATCTGAAGGCTTCCTTGACGGAAGAACCTACCTTGTCCGAAGAAATGGTGCAGTCCCTTCTGGACAAAGTTTTCGATAATTTTCCAGCCTTCTTGAAAAGAGCATTTCTTCAACCGGAAAAGCAACTTCCAAGTGCTTTAGCGGCATAATATTATAGCTGAAAATATTGATGTATCAAGTCTAGATGGTCTTTTTTAGTGTGCGAAAGTTGAGATATTAATATTTAGTTGGGTCATATCCATTCTCCTTTGCGATGTTGTGTGGTAACTACATTGTACCGAAGGTTTGGGTATGGCCTTTTCTTTTTACACAATTATACGGAAACAACTTAAAAATACAAGCCGAATCTTGCGTTCAGCGATATGTCATCAGGTATCCGGAAATTTCCAAATAAAAGAGCCGTCTCACTTGAGGTAGCCTCTTTTCGTCGCTCTCCTCCGGCGAACGGAGGCTTCGCCGGAGTTCAGCCAGCATTCTGCTTATGTTCTCCGATGAGCGCGGCTTCATCGGAGGTAAGGCCGAAAATTACCGGAGTTCTCCGGTGAGTGGACCCTTCACCGGAGCTGCGCACGCATTCCGGCGCGCTCCTCCGTCCAGCAGCATGCACGTATGAAAGACAGTCCGCCTCGCATCGAGGTAGCCTGTCGCTATTTTTTCTGAATTATTTCCTGTCTCTAAACTTCCACCAAGTCGAAGCGGGTGATGATGCCGAGCAGGTTTTCGGTATTTTTGCCGCTGTGCGTGACCAGGAGCGCATCAATCTTTTGGTTGTCGAACTGCGCTTCGGCTTCATAGATGGTTGCGTCTTTTTTGACGAAGGCAAAATTATTTTTGTTCTCGTCCAATACAAGGATATCCCGCGCCAGCGTTCCGCCGATCGAAATGGTCGCCTCGTGCGCATGTTGGGATAGCCAGTGCGTGATGCCGTTCTCCGTCAACAGTCCAATCACTTTGCCGTTTCCGTCCTTGATCGGGAATTGGGTCAGGTCGGTATTCCGTATCGTTTCCAGGACCGCAGACAGCGGTGTCGTTTCCTTGAAAAATTTCACATCGTCCGACTTGATATCGAAAGCCGTCTTCGGCTTCAACAGTTGTTCGTGAATCGCTTTGATCATATTCAGAGACTCCTCGTTGGCGAGCACAAGATCACCCTGATTTCCATGGCTCAGGAAATTCCGCAGATCCCCCAGTATCTGAAAATCATCGCGTTTCCTTTTCACATAGCTGTCGTAGCGCGATGCGTTCTCCACCAACTCGTAAAAGCTGTAGTAAGATTTTCCCCGGTTCGGTTTGTATTCCTTGTTGAAGAAACTCTCGATGTCATTGAAATAACCCAGAAACGCTTCATTATTGTCATTCAATCGCCTTCACCCTCTCTCCTGTCGCTCTCATTATGCCTCTATTCTAAC
>NZ_QAOM01000039.1 GCF_003051085.1 Trichococcus patagoniensis | reverse complement strand
ATCTCGTCTTTGACAGTAAAAACCACAAGAATGCTAATGTAGCAGGCATACTTGTGGTTTTTTTGCATTCAAAAATGAGTACTATTTCTTCTTTTTGGTTTGTTTTAAAATATTTTTCATCTTTTTTTGCGTGACTATTTCGGTATCCGTACGGAACCCAAATGTCTCATGTAATCGATCAGTTAACTCTGTACGAGTGTAAGTGGGAATGTAGCCCTCGGCTGGCACTTCTAATACTGTCATCTTACGCACTGTATCAATGATTTCACAGCATGTATGGCTTTCGTCGATCTTTTTTTCTAAAATGCGATAAACCAGCAATGATAGAAAGCACGTCAAAAAATGAGCCTTAATTCTTTCATCTTTCTGTAAGTAGACAGGGCGAGTTCGCATTTCGCTTTTCAGAATTCGAAAAGTTTCTTCAATTTCCCATCGACGTTGATTAATGTGAACAATCTCTTCGATTGTGCTCTCTAAGTTGGTACACACCCCGTAAAACCCATCAAACTTGGCTTCTTCATTACTTATGGATAAATCGATAGTGTGACTACTTTTTTTCGCAACCTCACCATCATCAGTGACGTAGGTAGATTGAATAAAGCGGTCCGGATCGTTCGCGCGTTTCTTTCCCAATCGAGAGGGATTGTCGACTTTTTTCTGCGCTCGTTCGACTTGCTTTTCCCTAATGTTGGCCTGGTATCGCTTATGCTTCGGGGAGAAGGTTACAATCAATTTTTGCACTAGTTCATTTTCATTCATCCAACGTTCCTTGTAGTACATATTTGTATCCTTTTCAATATCTACCTCGTTAAGGTTTATGATCTGCTGTTTTTCCTTTCCGGACTCAGAGTTATCTTTGTTTGCTAATCGCCACCCATCGGGTGCTAGTGCCCATTCTTTTAGGTGTTTCTTTAACATTTTAAGAGATTGGGTCGTCACGAAGGCTCGGTTACCCATTGAATTATAAATGCGATTCTCGTAGGAAGAAAGTCCAGCATCTGTGCAGACCACAAATTTAGACAACTCAAAATCCTTAAAAATTCGTTTCTCAAGCGGCTTCATGGTTGGCTGTTCGTTTTGATTTCCAGGATTAATGACGAAAGCGAGAGGCAATCCGCTGCCATCCATAAAGAGTCCCATTTGTACTATTGGGTTTGGCCGGTTCTCTTTTGATACCCCATATTGTTTTAAGCCTTCGGCTTCCTGCGTTTCGAAGTAAAAATTCGTGCAGTCGTAATAGAGGAGCTCAGTTCGCCGTTCGACGACCGCCAAGCTGTTTTGGTAGACTGCTTTTTCGATTGACTCAGACTCTTCTGCCAAAATGTCAAGCGCTCGATACATGTGTTGCTGTTCGATTGTATGGGTCTCAAGTAGCTCGCCCGCTCGTTCCAAGGTCCCTCTCTTGGAGGTCGGATGAAGTATGCGCATGTAGAGGAGCAAAGAAAGAATTTTGTCCAGATCATATGAAAATGCATGGCGTTGTGCGATTTCTTTGCAGATGCTGTCTAGTTCCAATTGATGGTAGATAGACTTTAAAAATAGATAGCCCACATTGAATGTGCGCCTAGTATCTTTTGGAATAGGTTTATTCGGATTCAGTTTTGTAATGATGGAGGCGTTCTTCTGTTTCTGTTCATCCGTCAGTTTTTTAGCGTAATCCCGTGCCCATTCTTCAGGATCCACTCCTGGATGTTTTTCCCGTATTTCATTCTCATTTCCCAAGGCTTCGATGACCTTGGTGGTAGATTTTCCGTTGATATCACGGACATTGTCTATAATCGAATACGAGACAGAGTTCTTAGAGATACTTTTTTTGATCCGCATATGAATCCCTCCAAAGTCTTGTAATATATCGCTATTATAACACGGTACTAAATAGTACTCAATGATTATCGGGAAAATTTGACAAAAAAATAAAGCCCCATTGGGCTTTTTAGCTATTTTTTCGATAGGCAACTGTCAAACACCCGAA
>NZ_QAOM01000038.1 GCF_003051085.1 Trichococcus patagoniensis | reverse complement strand
CTTTTCTTCTTTTAGTTCCTTTTCCTTTTTCTCAATTTCCAACAATCCCGCTTTTATAGCTTTCAAATACAATTCTTCTAAATTCCAGTTGATTTGCATGTAAGTTTCCATTCCCTCAAGAATCATCATAGCTTTTTCATCAATATTCAATTTTATCATTCCTTTCAAAATTGATAAGGGGAGCAGCTAGAGTAACCACCCCCCGCCCAGTATCTCGACACCCATATAATAACACCTACAAAACACCATGTCAACATCACTTTGGTGTTTCATGAAGAACACTATTATTTCATGCGCTACAGCACTTATAATAATTTCCATCCAAAATAAAAGCGGGCGCAAAAAAATGTTCTATGTCCGGTGCCGACTACGCTGGCATCCGGCTCATAGAACAATCTTTTTTGCAAACCCGCTTTTTCCTTGATATGGCATAGTTATTTCTAATCTGCTATAATCGAAATGAATCTAAAACCATGTTCGCCCCATGATTTCCGAAAGTTTAGGAATGTACTTCCATTGCTCAAGTTGGCGCTTGAGTTGTGGGAGTTCTTTTTTTAATGCGCCCGCGAAAATAGGAGTCACATCATCACCACCCAAACCCCGAATAATTTTCCGATACTTTGCTTTTGTAGCACTTGATAGTTCATTTATCAAAGACGGATGGTCTACGAGCGCCTGCACCATCACACGATCGTTACCACTAAGTGTTGTAATATCGTACTTTACAAATCGCACACGTTCAAAAACCGGAAAATCAAAATTAATCATGGCATCAATAAATTTTCTGTTTTTCAATTCCAACTCATACCGCCACAATACAGGCTCTGGAATCTCCTTTTGCTCAATATCTAAGAGTTGTTGTTTTTTGTCATAGGTCCGCGAATAAATGTTCGAAGTCCGAGAGCCATAATACAAAGTTTCCAATTTTCCACCAAGCCCATAAAATTCAGCACGCTTCATAGGGTTTTTGTGTTCATGCGAGTACTCTCCTAATTCTATATCGCAATCAAACGCTAAATCCAAGCGTGTAAAGTGAATATCATGAAGCATAGGCTTAAAGGCACTAACCATTTGTTGCTGAAGGTCTAAGGGCATTTTTCGAGGGTTATATTCAATCCTGAAATTTCCTTTCTTGAAAGCTTTCCCCATTAGTTCATCATATTCAAAATAGACCCAATCACCGTAAATTTTACCTTTTACAGCACTCATTGTGGGAACACCCATAACCTTGCTTTCGACCGTGTTCAAAAGATGTTGAAGAGTACTTTCTGCCTCCTTATACAAGTTCCCAACGAGTGTTATTTTATCAAAGTAGACACCTAAAATTTCCAACCCATCACCTCCGAATGTTCAAATAGTAAACGTCTAACCGACTATTAGAGAGAGTCGGTTTTTTTGTTCAAAAATCAAAAGCAAATTCAAAAGCAAATTCAAGTTCCTAGTAGTCCTCCGGACACCGTTCCAAGATCCTTCCAGTTGCCCTTATACATTGGGTCCCTACCCCTAGGAACCCCATAAACCTTGAGAGGGGAAAAGCGTTCCCTCTCACCCTGCGGGACAGTTTATCCTAGGGGCATCCCAATATAAAGGGACCGCTACGCTCAACCTCCAGGAACTTTCCACTTGCATCCGCTCCTATTATTTATTTTCACGGACAAGTTTTAACTCTTTCTCTATATCCGCTAATTTGTTGTACAAATCATGCATGTTGTTCATAGCTTCTACAGCTTCCTTTTGTTGGATATATTGCTCAACCGCCATAGCAACCAAACCAGACTTAGTAATACCAGTTTCAGCACTTTCTCTATCTAACCAATCATTTTGTTTTAGCCCAAGCCTTGTATTAATCCGGAACGTATTACTTTCCACCGCTTTATCCATTTTATCCATTTTTAACATCCTCTCTAAAATCACTTTTCTTCTTTTAGTTCCTTTTCCTTTTTCTCAATTTCCAACAATCCCGCTTTTATAGCTTTCAAATACAATTCTTCTAAATTCCAGTTGATTT
>NZ_QAOM01000037.1 GCF_003051085.1 Trichococcus patagoniensis | reverse complement strand
TGTTTGCGATACAAAGTATCGTCTTCGTTTGCTTCGACCGAAGTCTAAGCTCCTTGCACATTTGGTTCGTTCATTCTTTATTCAGTTTTCAAAGGCCAATCGTGTATCACGTGCTACGTGATTGCTTATTTATAATATCACGGCTCCGGCTCTCCGTCAAGCCTTTTCTGAAAGTTTTTCAGAAGCAATATCGGCTTGCAGATGCTTGGATCAGCAACTTTTATATAATATCACGCTCTAAATCGTCTGTCAACAATTTTTTCAAATCATTTCAAATCCGATTCTGGCGGACAACTTCTATATACTATCATCGCAGCCGAATGCTGTCAACGATTTTTTGGTTTTTTTTAAAGTCTTTCGACACAGCCCTAGGGAACGTTATAATTGTTCTCCATCCGGCATGCGCGTCAGCGGTCCAAACCCGCCGTCTTTCAACAAAAGCTTTCGACTTTCGCATCCGGAAGTTCTGATGGATTTGTCCCGCTCACCCATACCTATTTGGATCATTCCACTTGCTGTGGCTGTCCTGCTTTGTTGGCGATATTTTCCAAGAAGTTCCGAATAAGCTTCTGACCATCTTTGGTGAAGATGGATTCGGGATGGAACTGCAGGCCGTAAACGGCATGCTGTTTATGCTTCATCGCCATGATGACGCCATCATCCACACTTTTGGAAAGTATTTCAAGTTCATCGGGAAGGCTCTTTTCTTCGACTACCAGCGAATGGTAGCGCATGACCTCGAAAGGGGAAGTGATCCCTTGGAAAAGAGGATCGCCATTATGCGTCACCATAGAAGTTTTGCCGTGCTTCAGCGTTTCTGCACGGATGACATTCCCGCCATAGGCATACCCGATGGCTTGGTGTCCGAGACAGATCCCAAGCAAGGGCACTTTCCCGGCAAATTCCCTGACCACATCGACGCAAATCCCGGCATCTTCCGGCACGCCCGGCCCTGGGGAAAGGATGATGCAGTCCAGATCCATTGCCTTCATCTCGTCCAATGTTATAGCATCATTCCGAACCACCAGTACATCCGGATTGATCTCTCCGATGTATTGGTAGAGGTTATACGTAAAGGAATCATAATTATCAATCAATAAAATCATTCAGATTACCTCCTTCAAGGCCATAGCTTTGTTCAGTGTCTCGGTATATTCCGATTCCGGGACCGAATCATGCACAATCCCTGCACCGGCTTGGACATAAGCGAAACCATCCTTCAGAATGATTGTCCGGATCGCAATGCACGTGTCCATGTTGCCATTATAGGAGAAATAGCCGACCGCACCGGCATAGATGCCTCGCTTCGTTCTTTCCAATTCATCGATGATGCCCATCGCCCGTATTTTCGGAGCACCGGAAACGGTCCCTACAGGCAGGCAAGCGCTCAAGGCCTCAAAGCAGGTCAGGCCCGGTTTCAACTTGCCGGTCACTTTCGAAACGATATGCATCACATGGGAGTAGATATCCACTTCCATGAATTTATCCAGCTTGACGCTGCCAAATTCGCTGATCCGTCCGATATCGTTCCGGCCCAAGTCCACAAGCATCACATGTTCTGCCCGTTCCTTCTCGTCCGCAAGCAGCTCTTTCTTCAGCTCATTGTCTTCCTCTTCATTCTTTCCTCTTCTGCGCGTTCCGGCTATCGGGTTCGTCATGACTTCACCGTCCTGAACGGTGACCAGACTTTCCGGGGAGGATCCGACCACCTGGAAATCGCCCAGATCGATATAGAAAAGATAAGGCGATGGATTCTTTGTGCGCAATCTTCTGTAGATGTCGAACGGTTCGGATTCCGACTTGATGGTCAAACGCTGTGAGAGGACAACCTGAAAGATGTCGCCGGCTTTGATGTATTCTTTCGCCTTCTCGACGATTGTACAAAATTCCGCTTCGCTGACGTTTGAGGAAACCTCTTGATTCGGATTCACCTCTTGGAAAGGTCGGATGCCGTTCGTTTGGTTCATCGTTTCGGCTAATTTTTCCAGATTGGCGGTGATTGTTTCATAATCCTCCGTATCCTCCGGAAAGACATTATGGACGAGCGTCATTTTGTGCTGGTAGTGATCGTAACTGATGAATTGCTTGTAGAACAGCAAGTAGGCTTCAGGCGCCTGCAGTTCATCCGGGTTCACATTCGGCAGCTTTTCGTATTGTCGGATGACATCATAGCCGACATAGCCGATTGCGCCGCCGACAAACGGCAACGGGATATCGGTCTCAAGGTAGGGAATCGCTACATGCTCTTTTACGAAATCGAGCACCTTGCCTTTTTTGTGCACGGCTTGTCCATCGGTGATGATCGTCACGTCTTCGCCCATACTCGTGATGCTCTTATAAGGATTCGATCCCAGAAAGGAGTATCTCCCGATTTCTCGCTCGGAAAAGACGCTCTCAAACAAGAATTTATGCTCCCCTTGGAGATTATAATACATGCCGATGGGCGTCAATTGATCCGCATTGACCGTCAAGTATAGCGGAAACACCTTACTATGTTTTTTTGATGCTGCAAATTCTGTTGCTGTCAGATTGAACATTCCATTCACCCCTAATGAGATTTTTTTGCTGTTTCTGCTTCCTTCAGGGAATTTTGGGTACAAAAAAAAGCCACACCCTCCCCTATAATGGGACGATGTAGCCGCGGTGCCACCCATATTAGTTCTCTACTGTTGACTCACGATCCACTCTGTTGTTCTTTGCGCTCCTTGCCTCCCTTATGGAATCAAGGCCCCCCAATACGTCACCAAAAAAAACGGCTATGCATTGTTCTCGCGCTAATACTACAGAATCAAAAAAACACTTCCTCCTCAAAAGGACGAAATGTTTCCATTCGTTTGCCACCTCAGTACAAAACTCGCTCTGCGGGTACGGATGTTACTCGATACCCCGTCCTTTTAACGGCGGACTCCCGGTTTTTGCTACTGTCATTTTCGCATCACGTCTCAGAGATCCATTCACCAACAGCTACAGTGCTTGGCTTTCACTGCCCCAAACTCGCTTTGACTAAACGCCACTGGCTACTACTTCTCATCACAGATTTTATTAGTTTAATTTCAACCAATTATAATCCTTTTCTCATAATTGTCAACTGGGAAATGTTTATTTTTTTAGTGGGATAGAACCACTCCGTTGCCATCAAGACGAGTACTGGCTGCAATCATTCACTCAACTCAAGCCCTAAAAAAAAGTGGAGCAACAACACCCACGTGTTGTTACTCCACTATTTTTAGTATGATTGGCAAATTATCATTTCATAAAAAACCATTTGATACTTTCTAGGCTCTGATCTTATCCACCAATGTCTTCAATATTTTATCCGCTGTTTCGCCATCATCTTTTTGGATGACCGATTCAGAAATGATAAACGAACCGCCCACCGCTACTATGTGGTCATTTTGAACATATTCCATAAAGTTTTCTTCGTTGATCCCGCCAGTCGGCAAGAACTTGACATCATAGAAAGGACCGCTCAAGGCGTTGATCGCTTTTAACCCACCATAGATATCTGCGGGGAAAAATTTCACTACTTTGATGCCATACTCCGTAGCGCGTTGAATATCGCCAGGCGTCGCCGTCCCAGGAAAAACAGGGATATCATGCTTGATACAGTATTCGATTACATCCGGAACGAGCGCTGGCGAAACAATAAACTTCGCGCCATTTCCAACCGCATCTTTCGCTTCTTTCAATGTCCTAACCGTACCTGCACCAACAATCAGCTCGCCTGACTGAGCCAATTTCTTGATAGCATCCAAGGCTAAGTTGCTTCGGAACGTCACTTCAATGAACCGTACCTCGTTCTTGACCAGAATCTCTTCTAATCGATCCAAACAGGAAAGATCCGTAGCAGTGTAAAGAGGCAACAATTTTGTTTCTGCAATCTGTCTGTAAATTTCGTGTTCCATATTCGCTAACATATGCCACTCTCACTTTCTTGCATTAAGGAATTTTATCCTTTTGCCTTCGTGATTGCTTCATGCAAACCTTGCAGATACTTTAAACGCTCACCACTAAAGTAGTGGTATTCTTGAATACCTTGCCGAACGCAGGCCATTTCTGTTTTCTTCAGGCCTCAAGTTTAGGGGGCCCATCACCCCTGCCGTGGCAAGTCGTAAAGACCCACGGGCGCCGATTCTGTAGTGATGGTCATGATACCCGCAGCCGTAATAATAGTTGCGGTCCTTCACCTTGTTTAGATCCCCGAATGATGGGCAAGTCTGGGACGTATATTCGGGTTTGATGTAGACCACTTTTATCCCGATTTCACGGGCTTTGTATGCGATAAAGGAGGCCAATTCGTAGAAGGCCCAACTGTGCAGGGTCACTTTGCTTTTTCCTATTAGCCGTAGGGATGTCCGATTAGATGTGCTTTGAAGTGACCCGAGGGAATTTTTCTTCACGGATTGCCTGTTGGACCATTGCTTTAGACACCTCTTATCATACGAACATATGTTTATTAATGCAAAGGAAAAACTCTTATCATCCCACCCCTAAAGGGGGTGAGCGCCGAGGTCGGTAAATACAAACGTAAAAAACAAGCCCAGAAAGATGAAATCATCTCTCTGGACTTGTTTTTTGTGTGATACCGGCGGCCGGGGTCGAACCGGCACGCCCTTGCGGGCACTGGATTTTGAGTCCAGCGCGTCTGCCAATTCCGCCACGCCGGCATGAT
>NZ_QAOM01000036.1:0-3244 GCF_003051085.1 Trichococcus patagoniensis | reverse complement strand
TAAATTTGTTCTTTGAAAACTGAATACTACAAAAATAAAGTAAGAAACCTAAACATTTTACCGCGTTTTAAGTTAACTTAAATGAGTTTTTAACGAAATAAGTTAGCAAGCCAGCAATGGCGAGCTTAACCATAGGTTAAGTGAATAAGGGCGCACGGTGGATGCCTAGGCACTAGGAGCCGATGAAGGACGGGACTAACACCGATATGCTCCGGGGAGCTGTAAGTAAGCTTTGATCCGGAGATTTCCGAATGGGGCAACCCAATATCTTTGATAGGATATTACGTTACACTGAATACATAGGTGTATCGAGGAACACGCAGGGAACTGAAACATCTCATTACCTGCAGGAAGAGAAAGAAAATTCGATTCCCTTAGTAGCGGCGAGCGAAACGGGAAAAGCCCAAACCAAAGAGCTTGCTCTTTGGGGTTGTAGGACTGGGACATGAGACTGCAATGGATAGCAGAAGCCAACTGGAAAGTTGCGCAAAATAGGGTAATAGCCCCGTATGCGAAATCCAAATCAGCTCTACCAGTATCCTGAGTACGGCGGAACACGAGAAATTCCGTCGGAATCCGGGAGGACCATCTCCCAAGGCTAAATACTCCCTAGTGACCGATAGTGAACCAGTACCGTGAGGGAAAGGTGAAAAGCACCCCGGAAGGGGAGTGAAACAGTACCTGAAACCGTGTGCCTACAAGTAGTCAAAGCCCGTTAATGGGTGATGGCGTACCTTTTGTAGAATGGACCGGCGAGTTACGATTTCATGCGAGGTTAAGTTGAAAAGACGGAGCCGTAGCGAAAGCGAGTCTGAATAGGGCGAATAAGTATGAGGTCGTAGACCCGAAACCAAGTGACCTACCCATGTCCAGGTTGAAGGTGCGGTAATACGCACTGGAGGACCGAACCCACGCACGTTGAAAAGTGCGGGGATGAGGTGTGGGTAGCGGAGAAATTCCAATCGAACTTGGAGATAGCTGGTTCTCTCCGAAATAGCTTTAGGGCTAGCCTCGGATATGCGAATCATGGAGGTAGAGCACTGTTTGGACTAGGGGCCCTTCTCGGGTTACCGAATTCAGATAAACTCCGAATGCCATTGATTTAGATCCGGGAGTCAGACTGCGAGTGATAAGATCCGTAGTCAAAAGGGAAACAGCCCAGACCACCAGCTAAGGTCCCAAAGTATCTGTTAAGTGGAAAAGGATGTGGGGTTGCACAGACAACTAGGATGTTGGCTCAGAAGCAGCCATCATTTAAAGAGTGCGTAATAGCTCACTAGTCGAGTGACCCTGCGCCGAAAATTTACCGGGGCTAAACAGATCACCGAAGCTGTGGATGGAACCTTCGGGTTCCGTGGTAGGAGAGCGTTCTAAGGGCATCGAAGCCAGATCGTGAGGACTGGTGGAGCGCTTAGAAGTGAGAATGCCGGTATGAGTAGCGCAAGACGGGTGAGAATCCCGTCCACCGAATAACTAAGGTTTCCTGGGGAAGGCTCGTCCTCCCAGGGTTAGTCGGGACCTAAGCTGAGGCCGATAGGCGTAGGCGATGGACAACAGGTTGATATTCCTGTACCAGTTGCTTTTGTTTGAGCGATGGAGGGACGCAGGAGGCTAAGGAATGCACACGATCGGAAATGTGTGTCCAAGCAGCAAGTCTGAGAACGAGTGAAATGCTTTTTCTCTTAAGGACAAGCTGTGATGGGGAGCGAAATTTAGTAGCGAAGTTCCTGATGTCACACTGCCAAGAAAAGCTTCTAGTGAGAAAGTAACTGCCCGTACCGCAAACCGACACAGGTAGTTGAGGAGAGAATCCTAAGGTGTGCGAGAGAACTCTCGTTAAGGAACTCGGCAAAATGACCCCGTAACTTCGGGAGAAGGGGTGCTGACCGCAAGGTCAGCCGCAGTGAATAGGCCCAAGCGACTGTTTATCAAAAACACAGGTCTCTGCAAAATCGAAAGATGACGTATAGGGGCTGACGCCTGCCCGGTGCTGGAAGGTTAAGAGGAGAGGTTAGCGCAAGCGAAGCTTTGAATTGAAGCCCCAGTAAACGGCGGCCGTAACTATAACGGTCCTAAGGTAGCGAAATTCCTTGTCGGGTAAGTTCCGACCCGCACGAAAGGCGTAACGATTTGGGCACTGTCTCAACGAGAGACTCGGTGAAATTATAGTACCAGTGAAGATGCTGGTTACCCGCGACAGGACGGAAAGACCCCATGGAGCTTTACTGCAGTTTGATATTGCGTGTTTGTATCACATGTACAGGATAGGTAGGAGCCAATGATACCGGGACGCCAGTCTCGGAGGAGGCAACGGTGGGATACTACCCTTGTGATATGACCACTCTAACCCGCTGCTCTTAGCGAGCAGGGAGACAGTGTCAGACGGGCAGTTTGACTGGGGCGGTCGCCTCCAAAAATGTAACGGAGGCGCCCAAAGGTTCCCTCAGAATGGTTGGAAATCATTCGTAGAGTGTAAAGGCAGAAGGGAGCTTGACTGCGAGACCTACAAGTCGAGCAGGGACGAAAGTCGGGCTTAGTGATCCGGTGGTTCCGCATGGAAGGGCCATCGCTCAACGGATAAAAGCTACCCTGGGGATAACAGGCTTATCTCCCCCAAGAGTTCACATCGACGGGGAGGTTTGGCACCTCGATGTCGGCTCATCGCATCCTGGGGCTGTAGTCGGTCCCAAGGGTTGGGCTGTTCGCCCATTAAAGCGGTACGCGAGCTGGGTTCAGAACGTCGTGAGACAGTTCGGTCCCTATCCGTCGCGGGCGTTGGAAATTTGAGAGGAGCTGTCCTTAGTACGAGAGGACCGGGATGGACACACCGCTGGTGTACCAGTTGTTCTGCCAAGAGCATCGCTGGGTAGCTATGTGTGGACGGGATAAACGCTGAAAGCATCTAAGCGTGAAGCCCCCCTCAAGATGAGATTTCCCATCACTTTAAGTGAGTAAGACCCCTGAGAGATGATCAGGTAGATAGGTTGGGAGTGGAAGTACAGCGATGTATGGAGCGGACCAATACTAATCGGTCGAGGACTTAACCAATTTTTAAAAAGAAGAAAACTCAAGCGGTGTTTTCGGGTTCCCTTTAAATTTGTAGATTCAGTTTTGAGAGAACAAGGTTCTCTTGAAAAATGTGCGGTGACGATGGCAAGAAGGTCACACCTGTTCCCATCTCGAACACAGAAGTTAAGCTTCTTAGCGCCGATTGTAGTGAAGGGTTTCCCTTTGTGAGAGTAGG
>NZ_QAOM01000035.1 GCF_003051085.1 Trichococcus patagoniensis | reverse complement strand
TAGGCTGTTTGCAGGAGTGAATTCCACTCCCATCTTTGCAGAAGTTAATTCCGTATTTTGAATCGGTCAACTGGAATTTAGTTTTTCAAATAACAACTGCCTATTTATCCTTTAATGCCATGTAACATGTTTGATTAAGCTCTTGTTTCTATGGTACTATAAATATAATAGCAATTGTGTAACCGCTTTACTTCTTTAGGTGTCAACTTGGAAATAGTTTGCAGAATAGGCTGTGACAAAAAATGGAGGTTGGTTAATTATGAAGAAAAGTAAACTTTATATATTTACTTTAGTTTTGGTGCTTTCAGTATTATCGGCTTGTGGTTCTTCGATAGATAAAGATAACAATGAAGCAAAAAATTCTGATGACCCAATAGTTTTAGGTTCATTTGTTGACACTGAAGGTGGAATTTTAGGTAATATGGTCCTCTTAGCACTTGAAGAGAATGGTTATACGATTACAGATAAAGTTCAATTTGGAACGCCAGATGTTCAAAGAAACGCACTATTACAAGGTGAATTAGATATTGGAATTGACTATACTGGTAATGGCCAATATTATTCTGAAGGATTTGAAGAAGAAGTTTGGGGAGATATAGAAGAAGGTTATAATTCTATTAAAACATATGATGAAGAAAACAATGGTTTAACTTGGTTGGAGCCTGCAAAAGCTAATAATACTGAAATGTTAGCAGTTAAAAGAGAATTTGCGGAGACTAATAATCTAAAGACACTAGAGGATTTTGCAGATTATGTAAATAATGGAGGTCAAGTTAAATTTATTACTAGTCAGCTATTTGCAGAAAAAAACATGGGACTCTTAGGTATGGAAGAAGGCTATGGCTTTAAATTACAACCAGACCAACTTATCATGCTCCCACATGGAAATACTGCGGAGACAATCAGTGCGCTTGCAAACGGAACGGATGATGTCAATGTGGCACTTGTCTATGGTACTGATGGTTCATTACCAGATTTAGACTTAGTTGTCTTAGAAGATCCACTTTCTATTCCACCGGTATTTGAACCATCTGTAGTAATTAGATCAGAAATATTAGAAAAATATCCAGAAATAAAAGATGTCATAGAAAATACATTCAAAACATTAACTCTTGAAAATTTACAAAATATGAATAAAAAAGTAATTGTAGATGGTTTATCACCGAAAGATGTTGCAAAAGACCACTTAATAGAAGAAGGTATTTTAGAATAAATTAACTCAAAAGGTGATTATATGAATAAAATAAAAGATAAAACATTGCTACTGCTTTCCTTCGTAGGAGCAGTAGCATTTGTTTTTATGACTTTAGTTGAACTTAAACCAAACAGAATCTCTCAAGGTATAAAGTATTCTAGTTTAGAATTTTTTGGTAGCTTAGGAATGGTCCTTCTGGTTTTATGGGGAAGTTTAATCCTTCTGGCATTTTATGAAAAAAAAGCTAAAAATATTATTATTTTTATACTGACATCTCTTTTGCTCTTATTATTATTTTGGATTTTGCAGTTAAAAACTGGAGACTATACAGCTGGTATGACTTCAGCTAGGGTCAGTTTCTCTTCTGGTTTCTATGTTCAAATCTTTTGTATGTATATGCTTTTTTCTACCTATACTCAGCGTATTAAAGAGCATAAATATATAAAATGGATTGGATTTTTAAGTATTTTTACAATTTTAGCTTATTTTATGTTTACTGGCACACTGGATGACTTGTCTTTAATCAAAGAATACAATATAAAAAAAATGCAATTCACTGATAATATGAGAATCCATGCCTTATTAACTTTCAGTTCAGTTGTTACAGGTGCAATCATAGCCATCCCATTAGGATTTTTAGCTTATTCGAAAAAAAAGCTCGAAGATAAAATTATGGTTCCACTTAGCATAATTGAAACAATACCAAGTCTTTCTTTATTTGGAATTCTTTTAGTTCCGCTATCTGGACTTGGCAAGTTACCTTTTTTTGATGCTATAGGAGTAAGCGGAATTGGCTGGGCTCCTGCATATATTGCACTAACTCTATACACACTTCTTCCAATAGGAAGAAATACTCTGACTGGATTTTATTCAGTCGAAAAAAATGTCATAGAGGCTGCAAAGGGAATGGGTATGAGTAAGCGTCAAATATTAATGAAAATTGAATTACCATTAGCTTTCCCAATAATATTTACAGGAATTAGGATTGCTTTTATTCAAACGATTGGAGGGGCAGTTTTAGCGGGTCTTGTAGGTGGTGGAGGAATGGGTACTTTTGTATTTTTAGGACTAGGTGAAGCTTCACCTGATTTAATCCTTTTGGGAGTACTTCCGATCGTTTTTTTCACAGTGCTACTTGATTACATTTTAAGAGCCTTTGAAAAGACTGTGAGGGGTGTTATATATGATTAAAATAAGTAATGTAACAAAAAAATATGGAGATTTCACTGCGGTAAAAGATCTGTCATTAACAGTAAACAAGGCAGAGTTTTTAGTTATACTAGGTCCTTCTGGTTGTGGAAAATCAACTTTACTGAGACTAATAAATAAAATGATTGCTAGGGATAGTGGAGAAATAGAAGTAAACGGTGAAGATATAGATGATTTAAAAGGAGAAGAACTTAGAAAGACTATCGGCTATGTCATTCAAAGTATCGGATTATTTCCTCATATGGATGTTAAAAAGAACATTGCGACAGTTCCCCACCTATTAAAGTGGAAAAATGATAAGATTTCTAAAAGAGTAGACGAGATGTTAGCATTAGTTGGATTAGAACCTGAAAAATATAGAGATAAAAAGCCTTCTGAATTGTCAGGTGGAGAAGCGCAAAGGATAGGAGTTGCTAGGGCCATTGCATCTGACCCTGATATTTTACTTATGGATGAGCCATTTGGTGCAGTTGATCCAATAAATAGGCTGAGACTTCAAAAAGAATTTCGAAAAATCCAAAAGGAACTTAAAAAGACGGTTGTTTTTGTAACGCATGATATTGATGAAGCCCTGCTCCTATCAGATAGGATTTGCATACTGAATCAAGGGGAAATCGTACAAATAGATACGCCAGAAAGAATTGTTTTAGATCCCAAAAATGAATTTGTCAAAGATTTTTTTAAAGGAGAAGGTATTTTAACCATTCTATCAAGAAAACCTGCAATAGATTATGCTGAAGCTGTATTATTAGAGGAAGAACCACTAGATGAAAATGCTACTCTTAGAGATGTATTAACAGAAATGCTAACAACTGGAAAAGACAGAGTAGCACTTATAAATGGCAGTATTTCTTGGGATAGTATATTAAAAGTAGCTGGAAGTGATATAAATGAAGTCTGATAAAAAGGGATTAGTAGTTGCAGCTTTACTGGCTATTGTGCTTGTAATTATAGTTGCCTACTCAGAAGGATTTGAAAGCATCTTATATAAGTTTTTTAGTTCTAAAAGTACGGAAGGTTCTAGAACACTTTTGGTAGTTTACTTTATGGAACACATTTGGATGGTTTTATTATCAAGCTTGACTGCAGTTGCACTTGGAGGCATTTTAGGAATATTTGTAACGACAAATTATGGTCATGAATTTAAAGAATTATTATTAAAAATAGTGAATTTAGGTCAGGCTTTTCCATCACCTGCTTTATTAGCCCTGACAGTACCTCTTTTAGGATACGGGATAAAAGGAGCTTTGATAGCACTAGTTGTCTATGCCTTGATGCCGATAACCTATAATGTCGTCGTAGGTATAGAAGAAGTTCCAAAAGACATAATAGATGCAGCAAAAGGAATGGGTATGACAGAAGCAGAAATATATATCAAAGTAAAAATACCTCTAGCTTTAAATGTAATTTTAGGTGGAATAAGAACAGCACTTGTTATAAATATAAGTGCCACAACTTTGGCAGCGGCTGTTGGAGCAGGTGGCCTTGGCGTTTTAGTTGTAAATGGCGTAAGAACTTTTGATATGGTTTTAATATTAGAAGGTGCAATACCTGTGACCTTACTTGCAATAATAGTAGAGCTACTATTAAATGTATTACAAGAAAAATTAATTTGGAATGCCTAAAAATGTTCGGATTTAAAAATAAAAGTGGGGCGTTCCAGATTGCAATCTAGAATGCCCCACTTTTGTTTATATTTATTCAATGATTTCTTTCAATAGAGGGGGAGCCTATTTGTAGCATGAGGAAGAAATCGGGACGGAACAGTAGATAGTTAACAGTGAAGATGCGATTCCGCCCAATTTCTCATATTGGCTGAATAACCTTTAGGTGTAAAAATATGTTAAATCACTAGCAATGGTAGGGTAAGCAAATACGGCATCTGCCAGTTCAGCTGCTTTTATCTCTTTATTAATAAAGAAGGTAAAGAAGTTAATTAACTGATCGGCCTCATTGTTTAAACAGCTTGCACCTGCTAAAAGTCCAGAATCCTTATCAATAATAATATTAACTTTGGAAACAGGTTCATTGACTCTTAAATAATTAAACCAATTACTAGCATCAATGGTAGAGACTTCGTACTTATCCTTACTATTCTCTGCTTCTAAAACAGTAACTCCCACTTGTGCCAGTTTTGGACTTGAGAAGACATTCGTCGGTATTTTCGGATAAGCAATGGGGCAATCATTTTTATTGGTTAAGAGCGAGACTAGATAACTGGCTTCTAAACTAGATACCGGTGTTAATTTAGGTTGCTTTTTAGATAGGACATCGCCCAATGCATAGATAGCTGGATTACTAGTTTGTAAATAATCGTTAACTATAATCCCTTTTTTATCATAAGTAACGTCAGCATTTTCCAGTTTTAACTTTTCGGTATTAGCTAGGCGACCTGTAGTTGCAAATACTAAATCGGTCGTTAGCTCAAAACCTTTATCATCAGTAAGTTTAAACTGCTGGCCCACTTTCTCGATAAGAGTAATATTGGTATCTAAGTGGAATATGACCCCTTTTGCTTCTAGTTGACTCATTAACGCACTTACCAATTCTTGATCGTAAGCTTTAAGTGGGCGAGAGTTATGATGGATGACGTCTACCTGGGCCCCTGCAGCGTTGGCGATCGCTGCAAATTCAAATGCAATATAACCGCCACCGATAAAGGTTAACTTATCTGGCATATTAGGCAGCGAGAGAAAATCATCACTGGTCAGGAAATGCTCTTTTCCTTCAATATTTATTAAAGCGGGACGGGCACCTGTTGCAATGACAAATTGTGCCGCTTCTAGGATATGGTCCTGTACTTTTATATTTTTTGCATCTATAAATTCAGCGGTAGCATTATAAACATCTATTCCGGAAGCCTTTAAACGTTTTTTACTTTGTTCAGGAACTGGATCAGTAAAGGTATTTTTGAAAGCAATTAGTTGAGACCAATTAATTATAGGTGCTTCTTCAATCCCTTTTCCTATTAAATGCAAAGATTTGTTGTGCGCTTCTACCACAGAAAAAAGAATCTTTTTAGGGTCACAGCCTCTATTGGCACAAGTTCCACCCCATAAGTCATTTTCAACGATAGCAACATTTTTACCAGCAAAAGCCAATCCAGAAGCGGCTGTTTGTCCGGCTACACCACTGCCGATAACCACTACATCATATATCTTTTTCATTTTATCATCTCCTAAGTATGCTATTAAGGAATATTAGTGAGGGAATTCTTCATTTGAAGGGGAAATAGTTATTGGATGCGGGCAGAGTAAAATTTAAAATAATAAGCAATTTGGCCATCTAAGTATATTATTTCTTAGTAACTCGCTATTATGATACCATAAAAAGGAAGCGTTAACAGTATTGGGAGGATGATGATAGTGCTCGTGAATCAGAGCTTATTAGTCCACCGTTACAGATATCCATGAGGACTGGTAAAAGAACCGTTGGACATTCCTGCCAGGCTCGCCTGGCACAAAAGCACACGTATCAAGCAAAAGGAACTACAAAGTGATTTTACATAGGATTTAGGACTGGACCTATTTTTGCATGCGTTCTCCGATGAGGATGGCTTCACCGGAGAAGGTGCCGATAGTTACCGTTGTCCTCCGGCGAGCGAGCGCCTCACCGGAGTTGGGGATAGATTTTGAGTTGACCTTCAATCGCGAGGGCATCTGAGCATATTTTCCTGATAGTTTCTTCTTGACTTAAACTAACGTCAAGGGTTTATGATGGAATCATAAACCCAGATTCGGAACGGAGGAAAATGAAATGAACAGATCTTATAAGGTGATTTGCCATATGGCGATGTCGATAGATGGGCGTGCGGCGGGGCAGTATTTAAGTGCGGCCGAATTCGGACCGTACGGAAAGGCTTATGAGGATATGTTGGCCGCTTACGCTTCGGACAATTGGATCTGCGGGCGGATCACGTTCGAGCAGCACATCACCTTCGGAAACAAAGTGGATTTGTCCATTTACTCGGATGAAGCCATTTCGAGGGAAGACTACATTCATCCGGATGCATTCAGCTCATACGCGATTGCGGTCGATTCGGAAGGGAAACTCGGCTGGGAAACGAATGTAATCGGTGACGAGTATCCGGAAAGAAAAGGAGACCACATCGTTACGATTTTGAGCGAGTCGGTTTCTGATCGGTATCTGGCCTATCTCAGGAAAATCGGCGTTTCCTACATTTTTGCGGGGAAGAGCAAACCTTTGTCTATGACGATTGCTTTGGATAAGCTTCACAAACATTTTGACATCGAAACTTTCATGCTGGTCGGCGGCGGCTTCGTGAACGGATCATTCGCGAGCGAAGGCTTGGTCGATGAAATCAGCCTTATCATCGCCCCGCTTGTCGAAGGCGTTTCCGATTCCGTTTCACTGTTCGAGTTCGGGAACAGTCCGGATCAGCGTATCCGGAAGTTCAAGTTGGATAAATTCGAACGGATCGATCCGGATGGTATCCGACTGATCTATCTTTCGGAGTGAAACGAGGCTCATGAATAACGAAAGACCCACCGGATCCAATGGCAAAATGCCTCGGATCCGGTGGTTCTTTATGTTGATGATGCGGAAAGGAGCGCGTGGTCCGCTTAATCAGCCGTTTCCCGGACGGCATAGTAGTTGCCGTCCCTGTCGGGGAAGTTGAAGGTTCTGGCGCCGCCCATTTCGATGATTTCGCCGACCGTCTCGTTGTTTTCCTTGAAGCGCGCGTACAGCCCATCAAAATTCGCGATGTCGAACAATAAGG
>NZ_QAOM01000034.1 GCF_003051085.1 Trichococcus patagoniensis | reverse complement strand
TCGATCGCTGTTTACCCGCCGCAAAACCTTTCGCCTGAATTGATCCAGACGATCGAAGACTACACGATCCGCGTGGCGCAAGGGTTGAACACCATCGGTTTGGTGAACATCCAGTTCGTCATCAGCGAAGGCGTCGTCTACATCATCGAAGTGAATCCGCGTGCGAGCCGGACGATTCCGTTCCTGAGTAAGGTAACCGGCATTCCGATGGCGAAGTTGGCCACAAAAGGAATTCTAGGACTGAAACTGAAGGATATGGGTTACAAGACAGGTCTGGTTCCGTCAAAATCCGGCGTATACGTGAAGATGCCAGTCTTCAGTTTCAGTAAATTGAAGAAAGTCGACACGGTTCTGGGACCTGAAATGAAGTCTACCGGAGAGATCATCGGTAAAGATGTCAACTTGCCGAAAGCTTTGTATAAAGGCTTTATCGCATCCGGCGTGAATGTGCCTGACTATGGCACGGCATTGATGACTGTATCGGATAAAGACAAAGAAGAAATCATCCCATTGGCGAAACGCTTGATTTCGTTAGGCTACCACATCGTTGCTACAACAGGTACCGGTAAAGCTTTGGAAGCAGAAGGAATCAAAGTCGACGTCATTGAGAAAATCAATGAGAACAGCAACGACATTCTTGACGCGATCCGCGACGGCCGCATCAACCTGGTCGTCAATACGATGACGGAAGGGAAGACGAGCGAGACCGACGGATTCCTGATCCGCCGCGAAGCAGTCGAAAATAACATCCCATGCTTGACTTCATTGGATACAGCAGAAGCTTTGCTGCAAGCAATGGAAACCATCCATTTCCAATTGGAAGACATGAGCAAATAAACAATTAAGTAGTGCAAAAAGAGGACCTTCTCATTTCGAGAAGGTCCTCTTTTTGGTGAGCAGTGCGCTTTAGCCGTTGGAGACTATCGGATTATTCGAAAACAGCTCAGCTCCGGTGAAGCGGTCGTTCATCGGAGTTGAGCTGTTTTCCCCATCGTAAAGTCCGGCGAACCGGCCTTCGTCGGAGATGCGATTCCGGATCGGCTCAGTTTCTCCGGCGAAGCGGTTTTCACCGGAGCTGGAGCGCTCTGAAGCAGCTTCTTGATGCCGACAACACTTATTATGCATTTCCAAAAACAAAAAAACACCCCACAGAATGTCGAATGAATCGCTTCATATCAACATTTCTGTGGGGTGTCGTCTCTTACTAGTATGGAGACGACGGGAGTCGAACCCGTGTCCAAGCATATCGGCACTTCCAAGTCTACGCTCATAGTTAAACTATTGGAATTCGCCTTGAACTAGCCGTTTAACAGGCATTATTGTTGGCTAATCTGATTGATCTCTTCTGATTCCTCCAGATGGAAGGTCACAGCGTATCCCACATCATTGAGACCCTGATCTGAGTACATGGGCGATACCAGGAGGATCTTAGCTAGCTACAATTAAGCAGCGAAAGCTAAAGTGTTGTTTTGTGTTTTGTCAGTTGTTTTAACTGTAACGTTTTAGCGTAGACGTAACCTACGGAGCGCATCAAAAGCTCGACCTATACCTGTCGAATCCGTAACGTCCCCGTAATGGGAATGCACAGAGTTATCTTGCATTTCATATTATACGTCATCCGTCCTAAAAAGCAAGGATTATGCACGAAATATTTTTTCAGCGTGCCGCATGAAAAAGAGAATCGGAGAGTTGTGCAGTGCCGGAGTGAAGGGATTCTAAAACTTACTAGGTATCGCAGAGGCTTCCCTGAAAGGGTTATCCTTTGAAATGCCCAGTCACTTTCAGTACACTGTAAATAAGTATCAAGCACCACCATTAAGAAAGGACGGATAGAAATGAGACAAAGAAAAATAGTGATGAGTTTGTTCAGTCTATCGGCTACTGTATTATTGGCCGCTTGTTCATCGCAGACTAATACAGATGAAGCTTCGGTCGAAGTGGAGAGTGTTTCGATGGAAAGCATGGTTGAGGAATCTTCCACCAGCAGTTCAGACGGCATGGGGGATATGGTCCATGACGATTCCGGTGTAATTCCTGAAGGGTTGATGGAAGCTGAAAATCCTACTTATAAAGTTGGCGATTCCGTCATCATACAAGCAGGACATATGGAGGGTATGGAAGGTGCGGAAGCGACAATCGTTGGAGCCTTCGACACGATCGTTTATGAAGTTTCCTATGACCCAACCAATGGCGATCCAAGAGTGGAGAACCATCAATGGGTTATCCAGGAGGAAATCATGGATGCCGGAACAGACCCATTCGGTGTTGGCAGTGAAGTGATGCTGGAAGCTGAGCACACGGATGGCATGAGCGGCGCGACTGCCATCATCGAAGCTGCTGAAACGACTACAGTCTATATGGTGGATTATACAGATACGGTCACTGGGAAAACGGTCAATAACCATAAGTGGGTGACCGAGATGGAACTTGAGCCGATTGAAGAGCCCTAACAGCAGCTCGAGCATACAGAAATATAACTGTACGCAAGAAAGGACTGGTCACTATGAAATTCGGTATGCGCAAACCAAGCCTGAAACGTTCATTCAAGGCTAGGACAACCGGAAAGGTGAAGCGGGCAATCAAACGCAAAACAAATCCGTTCTACGGTAAAAAAGGCATGGGACTGATCCGTGACGCCAAAAGGACCGCCTACAACAGGATATACAAAAAAGCCACGTTCTCGATTTGGGATCTGTTCAAGAAAAGAAAATAAGCCAATACTAATGATGACCGCCTCCTCAGTTGGAGCGCGGTCATTTTGATTTGTCCAAAGACAACCGATCAATTCGAACTCATCCGGTATTCATGTGGCGTCATCCCATAGGCCAGTTTGAATTTCTGGTAGAAGAAAGTGACGTTCCTGTAACCGATCTGTTCGCTGATGGTTTCGATCGGTGTGTCGGTATTCTTCAGAAGGATGCAGGCGTTGTTGAGGCGCAGTTCCTGAACCAACGCGACATAGGTCTTCCCGGTCTTGCTCTTGATGAATCGGCTCAGGTAACTCGGATTGAACTTGAAAGTATCTGCAATCTGCTGCAGGCTACAGTCCTGATAATTTTTTTCGATGAAGAGCAGAATGTCGCCGATGTAGGAATGATCCGCCTTGCGATGCTCGCTGGATTGTTTCTGCTGGAAAGCCTTCAGCAACTCGGAAAAGAGGATGATCATGTAGGCGTCGGTCACATCTTTTGAATACGATGACGGTTCATAGTAATTGACGAGCATCCCCTCGATGGCATCGATCAGGAATTCGCTGTTCGTTGTGTTGAAAAGAAGGTAGCGGTCATGCTTCTGTGTTTTGGAGAGGGCATTGACGGCAAACTGAGTGATGATACTGTTTGAGGCCAGCCGGCTCAGCATGTGGGTAGAGAAGTACTCTTTCCTCATCAAGAAATTGATCAGAATATCGTTTTCGCCCGTATCCAGGATCCGATGGCAAACGCCGGTGTCCAGGATGCAAAAATCCCCTTGCTTTAAGGAAATTTCTGTCCCATCGATTATAATATCTATAGTACCCGAATAGACATAGTTCATTTCAATGAAATCGTGGACGTGCAGAGGGGTATAGGAGAAACGTGCGTGTTTCAGGATCAGCAGTTGGCTGCCTTCGATAAAAGCGGCGCGTTCTTTCTGTCGCTCTTCGGCACTTTTTAGAATCTTTTCAAACGTATAACGGTATACGCGTTCAGCGTCCTCGTTCAGATAGGAATCAAAATTTTCGAAGAAGTCCGAGGGTGGACCGTCTGTATTCTGAAGATAAAGTTTCTCTGTAACTGTATGGGCAAATAGCTTTTCGCGGATCTGTGCTTTATCCATAAAATCTCCTTCATGTAAAAAATGGTCAGTCATATCGTAAGAATATGATATTAATAAAATATGTTCTATCCGTTAAGATGTACTTGTTAGCGATACCATAATGATAATCCGGATGATAAATTTAGTCAATATGATTCGCCTGACAGTGTTCTTTGCACAGAAGTATCAAATATAGGAGGAAAATTCATGAATACTGAAAAAATGTCCCTCAGCGACAAGATTCAAAACACAGTTGGACCTTTCGCCACAAAGGTGAACAACAACATCTACCTGACCTCCGTCAGGGATGCCATGTTGGCATATATGCCCTTTACTTTTATCGCTTCGATCTTTTTGATCATCGCCTTTTTCCCGATTACCCAGGTTACTGACTTTATAACGATGATTTTAGGCACAGAAAATGCATTTGTGTGGCAATCCAAATTATTATACGTGAACAGTGCAACCTTGGCAGTAGGCGGCTTGATTGTCGTCATTTCCATGGCGAAATCTTTGGCGGATAAGCTGGAAACAAACGTGCTGCAATGCATCATTACAGCAGTCGTCTCCTTCCTGTTGCTGACGCCACTGGACAATATCGAAGGCGTCGATTTTCTGAACATCACGAAAATCAGCGCACAATCGATGTTCCTTTCCATCTTGGTCGGAATGTTCAGCACCATCATCTACAAAAAAATTGAAGAAAGAGGGATCAAAATCAAACTGCCGGAATCCGTACCGCCTGCAGTAGCCGGACCCTTCGAATCGGTCATCCCTTCCTTCATCGTCGTGACTACATTCTTCATCATCCGTTTGATCATCGAATTGTTGCTGAAGAGTGACGCCTTGACATTGATCAACGGCACATTAGGAAAACCATTGACTTACCTGGGCGGCTCAATCGGTGGCTTGGTCGTCGTCAAGATTTTCGAACAATTCCTGTGGTTCTTTGGCCTGCATGGCGGTTCGATTATCCAAGCCGTAATGGATCCCATCCACCAAGTTTTGGAAGATCAAAATAAAGTTGCGTCGTTGGCAGGAGCAATTCCTCCGAACATCATCAGCATGAGCTTCCGTAATCATTTCGCATCGATTGGTGTCGTTGGCGCCGTCATCGCAATCCTGATCGTAGCGAAGAGCAGACAATACAAAGAAGTCGGCAAAATTTCCAGTGTCCCGTACATGTTCAATATTGGCGAACCAGCTTTGTTCGGTATCCCATTGATGCTGAATTTCCTGTATTTCATCCCGTTCATCTTCTCGAATGCCATTTCGACTATCGTCGCTTATTTCGTCTTCGCCATGGGACTAGTGCCGCTTCCGACAGGATTAGCGCAGATTCCATGGACTACGCCACCAATCATCAGCGGTTACTTCGTCACCGGCAGCATCAGAGGTTCGCTCCTGCAGATTGCCCTGATCGCAATCACGACAGTTGTTTGGATTCCTTTCGTTCGGATGGCCGACAAAGAACTGTACAAAGACGAAAAAGAAATCGACAGCACGGGATCGGATGCGACTGTGCAGGAAGCTGAAGGAATCCGTTAAATGACTGCAACGGATCCACTTACGATAAACGGAAGGATCCAACCTTTGCGCGTCAGCTTGGGTCAGGCCAGCTGGATCACGCGGTTGGACAATCCGCTTGAAAAAGAAACAGAATTTTTGAATGAACGGCCCAACATCATTCTGGAAAAGGAATTCGATGTCTCAGATGAAATTGAAGAAGCCTTGATCGCTATCTGCGGCTTGGGGTATTACACCTTGTACGTGAACGGGCATCGTATGGGCGAGTCCTATTTGAACAACGATGTGACGAATTACGATAAAACGGTCTATTACGACACCTATGACATCAGAAATTTTTTAAAAAAGGGCAGCAACAAACTGTCTGTAGAACTGGCCAATGGCTGGTACAATGCGGCTCCCATCACGATTTTGGGCAAATACAATGTGCGCAAGCAACTCGCTGTCGGAAAGCCTTGCCTGATCAGCCAGTTGACGATCACGACTGCTGCAGGTGAAAAATACGTGATCGAATCGGATTCGAGCTGGAAAAGCAAGCCAGGCAACTATCTGTTCAACAATCTGTACATCGGGGAAGTTGTGACGGATGCTGATCCGGTGGCAGATACAAAACAGAAGACGGTAAAAATCGCAGGACCGAGCGGAGACTTGACTCCAAGTTTCATCCCTAAAATCAAGCGGCAGAAGCAGTACCTTCCGGCCGTGGTCACGCACAATTTTGCACACGGAGGCATCCTGATCGATTTCGGAACAATCATTTCCGGGCATTTCCTTTGCGATATCTCCGCCGATTTTCTGGGCCAGATCACTTTCCTGTACGCCGAGGAACTGAATGCTGACGGCACCCTTAGTTTTGATTCCAGTATTAGCGGAACCTATGGCGTGACGGATGAGGAGCACGGCATAAACGCGGGCGATCCAATCATCCAGAAGGACGTCATCAAAAAAACTGAACAAGAGATTTACCGTTTTGAAAACCAGTATTGCTATCACTCCTTCCGTTATGTGCTAGTGAAGTCAAATCTGCAAACAGATGTGTTGGAGGAGCTGCTTTCTAACGTCCAGGCATACAGCGTGCACACCGACCTTGCTTCCGTGAGCCGGTTCCATTCGTCTTCGGATGAATTGAACCGGTTGTGGGATGCGGCACGGAATACCCGCCTGAACAATATCCATTCCTACTTCGAAGACTGCACAAGGGAGCGTTTTGGCTATGGCGGCGATATCGTCGCTCTGATTGATTCGCACCTTTACAGCAACGATATGCATACCTTATTGAAGAAAGTCTTTATGGATTTCGTGAATGATCAGACCCCGGCAGGAGGGATTCCGCAGACGGCTCCTTACGTCGGCATCATGACGAATGGGACTTCCAATGGGGCGGGTTCCTTGGGTTGGCAACTGGTATTCCCGGTGCTTGCCGCAAGAATCGAACAGTACTATCAGGATACCGCCTTTGTGCAAAAGCATCTGTCGGCTTTGGTTAAGCATTTGGATTATCTGCTGGCTTTCGATTTCGACTATATCCGTTACTGTTGCCTCGGCGATTGGGGGTCCGTCGATGCCGGTATCCAGAATATGCGCATCGTCTCTCCGGATCAGGAGTTCTGCTCGGCCAGCATGTACCTCATCCTTTTGGAGGAATACAAAGAGTTGTTTGCTGCGCATGAAGTTTCTGAAACGCTGATGGAAACCTTGGAATTGCGCATTGCGGAAGCAAGAAACGCGACTATCGCTCTTTTCCGCAATGCGGACGGCAGTTTTGCCTCGGGGACGCAATCGAGCACGATTTTCGCATTGAAGGGGCGTCTCTTCCGGGATGTTGAGGAGCAACGTTCCCTTGAGGCAAAACTGGTTCAACGCATAAATGATGATGCCGGTATTTTCCGCTTCGGCATTTTCGGAATGTCATGGGCATACACCGTACTATCCGATATCGGAGAGGACGATTTGATTTACAATTGGCTGTCCCGCCGTCAGGAACCGAATTATCTGAGCATGTTGGCGAACGGCAATCAGACACTGAGTGAATATTTCCCGGTGAAGAACGGAGCGAACACGGTGCAAGGCTCCTTGAACCATGCGATGTTCTCATCGTATTCGGCTTGGATGATGGAAAAGTTGGTAGGCATTTCCGTCAAAAAAGATCGCAGCATTCAATTGGCTCCTTATTTCGCAAAAGACCTTACAGAAATCAAGGGATCACTCCTGACGATGCAAGGTGAGATTGAAGCGCAGTGGGAGCAGCTTGATGACAATGCGCTCATGTACAGCGTGACGCTTCCGGAATCGCTGGACTACGATTTCCGATTAGGGGAAACGTTTCAAATCATCAATAAAGAGATTACAACCGCGGGAGGCGACCGCCTGACAATCAGGCTGACGCTCCAAGCGTTTGATGCTGTCGAAGCAATCGGGCGGGGAAATGTTTGAGCCTATCCAGTTCCGCTTTGTTAGAATGGTCATTTCAAAATAATGGAGGCAAAAAGATGAATATCAAAAAAATCGGTCAAGCGGCAATGCTGATGGCGTTGTTGAACCTAGGGGCCTGCGCGACTCCTTCAGAAACGGCGGAATCTGCCGCAAGTTCACCGGATACAGGCATCACCTTAGAAGAGACGGAAACGGATGAAGCGTCACAATTGCATTTCTTTGCCTATGATGCCATGAAGGACGGCTACGCAAGCTCACGATCGGATGTACTGACGCCAAGCTTCTATATTTACGCAGGCCAAAAGACCGAAGAGGAAGCAGAAGAATTGTTGGCCGAAATCGGACTGTTGCCGGATGTCCAGGAATGGGCAGGGCAAGCCTACGTAATCAATCCCCTGAATGGGGACGGCTATCAAGCGGAGGATGCGGAAGCCTTCATCAAATTGTTGGCGAAAGCACCGGTGAAGAACGTCAAAGTGATCGCGCTGGATGAAGGCGCGACTTTTGCCAACAACTTTCTGGCGCAGAAAAGCTACCCGATTGCAGGGATGATGCTTTACGGCGGGGATGTCGAAGCTGACAGCACCTCGACGACTCCCGTTCCTGTATACCTCAGCAATGCTGAAGAAGCTGTAACGGATTTCTACACTTCAGCCAATGCTGCTGAGGGACAGCTGGCTGAGGATGATCTGACCGTTTACCGAAATCAGGAAAATGAGCTCCAGCAAGTCGTTGTGAACGCGGAAGAAGAAACCGTGCAGGAAGCCTATGCCAATGCATGGGAGCATGTCTTATCGAAAAATTACCGGATGCATAACGAACTGACGGAGTTTTACATGGCTGACGTCAGCAAATATACAGATCCCTACGAGCTTGTTGCGGTTCCGAATTTTGAGGATCTGGGAATCACTTATAAACAAATGATAGCCGAACCCGTCAACGGGGAAGGGGCGTATTCTTGGTACGAATACATCCCTGAAGCAGCAATGGAACAGGATGAAAACACCGTGCCGTTGATCGTGACACTTCACGGCTTCGCGAACGATCCGAGACTGCAGGGAGACACAAGCGGTTGGACCGAGTTGGCTGCTGAAGAAAATCTGATTGTCGTTTCGCCTGAATGGCAAGAAAAAGAAGTGAACTTCGGCGGCATCGAAGGCTTGGGTGAAGAGGGAGTCCTGAATCTGATTGAAGATCTGAAAGTAAAATATCCGCAGATTGACCCTTCTCGGATTTATTTGAGCGGCTTGTCGGCAGGCGGATCCAAAGCTACCTTGATGGGCGTCAAATATCCGGGTGTTTTCGCGGCGGTGGCTGCCGTTTCGTCCCCGGGTGTGGATAAGCAGGAACTGAGCAAAATCGCGGCAACCTATGCAGGTCCCGAAGTGCCATATCTCTACATCTGCGGCGATCATGATAATTTCCAGATGATCCCTGTGGACGGTTCCGGGCAATTCGGTACACCGGGTATTTTCCAGAATGATCCGAATGTCGATATGTTCCCGTTCATCCAGGCTTACCAGACAATCAATCAAATGGATGTAGCTCCGCAGTACGATCTGTCGTTGAACGAATTCTACGGCGTGGCGTTGGACAATCAGGAATGGACGACCCTCGGCGACAAGCAAATGCTTGTTGGGACCGCATCGAACGAAAACGGCGTAGTCATGAAATTGGCGGCCGTCAAGGACCTGGCGCACTGGAACTACAAGCCGGAAGCCGCGTTCATCTGGGATTTCTTCCAGAATTATCAGAGAAATACCAAGAATGGCGAACTGATCATCAACAGCTCTGAAGAATGATCGACTGAAATACCACTATCAGTGATGATAATTGAAAACCAATAGGGAAACCTTTGAAGGATGAGTTGAAAATCCACTCCCTTCAAAGGTTTTTGTCATATTTAAATGAAAATAATCGAATATATTGCTGCTTCAGACATAAAATTCTGTATATATTTTGAAAAGAAGGGTATAATGAAAGCGTTACCTGATCAATGCGGAAGTAACATTACCTTATCCGATCGTTCAGGCTAACAACGACATAGGAGGCGGTTGCGATGACAATGAAGAAATTCCAAGTGGAGCTACCCGAAGACATGCTTGAAAAAATGAGAAAAGGGTATGCCGCTAAAAGAAAACAGGGCGGATACGATGTAAAAGATATCAGCGATGAAGATCTGGCTGAATATTTCATGGGTATGGGCTTAAATTATGTCGACAGAAAAATATCCGAAATTCTTGATAAAGAAGAAAAATAAAGCAAAAGAGAGAAGCGATCCCACAAAGGTTGCTTCTCTTTATTTTCTTTTAATTTGACGGTTACTTGCAATAGTAAATTCCAGTTTGTAAAACTAAATTCCACACCGGACCGGGTGAAAAGAGAAATAGACAAAAAATGAAGACCCAAAAGGG
>NZ_QAOM01000033.1 GCF_003051085.1 Trichococcus patagoniensis | reverse complement strand
CACGGTGTGGAATATAAACTATCAGATTATCAAAAAAAATAATACAACAACGCAAAAAAAGGCATCGGGGTGGTTTTCCCCGATGCTTTTCTTATAGCGAATACAAGAAAATAGTGTGCGACTGTGGTATACTGATTGCCGGATATCTATAAGAAAGAAGTGAATACATTGACTGAACCAGCGATTCGTTATCGCCTTATCAAAAAAGAAAAACATACAGGTGCGCGCTTGGGAGAGATCATCACCCCCCACGGCACTTTTCAGACACCTATGTTCATGCCGGTAGGGACTTTGGCTACCGTGAAGACGATGTCTCCTGAAGAATTGAAGACGATGGGCTCTCAGATCATTCTGAGCAATACTTATCACCTCTGGCTCCGACCGGGCTCCGACTTGGTGGAAGAGGCAGGAGGCCTGCATAAATTCATGAATTGGGACAGAGGGATCTTGACCGATTCAGGCGGTTTCCAGGTCTTCTCATTAAGCCAGAACAGACAGATAACCGAAGCCGGTGTGCATTTCCGCAATCATCTTAACGGTTCAAAAATGTTCCTGTCACCGGAAAAAGCGATCCATATCGAAAATCAATTGGGTGCCGATATCATCATGAGTTTTGATGAATGCCCTCCTTACAGCGAAAGCTATGATTACATCAAAGCATCGGTCGAAAGAACAACCAGATGGGCAGAGCGTGGACTTGAAGCCCATAAAAAGCCCAATCAACAAGGGTTGTTCGGCATCATCCAAGGAGCAGGATACAAGGATTTAAGACTGCAGAGCGCCAAAGAACTGATTTCCCTGGATTTTCCAGGCTACTCGATTGGTGGACTTTCGGTCGGTGAAACGAAAGAAGAGATGAATGGTGTGCTTGATTATCTGACGCCAGTCATGCCTGAGGACAAACCAAGGTATCTGATGGGTGTAGGTGCGCCGGATTCCTTGATTGACGGAGTCATCCGCGGAATCGATATGTTCGACTGTGTCTTGCCTACCCGTATAGCGCGGAACGGCACTTGTATGACAAGCAGCGGTCGTTTGGTCATCAAAAATGCGAAATATGAACGGGATTTCCGTCCGTTGGATGAAAAATGCGATTGCTACACATGCAAAAACTATACACGTGCGTACATTCGTCATTTAATCAAAGCTGATGAAACATTTGGCTTGCGCTTGACCTCGTATCATAATCTCCATTTCTTGATAAACCTGATGAACAATGTGCGCCAAGCCATCATGGATGACAATCTGTTGGAATTCAGGGAAGCGTTCGTGGAAGAATATGGCTTCAACGTTGAAAATCCGAAGAAGTTTTAGGTTTTGGGTGGTAGTCTATCCTAAAGTTTGGTAAAGTGGATGATAGATAAAAATAATCCACAGATGGAGGAAAATGTATGGATACAGTAATCATGATTGCCTTTTATGGAGTTCTGTTCGGCGTAATGTATTTCATCCTGATCAGACCACAAAAGAAACAAGCGCAAAAAACGCAAGATATGCTGAGTCAAATCAAGCCAGGGGATAGAGTAGTCACCATCGGCGGCCTGCACGGAATTGTCGAAGAAATCAATTCCGCTGATAACACAGTCGTATTGGATTGCGAAGGGATCTTCCTGACTTTTGAAAAACGCTCTATTTCACGTATTTCAAAGGTTGCCACAATCACAACCGATGATGCGATTGTCGAAGATTATTCAGCAACCGAATCAGAGCAAGAACAAGAGGACAAAAGCGAAGAGTAAAGCGATTTGATTCATCGGAAAGGAGGGACGGCATTTGCCGAATATATCAGAGAAGCAATATGATCAATTGGAGCCCTGGTTCAAACTAAAAGCAACTGAGTTCAATCAATTGGGCTACGAGAACATCCAAGTCGACGATATCTATCGCTATTTCAAGGAATTTTCTTGGAAGCATACTGTCCCTCCGCATTATTACCAACAAATCCGGGATATCATGAAGACGACGGTAAACCACTATTTCGACTTTGTTGCTTTGGAAGCGCAAGTCTATAAGGTCTCTTCATTGGATGAAATAAATTTTGATGATTTCCTATGAATCATTCCACGCAAAAAGCGCAATACTTCAGAGTATTGTGCTTTTTTTTAGAAGTAATCTGAGGTTGCGGTACAATCAGTGCCGAAAGGATCCGTTTTTTTTGATGGCATCATTAAACCGGGACGATTTTAGCCCTTGAAATCCAGCGGAATTATTTTATTGTTGGAATATCCAAATTTAATCGTTAATTCAGTCGGATTCGATAATTAGTAAGCGGATTTATGCGGGTGGGGCGCCATAGAATTCCGGATTTTAATCGGATAGGGACGTTAAGCGACCATGTTTATTTTCGTTCTAAAAATTATTTCAAAAAAACTTTTTTCTGTACGGATCACGAACAATGATAATTAATTCACAATCAAAAGGTTGAGAAATAGAATGTTTCCCTAAACTATTTGTGAAAACAAACAGAGAGATAAACCTCTGTTGAACACGCTTTCAGGGCCTGTATGGGAAATTCGTGAAGAACATCACATTTAATCGCTTTACAAACGAAATTCCATGAAATATAATAAGCATGTGAAAAGGATAACATATATTTTTAGGAGGATCTCACATGAGTAAAGAAAAAGTAGTTTTAGAGGAGAAAAAACCCATGATGACTGCAAAAGAAGAAATCAGCAACTACACTGGAAAAGCCCAAAAAGCTTTGACTCTATTTGAAGATTATACCCAAGAACAAGTCGACCACATCGTCCACGAAATGGCATTAGCTGCAATGGAGCAACATATGCCACTTGCAAAAATGGCAGTTGAAGAAACAGGCCGAGGCGTTTATGAAGATAAATGTATCAAAAACATGTATGCCGCTGAAAATATCTGGCACTCAATCAGAAAAAATAAAACAGTCGGAATCATCGAAGACAATAAAGTTGATCAAATCATGAAGGTTGCCGCTCCTGTAGGCGTTGTTGCCGGTATCATCCCGACAACCAACCCAACTTCGACAACAATCTTCAAAGCGATGATCTGTATGAAAACAAGAAACCCGATCATCTTCTCTTTCCACCCAAGCGCAGAAAAATGTTCGGCTGCAACTGCAAAAGTTGTTTACGATGCTGCCATCAAAGCAGGCGCACCTGCTGACTGTATCCAATGGGTAGAAGGCGTATCAATGGAAAAAACAGCTGAATTGATCAACCATCCAGAAGTTGCTGTCGTATTGGCTACAGGTGGAGCTGCAATGGTTAAAGCTGCTTATTCTACTGGTAAACCAGCATTGGGAGTTGGACCTGGTAACGTTCCGGCTTACATCGAAAAATCAGCAAACGTTAAACGCGCTGTAAACGACATCATCGTTTCAAAAACTTTCGACAACGGTATGATCTGTGCTTCAGAACAAGCTGCAATCGTCGACAGCGAAATCTATGATGAAGTCAAAAAAGAATTCCAACTGCACAATGTATACTTCGCTAAACCTGAAGAAATTCAACAATTGGAAGACGTCGTGATGAACGATGCAAAAACTGGCGTGAGACCGAATGTTGTCGGCATGCACGCTCGTAAAATCGCTGAATTGGCTGGATTGAACGTTCCTGCAAACACTAAAATGTTGATCGCTGAATTGCCTGGCGTCGGAGCAGAATACCCAATGTCAAGAGAAAAATTATCTCCAGTATTGGCTATGATGAAATCAGACAGCACAGAGCATGGTTTCCAACTATGCAAGCAAATGCTTGATTTGGGTGGCTTGGGTCACTCGGCTTCACTGCATACTCGCCGCAATGATTTGATTGAGCAATTCGGAAAAGAAATGAAAGCTTGCCGCGTTCTTATCAACTCTCCATCTTCTCAAGCCGGTATCGGTGACTTGTACAACAATAATATCGCTTCATTAACTTTGGGTTGCGGATCTTACGGCAGAAACTCAGTTTCTCATAACGTTTCTGCATTAGATTTATTGAACGTGAAAACTGTTGCTAAAAGGAGAAATAATATGCAGTGGATTAAATTGCCAGAGAAGGTTTACTTCGAAGAAAATTCAGTTAGATACTTACGTGACATGAAAGATGTCGAAAGAGTCTTCATCGTCTGCGACGACGGCATGGTCAAATTCGGCTATGTGGATGTAGTCATCGAACAATTGAAACAACGCAACAACAAAGTATCTTACGCAATCTTCTCGGATGTTGAACCTAACCCGACAACAGACACTGTAAACCGTGGTACCGAAAAAATGCGCGACTTCAAACCGGATACAATCATCGCAATCGGTGGGGGTTCTCCTATGGATGCTGCCAAAGCGATGTGGTTGTTCTATGAGCACCCAGAAAGCGACTTCTTCGGCGCTAAACAAAAATTCTTGGATATCCGCAAACGTACTTACAAGATCAAGGATATGGAAAAAGCGAAACTTGTCTGCATCCCGACTACATCAGGTACTGGTTCGGAAGTAACGCCATTCGCGGTTATCACAGACAGCGAAACACACATCAAATACCCATTGGCTGATTACGCATTGACTCCGGATGTTGCCATCGTGGATCCACAATTCGTATACAGTGTTCCTAAATCTGTAACTGCAGATACTGGTATGGACGTATTGACGCATGCCATCGAATCTTTTGTTTCCGTATTGGCAAACGACTACACTAAAGGTTTGAGTTTACAAGCAATCAAGTTGGTATTCGAAAACTTGAGAAATTCATACAATTACGGCGACCAAGAATCACGCGAAAAAATGCACAATGCTTCCACTATGGCTGGTATGGCCTTCGCGAATGCGTTCCTGGGTATTTCCCACTCGATCGCACACAAAATCGGCGGACAATGGGATCTGATCCACGGCCGTACGAACGCTATTCTGTTGCCGCACATCATCCGCTACAATGCGATTGATCCGCAAAAACATGCGTTGTGGGCTAAATACGAGTACTTCCGTGCAGACGAAGACTACGCTGAAATCGCTCGCTACCTAGGCTTCAAAGGCAACACGACTGCAGAATTGGTCGAAGCTTTGGCAACTGAAATCACTAAATTAGGTCAAGACATCGGCATCAAGATGAACTTCAAGGATCAAGGCATCACTGATGAAATGCTTGAACGCGATGCAGACCGCTTAGCAGAATTGGCATTCGAAGACCAATGTACGACTGCTAACCCTAAACAACCATTAATCTCAGAATTGAAAGAAATCATCTACGCAGCCTACAAAGGTTAACAGTAGATAAAGGAAAGCCGGGACACGCTCCCGGCTTTTTTTGTGTTCAGTTTCAGGCTTGTAATCAAGTGGATTTGTCGTATAATATAAAATATAGTTTAGGTTAACCTAAAAAGAGGAGGGAGCGCATGACGCCGCACAAAGAGGATTATCTGAAAGTGATCATGGAATTGGGTGGAGACAAACAGCTTGTCAATAATAAGCAGATCGGACAGGCTTTATCCGTATCTGCCGCTTCGGTGACCGAGATGTCCGTCAAGTTGCTCAAGGATGGCCTGATCAGCCATATCCCGTACCAAGGGGTGCAAATCACAGACAAAGGCCAATTGATCGCAAATAAGCTGATCCGGAAACATCGACTTTGGGAAGTGTTCCTCTCGGAAAAATTGGCTTTCAACTGGGATGAAGTACATGACGAAGCGGAACTGTTGGAGCATGTCTCATCGGATCGGTTGATCGATAGCTTGGATGCCTATCTAGGTTTTCCCAAATATGATCCGCATGGGGGCGTGATCCCCGACAAAGAGGGCCGGATTGAAGTTTATGAGAGCAAACCTTTGATAGAGCTGGAAATCGGCAGCCGCTTCATCATCAGGGAAGTTGATGACGACCAGGAATTTCTGGCCTATTTGCTCAACAAAGACGTAAAGTTAAGCGTGCCTTATCTGTTGACAAACGTGGAGCCGTACGAAGGCCCATATACTTTTGAGGCCCAGAATAAGCAGTCTTACCAAATCAGTTTCAAAGCGGCAAGTAAAATTCACGTTCAATAAAGCAGTTCAAAACAAGGAGAACAGTATGCAGATTGGGATCTTGACCTTTAAGGAACCCGAAAATGATAAAAGCAGAAAAATCATCCACGTGGATATGGATGCCTTCTACGCTTCAATCGAGGAAAGGGATCATCCGGAACATCGCGGCAAACCGATCGTCATTGCGAATCATCCGAGAGATACCGGGCGCAAAGGGGTCGTGACTACAGCCAATTATGCCGCCAGGAAGTTCGGCATCCATTCGGCGATGAGTGCGCAGAAGGCTTTTGAACTCTGCCCGGAAGCTGTGTTCATTCCTCCTCGAATGAGTCATTACAAGACTGTTTCCCAACAAATCAGGGAAATATTCGCGCGCTACACCGATTTGATAGAACCGTTGTCTCTGGATGAAGCCTATCTGGATGTCACCAAGAATAAGCAGGATCTGTCCAGTGCGACAATGATTGCCCGAAGAATCCAAAGAGAGGTCTGGCAGGAAACGGGTCTGACTTGCTCGGCCGGTGTTTCCTACAATAAGTTCATAGCAAAGATTGCTTCCGACTTCCAGAAACCGGCTGGCATGACTGTGATCACACCAAATGATGCGGCCCGCTTTTTGCGGGGACTGCCCATCGAAAAGTTTTATGGCGTCGGCAAGAAGACAGTCGAAAAAATGAAGCTATTGGGCATCCATTTCGGAGAGGATCTTTATCTTTTTGATCAAAGTGAATTGCTTTCGCAATTCGGGAAGCACGGATATATCCTCTATCAACGGGTCAGAGGCATCGACAACCGAGTTGTGGAGCCTGAACGGGAAAGAAAATCGATCGGGAAAGAACACACTTTTACACTGTTCCTGGTTGATGAGGAACAGGTCAGGGTGGAACTGAAGCAAATCGCTCTGGCTGTTCAAGGAGCGCTTCACATCAACAAGTTGCACGGGCGGTCGATTGTGTTGAAGATCCGCTACGCCGATTTCGATACCATAACCAGAAGGAAAACCCGTGTCGATCATTTTTCCCAAGCGGAGGATATTTTCCGTCATGCCTGGGAACTTTGGTTGGACCACGGTACGATAGAACGGCACGTGCGTTTATTGGGGATAACCGTAACACAGCTCGATCCGATCCACTACGAGAACATTCAGTTGCCATTATGGGACACGACGCATCTATAGAAGAAATCATTCATTATTTCATTATAAAGGGGAGATAAAAATCATGTTAGAGTCATTCAGTCAGTTAAATCCTATTATGCAAGCATTCATAGCGGGATTGTTCACTTGGGGTTGTACCATCGTAGGTGCATCATTTGTGTTTTTCTTCAAATCCGTCAACCGCAAAGTTCTTGACGTCATGAGCGGCTTCGCTGCCGGGGTCATGATAGCGGCATCGTTCTGGTCATTATTGGCTCCTTCCATTTCCCATGCTGAGGAGAACGGATATGGCGTCTGGGCGTGGATTCCGGCATCAATCGGATTTTTGTTGGGCGGCTTATTCCTGCGCATGACGGATAAAATCGTTCCCCATCTGCACTTAGGGGAACCGATGGAACACCGGGAAGGTCCGCAGACACAAGCGTCCCGAAACTTGTTGTTGTTCCTGGCAATCACGATCCATAACATTCCGGAAGGTTTGGCTGTCGGAGTCGGTTTTGGAGCGGTCGCAGCCGGCATATCCGAGGATAATACGCTGTTGAGTGCCATCGGTTTGGCGATCGGTATCGGAATCCAGAACATACCAGAAGGATCAGCTTTGTCCATGCCGATCCGGGCTGATGGAAACAGCAGGCTGAAGGCCTTCAATTACGGCCAACTCTCTGCCATCGTTGAGCCGATCGCGGCTGTCATTGGGGCAGCTGCCGTCATATCCATGAGTGCGATTTTACCGTACGCGCTCGCATTCGCTGCCGGAGCCATGATCTTTGTTGTCGTCGAGGAACTCATACCGGAGTCGCAAACGAACGGAAACAGCGATATTGCCACGATGGGGCTTATGGTCGGCTTCACAGTCATGATGATCCTTGACGTTGCGTTAGGATGATGAATAATCCGTTGAAAGGCCTTCTGTGCGGAAGGCCTTTTAATGTATGCGGAACAAACGAATAGCGCTCGCTTTTCGTTTTACTAATAAACTGTTTCATGATACGATGGACACTGAATAATACAGTTTTTTGTCACAGAGAAAGGTGAGGAATCGCATGAGGATATCTTTTCACGGGCAATCCTGCGTATGCATAGAAACAGCGGAACGAAAGCATCTGCTGATTGATCCGTTCCTATCAGGAAACCCACTGAGCGACTTGGATCCGGACACGATACCTTGCGATGTGATCCTGTTGACCCATGGACACGGCGACCATGTCGGTGATACAGAAAGGATCGCGTGCAGAACAAATCCGCTGATTATTTCGACGGTTGAACTAGCTGGCTATTTTGCGTCAAAAGGATTCCGTACACATGGCATGCAACCGGGCGGCGGTCACCAGTTCGACTTCGGGTATGTCAAACTGACTCAGGCAATCCATGGGTCGGCTATGACTGTCGATGGCCTGCCTTATACATTTGGGTTGGCAACCGGCATTCTCCTGAACGCTGAAGGGAAAACGATCTATCATGCGGGCGATACAGCGCTGTTTTCCGATATGAAATTGATAGGGGAAGATTATCCGATCGATGTTGCATTTCTGCCGATCGGGGACAACTACACAATGGGACCAAAAGATGCCGCCAAAGCGGTTACGTTTTTGGAACCCCGAATTGCAGTTCCAATCCACTACAACACGTTTCCGTTGATCAAGCAGGATCCGAATGATTTTCTGTCCCTTCTGGATGATGGCGTCGGACTTATCATGCAACCGGGAGATTTCATTTCATTATAATAGAGAAAGCAAGGGAGTACACTATGGCAACGAAACACGAGCAAATCATTCAATATATCGAAACGCTGCCGGTCGGGGAAAAGCTTTCCGTCCGCACGATAGCAAAGAATTTGAACATGTCTGAAGGCACAGCTTACCGCGCCATCAAGGATGCCGAGAACATCGGATTGGTTTCAACCATCGAGCGTGTAGGCACCATCAGGATCGAACGCAAGTCGAAAGAGAACATCGAGACGCTGACTTTCGGGCAGATCTGCAAAATCATCGATGGGGATATTTTGGGCGGCAAGAAAGGCCTGGACAAGACTTTGAGTAAATTCATCATCGGCGCGATGCAACGCGAAGCGATGGAGCGCTACATTTCACCGGGATCACTTATGATCGTCGGTAACCGGAATGATATCCAGGAATTCGCATTGGAGAAAAGCGCAGCAGTGCTGATTACCGGGGGATTCGATACGGATGAGAGCATCGTCCGTTTGGCTGATCAGGTCGAAATGCCGATACTGCGCACGACCTATGACACCTTTACCGTAGCGACAATGATCAACCGTGCCATGACGGACCAACTGATCAAAAAGGAAATTATGCTGGTGGAGGATATCTACACCCCGATTGATGAGACGAAATATCTCTCATTGGACGACACCGTTTTCCAATACCGCAATCTCAATACCGAAAGCACCCACTCGCGTTTCCCGATCGTAAATCATAATATGCGTCTTGTGGGCATCATCACGGCGAAGGACATTCTTGGAAAAGCAGATACGCTTTCGCTTGAACGGGTAATGACCCGGGATCCGATAGTCGCAAAAACGCACATGAGTGTGGCGAGCGTGGCGCACCGGATGATCTGGGATGGCTTGGAAGTGATGCCAGTGGTGAAAGATAACCTGCAACTGCTCGGCATCATTTCACGCCAGGATGTCATGAAGGCCATGCAGCTAGCGCAGCGTCAGCCGCAAGTCGGCAACACGATCGAGGACCAAGTCGTAGAAAACCTATCCTTAATCAGCTCGGAAGAAGGAGACAGCCTACCCGCTTATCGCTTCCGGATCACGCCGCAAATGACGAACAGTCTGGGGACTGTGTCGTTCGGAGTGCTGAGCGAGGTGCTGGCGAGCACAACCAAAAAAATCTTGTATACTTTACAGAAACGGAATGCGGTCATTGAGCAGATGGACATCTATCAATTGAAGATGATCCAGATAGACAGCGTCATCGAGATACGTTCAAAAATATTGGAATTGGGCAGAAGATCATCCAAATTGGATGTCGAAGTCTATTTAGAAAATTCACTGGTCAGCAAAGCGATCGTCATTTGCCAACTGATGGAAAAATCCTAGGAGGTCAGCAAGTGGAAAATCCGATTTATGCAGATATAGTCACTAAAATTCATGAGTACCCCACCATCATCATCCACCGTCACCTGCGTCCGGATCCGGATGCGTTGGGTTCTCAGAACGGTCTCGCCAGCTTGATCAGGCAAGCCTATCCTGAGAAAAAAGTATTCGTTGTCGGCGAAAATGAAGACAGCCTTTCCTACCTCGGCAGCATGGACAGCATTCCGGATGATGCCTATGAAGGTGCCTTGGTGATTGTCACGGACACAGCGAATCAGCCAAGAGTCAGCGATAAACGTTTTGTCAAAGGCGATTATTTGATCAAAATCGATCACCATCCGAATGAAGACACCTACGGAGATATTTGCCTTGTGGAGACGCAAGCCAGCAGCAGCAGCGAAATCATCGCGAAAATTTCTTTTTCAACAGGGGATAAGCTGCCGATGAACGCAGCAGCTGCGCGGCTGTTATATGCCGGCATCGTCGGCGATACGGGCAGATTCCTCTATCCGGCGACTACGGCAGTGACTATGGAGATAGCTTCGAAATTGATGCAGTTTGATTTTTCAGCTTCGGATATCAGCCAAATGATGAACACAAATTCCTTGAAAACGGCCAATTTATCAGGGTTCGTCCTGCAGAGTTTGACGATCAATGATGTCGGGGTCGCCAGCATCATCCTCTCCCAAGAAATCCTTGAGAAATTCGGTGCGGCCGACAGCGACACCGCTCCGGTTGTGCCATTGCCGGGCACCGTAGAAGGCGTTTTATGCTGGGGGATTTTCGTGGAGCAACCGAACGGTACCTATCGTTGCAGATTGCGTTCAAAAGGTCCGATCATCAACGAGGTCGCCAAACAGCACGGCGGGGGAGGGCACCCGCTTGCGAGCGGAGCGAACGCGAAGGATGAGTCGGAGATAAACGACATCATTTTGGAATTGGAAGAGCTTGCGATCGAATGGCAGAACACGCATTGATGAAGCAGGCTTGAAATAAGAAAAGCATCGGGGAAAACCACCCCGATGCCTTTTTTTGCGTTGTTGTATTATTTTTTTTGATAATCTGATAGTTTATATTCCACACCGTG
>NZ_QAOM01000032.1 GCF_003051085.1 Trichococcus patagoniensis | reverse complement strand
GGTTTATATACGGAAAAAAACTGCCCCCACATTACTGGGAGCAGTCTGTAAAACTGTTTAAATATTTTACTGTCCTATTGACGGGTGGCACACCATTGGATGATGAGCCGGTCCCTTATTTGTGTATACTTCTTAATCGATCAGCGCTCTGCAGTAGTCGGCATCGAGATCCGAAAAATCGGTGACGATGACGGTCGCCAAGGACAGATCCTGCGGCGGGAAGTCCAGATTGCGGAAACCGATGCATTTGCAGCCGGCCGCATGTGCGGAGGCTACGCCGTTCCTGGAATCCTCTATGACGACGCAGTTTTCCGGGTTGGCCTTCAGGTTTTCGGCAGCATCCAGGAAAATATCAGGCGCGGGTTTGGAATGCGCAACGCTCTCTCCCGAAACGAAATAGCTGAAATATTTTTCAATGTCCAATGCTTTTACAGCCTTATGGATATCCGTCAACGGAGAGGAAGAGGCGATCGCCAAAGGAACTCCGGCTTCATGCAAGCGTGCAATGAAGGGGATCACACCCGGAATCGGTTGCAGGCCATCTTCTTCCATCAGGCGGTTCCGGATGACGTTCGCTCGTTCCACCAATTCGCCGACCGGAGCATCCAGCTTGAATTCATTTTTCATTGTTTCCCACATATACTCATGCGTTGTCCCTTGATAGCGGAAATGGTATTCCAACTCGGTGTCCACTCCAAATTCCTTCAATAACATACTTTCCGATCGCAAAAAGAATGGTTCCGTATCGATGATGACACCATCCATATCAAATAAAACGGCTTCCAGCATATCCTTACCTCCATATTGTGCGTACTTGTTCCAGTGCATCTTAACAAAAGTCCCGGCATTGCTCAACTGAAACAGAAAGCGCGTGAGCCGGAACGGTTATCCGCTTCATTATTCACTCAGTTCCTCGAGCGCCATTGTCTGTTCTTCCCAATCCTGCATCAGCTCATCCTGCTGCGCCTGTAGGGCGAGCAATTGCTGATTGAACTGTTGGACTTTTTCATGATCGCCGTAGACTTCCGGCTCCGTCAACTGCAGTTCGATCGCAGCGATGGCCTCCTCGACGGTCGCCAATTCATCCTCCAAAGCCTCCACTTGCCTGGCCAGTTTTCTTTCCAATTTCAGCTTTTCCTTGGAAGAAACGTAATCCCCTTTGGCTTTTGAAAGAGTCTCAACGGTAGTGTTTGTATCCACGGAATTTTCAGCCTGCTGCAGAGCTGCCAACGCCGCTTCTTGCTGTTTCTTTTCAATATAGTAATCATAGTCCCCGAGATACAATTTGCTGCCTTCAGCGGATAGTTCGACAATGCTGGTCGCGATCCGGTTGATGAAATAACGGTCATGGGAAACGAAAAGCAGGGTGCCATCGTAATCGATCAAGGCATTTTCAAGCACTTCCTTGCTGTCAATGTCCAAATGGTTCGTGGGTTCATCGAGAACGAGGAAGTTCTTTTGATCCAAAGCCAGCTTGCAGAGCGAAAGCCTGGCCTTCTCGCCGCCGCTCAATGCCGGAATCGTTTTTTCGACATCGGCGCCGGAGAACAGGAAACTCCCCAGGATGCTGCGCACGTCTTTTTCGTTCAGCGTAGGGTGAAGATCCCAAATTTCAGCGAGAACGCTCTTGTTTTTGGAAAGGTTGCCTAATTCCTGGTCATAATAACCCAGGTCCACATTGGCACCGAGCTGTACCCTGCCTTTCAAAAGCGGAATCTCGGAAATGATCGACTTCAGCAAAGTGGACTTGCCGATCCCGTTCGGACCGACGATCGCGATCGCTTGTTGTTTGCGAATATCAAGATTGATTGGGTCAGCCAAGACCGTATCGGAATAGCCGACAGCGCCATCTTCAAGGGTCAAGACGACGTTTCCGCTCTCTTTTGCGATTTCGAAAGAGAAGCGGGCGGACCGTTCATCGCCTTTCGGTTTGTCCATCCGGTCCATCTTCTCCAGACGTTTGCGGCGGCTTTGCGCCATCTTGGTAGTGGAGGCGCGCGCCAAGTTACGGGCGACATAATCCTCCAACTTGGAGATTTCATCCTGTTGCTTCTCGTAAGCTTTCAATTCCTGCTCCAAGCGGGCGGCTTTCTCGGTAAGGTAATAAGAATAGTTCCCTTTGTAATGCTGGATTTTGTGGCGGCTGATTTCATAGACTTCTGTGGCTACTTTGTCCAGGAAATAGCGGTCATGGGAAACGATCAAAAGCGAGCCGTTGTAACCGATCAGATAATTTTCCAGCCAAGCCAGCGTGTCGATGTCCAGATGGTTGGTGGGCTCATCCAAAATGAGCAGATCGTTCTTCTCAAGCAGGATTTTGGCCAAAGCGAGCCTTGTTTTCTGGCCGCCGGACAATTGGGAAATCGGGCGGTCGTAATCCTCTTCGTAGAACTGGAACCCGTGCAACACGGAACGAATCTCAGATTCGTAGCCGTATGCATTCTTTTCATGCAGGGTATGCTGAAGATGGTCGTAGCGTTCCAAAGCTTTTTGATACGCCTCTTCGTCTTCGAGCAGGTCCGGATCCCCCAAAGCGAAAGCGGCTTGCTCAGCTTCTTTGCTTAATTGGATGAGTGGGGCAAAAATCGTCAACATTTCTTGCCAAATCGTATTGGAGGAATCGACCGCGCTATGCTGATCCAAGTAGCCGATCGTAACTTCCTTGCTTTTGGAAACAGAACCGGCATCCGTCGCTTCGATGCCTGCCAAGATCTTCAGCAGGGTTGATTTCCCTGCTCCGTTTCGGCCGACGAGCGCAATGCGCGAATGGTCCTGGACGGTAATTTGAATATTATCGAATAAAACGCTCGCCCCAAAAAGGCGCGCCAAATTTTGTCCTTGTAATAAAATCATATGTAGTGTCCTCTTTCTAAACAAATACTGGCATTTATCCTTTTCATTTTATCACAGCAAGCACTGATTCGATAGGGACAAGCAGAGTTATTGCTATATTCACGTATTTGTGTATGTGAATTTTATTGATGATTCCGTTTACAATTAGTATTGTATTTCACATATTGTTCAAAAAAGGCTTCACAATCAAGTCCGGTTTCGAACAAATTAGTAGATTTTTCACAATCAGATGATATAATAGTCAATATGAAATGAAAGCTTAAGTATGTGAACATACTTTTTAAAGTTTGTGCATTCGGACAAACAATATCAGGTACGAAATGAACGAGGAAAGAAGAGGAGAAAATAATGTCGACGAAGGATATTCCAAAAGCTACGGCAAGGAGGTTGCCGATTTACCACCGCTATTTGCGCTTTTTGCATAATGCTGGTAAAAAACGTGTTTCTTCCACTGAATTGAGTGAGGCAGTAAAAGTGGACAGTGCTACTATCCGTAGGGATTTTTCATATTTTGGCGCACTAGGCAAAAGAGGATATGGCTATGATGTCGAGTATTTGTTGGATTTTTTCAGCAAAACCTTGAACCAGGACCGTCTGACGAACGTGGCTTTGATAGGTGTGGGTAATTTGGGGCATGCCTTATTGAACTACAACTTCCATGTAAGCAATAACGTGCGCATCAGTGCAGCCTTTGATATCGATGAAGACATCGTCGGAAAAATCCTCAGCGGAGTGCCTGTTTATCCGATGTCGGATATGGTCGAGCAGTTGCGCATCCAACAGATTGATGTAGCCATTCTTACCGTTCCCCTAGAAGTGGCTCAGGACGCTGCCAACCGATTGACTGAAGCCGGTGTCCGCGGCATCATGAACTTTACCCCGATCCGTCTTTCCGTTCCGGAAAATGTCCGCGTTCAGAATGTGGACTTGACGAACGAATTGCAGACGTTGATCTATTTCTTGGACAATGATATCGGCTGAGCAAAGTCGACAGCTGATGATAAGAAAACGCAAAAAGAAGGATGAGGCCGCCTCATCCTTCTTTTTTCCTAGTTTTTGTCGATGCTGTCTTTGATTTTCAAGTAAGCGTTGAACATGCGTACACCTTTGACAACATCACTTGTTGCGAACAGCACACTGATGATAGCCATGAATCCCCAGCCTGCAGTATTCACGGCATCGACTGCCAGCGAGATGAAGAGGATGGCGAAAACAAAGCGGATGATTATTTGAATTAGTAGATTTTTTAAAGTCATGTTATTCCTTTCTTTTTCCTAAATAGCAGGCTTCACGTGCCTTACGAAATGAGTTGGGACAGAATCGGCAAGGCGGACACGGCATTCATCAACGCATGCGCAATCATCGGAGTCGCTATGTTTCTTGTCCTGTAATAAAGGAAAGAAAACCATAGCCCGAGAGAGCCGTAAACCAAATAGTGCCCATCATTATGCGCAATCGCAAAAAGCAAAGCGCTGATAGTGGCTGCGCCGACTATCCCGATCCCGTCAACCAGATGCGTGACAATCGCTTTGCGGAATACAAATTCCTCCATCACAGGTGCAAAGAGGATGATGTTGAAAATAAAGAACGGATAGCGGTTTGTCAAGTCCAGCAACACTTCCGTATTTTCGGAAACGACGGGCATCTTGAACAAAAGATACTCCACATTCATCGCGACGATTTGAATCAGGACAGCTCCCATGAAACCGAAGAGTCCAGTCGTAAGCGTTTTTCCGATTGGGGCAGACGGTTGATCCGTAAGACTGTTTTGTGGTGTCCATTTTTTTCTGCTATTCCATGCTACCATAAGGACAGTTCCCAGGAAAGCAAAGAATAACGAGAGATTCATGGCGGCTGCGATGCGATCTGCCTCCGGAATGAAAAAGAGCATAAAGACCGGCAAGAGCTGAGAAGCGAGATAGATGAGGATGATCTGTATGGCTAACGTTAACCTTGAACGTATTTTTTTATTCATATATAGTACCTTTCTAAGAGAACTGACGTTTTTGCGCTTAAAAACAGTATAGCATAATAGCGAATAAAAATAGAATCGGAAAAAATCGGCTTCCCTCTTGCAAATTAATTGGAGATTGATTAATATAGAAATGTAACTTAGCACTCTAAGTTGATGAGTGCTAAAATGAACTTATTTTTGGAGGGATCATCTTGTTAAAACCATTAGGAAACCGTGTTATTGTAGAAGTTGCCAAAGAAGAAGAAAAATCTATAGGCGGCATCGTTTTACCGTCATCCGCTAAAGAAAAATCCCAAACAGGTACCGTAATTGCTGTTGGCGCAGGCCGCGTGACAGATAACGGCGTAACAATCGAAATGACCGTTAAGGCGGGGGATACCGTTCTTTTCGAAAAATATGCAGGCACAGAAGTTAAATATGCGGGAACAGAATACTTAGTGATCAAAGAAAGCGACATCGTAGCAATCCTGGACTAAAAATAAAATTCATGAGGTGAATCGATAAATGGCAAAAGACATTAAATTTTCAGAAGACGCAAGAGCAGCAATGCTTCGTGGTGTGGATATATTAGCAAATACCGTAAAAGTGACTTTAGGACCCAAAGGACGCAATGTCGTTTTAGAAAAAGCGTACGGCTCTCCGTTGATCACGAATGATGGCGTGACGATCGCCAAAGAAATCGAATTGGAAGATCGCTTCGAAAATATGGGAGCGAAACTGGTTGCCGAAGTTGCGTCCAAAACAAACGATATTGCCGGTGACGGTACTACGACTGCCACTGTTTTGACACAGGCCATCGTTCGCGAAGGGCTGAAAAACGTTACAGCAGGCGCAAACCCAGTGGGCATCCGTCGCGGTATCGAGTTGGCTACACAAGCAGCTGTAAAAGGTTTGGCGGAAATTTCCCAAACCGTGAATTCAAGAGAATCGATCGCGCAGGTTGCTGCCGTATCATCCGGATCGAAAGAAATCGGCGAATTGATTGCTGAAGCGATGGAAAAAGTCGGCAACGACGGGGTCATCACCATCGAAGAATCAAAAGGGATCGAAACTGAATTGGATGTTGTTGAAGGCATGCAATTCGACCGCGGTTACCTATCGCAATACATGGTCACCAACAACGACAAGATGGAAGCTGAATTGGAAGCACCATACATCCTGATCACGGATCGTAAATTATCCAATATCCAAGACATCTTGCCTTTATTGGAACAAATTCTGCAACAAGGACGCCCATTATTGATCGTTGCTGATGATGTTGACGGAGAAGCACTTCCTACATTAGTTTTGAACAAATTGCGCGGAACATTCAATGTAGCGGCAGTAAAAGCACCTGGTTTCGGTGACCGCCGTAAAGAAATGCTTCAGGACATCGCCATCTTGACAGGCGGTACAGTCATCGCTGAAGACTTAGGTTTGGAATTGAAGGATGCTTCCGTAGAGCATTTGGGTCGTGCAGGCAAAGTTGTCGTAACCAAAGATTCCACAACAATCGTTGAAGGCGCTGGCGAAAAAGCAGCCATCGAACAACGTGTGGCTGTCATCCGTGCGCAATCAGCAGAAACAACTTCAGAGTTTGACCGTGAGAAATTACAGGAACGCCTTGCGAAATTATCCGGTGGCGTCGGCGTCATCAAAGTCGGAGCGGCTACAGAAACTGAATTGAGAGAACGCAAACTGCGTATCGAAGATGCTTTGAACGCAACACGTGCTGCTGTTGAAGAAGGTATCGTATCCGGTGGTGGTACAGCCTTGATCAACGTCCAAAAATGCGTCGAAGCGTTGGAACTGACCGGCGACGAAGCGACAGGTGCACGTATCGTGGCACGTTCATTAGAAGAGCCAGTGAGACAAATCGCTGAAAATGCAGGAAAAGAAGGCTCCGTAGTAGCCGATAAGATCAAAGGCCTTGAAGTCGGCATGGGTTATAACGCCGCAACCGACGAATGGGTAAACATGATCGAAGCAGGAATCGTCGATCCTACAAAAGTGACACGTTCCGCATTACAAAATGCAGCCAGCGTAGCTGCCTTGATCCTGTCGACAGAAGCTATCGTAGCCGACCATCCATCTCCAGCCACACCCCCATCAATGGACCCAGGCATGGGCATGATGTAATAAAACAGTGTGTGATGAATCCTGAGCTCAGAGTTTGAGCACTAAGAGGAAATCCCCACCACGACCTGGTTTTGGTCGAGGCGGGGATTTCAGCTTAGGCGGAGAACTCTAGGATTCAGAACCGTTCTACAGGATGTGATGATTCGCGTTTAGATACCCGGACGTTGGAGCACCCAGCGAAGTGAACCTCTTTTGTTCACTACGTGAGGAAGCACTGTGACCGTACCGGTCAAGTGTATCATGTCTCTAAGCGATTGAAATCGCAAGAGCCATGACCAAACGGGAGCGGTATCTGCGAATCAGAACTCAACTACACAATAAAGGAAGCACTGTGACCGTACCGGTCAAGTGTGTCATGTCTCTAAGCGATTAAAATCGCAAGAGCCATGACGAATCCCACTCTAGCAATCGAGCAATCGAGGGCTAAGAGGAAATCCACCCAACGACCAAAAATTTGGTCGTTGGGTGGATTTTTGTTTATTCCGGTGTTTCCTCCGGCCAACGGAGGCTTCGCCGGAGTTCGGCCAACATTTAACTTCCGTTCTCCGATGAGACCGGCTTCATCGGAGGTGGGCCTCAAAGTTACCAGTGTTCTCCGGAGAGCAGCCGCCTCGCCGGAGTTGCGGACCGAATCCGGCGCGCTCCTCCGGCCAACGACAACCCGACTGCTTTCCTCCGGCCAACGGAGGCTTCGCCGGAGTTCGGCCAACATTTAACTTCCGTTCTCCGATGAGACCGGCATCATCGGAGGTGGGCCTCAAAGTTACCGATGTTCTCCTGCTAACAGCCGCCTCGCCGGAGCTGTAGACTGAATCCAACGCGCTCCTCCGGAAAAACGGTCATCTGACCGTTTTGATCCAGCGCTCTGCGCATAAGCAGCTGAAAATAAAAAAAGTCACCGTTTAAAAAGCTGATCCATCAAGGCTTTTGAAAGCTTTTGGATGAAAGTTAATGTTTTTGAAGGAAAATGATTGCTTTATTCCCGTGTAGGTGGTATATTTTTGTTCGAGAGGTGATAGAAAGTGCTTACAGAAGAACGGCATAAAATCATTCTAGACACTTTAGCAAAAGATAATATTGTAAAACTGCAGGACCTAGTCGATCAGACGGGCAGTTCTGAATCCACGATCAGAAGGGATTTGAGCACTCTTGAAGAGGCTGGCTTCCTGATCCGCGTCCATGGCGGAGCAAAGAGAAATTATAGTGTTTCCGCTGAAGACAGGATGGAAGATAAAACGTCCAAAAACGTTCGGGACAAACAACGGATCGCTGAAAAAGCAGCTCAATTAGTGAGCGCTCAAGACATCATCTTTTTGGATGCCGGATCGACCACCTACGAAATGATTCCCTTCCTGAAAGGCAAGAGCATCCTCGTCGTCACAAATGGCGTCCCGCATGCCAGCTTATTATCGGATATGCAAATCGAGACGATCCTTATCGGCGGCAAAATCAAGATGGAGACAAAAGCAGTCATCGGACCAGTCAGCCAAATGCAAATGAGAAATTACCGTTTCAGCAAAGCTTTTCTCGGCATCAACGGCATCGACAAGCAATATGGCTTCACGACGCCGGATACCGAAGAAGCGGCCATCAAGCGGATAGCCATCGAGAATGCAGCACAAAGCTATGTCATAGCGGATGCTTCGAAGTTCAAACAAGTCAGCTTCGTGAAGGTCTGCGACATTGAGGATTGCAGCATCATCAGTTACAATGTCCCGTCGGAAATCAAACGTAACCTGAAAGACAGTACAACTATTTTGGAGGCTGAATAATGATCTATACAGTAACATTAAATCCATCCATCGATTACATCGTCCATTTGCCCGCTATCGAGTTGGGTGAAGTGAACCGTATCCAACAGGATTTCAAACTGCCGGGTGGCAAAGGCATCAACGTTTCCCGCATTCTGAATGAACTGGAAGTGGAAAACACCGCATTAGGCTTCCTTGGAGGTTTCACCGGAAAATACATCGAAGACTGGTTGGAAGCGGAAAAAAGCAAAACGCATTTCACGCATGTGGATGAAGCGACCCGCATCAATGTCAAAATCAAATCAGGAGTGGAGACGGAAATGAACGGTCCCGGTCCGCATATCGAACCTGCAGTCGCCGAAGAATTCCTGAAACAATTCGACACGCTTGATCCGGAAAATGACATCGTAGTCTTGGCGGGAAGCAAGCCAGCAAGCCTGCCTGCTGATTATTACCAGACCATCATCCGCAGATTGACGGATAAAGGGGTAACATTCCTGATCGATACGACCGGGGAAGAATTGAAAAATGCCTTGCCGTACCATCCGTTGTTGGTTAAACCGAACCACCACGAATTAGCGGAATTATTCGATACAACTTTCGAAACGGATGAGGATATCCTGCCATACGGCAAAAAATTGCTTGAATCAGGAGCGCAATTTGCAATCATCTCAATGGCTGCAAAAGGGGCTATCCTGTTCACGCCGGAAGGTGTCTATCATGGAACGGTACCAAAAGGAAACCTCCGAAATTCAGTTGGTTCCGGGGATTCGATGATAGCCGGTTTTGTAGGTACGTATACGAAAACACATGACCCATTGGAAGCATTCAAAGTCAGTATCGCTTGCGGAAGCGCAACAGCTTTTGCAGACGATTTAGCCAACCGTGAAGAAATCGATGCCTTAGTCAAACAAGTCACTATCAGTCAGCTATAGGAAGGAGAACTTATTAATATGAAAATCAATGATATCTTACTAAAAGAATTGATGATTATGGATTTGCACGCAACAACCAAAGAGGGCGTTATCGATGAAATGATTGCAGGTCTTTCCACTAATGGCATCATCAATGATGTTGCGGTTTACAAAGAGGGCATCATGAAGCGCGAATCACAAACGTCCACTGGTTTGGGCGATGGCATCGCAATGCCGCATGCCAAAAATAAAGCGGTCATCAAACCCGCTGTCGTTTTTGCAAAAAGTACAGCCGGTGTGGACTATGCATCATTGGATGGTCAACCAGCACATCTGTTCTTCATGATCGCGGCTCCGGAAGGCGCAAATAATGTTCATCTGGAAGTTTTGGCGTCATTATCCCGTTTACTCATCAATCCTGATTTCACTGCATCATTGAAAAAAGCTCAGACTCCAGAAGAAGTGCAAGGATTATTTGCGGCAGCAGAAGCTGCACGCGAAGCTAAAGAGCAAGCTGAAGCAGCAGCGAAGGCAGCTCCAGTAGCAGCAACCGAAACGAAGAGACCTTTCGTCATCGCTGTTACAGCTTGTCCTACAGGGATTGCGCACACGTATATGGCTGAAGATTCATTGAAATTGATGGCTGAAAAAATGGGCGTTGATATCCGCGTTGAAACGAACGGCTCGGATGGCGTCAAGAACGCCTTGACAGCCGACGAAATCCGCCGTGCCGATGGCGTCATCGTGGCAGCTGACAAAAAAGTTGAAATGGCGCGCTTCAATGGTAAACACGTTCTTCAAAGACCGGTTAGCGATGGCATCAATAAAGCTGAAGAATTGATCACAAAAGCAATGCGTCAAGAAGCGCCGATCCTCAATGTAGAAGGCGATACCTTTGCTGTAAGCGAAAGCGATGAGAAGCCTTCAATCATCGGAAGAGTCTACAAAGACTTGATGAACGGTATTTCACACATGTTGCCGTTTGTTGTCGGTGGTGGTATCCTGATTGCGATTTCCTTCCTGTTCGAAACGTCATTCGGTGCAGATAGCCCGTTGTTCATTTCCTTCATGGCAATTGGTGGAGCCGCATTCAGCTTCCTGATTCCAATTTTGGCCGGTTACATCGCAATGAGTATCGCAGATCGTCCGGGATTGCTCCCAGGTATGGCGGGCGGTTACTTGGCTGTGCAAGCAAATGCCGGATTCTTGGGCGGGTTGATTGCTGGTTTCTTGGCCGGTTACATCATGGTTTATCTGAAGAAAGCCTTTAAAGGATTGCCTCGTACCTTGGATGGCATGAAGACAATTCTCTTGTACCCTGTGTTCGGTCTCTTGATCACTGGCTTGTTGATGTACTTCTTGGTAGGTCCTGTCTTCTCCACAATCAATACAGCTATGATCACCTTCCTGGAAAACTTGGGTACCGGTAATGCAGTCCTGTTGGGTGCTGTTCTTGGCGGTATGATGGCAATCGATATGGGTGGTCCATTCAACAAAGCAGCTTATGCCTTCTCAATCGGTATCTTCACGGATACTGGTGATGGCAGCTTAATGGCAGCTGTAATGGCTGGTGGGATGATTCCTCCATTGGCAATCGGTATCGCAACCTTGATCTTCAAAAACAAATTTACGGATATCGAACAAAAATCCGGACTTTCCAATATCTTGTTGGGCCTATCCTTCATCACTGAAGGTGCGATTCCATTCGCTGCAGCAGATCCGATGCGCGTCATCGGCTCATCCATCGTTGGTTCAGCGATTGCGGGTGGTTTGACGCAGCTATGGGCTGTTTCGATTCCTGCACCACATGGTGGCTTGTTCGTAATCACATTGGCTAACCGTCCGCTTATGTTCTTATTGGCTTTAGCAATCGGTACAGCCGTTTCAGCATTGATGTTAGGTCTTTGGAAACAAGACCAGACACAAAAAGTAGCAAAATAAATTGAATCATTCATTGAGAGAGCAGACGGGATGCATCCTATCTGCTCTTTCTTTTTTCTGTTCCGAAATCAAGTCACATAAATGAAAACGTTATGACAGATAAATGAGAATAATGTAAAAAAATGGGATGATTTCCATGGCAGATATGCTATAATCTCGTCTTTGACAGTAAAAACCACAAGAATGCTAATGTAGCAGGCATACTTGTGGTTTTTTTGCATTCAAAAATGAGTACTATTTCTTCTTTT
>NZ_QAOM01000031.1 GCF_003051085.1 Trichococcus patagoniensis | reverse complement strand
TTCGACAGATAATTTCATAGCTCTTTTAGACATAAAAAAACCCCCTATATAAGACTTGAAATAATTCAATGTCCTATATAGAGGTAGCATACCACTTTGGGACAGCCCCTTCTTGTTGGCGTTCACAATGCTCTGCTCCGGTGAACGGAGGCTTCGCCGGAGTTCAGCCATCATTCATCTTGCGTTCTCCGATAAGCACGGCTTCATCGGAGTTGCCGACGATAGTTACCGGTGAACTCCGGTGGTCGAAACCTTCACCGGAGGAGAGCACGCGTTCCGTTGGCCTCCTCCGGCCAACGGGCGCACCACAAAAAACGGGGCTGCCGCATCTGCGGACAGCCCCGTTTTTTGGTTGTAATCATAAGAATCAGTCGATCAGTTTCGCCAACTGCTCTTCGGGCAAGTAGAACGATACTTTGCCGCATTGTTGGCAAACAGCCGCTTCCAAAGCCGCTTTTGTGTGTCCGTTCAATGTTATTTCCTTCGCCAACTCAACAAGATAAACCCCTTGCGAATACAAACCTAAGCCTTCAATCAAATCAACGTTGCAATCTGTGCATTTAGCCATTGTATTTCCCCTGCTTTCTCTTCGATAATTGTCTATTATTTTGGAACATACGCCTTATCCATCATATCACGTTTTCCGGATGAAACTTTTTTCCAAATTATGAACTTTTCTATTGGGACAAGAAGAAATCCAAACCGCAGAATGCAAAAAGACGCCCCAAAATCATCAAAAATGATTTCGGGAACGCCTCTTTAGAGAAACCGTTCGTTTCCAATGAGCTTCATAAGCTCATATGACTGGGCTAGCTGGATTCGAACCAACGAATGACAGAGTCAAAGTCTGTTGCCTTACCGCTTGGCGATAGCCCAATGGTGGAGGGAGGCAGATTCGAACTGCCGAACCCGAAAGAGCGGATTTACAGTCCGCCGCGTTTAGCCACTTCGCTATCCCTCCATGAGCTTTCCTTAAAAAGCTGACCAACATATAATATACCAGCGGCAATTGAATTTCAAGTGGTTCATTTCAATTTTTAACAGTTTTTAATGCGGCGGAAACTCTGAAAAAAGCAAAAACTTCTGCACTCATAGGTTCCCCGACCGGAAAATGGAAATCAGCAACCAGATGCTGAACAGCCCGGCAATCACAAAGCCCGCTTGCCCCAGGAATTGCCCTCCCGGCGTACCGGACATGATGGCGGATGACAGCAACAAGCCGGCAACAATCAAGGAGATGACGACGCGATTGGACATTTTTTTGACGTCCTTCCACTTATCGTCCAGCTGATCGACATCGATCCGCAGCATGGTCCTGCCGCTTGCCGTCTGCTTCAGAAGGGCCAGCAGGCTGCTTGGGATTTCACTGCTGTCCTTGATGAAGGCATACCCCCTCAAAGCCAACTTTTCCGCAGAAAACCTCTGCATCAGCGTCGTTAGCGTAAAACTTTCCTTCAGATAGTCCTTCGCGATCGAAATCAGGTTCAGCTCAGGGGAAATTTCCAAAAAAACGCCTTCCAGTATCGACAAAGACTTCGCGAGGATCGTCAGATCGCTCGGAATGGCAATATTATGCCGTTTGAACATCCGGATGAAATCGGTGATGAATGTCCCCAGATTCACGTTCAGCATATTGTTCGAAAGATACATGTCGAAAAGCATCTCGACGTCGGCATACAGATTGCGCTTGTCAACCCGTCCTTTCGGTGTCCCCAATTCCAGACAGACTTTCACCATCCGATCCAGATCTTTCGAGGCCAATCCCTGAAGAATATCGTTCAGCGATTTTTTCGTTGTCTCCGAAAGATTGCCCATGATGCCGAAATCGATGAAATAGATTTTGCCTTCTTTGATGATCAGGTTGCCTGGATGCGGATCCCCGTGGAAAAAGCCGTCGTGGAATACTTGTTTCAGATACGCCAGCATCAGTTTGCGGCTGATGTCATCCGCATCATAGCCAAGCAAATCCAACTGTTCTCGGTTGGTGATTTTGGTGCCTTCGATGTACTCTTCCACCAGTATCCTGCGCGTAGTAAGCCCGGAATAGATTTTCGGGACGCCTATGCAAGCGATATTGGAGTTGAGGTCCCTGAAGCGCTGCAAGAGCTGTGCTTCATTGCGGAAATCCAGTTCGATCAAGGTGTTCGCCTTCACTTGCTCCAACGCTTCCTTGGGATCGATTACCTCAACCAATTCCTTCGGGATTTTTCTGCTGAGGCGGATCAGGATATCCAAGTCCCGGATCAATAGATCATCGATGATCGGGCGTTGCACTTTCACAACTACTTCTTCCCCTGTCCGGAGAACCGCCCGATGGACCTGCGCAATCGATGCACTGGCAAGCGGTTTTTCATCGATGGACAGGAAGGCTTCGCCTAATGAAAGTTTGGTTTCTTCCATAAAGATGCGTTCGACTTCCGCAAACGGAAATGCCGGCGCTTTGTCCTGCAGATGCGCCAGTTCTTCGACGAATGCCTGCGGGAGAATATCGATCCGCGTGGAAAGGATCTGGCCGATTTTGATGAAGCTTGGCCCGAGTTTCTCGAAAGCGAGACGAAGGTTCTCCGGATCTTGATCTTTTCGGCTTGGCTTCACCTGATTATGATAAAGGAATTGAAGCCCGTAAGAGGACAGGATCCGGACTATTTCATGCAGCCGTTCGTCTCTTGCCATCCTGACCCCTCCTTCATCTTTTGCGATTGCTTATTTGCTCAACAATTGATCCAGTTTGGCGTTGATCGCATCCATTTTGGCTTCCAGCGCCTGCACGTCTTCTTTTTTGGCGAACGGCAGATTATCAAGCTCCGCTTTCGTTGCCGGCACGATGCCCGAGGCTTTGCGGGTCAACTCCGTCTGCAGTTCTTTTCCTTCCAGGACCGTAACGCGCCCTTTTTCGACCATCTCATTAATCAGCTTTTCAGCCTTCTCGATCGAAGTGGAAGTCATGCCGACACCTGCTAAGAAAATTTTCTTTAATTCATCCATTTTACTCGCTCCTTTGATTGTTGGAATGGGAAAATCTGGAAAATCTTAGTGCTCATGGGAATGTTCATGCTCTGGGTGGCTGTGTTCATGTTCGTCTTCGTTGTTGCGGCGGATGCTGAATTGTTCCGGCACCGGATCGTATCCGCCTTTGACGAAAGGATGACATCTGAGAATGCGTGCGATTCCCATTAGGCTGCCCTTGATTGCGCCATGTTTTTGGATGGCTTGGACCGAATAGTTCGAGCAGGTCGGATAATACCGGCAGCTAGGCGGGAACAGCGGGGATATGACTTTCTGGTAACCACGTATCAAACCTATAAAAATTTTCTTCATGGCGGCTTCCTTTCTGGCTCTATACTGCTATTTTACCCTTTTTCTCCCTAAAATAAAATAATTGCGTATCATAATAAAAGGACTTCCGCTTCCGCTATTTTTTTTCGGAACTATTTGGTAGAATACCTATATATCGGCGCTTGCCGAAATGCAAACACAAAAGAGGTTGAGCACTAATGAATCCACAAAAAAATAAAACGTACCGCATCGCCATTCTGGGCATTCTGTCTGCGTTCATCATCATCCAGACATTCGTTCCCTTCCTGGGCAACATTCCCATTCCACCGCTGAATCCGACCATCATCCACATCACCGTCATCGTTGCCGCTTTCGTCCTGAGCACAAAGGATGGCATGCTGATCGGACTTGTCTGGGGCTTGGCGCGCATGGTCAAGGCCTACACCCTACCGGCTTCGCCGTTGGATCTGCTGCTCTGGACCAATCCGGTTATCGCCGTCGTGCCGCGTGTCATGGTAGGGCTTGTGGCCGGACTTGTTTTCCATGCTTTCCTGAAACGCAAACAGGAAAAACGCGGGATGGTCATCGCGGCCGTTTTGGGATCCTTGACTAATACAGTGCTAGTACTAGGATTCATCGCCCTTTTCTATGGCAATGAATACGCCACAGCCCTGAATGTGGATCCATCCAACCTGTTGAAGGTGTTGGCCGGCATCGTCGCAACCAACGGAGTCGGCGAAGCCGTCGCAGCCGGCTTGATCGCGCCATTCATCGCAAAGGCCTTGATGAAGGTCCGCAGAAAATAAGTATCAAAAAACGATGAGCCCCGTGGCTCATCGTTTTTATTTTGATTTCACTGCAATACCGGTTGAATGGCAAGCCACCCTTTGATGAGGGTCGGCATATTCAGGAACACCCAAGTCACAATCGATGCTCCTCCGATGCCATAGAAGTACAGCGTGATCGGCTTGAACAAGAGAAAAATGACCAGGAAACGCTTCATGGATATTTTCGTCAGACCGGCCACCATGCAGAGAAAATCATCCGGGAAGCCGGGAAGCGCAAAGGCTGAGGCCATCAGCCATTCGAAACGATTCCCTTTTATCAGCCAACCATAATATTTTCTGTAGGTTTCTTCCGAAACGAATGCTCTTACGAATGTTTTCCCATATTTGCGGGCCAAAATGAAATTGATGATCGAACCGATCAACACGCCGATGAAGCTGTATGCGAATCCCCACAATGGACCAAACACCAGCGGAGCCACCACGACTGTCACTCCGCCCGGAATGATGGGATAGACGACCTGGATAATTTGGATCAGCAAGAAAGTGAGAGGAGCATAGATACCCATTCCATCCAACAACGCTTTAAAACTGCCTTCAGCTTCAAAGAAGCCTGTCCGATAGATCCAAATGCCTAAGATGAGTGTCACGACTGTTCCCACTACCGTCAAAAACTGGACGATTCTGCGGTTCCATGCAATCCCTTGATGGGTGGTGTTCTCAAATTCCACTTCTTCACCTCTTATCCCTTTTTTGTGCTGCCCTATTTCCGATTATACCTGGCCAACATAAATTTTCTGTGAATTTATCTTATCGGTTGCGTGAATCGCAAACGTTGATAACGCTTCCTTTTTATACCTCTACACTATAACGCAAACGCTATGTGCCTGCCTCGGACAAAAGTCGGATTTTCTTAACCGATTATAAACACTTCCTGACGTTTTGTCCATAAAAAGAAAATTAAGATTTTCTTAGCAGCTAAAAGTAAACCTGACTTACGCTTACAGGCGGATCCGGCTGGAAAAATCATGGCAGCTGTGATACTTTCAATGTATAGAAACTTTTATAAGACAGGTGATTTATGGCAACAACATTCTCAAAGAACATCCGATCGACGTTGGCCAGTTCTTTCATAAACAGTTTGATCTATTCCTGCACGATCCCGTTCCTGGTCATCTATCTGGCCGGCATCTTCAATGCGCAGCTGACCGGCATGCTCGTCATGACCAATGTGGTCGTCAGCTTCTTGGCCGGCATCGTCGGTGGCTATCTAGCGGATAATTTCCAAAGAAAGAAAATCCTGTATCTTTTCCAGAGTCTGTATGGGGGCTCTTTGCTTTTGATCGCCCTCAGATTTTTAGGCCTGCTTTCGGCAGATGGATGGTTGATTCTCGGTTACCTCGTCTGCGGCATTTCCTTCAATCTGTATTCGCCTGCTTACGATGCCGTACTGATGGACTGTACCACCGTCGAAAATCGGAAACAAGCCTACCAATGGCAATATTGGACCTTCAATTTATCGATGGCGCTGGGATTTTCGCTCGGCGGGTTCCTTTTTCAGCACTTCCTGTTCCAATTGTTTCTGGTGGCCGGGATAGCGCAACTGGCGATGGCCTTGTTGTTTCGGAGCCAGTTGGACTACACGAATGCCACTGCGCAGAAACAGCATAATAACAGACTGAAGGACCTATTTTCGAACTACAGCATCGCCGCGAAAGATACCCGTTGGCTCTTTTTGATCCTTGGCATGGCGCTTTTCAACACAGCCGAATTTTCGCTGAAGACCTACACCGCCGTCCGGCTTTCGAAGGAGTTCGCAACGCTGACACTCTTCACGGTTCCGATCGATGGCGTCAGGATGCTCAGTCTACTGCAGGTCCTCAACACGCTGCTTGTCGTCGGGTTTACTTTCTTGGTCTCGCGCTTCACTGAAAAGAGATCCGAAAAGGCGACAATCCTTTACGGCCTTGTGATCTATGTCGTCAGCTATGGTTTGATTGCCGTCATGAACAATATCTATATCCTGATTCCGCTGATGATTTTCGCTACTATCGGCGAACTGGCTTCCGCCCCGAACATCAATGCCCGCAAAGTCGACCTCGTGCCGGAAGACAAGCAAGCTTCCTATTTGGCCTTCAGCTCACTATCTTACCAAGGTGCTGACTTATTGGCGGCTTTTGCCTTGACGCTCAGCGGGTACATCTCGGCCGGCTTCATCGCCGGCTATATCATCATTTTGGGATTGGTCGGAACCTCGCTCACCGTCAGCAGTCTGTATGGGCGCAAAAACAAAGGCAGATGATAAATCTACCCTTCCGCTGAATTGACTTATTGTTCATTCCGGTACTCCGACAAAGGAGGAAATCATGATGGAAATCGTAAAATGGCTGAATGATACGATTATCTGGGGACTCCCCATGCTGGTCCTGATGCTGGGGACCGGGCTGTACCTGACTGTCAAGACCAGAGCCGTCATCTTCACCCGCTTCGGAACGGTGCTGGCCAACACGCTGAAGACTGTTTTCCGGAGGCCGCAGGAAATCGAAGCCGGCACAATCACCCCCTTCCAGGCGGTCTGCACGGCTCTGGCCGGAACGGTCGGGACCGGCAATATCGTCGGTGTGGCTGTGGCCATCAGTGTCGGCGGTCCGGGCGCCATTTTTTGGATGTGGACCTCCGCCATCCTCGGAATGGTCACGAAGTATGCGGAAACCACCCTCGCGCTCGCCTACCGCGAAAAAAATGCGAAAGGCGAGTATGTGGGCGGCCCCATGTATTACATCAGCAAAGGCCTGGGCTTTCCCAAGTTGGCTTATCTCTTCTGCATATTCACGGCCTTTACCTCGATCGGCGGCGGCAACATCGTCCAAGCAAATGCCGTAGCCGGCAGCTTGAGGGATGCGGCATTAATCCCTACGTGGGTAAGCGGTCTGCTCTTGGCTCTTTTTGTGGCCTTGGTCGTGGTGGGCGGAATCAAACGGATCGCGAGCGTAGCGGAGAAATTGATTCCCTTCATGTCGCTGATTTACACTGGCTCGGCCATTTTTATCCTGATTGTGCAGGCGCGCCAGATCCCTTCTGCTCTCGCTATGATTGTTGCAGATGCGTTCACCGGCACGGCGGCTGTCGGCGGCTTTGCGGGGGCTTCCTTGATGTATGCGGCCCGGATCGGCGTTGCCCGTGGCGTTTTCACGAATGAAGCCGGACTCGGCAGCGCCCCGATCGCCCACTCCACCGCCGATACCGACCATCCGGCGCGCCAAGGCTGTTGGGGGGCTTTTGAAGTTTTCTTTGATACGATCATCATGTGTACCATCACTGCCCTGGTGATCATCATCAGCGGAACCTGGAAAGATGCCTCGATCGATGGCACCGAGATGTCCAACCGAGCTTTCAGCGCCGTCATCCCGGGCGGGGAATTCATCATTTCCATCGGCATCGTCCTGTTCGCCTTCGCGACCATCATCGCCTGGTATTATTATTCCGAAAAAGCGATCGAATATATCGCCGGCCAAAACACAATCCTTGTCTATCGGATCCTTTTCATCGGATCCATCGTCTACGGAGCCACCGCGACCGTGGATGTCGTCTGGGAGATTTCCGATTTGTCGAATGGGCTGATGGCCATCCCGAACCTGATTGCTTTGATAGGCCTGGTCGGACCCATCGTCGCCCTGACGGATGATTTCTTCGCTGATCCCGGAACGATCCGGCCGAAGCATCATTCCTATGCTTCCTTTCTTCAAATCAAAAACAGCTCAACCGGTAAGAACAAGGAGTAGAGGACTCAGAACTATTTTTCCCGGAGAGCCTAAAAAAGAGGAACCCGAGTCGCTCGGATTCCTCTTCTTTAATTTTGTTCATCCTTGGTGATCTCCAGAATGTGCTGGTGCCGTTCATCGATGTTTTGTTGGTCCAATCGTTCCGTGAAATTCGGACTCGTCAGATTGGACAGGTAATTGCTGTAATCCTTTATATAGCTTAACTTTTTCGGGTGAGCAGCATAAGCGACCGTCAACAAGGAGTCAAACAGGGCCACCACTCCTGAAATATCCATCTTCATATAATGAATCAGCTGCCAGTAGCTCTCATACAAGTCTTTGGGGAAATTATTGAAGTCATAGAACACGCAGCCGCTGTAACGCAATGTTTCCTCATCGAAGTCCTGCTTTTCCTCTCCCATCAAAACAAATCTTCCCGGCAGACGGGCAAATTTGACATCCAACAAGGCTTTGTAATGCAGGATATGGATTGCCGTATTCGGATCGTTGATTCCCGGCGAAACTGCCCGCAGCGCAATCTCAACCAATTTTTTGCGGGCAAAATTCGGATCGAACATCGTGGAAGGTTCCGTTTCGTAAGTCAAGCTGCGGTTCAGCACTTCCTGCAGCCGCGGCTCGTCCTCCAATTTCCGGTTCGTGTAAAAAATGGCCAACGGTTCATTGACGGACAGGAATTCACCGGTCCTGAAGTGCAATACCGTAATCCCCTCAAATTCTGTGCTCAGTTCCACCAAGCGTTCGAAGTTGATGTATTCCACATAACCATTCCTATCCGCTTGGACCGTGTACTGATGCAAAGTCTCCAATTGAGGCAGATGGTCAAACACCGGCTTCTCCTGAAAATATGCGATTGTCTCATCGACTATCGTATCCGCCTCTTTGTAGATTTTGTCCACCAGTTTTTCCAATTGTACGGACGTCGAAACATTATAGACGAACTTTATGAAGTAGACGACACAGGCTAGCGCATAAACTAGAGCGACTGTCGCGGAAATGACCAGGTATTCATTTTCCGAACTGCGCATAAAGAATAAGGAGGAAAGACAGTAAATGAAACCTCCAAGAAAAATTCCCAGCGTCTGCATTGAAGTCTTGTGCAAAAGAAAATTTTCCACCGTCCGTGGACTGAAGTTGGAGGAGTAGAAAGAAATGACGGACAGCATCGTAGCAAACGTAAAGGTTGCCACCGAAAAAAGGGACCCCGCCAACAGGCTCAGTATTGATTTGGCCAAGTTGACGCTCGTCAGCAAAAAGACCGGAAAATAATCCAAGGCCGTGATCAACCGCGTGTCGAGCAGAATGACCCCGATCGCCAGCACGAACGCAAAGAGTACACTGCCTCCCAAAGTCATCCACATCCGCTTTTCTTCAAAAGTAAGCCGTAATGCCTGCAGCATATCCCTAACCCCTTTCAGGAAAATACATGTTCGCATTTGTTTCCCTTATCATACCATATGCCTATTCTTTAAAAACACAAAAACGTTTCAAGCGCTTCCAATGAGTGCTATTATAGAGTCATCAAGAAACGGAGGAACGCACATGATCCATATCCTGTTATGCTGCGGCGGCGGATTTTCATCCAGCGCACTGGCGGCCAAAGTAAAAAAAGACATCCAACAATACCACTTGGAAGATAAATTTGAAATCGAATTTTCGCCGTTCATGATCGCCAACGAAAAAATGGACCGGTTCGATATCGTCGTCTGCTGCCCGCACTTGACCTATGACGTCAAAAAGATGGTGAAAAACGCCAATCCAGACAAACCCATCTACATCTTGCCGCCGCGCATGTACGGACTGATCGATATCCGCGAATTGTCTACTGACGTCATGGATGTACTCGAGATGTACAGCCGCAGCCCAATCAATCCTGTCCATTTCCCAGGCGAAGAAAACGTCATGCGCGTGACCCGATCCGTGGCCTACCGCCGCAGCAACGTCTCCTGAAAAAATGAGTATTCAAAAATAGGCATGCTGTTCAACGCGCTGCTTGTTTTGATGCTATCCCTGTCAGCCATCTTCTCCAAAAGGCAGAAGCGGAGTAATTGATCCCCTCTTAAGTATGTTGGGATTCATCCTCCGTGCCTCCGATGAAAATCTTCGATGCCCAGTTGGCAGGCTGATTTATCGCCGATCATCCGGAACATTTCAAAATAATCATGCGTGTCGAACGTTGCCGTGTCGATTGGCTCAATCCCGATCCTATCTCCGGCCCAGCTTCCGTTATCGTCAGTACGCTCTTCCGCTTGCGCCAACACAAAATAAGGCATCACATTTTTCGTGCGCTTAAACAAGCGTGTGTCGATGGTCATGAATAAGTGCGAATCATAGTTGATCAGCACAAACTGATTGATGAATCCATCCCACGCCTTCTTCCAGCGGATGATTTCGGACGGATCAATGGAGATAACGCTGATTCCCGCTTCTTCCCGGACCCTGCGCAGCAATTTTTTCGTATAGCTTTGGTAAAACGTATAGTGCTCTTGCTTCAGCAAATACTCTCTCACTTCTTTGGAATCGACAACCAAGGCGATCCGGTCGCCTTTCCATTCTTTCATCAGCAATTGGAAGAACACATATTGAAAAGGATTGCCCAACTGCGGATGCGTGTGGGACATACCCTCAACGCTGCTGTCCCCTTCCCAAGTTAGCCGCGCCGGGTCCATCATTTTCTTCTTGTCCAAATTGACCAATAAATGCTGCTGTTCTGTTTCCTTCAAATTGATTGCCTCCTCTATTAGTTCTTTCACTTAATAGATACGTACCGCAGAGGCAATCCCTTTTCCAACCGTGAAATTTTTCTAAAAAAGAGGATAAAAAAACAGATACATCAACCGTCATGAAAGACCGGATGTATCTGTTTAGAATTAGTATGCCGGCTGCAGGATTTGAACCTGTGACCTCCGCGTTACGAGTGCGATGCTCTACCAACTGAGCTAAGCCGGCTTATTTGTGAATCCACTCAATATATGAACCACAACAAAATAATTATAAATAAATTTTATCGATTTGTAAAGAGGACAATTTCGTCAAATTGAAATTGCCCTCTTTGCATACCTATAGAAATCCTTTTGCAGAGGTCAGCACGACAACAACAGCTTCCATCAAAACTTTTAATCTTTAGCAGCCTTATTCCTTAATTCATGGATACGCTGGAGATCATATGGCGTTTCTTGATAAACAAAGTAATTCAGCCAATTCACGAAGAGGATATTGGCATGACCGCGCCAACGTACCACAGGACGCTTGCTCGGATCGTCATCAGGGTAATAATTGATCGGGATATTGATGGGCCGATCCAAAGCGACGTCACGCTTGTACTCCTTATCGAGCGTATCAAAATCGTATTCGGCATGACCCGTCACAAACACGAAACGGTTGTCCCTGCTGCGGACAACGCTGACCCCTGCCTCTTCGGATGTCGCCAGGATTTCAAGCTCGCTGCAGGCCTCTATATCCGCATTGCGGACATCCGTATGGCGGGAATGCGGCATGAAAAACTCATCATCAAAACCGCGGAGCAACATCGTTCTGCTGTCGGTGATCCTGTGCTTGAACACACCGAACAGTTTTTCCTTCAATGGGTACTTTTCGATATTGTAGTGATGATACAGACCCGCTTGGGCTCCCCAACAGATGTGCATCGTTGAGAAAACATGGCTGGCTGACCACTCCATGATGGACACCAATTCCGGCCAGTATTCCACCTCTTCAAAGGCAAGATTCTCCACAGGCGCACCCGTAATGATCATGCCATCAAAGTATTGATCCTTGATGTCCGAAAAGGTCTTGTAGAAATAGTCCAAGTATTGCTCGGAAACATGCTTGGAATCATAGCTTTCCATCCTCAATAAGGTCACTTCCACCTGCAGGGACGTGTTCGAAAGCAAACGGATGAACTGGGTTTCCGTGGCTTGTTTTGTAGGCATCAAATTCACGATGATGATTTTTAACGGACGGATATCCTGTGTAACTGCCCTCAGCTCGTCCATGACGAAAATATTCTCTTTGGCCAACTCTTTGATGGCGGGCAAATCCTTCGATACTTTGATCGGCATATTTTCCACTCCTTTATAATTAAACAGTTCCTCTTGACTCTTCAACAGCTCGCTTATGCACAAAAAAGCTCTCCTCACCACAGTCTTGCGACCATGGGACGAAAGCTTCGCGTTACCACCCATTTTTATAAGGACTTCACAATCCCTACCTCAAAAAGTACATAAAGTGATTGCGTGATCGCATATCCCTTTTATACTCTGCAGAATATCGCCTGCGTACGTAATCGAGCTGATTATTCACCCGATTAAAGGCTCCAAGACCATCTTCACTCTGTTCCGGTACGCTCTCTTTCACCAAATCAGGAGCTCTCTTTATGTACTTCCCAAAGTTACTCTTCTCATCGCTGCCCATTCTATTGTCAGATAAGCCTTGCACTAATATAATTAAATTATCATCATTTCTTAATCTTGTCAATAGGTAAAACCGATCACCGCTGAACGCCATCGTAAACAGGTGCACTGACTTTGCCGAATTTCTCGGCAACAAAAAAATAGCGGGCCGGAACTACTTCCCCTAATTCCGACCCGCTACTCTCATCTATATTAAAATAAGAGAGAACAGTTTTATATTTCTGCCTTGATATCGGCATACTTTTCGCGTTTGCGATCGAACATCGCCACAACATATGAGCAGCGCGGAACAATTTTCTTGCCCTCAGCCCGCATTTCTTCAACAAGGCGGTCCAGTAACATCTCAGCGACACCTTGCCCTCTCAATGAGGAATCAACATAAGTATGGTTGGCTATGACTTTATCTTCGCCATAAGGTGCGTAAGTAATTTCAGCTATCATACATTCGTTTTCATCATTCAAAGCGAAGCCATTTTTGGTCTTAACAAAATCTTCCATGCTTTATTTCCCTCACCTTCTGACAACTATCTTTAAACATAGTTTAGCACGGTTCCTCGATTTTATATAATAAATCGACTCAAACCGGGTAAGCCCAGAAGCAAACAAAAAAGACTATCGACACTTTCATCGACAGCCTTCTGATTATTTATATAAAAACATGCGCGGCAATGTCCTACTCTCACAAAGGGAAACCCTTCACTACAATCGGCGCTAAGAAGCTTAACTTCTGTGTTCGAGATGGGAACAGGTGTGACCTTCTTGCCATCATCACCGCACATGGTGATTCTGATATATAAGTTTTATTTCAAAAAAAAAGCGCGGCAACGTCCTACTCTCACAAAGGGAAACCCTTCACTACAATCGGCGCTAAGAAGCTTAACTTCTGTGTTCGAGATGGGAACAGGTGTGACCTTCTTGCCATC
>NZ_QAOM01000030.1 GCF_003051085.1 Trichococcus patagoniensis | reverse complement strand
TAGGCTGTTTGCAGGAGTGAATTCCACTCCCATCTTTGCAGAAGTTAATTCCGTATTTTGAATCGGTCAACTGGAATTTAGTTTTTCAAATAACACTTTTAATTTGACGCTTCAAGAAAAGAGGATAGGGCTTGCACAATCAAAAAATCCATGGTACAATGACTTTAACATTTTGTGAAGCGCAGAAAAGAATTGTTTAAAACATTCCGATTCGTAACGTTAGCAACAATGTATCATAAAGTGCAAAACGCACGAGGAGGATTTTCAATTATGGAACAAGGTACAGTTAAATGGTTTAACGCAGAAAAAGGTTTTGGTTTTATCGAACGCGAAAACGGAGACGATGTATTCGTACATTTCTCAGCTATCCAATCTGAAGGTTTCAAATCTTTAGAAGAAGGACAAGCAGTAACTTTCAGCGTCGAAGAAGGTAACCGTGGACCTCAAGCAACAAACGTTACTAAAGCTTAATTCAAATTAAACTTATAGGAATCTGATCTTCGGATCAGGTTCTTTTTTTGACGGAAAATTGCAGAATGGCGCGATGGAAAAATATTTGTATCGGTATTGCGAATTTAATTGCCATTTCGATTTGCATTATTGAATAAAACATGATACAATGAATTTAACATTTTGTTGGGTTAGAGAAACGAATTGCATCACGAAAATTCCGATCCGTAGCGTTAGCAACAATGTATGATATATGTGCAATAGCACGAGGAGGATTTTCAATTATGGAACAAGGTACAGTAAAATGGTTTAACGCAGACAAAGGTTTTGGCTTCATCGAACGCGAAAACGGAGACGATGTATTCGTACATTTCTCAGCTATCCAATCTGAAGGTTTCAAATCTTTAGAAGAAGGACAAGCAGTAACTTTCAGCGTCGAAGAAGGTAACCGTGGACCTCAAGCAACAAACGTAAACAAAGCTTAATTCAAAATTAAACTTATAGGAACCTGGTCTTCGGATCAGGTTCTTTTTTTCGGCATTTTTTGTTGTCCGATCTCCGGTCGGGGCAGCGTTCACCGGAGATCCGAACTCATTCAGCCAGCTGTCCTCCGATGTAGCAACTCCTTTTTTTATTATGTTAAGAAAAATAACCCGCCAACACCCATTTGGCGGGGGAAAATGTCCACGGACAACACAAGATTCCCCGCCAACATCAATTTGGCGGGGAAAAACGCCCACAGACAACACGAAATAACCCGCCAAACCCATTTTGGCGGGTTATTTTGCTTCGAATTTGAACCCAGGATCAATCATCCATACCAATAAATCGCTAAGAGGCCCATTGAATTATGAGACAGCCGCTTGTTTTTTATTCCATCAGTATTTCTTCTTCGGATGGCGGTCGACGACTTCCGGATATTTTGATAGAATCGCTTCGCCTTCCGGAGTTATGCGGTATCCCCTCAGTTCGAACTGTGCGGACAGTTGTTCTTCACTCAGTTCCTGTGTGGCGAGCTCCATCAACTCCGGTTTCTTCATTTTGGAATATCCAGCCACTTCGTAATGTTTCAGGATGGCTTTTAGGCTGGCTGCGTTCAGGTGATCCAATGAAGCGGTCGCCGACAGCTCAACCGCATAGCCTTTTCCGATCAGCTCATGCAACGCTTGAGGGCCATTGATGCCGTAGTTGTATTCGAAATATTTTGGATAACCGCTCTCGTTCGTGAACGTACCGAATTGGATGCGCCACAACAGGATCAGATGACCCGGTAAAATATCTTCCTCAAAACGGATCATGTTGCGTTTGGGGACTAGCTGTTCCGAACCGATCTGCACAGCATTGAGCCAACCTTCCATATCGCGTTTTTCGGAAAGGTAAGGCACTTCCGCGTAATTCTGATAAAGCGCGAAAATATCCTGCACCGATTGATCCTGCAAGTCCAAGTGGCTGTTTTGTTTATCGATATTGTTGGTATTCATCAAAATCCCCCTGTTCGTTCCTAATTGTTATGCTTCAAAATCAAAGGCGTAGCCCATTCCTTTTTCGAGTGCTCTTCGGTAAACTTCCCCGGCAATCGCAACATCCATCGCACCGGTGCCGATCGGAATGCAGAGGGTGATGTCCTGCGAAAGGTCGCCTGCCTCTTTCTTTCCGATCGCCAATTCGCCCAGAGTCGCAAAAATATTTTTTTCGGACAGTTTTCCTTCACCCGTCAGTTTCTTCAAAGCACCGCGATGGAGAGCCTGCTCCACGTGATCAACGATGATCTTGTCCGCCTTCAGGATGAGTTCATCCTCGATTTCCTGGAAAGATCCCAACGGAAAGATGATGGTGCCTTTTTTGATCCATTCCGCTTTGATGAGGGGAGTCTGCGCTGGCGTAACGGTAATGAGGACCTCGGCTTGACTGGCTTCCCAGGGATCCTCGACGATGCGGATGTTGCCTTTGACATGTTCCTGCATTTTTTCGGCAAATGCTTCCGCTGTGCTCCGTCTGTGGTTCCAGACGATCAATTCGGTGATGTCGAACAGATCCGCGATTGCCCGGATATTGGTGCTGGCTTGCATCCCGGCTCCGTAAAGGCCGATCGTGACGCTCGGTTTCTTGAGCAAATACCGCAATGCGTTTGCGGTCTGAGCCCCGGTGCGCATATTGGTGATATAAGCGCCTTCAAGTGCAGCAGTGAAAGTACCGAGATGCGGATTGATCAACAAAATCATTCCGGTGATATAAGGCAGTCCTGCAGTTTTGCGCTCGCCCAAAAATCCTCCGACCCATTTCAAGCCGGCGATATCCTGTGAGCCGATGTAGGCCGGCATTGCGTTCATGAACCCTTCGTACGGCGGGTAACCGCCAGTTTCACCCAGATCCAGCGTCAATTTTGTAGGGTTGATGACAGTGCCGTCACCGAGTCCCTGAAATGTTTGGTGCACGAGATTGTTGAAATCCGCAATATCCAATAATTCCCTGATGGTGCTCTGATTGATCAGAAGCGTATTGCGTTCTTCCATGGCCATTCTCCTTTAGTCGAGATGTGTTCAGACGAATTACTTTCTTCGAACAGTCACCTAAAGTATAGCATTTTTCATAGCAGAACAAAAAAACAGCGGCATTTGAACAACCCAAACTTTCCAAAAAATCGTATCAATTGGAATGCGTTTTTTGTTGTTATATACTTGATGTGGAAATGACACACGAATATGAGGTGGAGAAACATGCAAAAGAAAGCCGAAAAGACTAAGGTGAGAAGACCGGAACTGGTTTTCTATGCGGGTTCGACATTGTTGGAAGGGCCGCACTGGGATGCGGAGAACAACTTGCTTTATTGCGTTTCGATCGAAGACAGTATGATTTATGCTATCAATCCGGAGACCGGTGAGGTGCGGACCTATTTGACCGACGGACCGGTCGGCTGCGCCGTGCTCGATCAGGAGGGGATGATTCTGGAAGCCGAAAGGAGCGGTATTTTCCGGATTGATCCGCGGACGAAGGAAAAGCGACTGGTGGCAAAGGCTCACGAGGATGAACGGATGCGCTACAACGACGGGAAGTTGGATCCAGAAGGTCGGCTGCTTGTTGGGACGATGGGCTATAAAGACACCTATGAAGGAGAAGCTGCCTTGTACGCCATCGAAAAAGACGGGACGGTCCGAACGGTTTTGGATGGCCTCACGTTGGCCAACGGTATGGGATGGTCATCGGATGGAAAGACGCTCTATTTCATCGATACGCCGACCAAAAAAGTGGGCCGTTATGCTTATGATACAAAAACGGGTGAAGCGACCTTTAAGAAATACGTTGTCGAGATTACCGACGGCAGCAATCCGGACGGCATGTGCGTAGGTCAGGACGGCATGATCTGGGTGGCGCAATACGGCGGCGGCAAAGTCTGTAAATGGGACCCAGCGACCGGTAAAAAGCTGGAAGAAATCCTGATGCCGGTGAAGAATGCGACGTCCTGCTGTCTGGGCGGCAAGGATCTGGAGTATCTGTACATCACGACTGCGAAAGACGGCGAGACGGAAGAGGAGCTGGCGGGTGGCTTGTTCCGTGTGAAGCTGGGTAAATAAATACATTGAAAAATGCCTGTTCTCACGATAAAGAGGGAGAACGGGCATTTTTTTACGTTTGGATGCTTTTTTCCTCTGGTATAATGAAGGCAAACATATATCATCCAGAAAAGGACACACTTATGGACAAACATACAACGCAAGCTTCTTTGTTGGACAGACTGAAAGCCCATGCGGCTTCAAACAGCATCCCGATGCACATGCCGGGGCACAAGCGCAACACCGAACTTTTGGGAACGGACTTGCCGTACAATATCGACATCACGGAGATAGACGGCTTCGACAATCTGCACGGCGCGAGCGGCATCCTCAAGGAATATATGCAAGAAATCGCAGACTTCTACGGCACTAAGCGCTCGCATTATCTCGTGAACGGCAGCACCTGCGGCATCCTGGCGGGGATCCGCACCGCAACGAGACGCGGAGGCAAGATTGCGGTCGCACGCAATTGCCACAAATCGGTCTACCATGCGATCGAACTTTTCGGGTTGGAGTCCGTCTATCTGATGCCGGAAATGGATGAAACTTTCGGCATCCACGGTGGCGTTTCGACGGCAAGCATCGCTGATACACTAAAACAGCACCCGGATACGCAGCTGGTCATTTTGACTTCGCCGACATATGAAGGGGTAGTCAGCGACATCGCGGCGATTGCGGGAATCTGTCATGAGCGAAGCATCCCGTTGCTGGTCGATGAGGCGCACGGTTCGCACTTCAACTTCTCGGAACATTTCCCGGCCAGCGCGATCACCCTTGGCGCCGATATCGTCATCCAGAGTTTGCATAAGACCTTGCCTTCGTTGACGATGACGTCATTGGCCCATCTGAATGGCGACCTGATCCGGCCGGAAGAAATGGCCCGGCAACTCGCCATCTTCGAAAGCAGCTCGCCGTCCTATGTGCTGATGGCTTCGATCGACCGTTGTTTCCGTTTGCTGCGGGATGAAGGCGGGCACTTATTCGAAAGTTACAATAATAGATTAAATGAATTTTCGGAAAAAATGAAACAACTCCAGCATCTGAAGGTGCTTTGCCATGGCAAAGACAATCCGGCGATGCACCCAACATTTTTCGCCTTCGACCAAGGCAAAATCCTGATTTCTGCGCAAGGAACCGGCTTGAGCGGACAGAAATTTTCCGAAATGTTGCGGAGCGAATACCATATCGAAATGGAGATGGCTTACGGCGATCATGCGTTGGCTATGACCAGCGTCTGTGATACGGCCGCCGCTATGGATGCTTTGGCAGATGCTCTGTTGGCCATCGACGGCACGCTCGACTCTAAGTCTGGAGGGCACACACTGTACAACGGAACGTTGCTTTTCTCCTTACCCGAAAAGCAATGCGAAATCTGGCAGGCCTTGGAATCGGAAAAAGTAGATTGCCCGATTGAAAACGCGATAGGGCAAACGGCAGCCGAATACGTCTGGGCCTACCCGCCAGGTATACCGTTGCTGGTGCCTGGGGAACGGATCAGTAATGGGTTTATCCGCCAAATCCATGCGCTTTTGGAAAAGGGGACAAAGGTCTACAGCGATGCCGATGGGCTTCCAAAAAATATCCGAATTATACATCACGGAAGCCTTGCTCATTAACTTACATTTTGATAGTTATTGGATGAATCACGATTTTTATAAAAACGGTCACTATGCTGATAGGTCGGTAGATTGACGGACTAACAATTTGTTGGTAAAATAATTCACAAAGGGAGCATTTTTCTGTCAAGCAATATGCTTCCTTAACCTATTTCAGAGGAGATGTCGTTATGAAAAGAATCGTAACATTAAGCACCCGCAACCTGAAGGATACTGCCAAACATGGCGGCTGCGGAGCATGCCAAACATCTTGCCAATCCGCATGCAAAACTTCTTGCGGAATCGCTAACCAAAGCTGTGTGAACCCTAGACAAGCAGCTAAGTAAAAAAGAGTCCGCCCGACTGATTCCAGTTGGGCGGCAATTTTATGGAAAAAAAGGAGTATGAAACCGAAATGATTCATCAATATAAACTGAACGGATACAATATCGTAATGGATACCTACAGCGGTGCCGTGCATGTCGTGGACGACCTTGCTTTCGACATCATCGCGCTGTACGAAGCAACGCCTGCCGAAGCGATCGTTACGATGATGCTGGAACAATATGCGAACGACCCGGAAATCAACGAAACGGAAATCCGTGATACGCTGTCGGATGTCGAAGAATTGAAAGCCAATGGGGAATTGTTCACGGAAGACTTGTACCAAGACCTTTCCATCGATTTGAAGAACCGCCAAACATTCGTTAAAGCTTTATGCCTGAACGTGGCGCATACTTGCAACCTGACTTGCGATTACTGTTTCGCCAGCCAAGGCAAGTACAATGGCGACCGAGCGATTATGAAATTTGAAGTCGGGAAGCAAGCGATCGATTTCCTGCTTGAAAATTCCGGTTTCCACCGCAATCTGGACGTCGACTTCTTCGGCGGCGAGCCGTTGATGGCTTGGCGCGTCGTGAAGCAGATCGTCGAGTACGCACGCAGCAAGGAAGAGGAGTCCAACAAGACTTTCCGTTTCACTTTCACAACAAACGGAATGCTTTTGAACGATGAAATCAATGAATTCCTGAACAAAGAGATGTACAATGTCGTTTTGAGTTTGGACGGACGTAAGGAAATCCATGACCGTCTGCGCCGTACAGTCAACGGAAAAGGCAGTTATGACTACATTTTACCGAAATTCCAGAAATTTGTGGAAGGGCGCGGCGACAAGGAATACTACGTTCGCGGCACCTACACAGGCAATAATGTCGATTTCACAAACGATATTTTTCACGTCGCTAATCTCGGATTCGACAAACTGTCGATGGAACCGGTCATCTGCGATCCTTCCGAACCTTACGCTTTGACGGAGAAACATCTTCCGGATCTGTACAGACAGTATGAAATCTTGGCTGAGGAAATGCTGAAGCGCGGCGAAGAGGGCAACGACTTCACTTTCTACCATTACATGCTGGATCTTTCCGAAGGCCCGTGCATCCAGAAACGCATCTCCGGCTGCGGATCAGGAACGGAATACATGGCGGTCACTCCTTGGGGCGAAATATTCCCTTGCCACCAATTCGTGGGTGATGAAGAGTTCAGCTTGGGTAACATCTGGGATGGCGTGACCAAACCGGAACTGCAAGGCCAATTCAAGGAAGTCAACTGCTATTCCAAACCGGAATGCCAAGATTGCTGGGCGAAATTGTATTGCAGCGGCGGCTGCCCTGCCAACTCCCTGCATGCGACCGGTTCATTGAAAGGCAATTATGAATTCAGCTGCGACCTGTTCCGCAAACGTGTGGAATGCTCGATGATGGTGAAGGTCGCTGAATCGATCCGCGAGATGGAAGCCGAAGCGATGGTTGCTGAGTAAGCCAGATAAAAATGAGATAAAATAAGCGAAGTGCGCGCCGGATTGCTGTCGGTGCGTGCTTCTTTTTGCGTTGTGGTGGGCGGAGTGGCTGTTCCTCCGGTGAAGGGGGCGTTGGCCGGAGGAACCATCAAGAATCTCGACCTCATCTCCGACGAGTCCGCCCTCCCCGGAGGAAACAACCAGAAGTTGGCCACAACTCCGAGGAAGCTGCCGGCCATCGGAGCTGATACCAAAATGCGGGCCGGAACTCCGGCCAACAACCAACAACCAAAAGCCAACAGAAAAACCGCACAATCGCCTGATTGTGCGGTTAAACAGTCATTCACTTATTTCGCATTCAATTCTTCCAGAAACGCAACGATCCGTCGGCATCCTTCGATGACGTTCTCGTCGCTGGCGGCGTAGCTCATGCGGAAATAGCCCACTCCGGATTCGCCGAAAGCCGATCCGGGGATGACTCCGACACCGGCTTTGCGTGCCAAGTCGATGCAGAAATTCCAATCGTCGTTACCATACTGCTCCGGAATGCGCGGGAACAGGTAGAAGGCGCCGTCCGGATTGTTCATCTTCAGCCCGGCAGCAGTCAATCCTTCCAACAGGATGTCCCGGCGTTTGAGGTAGGCAGCTTTCATCGTGGCAGTCGCTTCATCACCGTCGCGGAAAGCAACACCAGCCGCCGTCTGGGCAGGCGTGGAGCCGCAAGTGACCAGACTTTGGTGGTATTTCAGGATTTCGCGGATCAAGTCCGCTTGGGCAGCGACAAAGCCGACGCGCCAACCGGTCATCGCATAGCTTTTCGAAGTGCCGTTGATGACGATCGACTGCTCAGGGATGTATTTGGCGATGGACGTATGGCTGCCATCGTAGGTCAGTTCGCTGTAGATTTCATCGCTGAGGACAAACACGTCATACTTCTTGATTACCGCGGCCAAGGCTTCGACTTCCGCCTGCGTATAAGTGGCGCCGGTCGGGTTGTTCGGATAGGTAAGCACGACCATCTTCGTTTCCGGATTCGCATCCAAAGCTGCCGTCAGGTCCTCCGGTGTGATCAGGAAACCCGTCTCGGATGTGTCGATTTTGACGCTCTGGCCACCCGCCAAATGCGTAACGTATTCATACTGCGGGAAAGCCGGCGATTGGATGATCACCTTGTCGCCCGGGTTCATCAGCGCGAACATCGACGCGGTGATCGCTTCCGTCGCGCCGACCGTCACGATGATGTCGGTCTCCGCGTTGTAATGCAACCCGTATTTCCGCTCCATGAACTTTGAGATTTCCTTGCGTGTCTCGAGCACGCCGGCGGAAGGGGCATAATGCGTTTGGTTCTGGTTCAAAGCCTCTGCGGCCGCCGCTTTGATGAAATCAGGCGTATCGAAATCAGGCTCACCCATCGTGAAACGAATCAGATCCTTCACATCACTGATGGCGGCGTCGAAGTTGCGGATGGGCGATCCTTTCAGTTGCTTCACAAAACGGTTTGTTTCTCTGCTCATAATAGTCTCCTCCGGATGAAATATCCTTAATCAATGTATAGTCGAACGTGCGCCAACCGATTGCTGACGACTAATCTCATGAAAATAACATAACACGATTGCAGGCGTATTTCTATGCCAAGTTGCCTGCTCTTGGGTGAAAATTAGAAATCCGCGAGTTTGATGAGCGTTTTCACATGCGAATGGCCGATCCTTCCCGGCGCTTTCCGATCCGGAGGCCAGCCTGCAGCAAGCCATTCAACCCCGAAACACTTAAAAACCAAGCGAAATCCAGCTTCTGCCATTGAGCGGTTGACAGGTTTGCCGGATAAGTGTACGATTAGAAAAATAAATGAATCTCCAAGCAAAAAGAGGTCGCGGCTGGTCAAGAGTACCGCAAGGGAAAGGGACGGTCGCCGAAGCATGCGAATGCTGGACCCAGGTTGAACAAATGTGGGGCTGTTCCATTGTCGTTGCCCGATGACAGTGGATTGCGCTTTAGCTTGGTTGGGCGAATGCAGGTCTCCGTAGCCGTAAGCACTCGCTTACCGCTATTTTTTTTGCATTTCAGCAACAAACGGCTGCCCGCCGCATAGGGCAAACACAGGCTGGCATGCTATAATGGGCATGTTGGAACAGAAAAAATGATCGGGAGGAAACATCAAATGAGCGAACTATTATTGACAGATGCTTACGAAATCGCGGCTTACATCAAAGCTGCCGAAAAGCAAACACCTATAAAACTATACATCAAAGGGGATTTCGAGAATCCTGCCTACGAAGGCTTGAAGTTCTTCGGAAGTGGAGACAGCTACACAGTCTTCGGCGACGCTGCAGCGATCTATCCTTTCTTGGAAGAAAACAAAGCTAAGATCAAAGATCATGTCATGGAATACGACAGACGCAATTCCGCGATTCCATTGTTGGACACTACCAAAATCGAAGCACGCATCGAGCCAGGTTCATTCATCCGTGATCACGTGACGATCGGCAAGAGTGCCGTCATCATGATGGGTGCGGTCATCAACATAGGCGCAATCATCGGCGAAGGTACAATGATCGACATGGGCGCGGTAGTCGGCGCACGCGGTATGATCGGCAAAAACTGCCACATCGGAGCAGGCGCAGTGGTTGCCGGCGTTCTTGAGCCACCTTCGAAATCACCAGTCATCATCGAAGACGGTGTTTTGGTCGGCGCGAACGCTGTCATCATCGAAGGCGTGCACATCGGCGAAGGCGCTGTTGTCGCAGCTGGCGCAATCGTATTGGAAGACGTACCGGCTAACGCGGTTGTTGCGGGATCCCCTGCTAAAATCGTGAAGATGAAGGACGCTCAGACAAGCGAAAAAACCCAATTATTGGCTGACTTAAGAGACTAATAAATACATGTAGAGGGACCAGGTGAACAGCATGCAGATTGTAGAATTATACGATACAGTGAAGACGATCCGAAGGGAGCTCCACCAGATTCCGGAGATCGGCTTCGATCTGCCGTTGACTTCGGAATACGTCCGCCAAAAGCTGGTGTCGTTCGGGTATGAACCGATCAGTACAGCCGAAACGGGTTGGGTAGCCGTCCTGGAGGGCAAGTCCCCGGAAGCGGTCGCTTTCCGTGCGGATATGGACGCCCTTGAGGTAACCGAGCAAACAGGAGCGGATTTCGCTTCCCTTCACCCGGGCAAAATGCATGCGTGCGGACACGATGGGCACATGGCCTTATTGTTAGGTTTCGCGAAATACCTGAAGTCCCTGCCGATTCTGGAGAAATCCGTCGTTTTGGTTTTCCAACCGGCCGAAGAAGGACCGGGCGGCGCGAAATGGATCATGGATTCCGGCATCCTGCAGGAACTGCAGGTCGAAAAGATCTATGGCTACCACCTGTATCCGAGTCTGCCTGAAGGCATTCTGGGTTTGGCAAAGGGACCTTTGATGGCGCGCAACGGCGAATTCGACATCACGCTTGAGGGCGTCAGCTCGCATGCCGGGCAGCCGCACTTCGGCAAGGATGCCTTGATCGCCGCCGCGCAGATCCTTCTCTCGGTCCAGAACATTCTGGCCCGCGATCTCGATCCGTTGCAGCCGGCTGTCGTGAACATCGGTACGTTGCATGCCGGGGAAGCCCGGAATATCGTGGCCGGAAAAGCCGAGATGACCGGGACGATCCGGAGCTACGATAAGGCGGTCTATTCATCCATCAAGGAACGCCTTGCCGACATCTGTGCAGGCATCGAGCGCATGAGCGGTGTCCTCTGCAGGTTGGATATCCGCGATTTCTATCCGGAAGTCACCAACGATGCGGAAATGATTAGCACGTTGATGGACGCGCTGCCGGCCGATGCCTACGAAGTAGTCAAACCATTGATGCTGGCCGAGGACTTCGCTTTCTACCAAGAAAGCATCCGCGGTGCCTTCATCCTACTGGGGACCGGCCGTCCCGACATGGGCTGGACGCACCCGCTCCACAGCAGCCGCTTCAACTTCGACGAGAAGGTTCTGCTGAAAGGGATCGAATGCTACGACCTGATCCTGAAAAAGGAAGGGCTGAAGGGCTAGAAAGTTGCTTCAAGTCGACAAACGCATACCATGAATAAACGTGAAGGCACTCCTGGCGGGGTGCCTTTTTGTTTTGGGGGCGAATAACGATTCCGTTCTCCGGTGAGGGTTGTTTGGCCGGAGTTCCGGCCCGCAATCAGGATCTGTCCACCCAGATAAGCTGCCGCAATATTGCACTCCATCCAATAAAATTGTAAAGGTTCAATTAAGATGATGGATGGGAAAAGCATTTTTCCGGCAAAAAAGGTACAATAGAATCACATATTGGATGAAAGAGGGGAAATTATGCATAAGAAAAGATTATCCGCATTTCTTTTAGGGTCCACAGCATGGCTGCTTGTCGCGTGCCAAAGCCCGGCAACAGAAACGACAGCTACCGAGGCTACAAGCACGTCGCAAGTTCAATCGGATTCACAGGTGACCAGCGAAGCAAGCAATCAAGCGGCTTCAAGAGCCAGCAGTCTGGAAGCGGCTGAGAGCGTGCAGGCACAAACGCCGTCCGCAAGCAGCACCACGACGGATTCCGCAACAACCGATACTGTCCAGACCGCCGATGAGGCGACGTTGATCACCGAGGCGAAACAAACAATCACGCAATTGACAGGCTATGTCGAAAGCAATGTGTATTTGTTCATCGTGGAATCGGTCGAGGGCAATGAAGTCACCATCAACGTCCGCGAAAACGGCACCGATACAGCCAGCTCCGTCGGTTTTTACCGTTACAACGGAACGACCGGGGAATTGTTGGAAATGGATATCGTAACCGGAGAATACGTCCGCCATCCTGCACAATACTAAAAGGATAGGCGTTAGAAAACAGTGAGGAGTGATGATGATTTTCGATTTTACATTATTGGCGAAAATATTTGCGATCAATTTGAGTTATGTGACGCTGAACACGATCCGCTTTATGCTGACGATGAAAGGCTACCGCGTTTTGGCGCCCCTATTGAGCATGGTGGAGATCGTCATCTATGTATTGGGTCTGTCGCTGGTCATGAACAGTCTGGACAATCCGCTTAATCTGGCGGCTTATGCGCTTGGTTATGGCGCCGGCATCGGTGTCGGCATCAAAATTGAGGATTGGCTCGCGCTCGGCTACACGATGATCACCGTAATGACCCAAGATGCGGGCAGCACGATGCCTAATCAGCTGCGCGATCTCGGCTATGGCGTTTCTAGCTACAGAGCCAACGGTAGGGACGGCGAGCGCCTTGTGCTCGAAATCCTGCTGACACGAAAAGCCGAACGCCATCTTCAGAACAAAGTATTGGAAATCGATCCGAAAGCTTTCATGGTTTCATACGATCCGAAATATATCCACGGCGGCTTCTGGTCCAAACGGGTCCATCTTGGCAAAAAATAAATGAATGAAGTACAGGGTAAGGAAAGGGGAAACGAAATGACAGAACTTGTGAAATTGGGAAGAACCGACCTACTGATCCATCCAATCGGGCTGGGGGCGAACAAAATTGCCGCAGCCGATCCGGAAACGAACACCGAATACGGCGGTGAGGTACTGCTGAGCGCGATCAACAAAGGACTTAACTTCATTGACACAGCATTTATGTATGGAATGGGTACTTCCGAAACCATCATCGGCAAAACGCTGAAGGAACATAACCTGCGCAATAAAGTGGTCATCGCCACAAAAGGCGCGCACCAGGTGACGGAAACGGGCATCGTCCTGAACAATAATCCGGCTTTCCTGACGGAGCAGGTCGAAAACAGCCTGAGACGACTGCATACCGATCATATCGACCTTTATTACATCCATTTTCCGGATGAAGCGACACCGAAGGCCGAAGCTGTCGGCGCGCTGCATCGCCTGAAGGAACAAGGGAAGATCCGTGCCATCGGCGTTTCCAATTTCAATCTGGAGCAGCTGAAGGAAGGCAACGCCAACGGCTACATCGATGTTGTCCAGGATGAATACAATCTCCTGAACCAGTCGGCCGAAGAGAAGCTGTTCCCTTATTGCCGTGAACAGGGCATCTCCTTCATCCCGTACTTCCCGTTCGCGTCAGGGTTGTTGGCCGGCAAGTACGCGGAAACTTCAGTCCTGTCTGAGAAACAACAACAGCGTCCGCAGTTCCAGGGCGACACCTATCTGGATATCCTGAAGCGCGTGGACCTGATCCGGCCGCTCGCCGTGAAGCACCATACCGGTCTGCAGAATGTCGTCCTGGCCTATTATCTGTCCAAGGACATCGTCGATGCCGTTATTCCCGGTGCACGCAACCGGCAGCAAGTGCTGGAGAACCTCGAGGCCGCAGAAGTCCGTTTGGATGCAGAGGACATTGCTTTGATCCAGCAAGCTTTCCCGGCATCGTACCGGTTGCCGAAATGATTATCTGTTTGTCTTAAAGTCTCTTTATTACAAAATGATGAAAAAAGCATTTGACATTCATTAGATACAGGCATAGAATTACATCATAATCTAACAAACAGAAGGGGGAGAATGAGAATGGATGCGACTTGCGGAATGTGCACATTACAAAACAAAAAGAAAGCGTCGTTCTCATTCGATGCCCTAGTCATTCTAAAAGTGATTTAGCCCGGATTCTTACTTACTACAAGTAGAGTCCTCTTTCCGTTTCATGGGGCTCTCATTAAAGAATGAGCCTAATCACATAGGCTCGTTCTTTTTTTATAGAGTTGAAAAGTATAAAAAATTTTGAATCTAACAGTGCATCACCTTTGGTGTTTCACAGGTTTGCAAAATGTTTCATGCAATCAAAATAGTTGGCTAGCTTCACGGGTAAGCCCTTCGGAAATTTTTTAGGAAAGAGCCCCTTGTCTCTACGAGCCAAGGATACTGTTCGACTAACCTGCTGACGCAGGAAGTCTCTCAGCATATTGCGCTCTACGATGCTCAGTCGGCACGATTTCCTAAATTTCTTTCAGGGCTGAACGAACCCGTTCAGCTTTTCTCACCGTTAAATCTGATAAATAATATAGATATGGAGTGGTTTGGATGACAGAAATGACACAGACAGCAGAACAGAAAGCATTGAACATCGATTGGGAAAATCTAGGGTTCACTTATATCAAGACTGATTACCGCTTCATTTCTTATTGGAAAGACGGAAAATGGGACGACGGCGAAATGACGACCGACAACAAAGTCCACATCAGCGAAGGCTCTCCGGTACTGCACTACGGCCAATCCTGCTTCGAGGGGATGAAGGCGTATCGCACAAAAGACGGCAGCATCAACCTGTTCCGTCCGGACGAAAATGCCAAGCGGATGATCAACAGCTGCCAACGCCTGTTGATGCCTGAGTTCCCGGTGGAAAAATTTGTCGAAGCGGCTAAAGCGGTCGTCAAAGCCAATGAAAAATGGGTGCCGCCATACAATACTGGCAGTACGCTCTATCTGCGCCCTTACTTGATGGGTGTCGGCGACAACATCGGCGTCAGCCCTGCGACCGAATATATCTTCTCCATCTTCGCGATGCCGGTAGGCCCTTACTTCAAAGGCGGCTTGACGCCGACTAACTTCATCGTGTCCGACTACGATCGTGCTGCTCCGCACGGTACGGGTGCAGCGAAGGTTGGCGGAAACTACGCAAGCAGCTTGCTTCCTGGTAAAGAAGCGCATGATCGCAACTTCAGCGACTGCATCTATCTTGATCCGGCAACGCATACGAAGATCGAAGAAGTAGGCTCCGCAAACTTCTTCGGCATCACGAAGGACAACCGTTTCGTGACTCCAAAATCACCATCAATCTTGCCGAGCATCACCAAATATTCCTTGTTGTATTTGGCTGAGCACCACTTGGGCATGGAAGTCGAAGAAGGCGATGTCTTCATCGACAAGCTGGATGGGTTCAGCGAAGCCGGCGCTTGCGGTACAGCCGCAGTCATCTCTCCGATCGGCGGCATCCAATACGGCGACAATTTCCACGTCTTCAATTCGGAAACAGAAGTCGGACCTGTGACGCGCAAATTGTATGAAGAACTGACCGGCATCCAATTCGGCGACTTAGAAGCGCCTGAAGGCTGGATCGTGAAAGTAGACTAAGCTATTTGTTTGGGCTCTCTGTCAAATGGTGTTGATGAGACATTTTATCTGTTGAAATAAGGGAGCCACATTCACAAACTCCAGAAGAGAATTTTTCTCTTTTGGGG
>NZ_QAOM01000029.1 GCF_003051085.1 Trichococcus patagoniensis | reverse complement strand
TTCGACAGATAATTTCATAGCTCTTTTAGACATAAAAAAACCCCCTATATAAGACTTGAAATAATTCAATGTCCTATATAGAGGTAGCATACCACAATGAGCCGGTCCCTCTTTTATTTTTTAGCCTTATTCATATATCTGGTCGGGTATTTAGAAGGCTACAGCTAGCGGACACCAGACAGATACGGGATCTCTCGGCGCTCTTCTCCGGCGAACGAAGGCATCGCCGGAGTTCAGGACGCATTCCGTTTCCGTTCTCCGATGAAGAGCTCTTCATCGGAGTTAAGTCCGATTGTTACTGGTTTGCTCCGGTGAGCAGACCGCTCACCGGAGCTGGGGACGAATTTACAAGCACTCCTCCGGTAAGTGGGCGCAAACGCAAATAAGAGGCTATCTCATCACAAGACAGCCTCTTATTTCTGAACATAAATGCAATTCCTAAATACAGCCTCGCTTCTCTTTTTACCTATTCTCCTAAAACCAATCCGGGATGTGCATTCAGATCGTATCCAGCAAAATGTTTCTGTCGGTATTCTGTGTAAGCAGCAGCCCCGATCATCGCCGCATTATCCCCGCAAAGCGACAGCGGCGGAATGACGACCTCAACTTCCGGAAGCTCTTGTGCCATTTTTGCGGACAAAGCCTCACGTAAGCCTCTGTTGGCGGCGACTCCGCCAGCCAGCAGCAGCTGCTTGATATTCTTTTCCTTGGCTGCGCGCAATGTCTTATGCACCAAAACCTCCACGACACTTGCCTGAAAACTGGCAGCCAAGTCGTAAGGATTGATGTCATCCCCTTTTTGGCGCGCATTGTGGACGGTATTGATGACGGAACTTTTCAAACCGCTGAAGCTGAAATCGTAATTGTCCTCTTTGATCATAGCGCGTGGAAAATGCATCGTTTCTTTGCCTTCGTGAGCCATTTCATCCATTTTTTTGCCGCCAGGATAAGGCAAGCCCAAAATGCGGCCGATTTTGTCGTAAGCCTCTCCCGCCGCATCATCCCGCGTTTCGCCGATGATGTCGAAAGAGCCGTCCTTTTCCATATACACCAATTCCGTATGCCCCCCGCTGACAACCAATGACAGCAACGGGTAGCGCATCGGCGTCACCAACTGGTTCGCATAGATATGGCCGGCCATATGGTTGACCGGAATGAGCGGTTTCTGATGCGCAAAAGCCAATGCTTTCGCTGCACTGACGCCGATCAGCAACGAGCCGACCAAGCCTGGGCCATGCGTTACCGCAACCGCATCGATTGCATCGAAAGTGACCTGGGCCTCATGCAATGCCGCTTCAACGATCTGGGTAATCTGCTCGACATGATGACGGCTCGCCACTTCCGGCACGACCCCGCCAAAGCGCATATGGCTTTTGATCTGGGAAGCGACAACATTCGAAAGGACCGTATTTCCATTTTTCACCACAGCTACACTTGTTTCATCGCAACTGCTCTCAATCGCGAGTATGGTCACATCTGTTTCCGTCATCAGCCTTCAGCCTCCTCTTTCTTTTCCGATGTCAGCGCCAATTCCATGATGTAGGCATCCTCTATCGGATTCTGATAATAATTTTTCCTTTTGAATATTTTTGTAAAGCCTATTTTTTTGTATAGGTTGTAGGCAGCCTCATTAGAGACACGGACTTCAAGCCAAAGCCGCTCCATCCCCTTCGTTCGCAGCAAGACGATCATCTCCTGCAATAATTTTGTTCCGATGCCTTTTTCCTGATGATCAGGCGATACCGCAAAATTATTGATCGAAGCCTCATCCACAACCGCCATGCAGCAAATGTAGCCCACCAACTTGTTTTCTTCCATGCAGCCTGTATAAAGGGAATGATTATCCTTGAGTTCAGAAAGGAAAGAAGAAGCTTTCCAACTGGAATGCCCCTCGTTAGCCAGTAATGTAAGTTCGTACAAAGCCTGTGCATGTTGCTCTAACTTGCCTGCGTCCGCCTTCAGGTCGCAGATTTCAAACGTGCGTTGCATGAACATCTTCCTTTTCTTCCGATTGTTTTCCCGATAAGGGCCATACCATCTCCAAAGCGTCTTCGCCATCGCCGTGATAATAGTGCTGCTTGACCCGCTCCGGCAGAAAACCCATTTTCGCGTACAAGTCCTTCGCTCGATGGTTTGAAATCCGCACTTCCAGACTGATGCTGGCGGCCTCTTTTTCGTCCGCAAAATCCTTCAATCTCCGCAATAACAAAGTAGCCGCACCGATCTGCTGGAATTCGGGAACTACCGCCAAATTAGTGATATGGATATCTTTCCCATCCACTCTGACCCCCAAAAAAGCAATGGGCGAATGCCCTTCATACAGAACGTAATACAGCGACTTGGGATTCTGCAGCATATCATTCTCCAACGCTATCCTTCCCCAAGGGGTCGCGCCATTGTAGCTCATCCGTTCGATATAGAGAATATCCGGAATATGCTGTTTCTTGCCGATCATCAATCTGACGGGTAGCTGATTATGCAGCAGATAGGTTTCCTCCTCGGAGGGAACGCACTTGTAAACGAACTTGGAAAGGATGTATGACCGGACATCGGTTTGAATTTCCTTGTACACGGATTTAAATCGATGAATCCACTCTTTCAACGTAGTCTTCCCTCCGATTACTCTGATGCTGTTCTTCCCATTTTTCTTCAGCTTCCGGATTTTTCAAATAGGCTGGCACAAAGGTGTGCGGATCCTCCGCTGTTCCGGATTCCGAAAGTGTCGCCAGAACGCTCGCTCGCGGCAAAGCCTGTGATTCTCCCGCAAACAGAGCGCGTTCCTTGAATAAAGCAACGATACGCTCGCGGTATTTGCTGACATCCTCTCCCACGAACAGATAGGTGCCTTCTTCCGCCAATAAGCGCTGGAACCAATCTTCACTGGCTATATGCGTGTCGGCAATGCGTTCCACCAACAAGTTGTCCTCGAATTGATAAACAGCTGTGTAACAGTTGCCCCGGCGTGCGTCAATCATAGGGACAAGCTTCTGCGCTGCCCCTTCACAATTGCCGGCAATAACTTTCAGACTGGAAACCGGCACTAGCGGAATCGCCAATGTCCATGCCAATGTTTTAGCGATGGTCGCTCCAATCCTGACCCCTGTGTACGACCCCGGACCCTTAGCGACAGCGATGCGTTCCAAATCGGCAGGCTTCCATCCGGCAAGCTGCATGACATGATCGACTGCGGGCATCAACTGGGTGCTGTGCTGAAGATTTCCGTTGGTGGTGACCTCTGCGAGCAAGCGGCCATTTTCGCATACAGCCGCACTCATGGTCTGGTTTGAGGATTCAATGGCTAATGTTTTCATCTATAATAGCCTCCTTTCACTGATTATTCTGCTCATCTAGTATAGCATTTAATCAAAGCGATAAAAAGCATCCATCCTTCCAAATACTTTCCGAATGACGCTGGATGCCCCAGTCGGAATCAAGGGTTATTGCTTGATTTTGATACCAGATAAGTTAAAATAGGTTATAGTAAGCGTAACCAAAAAGTGTGACATCAAAAAGGAGGAGACATCATGGATTCAAATTTGGGCGATAAAGCAAAAGGCATGAAGGACAAAGTGGTCGGCAAAATCAAAGAAGAATACGGCGACTTGGTGGATGACTCAGGCAAAGAATTGGAAGGTAAACTCCAACAAGCACGCGGCGAAGCAATACAAAAAAAAGCTGAAGTCGAAGAAGATCTCCATGACAAAGCCGATGATTTAGTTGACAAGGCAAATGATAAAATCGATGATTGGAAAAAATAAAATTCATTTTTGATGGAACGGGAAGAGGCCACCTCACATGAGGCAGCCTCTTCTTCTTTCTTGTTTTGGCCACTGGCCGGAGGAGCACGGCGGAAACGGTGTTCAACTCCGGTGAGGCTTCCACCCACCGGAGAACACCGGTAAAATCGGATTTAACTCCGATGAAGCCGCCGTCATCGGAGAACAGAAGCAGAATATGGCCCGAACTCCGGCGAAGCCTCCGCTCGCCGGAGTTCCGGAGTTCCGGTTAGCGGCCAGCTTTGACAAAATCACTTTGTCGACGCGCGCTTGATCCATTCCGTGGACAAGCTGATCTTCTTTGCAATTTTCCGCGGATAGGCGATGCGGTCCAGCAATAAGGATACACCTGTGTTGCCCATCTCGCGTGTATCGACACGGATGGTCGACAAAGTCGGATAGACGTATTTGGCAACCTTGCTGTCGTTGAATCCGACTACCGAAATTTGATCAGGTACCGCAATATCCGCTTCCTGCAAAGCACGCAAGGCTCCTATCGCAATCGCATCGTTTTCGGCAAACAGGAACGTCGGAAGCTGTTCCCGGTTTTCGTTGAGCAGCTGATTCATCATCTCGTATCCCGAGGTAGTGCTGAAGCTCCCGCTGCGGTGATACTTATCCCGGTACCAGCCTCGCTTGCGCAGTTCAGCAAGAAACAGCTCCGAGCGCAAATCGCGGACCAGCATTTCTTTGTCGTTCGTCAGTTCCTTGCCTTCCAAAAAGCCGATTTTGGTATGCTCGCCTCTGTCCATTTCAGCAATGACTTGTTCCATCGCAGATGCAAAATCGACAATGACGCAATCCTGTTTCCATTTGAATTGATCCGAGTCGATAAAGCACAACGGCTTCCCGAAATCCATCAGCCGTTGGACTTGACGCTCTCCAAACTTACCGATTGCGACAATGCCGATGACGTCCTTTTCGATATCGAATGTCACATCATGGAAAACGCGCACGACATTATACCCTTCAGCTTCGGCGCGTTCTTCGGCCCCTAGACGGATCCCTTGATAGTAGAGGTCATCCAACTCTTCTTCTTGGGTGTACCATTGCAGCAACAGGATTTTTTCCCTGCTTTTCTTTTTTTTCGTTTTGGTATAATTCAGCTCTTTCGCGGCTGCGAAGATCCGATCTTTCGTTTCCTTGCCGACAGAAAGCGTCTCATCGTGGTTCAGCACGCGCGAAACTGTCGCAGTCGAGACGCCTGCCCTTTCGGCGATGTCCTTCATGGTCGCCATACTTACTCCACCTCCGTCGTTCTTCTATGTATTTTCATTTCTGATTTTCAAGTGTGCTCAAAAAGCGATCCAAGCCGGCTTGCCCTTTCGCTGTTTGCTTATACACGCCTGCATCTTCGATTACGCGTAGGAATTTTTTACCGACCGCCTCATGGATCATTTCCATGACGGAATCTGCTTCAAAAGGCCCTTGCTGCTTCAGTTCTTCGGCCCACTCCCGATGGCAGGAGGCAACGTCACCGGTTTTCCCCAACAGATAATCGGCAACTTCATTGAGCTCCGTATCCAATCGGGGCGGCAGGATGGCCAAGCCGAGCACTTCGATCAAGCCGATGTTTTCTTTTTTGATGTGCTGGACATCCTGATGCGGATGGAAGATGCCGTCTGGGAACGCTTCGGTTGTCCGGTTATTCCGCAACACCACATCCAATTCGTAGGCTTCTCCGACACGGCGCGCAATGAGCGTCACCGCATTATGGCGCATGCCTGCCGATTCCGCTAAGATTTCGGCTTGCGGATCGCTGTAGCTTTGCCATGCTTCCATAATGGCGCATGCAGCGGCAGCGACTACATCCCTATCCTCTGAACGGAGACGAATGACCGAAAGCGGCCAAAAGAGTACTTCAGCTTCGACTTCCGGGAAACCTTCCAGCGCCAAGGTCCGGAGCACTTGGGCAGCCTCCATCGGAAAATGGTGGCGCCCGCCTTGGTAATGTTCATGACTGAGGATCGAACCTCCGACTATCGGCAAGCCCGCGTTGGAACCGATGAAATAGTGTGGGAAGACCGTCACGATCTCCAACAGGTTCGCGATTGTCTCTTCCGTGACATTCATGGGCACATGTTCTTCGGAAAGGATGATGCAGTGCTCGTTGTAGTAGGAATAAGGCGAATACTGAAAGCCCCAGTTTTCCCCGAACAAAGGAACCCGCACAATCCGATGGTTGCTTCTTGCTGCCGCACCGGCTCTCCCTTTGTATCCTTCATTTTCCATGCAGAGCGCACAGACAGGATAGTTGCCGCCTTCCGATTGACGCGCAGCTTCCATCTGTTGGCGCGTCTTCTCGGGCTTGGAAAGGTTAATCGTGATCTCAAGCTTGCCGTATTTGGAATCGATCGAAAAATGTTTGTTTTTTGCGATTTTCCTGGTCTTGATGTAGTCATTGTCCTGACTCAAACGATAGAACTCATCGGTGGCCCGCATCGGTGCTTCTTCATAATGCATCCAGAAACGTTTGTTCACTTCCGAAGGCAACGGTGTGATCAGTTCCATGATTTGCGCTTCCATGATTTCGATTTCTTCGGGAAAATCAGCAATCAGTCGTTTTGCAACTGCATAGCCGATCATCCGATCCAGTGAGTCCAGCAAATTGGGCAAAGGAATGGAAGGTATTTTTTGAACATCATAAGCGTCTATTCCTAACAGACCCAATAGGTGGTTGATGGCGTATCGCTCATCCAGGCTATGGATGCGATGGGCCGCAATGCCTTTACTGACAAAATCCCGTATGACTTGATCGATGCTGCTATCCTGCAAATTTACCCCTCATTCCTCTGTTGTTGTAGGTTTAATTATAGCATATGCGCTCCGGTAAATTTTACTGCTATCTTAACTTTTTATTTACCAGCGACCCCACGCTTACTATTTGACAGCACGAATCTGTCGTGTTATTATTATTTCGAATTCGAGATAATATATTTACTGAAACCAAAATCATTCAAAAGGAGTGTGTTTTATAATGAAGAAAACAGCAGGGATCCATCATATTACAGCTATCGTGGGTCATCCACAGGAAAACGTCGATTTTTATGCCGGCGTGCTCGGAATGCGCATGATCAAACAGACCGTCAACTTCGACGATCCGGAAACCTATCATCTTTACTTCGGCAATGCGGATGGGGAACCCGGGACCATCATCACGTTCTTCCCGTGGGCCAAATCCCGCCAAGGCAGCATCGGCGATGGCCAGGTCGGCATCACCGCTTATGCGGTTCCGGCTGGATCCCTGCCATTCTGGGAAAAACGTCTGTCCGATTACAACGTGCCGTACGATAAGACGGCCCGTTTCGGGGAAACGTATCTGGATTTTGATGATCCGCATGGTCTGCATCTGGAATTGGTGGAACGTGAAGACGGAAAAAATAACCCGTATTCCTTCAACGGCGTCCCCTCAGAATATGCCATCAAAGGTTTTGCGGGAGTTGTCCTGTTGACGGGAGCGCCCGAGGAAACTGCAGCTGTCGTCGAAAAAGTGATGGGATTGGAACGCATCGCCCAGGAAGATGACCTGATCCGTTTCCGTTCCGAAGCTGACCTCGCCAATACCGTCGATATCAAGATGACTTCAATCGGCGCCGGCGTGATGGGTGTCGGAACCGTCCATCATATCGCATGGCGCGCCAAAGATGAAGCGGATCATCTGGATTGGCTGAAGCACGTCACCGCCCTTGGACAACACCCCACGCCCGTCCGGGACCGCAATTATTTCAAAGCCCTCTACTTCAGGGAAAAGGGCGGCATCCTTTTCGAAATCGCTTCGGACACACCTGGGTTCGCTATCGATGAGCCGCGCGAAACGATGGGCCAGAAATTGATGTTGCCGCCGCAGTACGAAGACAGACGCGACGAACTGACGGCAGGACTCATTCCGTTTGAAGTCCGCAACGTATAAATAGAGAGGATTGATTTAAATGAATCATCAACATATTTTCAAACAAGGGAACCCGGAAAGACCGTTGCTGCTGTTATTGCATGGCACAGGCGGAACCGAACACGATCTGTTTTTCCTCGGAGAGGCGATTGATCCGGAAGCCTCCCTGCTGGGTGTGCGCGGAAACGTGACCGAATCCGGCATGAACCGCTATTTCCGCCGTTTGACAGAAGGTGTATTCGACGAAAACGACTTGGATTACCGCACGAAAGAATTGATTGCGTTCCTGGATGATGCTTCGGCAGAGTACGGCTTTGACCGGAATAACATCGTAGCGATCGGATACTCAAATGGTGCAAATATAGCCGGGAGTATGATATACTCTTTCAAAGATGCGGTCAAAGGGGCCATCCTTCATCATCCGATGGTACCGTTCCGCAATCGTCAATTGCCTGATCTGCATTCCCTTCCTGTCTTTATCGGTGCGGGCACAAATGATCCGCTTTGCGCACCGGGAGAAAGTACGGAATTGAAGGCAACACTGGAAGGAGCCGGCAGTGATGTATCCATTTATTGGGGAAACGCTGGACACTCACTGACGAATGAAGAGGTTGTTGCAGCGAAAGCTTGGTACAACAAACACTTCTGAGATCTCCTTCGACATGAGAGGAGAAACATAAATGGAAAAACTATTAAACAGAATCAATGAATTGGCCCGCAAAGCCAAAACGCCGGGCGGTCTGACCGAAACCGAAAAAATCGAGCAGCAACAACTGCGTCAAACCTACATTAAATCGTTCCGCAGTTCTTTTGACGACATCCTTTTGAATTCAAAAGTTGTCGATCCCGAAGGAAATGACATTACGCCGAAGAAACTGGTCGAAGCTCAAAAAGACAAACGCCGAACTGAAGTGAAAAATATTTTGGGCGGGAACAAAATCGTGCACCTGCACCCAGAGGATGCCGACAAGAAATAGCTATTAAAAAGAGAGGCCATCCCATAATAAAATGAGATGGCTTCTTTGTGGTTCAGTGGTATGGGGATTTGATCCTGGGTTCAATTTCTGAGCATAAATTCCATTGCCAGATAAAATCAAAGGGGTGTATAAAAACTAGAATGGTATTTTCTAGTTTTTATACACCCCTTCTTTTTGTGCCCATTTTTCGATGGCGCGGGTATAGGCTTGTCGCTTCGGCATGCCCCGGACGCAACTGAAGATGTTGTTCGCCGGAGGAAAGCTGGGACAGCGCCATCCAGCTCCGGTGAGGATCCCTTCACCGGAGAACACCGGTAATTTCCGGCCGCTTCTCCGATGAAGCTCCCCTAACCGGAGAACGGATGCTAAATGCTGGCCGAACTCCGGCGAAGCCTCCGTTCACCGGAGGACGGGATTTGTATCCTTGTAATCGAACTCTGAATCCCAGAAATCTGTGCCTAAGCTGACATTACGTCACGGTCAAAAAGCGGCCGTTCTCGTAATGTCCTCTTAGTGCTCGATTTCTAGAGCGGGATTTGTCATGGCTCTTGCGATTTTAATCGCTTAGAGACATGATACACTTGACCGTTCACGGTCACAGTGCATCCTCCATTCTCTTAATATGCTCTGGCCAACCAGACGGTGTGTTTGGCTGGTTTGCCTGATACGATACAGGTTGTTTTTTCGACTGGCGGGTTGAAAGGCATATTGCGGGTCGTGAAGCCAGTTTCTTCCTTGATTTTCGCTTCCGTTTCAAGTTCGCCGTCCCATCCTGCCAATACGAATCCAGGCACTTCGCCGGCTGCTTTCTTCGCTTCGATATGTGCTTTCAGTTCGTCCAACGTATCGATATTTGTGTATTCATTGGCTTTGCGGTTTTCGCGGGCCGTTTCCAACAGACGGACTTGCATGTCATCCAATGCTTTTGGCACGAAGGTCATAATCTCATCCAAGGATACAGCCACTTTGTCGGAAAGGTCACGCATTTTCACCATTACTTGGTTGTTTTCCATATCGCGCGGTCCGAATTCGATGCGCATCGGTACGCCCTTCAGTTCCCACTCATTGAATTTGAATCCAGGCGAATTATCGCTGTCATCCAAGAGAACGCGGATACCAGCCGACTTCAATTCTGATTGCAATACTTCCAGACGTTCCACGATTTCAGGTTTCTTCTTCCATGGGCCAACCGGCATCAAGACAACTTGTTTCGCTGCGACTTTAGGAGGCAAGACCAATCCTTGGTCGTCGCCGTGGACCATGATCACCGCACCGATTAAACGGGTGGAGACGCCCCAAGAAGTAGTATGCGCATAAACGTGCTCGTTATCGCGGTTCAAATATTTGATGTCGAATGCTTCCGCGAATTTTGTGCCCATATAGTGGGAAGTGCCGGCTTGGACTGCTTTTCCGTCTTTCATCATCGCTTCTACAGAGAATGTATCAACCGCACCTGCGAAACGTTCTGAAGGCGTTTTTTGCCCTTCGTAGACAGGCACTGCCAACAAACCTTCGATGACTTCTTTGTAGACTTGCAGCATACGCATGGTGCGACGGCGCGCATCTTCTTCATCGGAATGGGCAGTATGCCCTTCTTGCCAAAGGAATTCGGAAGTACGCAAAAACGGCAATGTTTTCTTTTCCCAACGGAATACGTTAGCCCATTGGTTGATTTCCATCGGCAGATCGCGGTAAGAATTGATCCAGTCACCGAAAGCCGTACCGATCATCGTTTCCGATGTTGGACGCAATGCCAAACGTTCTTCCAATTTTTCGCCGGCAGCTTCCGTTACCCATGGCAGTTCCGGGCTGAAGCCTTCGATATGGTCTTTTTCTTTTGTGAAGAATGATTCTGGAATCAGCATCGGGAAGTAGGCGTTGCGGATGCCTTCCTCTTTGAAACGTGCGTTGAATTCTTCCTGGATATGTTCCCAAATTTCATAGCTGTCCGGTTTAAAAATGATGCAGCCACGTACAGGTGAATAATCCATCAGATCAGCTTGTTTGATGGTTTGGATATACCATGCTGAAAAATCTTCTTTTTGTAAGGTACTCATGTTTTTCCTCCTGATTTTAAAATATTTTTTCTATTTGATTGCAAAAAAATAAGCATAATCCATCCTTAACAAGGACGAAATATACTTTCCTGATGTATTTCCGCGGTACCACCTTCATTGGCCTTCATTATTGGCGAAAGCCCAACTCGACATCTGGTAACGGCAGAAAACCGGCCATATTTCTATGGCTATTTGTCAGGTAGGTTCAACGAATCAGTGGGGGTCCCTCTTCCAGCCTAGGAAAGACTCTCTTTGCCCATCATCCATCTACTGTTCCTTACATTCAATCATAATCATTGTATGAGAAAAGTTCCGAAATAGCAAATGCTTTTTTATCGTTCAGACTTCGCTGGCCTGTAGGAGATACTCTTCATTCAAAATCCCGTAATAAGCCATATCGCAGCTGCGCCCTTTGAAGACTTTATGCCTGCGCAATACGCCTTCCGGCTGCATCCCGAGCCGCTTCATCACTTCGCCCGATGCCGGGTTCAGGATATCATGCATCGCAAAGACTTTTTCCATTCCCAAAACTTCAAAAGCCAACGCCGTGACAAGCTTTCCTGCTTCGGTCATATAGCCGTTTCCGCGGTAATCCTTGTTCAGTGTATAGCCTATTTCCGCAATGCGGTCATTCATATTCGGACGGATATCGATCGTACCGATCATTTTTTTGGTATGCTTCACTACAAGCGCATACTTTCCCGCAGGCGCCGCCATGAAGTAATTCGCGATGGCCTCTTCCGTCATCGCCCGATCGCGATGCGTTTCGAAGACAAAACGGGTCGTTTCTTCATCGGAAGCATACTCGAACATATCCGCAGCATCCACCAAACCAACCGGACGCAGCAAAATCCGTTCGCCTTCCAAAATGCTGTGCTTCATCAATTCCAAGGTAATATCCATGAATCAATCTCCTCTTTTCGATTTGTTTCAAAACAATAGACGACAAAAACGGATCGACTGGACTTGCCTGCCGATCCGAACTTCGTCGGAAAAAATTATACCATCTTCATCGGGTCCACGTACTTATCGAACTCTTCAGCAGTGACATGTCCCATCGCGACAGCCGCCTCCTTCAGGGAAGTGCCGTCCACGAAAGCCTTCTGGGCGATTTTGGCTGCCTTCTCGTAGCCGATGTACGGGTTCAACGCAGTCACCAGCATCAAGGAATTGGTCAGGTTATGGTTGATTTTTTCTTGTTCCGCCTTGATTCCGCTCGCGCAGTTTTCATCAAAGCTGATCAGCGCATCCGCAAGCAGCCGGACAGATTGCATGAAGCTGTTCACGATGAGCGGCATATAGGTGTTCAGCTGGAAAGACCCTTGCGAAGCCGCAAAGCCGATGGCGCTGTCGTTGCCCATCACTTGGATGCAGGCCATCGTCACAGCTTCGGATTGGGTCGGATTGACTTTTCCGGGCATGATCGAACTTCCCGGCTCATTCATCGGGATGCTGATTTCGCCGATTCCGCTTCTTGGGCCGCTTGCCAGCCAACGGACATCATTTGCAATTTTGTAGAAATTGGCCGCCAATGCTTTGACTGCCCCGTGCGTATGCACGAAAGCATCTTTGCTTGTCAGCGCATGGAATTTGTTTTCGGCACCGACGAAGGGCTCGCCCGTGCGTTCCGCAACCTTCTCGATTGTTTTCTGGATGAAGATCGGATCGGCGTTCAGGCCCGTTCCGACCGCTGTCCCGCCTAATGCGATTTGTCGCATGTATTTCAAGGAGTCGTCGATCATGGACTTGGTTTCTTCAAGCATGACGCGCCATGCGCTGATTTCTTGGCCTAATGTCAACGGCGTCGCATCCTGCAGATGGGTACGGCCCAATTTGACGATTGCCGCATTTTCCTGCTCCAAGCGGGTCAGTGTGCCGATTAATTGCTCAATTGCCGGATACAATTTGTTTTTTATGTACAGCACACCGGCGATGTGCATGGCAGCCGGGAATGTATCATTCGAGCTCTGGCCCTTGTTCACGTGATCGTTGGGATGGATGCCGCCGTCGACAAGCTGGTTGCCTCGGTTCGCCAACACTTCATTCACGTTCATGTTGGATTGCGTGCCGCTTCCGGTCTGCCAAACGGACAACGGAAATTGATCGTCCCACTTTCCTTCAAGTACTTCATCAGCCGCCAAAAGGATGCCCTTTGCCACGGTCTCGTCCAACAAACCGACTTCATGGTTTGATGCTGCGGCAGCCCGCTTGATTTCGACCAATGCGTAGATGACTTCCATCGGAATCTTTTCGATTCCGATCTTGAAGTTTTCCAGACTGCGCTGTGTCTGTGCACCCCATAATTTATCCGCTGCTACTTTTACTTCCCCTAATGAGTCATGTTCAATCCGATATTCCATTCATCCCGTTCCTTCCTGTCGTTTCTTCCGTTTTTGAACGTGCTTTTTGTTCTAATATTCTGCTTTCCAGACGGCAGCTTCGACAGCTTCCATCGGGTCCGATATTTCAACACCATTTACGCCATCTTCGATGGCTGCTTGGATGACTGCTGCCGCAACCAATTTAGAGGCTTCGCGCAACTGGGAAACCGGCGGCAAAATCGCTGCTCCCGCTTCCTCCAAGTTCTGTAGGGAAGTGATGCCGTGCGCTGCAGCGGACAGCATTCTGTCCGTCACTGTCTTCGCTTTGGCAACGACGATCCCAAAACCTAAACCCGGATACAATAAGGCGTTATTCGCCTGGCCGATTTTATAGTCCACGCCATTGTATGCGATCGGATCGGATGGGCTGCCGGTGACGACCAACGCTCTTCCCTCAGACCATGCAATTACATCCGAAGCCTTTGCTTCGCATAATCTAGTCGGATTGGAGATCGGCATGATTGCCGGACGTTCATTGTATGCTGCCATCTTCTGGACGACTGCTTCCGTAAAGGCACCGGCTTGGCCTGATGTCCCAATCAGCACGGTCGGTTTGACGGCATCGATGATTTCAGCCAAATCGGTCAGCTGTGTAGGGAATTCTTCCGCTGCGCGCGCATATTTTTGTTGGCCAGGCGTAAGATCTGCCATGTCAGCGGTGACCAAACCATAGCGATCGACCATGAAGAACTGTTTGCGGGCCTCTTCGTCGTCGGCCCCTTGCAGCAGCATTTCCATAAGGATTTGGTCGGAAACACCGACACCGGCAGTTCCGCCTCCGAAAACAAGGATTTTATGTTCGGTGATCGGTTTGGCTGTGATCCGCACAACCGAATCCATCGCTGCGGACATCATCACCCCGGTCCCCTGGATGTCATCATTGAATGTGCAGATTTTATCGCGGTACTGTTCCAATATATTGGCGGCGTTGTCTCGGCCGAAATCTTCCCAGTGGAACAGGACATCCGGGAACAGCGCGGAAGCCTCTTCAACGAACGTCTCGATGAACGGATAATAGGCTTCTCCGGTCACTCGTTTGTGTTTGTTGCCGAGATATAACGGATCTTCCAGCAGCTGCTCATTGTTTGTTCCCGCATCGATGACGATCGGCAACACCTGTTTCGGATTCAAGCCGGATGCAACGGTGTAGACAGCCAGTTTACCGACAGAGATGGCGATGCCCTGGATGCCCCAATCGCCGATACCCAACACACCTTCGCCATCCGTAATGACCATCATTTTGATTTCTTCATCCATCCCTTTGCTGCCGTTCAGCAAGGCGCTACGGATAGCTTCCGGGCGATTCACATCCAAATAGACCGCATCCTGGGGAATCTGGTAATCCCGCGAATAATTCATGACTGTGTCAGCGATGGTCGGCGTATAGATGACCGGCAACAACTCCGTTACATGCTTCCCGATGACATGGTAAAAAAGGACACGGTTTTGGGCATAGATATTCATCAGATGCTTTTGTTTCGAATAGGCATCGCTCAGTTGGCCTAATTGCGCATAGATAATCGCTTCCTGCTCTTCCAATGTACGGACTGCAGTCGGCAATAAACCTTCCAATCCCAATGTTGCCCGTTCTTCCAAAGTGAATGCGGTCCCTTTGTTTAAAAATGGGTTCTGCAATAGATCTTTTCCGTTAGTTTTCGACACGTTGACACACTCCTGCTTCATCATTTGTATTTATTTACTTCCGTTTTTGGCCGAAATCAAGTCTCGCCGCGCTAGTTCTTCTTGTAAAAGCTAGTCCGCCCAAGGGATCTCAATCGTGAGGTGCTCATGCAGCTCTTTTTGGTAGTCCAGATCGGCTCTCCGCTTTTGCCGTCTCTCTTCATAGCCGCTGTTGATGAATTTTTCTTCGACCGTTTCCGGTACGATTTTCGGAAGACAGACTTTATCCCCATTTTCATCAGGAAGCGCCACAAAGGTCAAAAAGCAGGTAGCCGCCAAGTAACGTTCACCCGTCCGAAGATTTTCCCCGGTCACTTTTGTGAAGATTTCCATGGACGTCTTTCCTGCTCCGGACACAAACGTATCGATGCAGACTGAGTGTCCTGTAGGAAGCGGCTTGATGAAGTTCAATGTGTCCACCGATGCGGTCACATTGGTCGTACGACCGAAACGTTCTCCAGAAATTGCCGCACAATCATCGATCATACTCATCAGCTTTCCTCCGAACAAAGTACCGTGGTAATTTGAATCGAATGGAAAGACATGATGTGTCTGAATCACCTTCGTCTGCCTGCAAAATCTTATCTCCCGTTCTTGATTCGCTTCCGCCATTCGTTCTTCATCCCTTTCTTTTTCGTAAACTTATTTTAGCATGCTTCATTTGTTTTTAATAGTTATGCCAAATAATTCTCATTTTTGTCACCTCTTCCCGGCTTCCTTTTCAAACCATGTTGTTGTAGAATGAGTGTAGGAAGCGTTTTCTGAACAAAATCAAAAAAGGAGCGGGTAGAAATGTTAGCAGAATACAAAAATATTTTGGTTCCCGTTGACGGTTCAGGTCAGTCAGAAGATTCGTTCAAAAAAGCTGTTGCCATTGCCAAACGCAATAACGCCGCGTTACATATTATCTTTGTCAAGGACACACGCAATGTTCCTCTTAGCCCTGAATATGAATCCAGATTAACGGAAGCATACAAGGATATGGAATTTGAATTCCTGGATGAAATGATGACATTCGCCACCAATGAAGGCATTGAAATCAAAAAATCTGTAACCAATGGTAACCCAATGACACTGATCGCTGAAGCATTTCCAAAAGAATACAACATCGATCTTATCGTCATCGGAGCGACCGGCAAAGGTGCGATCACCAGGGCTTTTGTTGGATCGGTCTCTAACTATGTGGTCCGTCATGCACCGTGTGATGTTTTGGTTGTCCGTACCTAAAAGTAGCGCACAATTTTTGCAGCCGTACCTCAGAAAACGTACGAACAGCCTTGCACAGCTTTCGCTGTACAAGGCTGTTTCCTTTTATCCATTATTTAGCAACAGCGCCGTACCCGACAAATTCCCGTAGTTTTTCGAAATCTTTTAGTCAGCTAGATATCATTGACTGTCCCGTCCGCTTCCTCGCTGTCGATCCAAGCGCCATCAAAAAATTGGATGGCATACGGCCCTTCACTGGTGATGTCAAAATAAACCTTATCTGTGAAGGACTCCCCGGGCGCCACAGTATGTAGCCAGAAATGGGTATAGCGCAAAGGCAGGTTTTTCCCCTCGGCATCAAGTGCCGAAAAGTAGTTGGGTGCGATATACGTATCGACGCTGCCGTTGTTGACATATTGTATTTCCACTTCCAATAGTTTTTCTCCAAGCGGGTTGAGCTCCTCCAGCGCATCTATTTCCCGGATTTCCGTTACCGTTACCAATTCATTTATCCCGGAATCGTCGCTCAAAAAGTTTTGCGCTTCCCCCTCATTGACAGTATAAGCAGGCGGAGTTATCGTTGGGTTCTCATTTGGCATAAAAGTTATGGTGACATAACTTTCAGGAGCAAGATCAGCCAGTTCGATTCCGGTATCGCCATAGATGACGGATGTATCCGTCGTGAAGGTAATTTCTGTTTCTACACTAGGTCCTTGATAAGGATAATCAAACTCCCACACGTTGTTCGTCTCTCGGTAGTCGACAGCCGTTCCTTCGATGATGGTCGTCACTTGATCATACCCTTCAGCGCTACCTTCTAACGCAAAATAGTTATATTTGTCGCCTCTGGTGATTCCGTCCCTTACACCGCTTGAAAAAAGAATCGTTTTAGTTATATTTTCCTCAGCCTCGGCAGCAATAGTAGATTCTTCGCTCACCAAAGAATCTGAGGTTGCACTTTCAGTTTCGTTTTGGCACGCAGCAAAGACACCGACACAGGCAACAAGCAACCATCCAAACCTTTTGTTCATAGGAATTCCCCCTTCAGCAATCCGCACAACAGGTTTCCATCTTTCGATTCTTACCCCCATTTTAGCAAATTACCGATCAAAAAACGAATCCCAGACTTTCTTCAGGACATTGTGCGGAGAATTGACTATAATGGGAACATACTTGAATCTACTGGATATTTTCCGGTAACAAACTATTTAAAAATATGAAAGGAGCGGTGCGGATGCGAATCATTAGAGGCCTGCTGTTCACTGGCATAGCAGCGTTGTTGGTCGGATACGGAATAAACCGTAATGCTTTGAACGAAAAATTCCCGTTCCTCGAGCAAGTAGTCCAAACGGATGTGGCTGAGAAAATTCAAGTGCTGACAAGCCCTGAAGGCGTCGACCTGCTCATAGCGCCCTTCACCCGACCTGATGAAATCGACTATACCCTAGTGGAAGATAAAATCATGGTTTTGCTGAATGAGCTTCGCCTTGAGCAAGGCTTGCTTCCCCTTACCAAAAATGAAACCCTTAAAGCGGCGGCCGATTATCGGGCCGTTGAAACCAAGACATCATTTTCGCACACCCGGCCGGATGGAACCGATTTTTACACGGTTATCCTGACCGATGATTACTCGTACCCTTATCAAATAGTCGGAGAAAATCTGGCAATGGCGACCTATTTCAAGGACGAAGAAGGTATGGCCGAATTTTTGTTCGATGGATGGGTGGAAAGTGAAGGGCATTACGCGAATATGATTCATCCCGATTTCCTGGAGGTAGGCATCGGCGTCCATTATGACGGGGAATTTCTTTACGCTGTGCAGCTGTTCGGGAAACAAAATCAATAACTGGGATTAATCTGAAAAAACGCAAAAAAAAGCAAGCATCAGGGATAACCTGCATGCTTGCTTTTCGTTTGCGCGGCAACGTCCTACTCTCACAAAGGGAAACCCTTCACTACAATCGGCGCTAAGAAGCTTAACTTCTGTGTTCGAGATGGGAACAGGTGTGAC
>NZ_QAOM01000028.1 GCF_003051085.1 Trichococcus patagoniensis | reverse complement strand
GTTAGAATAGAGGCATAATGAGAGCGACAGGAGAGAGGGTGAAGGCGATTGAATGACAATAATGAAGCGTTTCTGGGTTATTTCAATGACATCGAAAGTTTCTTCAACAAGGAATACAAACCCAACCGCGGGAAATCTTACTACAGCTTTTACGAGTTGGTGGAAAATGCTTCGCGCTATGACAGCTATGTGAAACGGAAAAGGGATGACTTCCAGATATTGGGGGATCTGCGGAATTTCCTGAGCCATGGAAATCAGGGTGATCTTGTGCTCGCCAACGAGGAGTCTCTGAATATGATCAAAGCGATCCACGAACAACTGTTGAAGCCGAAGACGGCTTTCGATATCAAGTCGGACGATGTGAAATTTTTCAAGGAAACGACACCGCTATCCGCGGTCCTTGAAACGATCCGGAACACCGATCTGACCCAATTCCCGATCAAGGACGGAAACGGCAAAGTGATTGGACTGTTGACGGAGAACGGCATCACGCACTGGCTATCCCAACATGCGCACGAGGCGACCATTTCGATCGGCGGAACGCTGGCGCGGGATATTCTTGTATTGGACGAGAACAAAAATAATTTTGCCTTCGTCAAAAAAGACGCAACCATCTATGAAGCCGAAGCGCAGTTCGACAACCAAAAGATTGATGCGCTCCTGGTCACGCACAGCGGCAAAAATACCGAAAACCTGCTCGGCATCATCACCCGCTTCGACTTGGTGGAAGTTTAGAGACAGGAAATAATTCAGAAAAAATAGCGACAGGCTACCTCGATGCGAGGCAGCCTGCCGCTATTTTGCGTGTAGTCATGCATCCTGCTGCTGGTCGGAGGAGAGCGCCGGAATGCGTGCGCAGCTCCGGTGAAGGGTCCGCTCACCGGAGAACTCCGGTAATTTTCGGCCTCACTTCCGATGAAGCCGCGCTCATCGGAGAACACAAGCAGAATGCTGGCTGAACTCCGGCGAAGCCTCCGTTCGCCGGAGGAGAACGACGAAAAGAGGCTACCTCAAGTGAGGCAGCCCAAGTATTTGTCTATTTTTTAGTGTGGATCGAAACGCGTTTGAAAAGAGCGGAACTTTGCGGATTCGCACCGGTGAAGGTCGTCTTGACGCCGCGTTTTTTGTTGCGGGTGATGAGCTTATCAATCGCTTCGACAGCGGTGGAATCCCATAAAGTCATGGCGCTGATGTCGATGACCACTTCCTCTTCATGCTCGATTTCTTCGGCGAAAAAGTCGAGGAATTTTTCGGCGGAAGCGAAGTACAGATGGCCGTCCACTTTGTAGTGATGGTCATCATCGGCAGTGCCGGCTTCGACTTGCAGATGGGCCATTTTGAAAGCAGCGAAGACGGCACTGACTAAGGTGCCGGCTACGACACCGTAAGCCAGGTTATGGGTCCCGATAACGATGGCGACAGTGAGGATCATCGCGAAGCTTTCGTTTTTAGGGTTGGTGCGCAGGCGTTTGATCGAGTCCCAGTTGATCGTCTCAAAGGAAACGACTACCATGACGGCTGCCAAAGCGATAATAGGGATCTGGACGACGGCGCCGTTCAGAAGCACAACGGACGATAACATGAAGAATCCAGAAAGGAAAGTCGCCAGACGGCCGATGCCGCCGTAATTCAAGTTGATGATCGTCTGACCGATCATACCGCAACCGGCGATGCCGCCGAAGAAACCGGAAACGACATTTCCCAGACCTTGGCTCAAGGTTTCCTGATTTTTGTCGCTCTTGTCTTCTGTGATTTCATCGACCAATTGTGCGGTCAAAAGAGATTCAACCAGCCCGACGATGGCGACCGAAATCGCGGTAGGGAAAATGATCCGCAAAGTCTCCAGTGTCATGGGAACAGCCGGGATGCCGAAGCGCGGCAAATCGGTTGAAATGGAGCCCATATCGCCCAACATTTTCACATCCAAGCCCAAACCTAACACAAGTGCAGTGATGACGAAAATCGCAACGATAGGAGCAGGAATTTTTTTCGTGATTCGAGGGAACAGGAAAATGATTGCGATGCCCAACAGCCCCAGAATCGGTAAAATCAGACTGCCTTGGAAATGATCCAATTGTGAAGTGAACATCATGATCCCCAAACCGTTCACGAAACCGGTCATGACAGGCTTCGGAATGTAGCGCATCAGGGAACCGATTTTGAGGAACCCAAGGACGACCTGCAGGACACCTGCCAAGATCGTAGCGGCAAACAGATATTGGATTCCGTGGGTTGCCACCAGATGGGCCAATACCAGAGCCACCGATCCGGCAGCAGCCGAAATCATGCCTTTGCTGGCGCCGAAAAAGGCGGCAATGGCTGTGATGAAGAACGTGGCGTAGACCCCCACGATCGGTGGCACGCCTGCGACGATCATAAAGCCGATGACTTCAGGGAATAGAGCCAGACAGACGACGATACCGGCCAGAATATCCCCTTTGATATTACCGAACCATTCTTGTTTGTATGCTTGCATAAATACCTTCCTTCTTGAAAAATGTTGTTTATTTGATTTTCAAAATTATTAAACGTGCTTACAAAAATATATATTAACACATAAGTGAATCAAGCGGAATTAAAATTTATGCATAAGTGTATATTTTGAATGATAAGTTTAAAAAGAGTGGAAAAGCTTTAACTTTCAAACCACGGTGTGTTAGTATGTAAAAAGCAAAGTTGCATACACGAACAGAGGAGCGGATCAGGATGGAAGTAGGCAGTCGCATTCAGGAATTGCGCAAACTGAATAAAATCACGGCAAAAGAATTGGCTGAGCAGATCGACGTTTCACCTTCCTTCATTTCGGCCATCGAACATAATTCGACGAAATTGTCTCTTAAGACGCTCAACCATATCTGCGAGGTGCTTGGGGTCACATTGGCGGAATTCTTCAATTCGGAAATGAGCCCGGTAGAAAAGAAACTTACCGCTCAAATCAAAAAAATGCCGGAAGAGAAAAAGTATGAATTATTGGCCTTCTTGACAGGCTTGATTTCATAGCAAGAAAAGCGGAACGGGTTCTTTAAGGGCTAACCCGTGAAGCTAGCCATCTTTTTAGTTGCATGAAACATCTTGTAAACCTGGTAAACACCAACGGTGATGCACTTTTGGATTCAAAATAGTTTATACTTTCACAGCATAAGAAAAGGAAGATGCATCCGCTTCAATATGAGGCGGGGGGCATCTTCCTTTTTTTCGTTTATTCGATTTCAAGCAGCCGCTCGATCGCGTCCAGAACGCCTTCTTCGTTGTTCGAAAGGGCCCGGTATTTGGCGGATTTTTTGACGTCATCGGCTGCATTCGCCATCGCGAAACTGTAGGCCACATGCTGCAGCATTTCGATGTCGTTCCCGCTATCACCGAATGCGGCAGTCTCCTCATCGGAAATGCCCCATTGTTTCTGCAGCAGCTGGATGCCGGATGCTTTGTGCATCCCCGGAATGATCAGGTCGATGGAGCCATGGCCTGTCGACACAGGTGATACGACATCACCCGCTTCGCGTTTGAAGTGTTCCAAAAGAGCAGGAACTTCCTCTTCCGCGAATCCGGATGCAAACTTAAAGATGATGTCATCTATTTCGGAAAATGAATCCACACGCTTCAAGCGACGATAGAAGCGTTTCGTATTTTGGTAAAAGTGATCAGAAACGGAACTGTCGACGTAGGCACTGTTTTTACCACAGACGACCAATTTCGAATAGGCATCCAGTTCCTTGAAAATCCGGAGCACCTTATCAATCGTCTCCTGCGTCATCTCACCGACGGACAGCTCTTTGTTGCAGTCCACGACGAAAGCACCATTTTCCGCCACAAAAGCAAGTTCATCCTGTATGTCGGGAAAAAAAGAGCGCAACTGGTAGTATTGGTTTCCGCTGGCCACGACAAAGCGGATATCTTTTTCGAGCATGCGTGCGTACAAGGCATTGAAGCGGTCTTTGTTGTATTGCTTCCGGCTGTCCAGAAAAGTCCCGTCCATATCGACGGCGATCAGTTTGATGGGCATGGTGAATCTTCCTTTCGTCAGATGCAGAAACGTTCTGGCTGGAGCCGCCAGTTTTGAGCATCTGCTTCTATTTAGAACATCTTAACATGTTTCCTTACTATTCCAAAGAAGGAAAGAATGCCTTCAGCGGTTTTTCAGGGAAAGTAATGATTGACAAAGAGAACGTGTGTTCGTAAAATGGAATCAAAAGGATGTGACTGATATGGAAAATGGGATTTGCCTAAAAGGTTCGGTGGAAAAAATCAAAATTTTGAAACTGGAGGAAACGCCGCTGATCCGCTTCACGCTGACGGTGGACAAGGAAGAGAAGCAGAATTGCCTGATCCGTGCGCATGCGCTGAATTTCCTGTATCAGGTCATGGAAGGCAACGCAATCGTAATCTACGGCAGGAAGAACAAGCGCAATCAAGTCGTTGTAGAGAAATATCATGTGAATAAAAACTGACGGATGATGGGTAGGTGAGGGAAATGAGGGTGCTTCAAAGTGGGATTTGGAAGGGAAAGTTGGCTGTCGCCGATCTGTTGGAACGAAAAGGTTGCAATGAATTCACGCTGTTGGAGGACAAACTTTCCGTCGGTGGGCAACTTTTTGAAATTTGGTGGTACGTCTATGACGGCAACAACCATATTTTGGCCAAAAGTAAAAATCATCCAAACGCGCTTTATTTCTTTTTGCTGGAGCCAGGTGATTTGTTCGCGGTGAATGATTTCCGCATCTATCTGGAAACAGGGGAATTGACGTACCCTATCGCTACTTTTTACAAGAAAAACGGCCGATGATCAGAACCAGCCGTTTTTCTTGAACCAGCGATACATCGCCAGGCCGATTCCAAACATCAGGCCGATAGCCAAAAAATAGCCGTATTTCCAAGTCAATTCCGGCATGTGTTCGAAGTTCATCCCGTAGATGCCGGCAATCAACGTCAAAGGCGAGAAGATTGAGGTGATGATGGTGAGGACCTTCATCACATTGTTGGTCTGATGGGAGTTGAGTGATAGGTAGCTGTCGCGCATGTCGGTCGTCATCTCGCGGTTGGAAGTAATCATTTCGGAGACCTTCAGCAAGTCATCGTGGATATCAGAAAAATAACTCCGTCTTTTGCGGACGCCTTCCAAATGCTGGGAATTCAGCATCCGATAAAGCAGATCCCGCATCGGATTGACGGTCTGCAGCAGACCCAGCAGAAGATGCCGAGACTCCATCAGTTCAGGTATGAATCCGGCAGTCGTTTTGTTCAGGTTTTCCTCTTCAAGTTGAGCAAGCCGGTCTTCGATGTCGTGGATTAAAGGGAAATAATTATCCACAATCTGATCAAGTATTCTGTAAAAAATAAAGTACGGATCCCAGTTTTCGGCATTATGTTGAGCCAATAATTGATTCTGGATATAGGCCACTTCTTTTGAGTGGGCGAGCTGAAAAGTGACGATGAGTTTTTCACTGACAAAGAAATCCAATTCTTCTTTGAAGAGGTCTCTGCCTTCCTCACGAACATGATGCGTCACATAAAAGGTGTAATCTTCATAATAATCCAGCTTCGGACGCTGCAGTATTTGCAGGCAGTCTTCTATAGCAAGTGGATGGAAATGGAAGGTTTTCTCGAGATATTTCACTTCGGTTGGGCTAGGCTCATTGAAGTCGGCCCAGATCCATTTGTAGGATGACAGGTCAGTTGTATCCAAATCGATGCCTGTGTGGACGAGATTGTCAGCTGTGATGCCGGTAACTGTTATCATATAATTGCACCTTCTCCATTATGGTTTCAAATTTCATTATACGGGAAATGCATTGCCGATGCCATTATTGGGTCATTTAGCGGTCAGAAGCGGAGAAATATGCGATAATGGGAGCGAGAAGACAATCTGAACGGAGGATATCGGGGCCATCGAGGCTGATTTCATCAAAATAACGGTGCGCGATATGCAGGAACGCTGCGTCGATACGGCGGCGTTCATCACGGGCAGGTCAAATGATGAGGACGCGGTATCCCACACCATTCTGCAGTTGCTTGCGCTGCAAGGCTGACTATTTTTCCGAAGCGGGCTAGAGGTTCCTTAACCTACAATTTCCATTTGACTTGGAGTCCACTCCAGGGTGTAGGATATAACAGAGGATAACAAGCAGCTCAGGTTTGGATGCCGAAAGGATGGACGCGATGATGAACATAAAGAAAGCCAGTGAAGAGACGGGTGTATCCGCCGATACGATCCGTTACTACGAAAGGATCGGCCTGATTCCGCCGATAAAAAGGAATGAGAATGGGGTCCGTGAATTCGATGAAGAAGACTTGAGGTGGATCGTCTTCAGTCGCCAGATGCGCAATGCCGGGTTGTCGATCGAAGCCTTGATCGAATACCTTGCCCTGTTCCGCAGCGGGGAAGCGACCGTTCCGGCAAGGGTCGATCTGTTGGTTGAACAGCAGAATGGACTCCAGGAGCGGATTGATGTGATGCAGCAAGCGCTGGATCGGCTGAAATACAAGATCGCCAATTATGACAGCCATATGGTTCCGAGCGAAAGTAAGCTTAGGGATTTCGATGAGAACAAAACCGAATAGACGCACAACAGCTGTCCCAAAAGGAGACAGCTGTTGTTTTTTTTGATTTTCTCCGGCGAACGGAGGCTTCGCCGGAGTTCAGGATGCATTCCGAGTTGCGATCTCCGATGAGTACGGCTTCGTCGAAGTTAAGTCCGATTGTTACCGGTGTACTCCGCGGTGAATGGTTCCCTCACCGGAGCTGCGCAAGCATTCCATCGGTCTCCTCAGGCCAGCAGCGGGCAACGAATTTATCAGAACCCAAAAAAGGGGGCGCCTCGAAATGAGACACCCCCTGTTTTTTCATACTTTTCAGTTGGTCCGGATCCACTGCGTCGACATGTCGACACCCGCATCCAGCATAAGGTTGTAGACGGGGCATCTTCTTTCGACTTCAGCCGCAAGCTTTTCGATGGCTTCATCGGTCTCGTCCGTCTCGATATGGTTCACGAGCGTGACTTCCTGGAAGTAGGTCCGGATATCATCCTCCCCGGCAAACCCGCGCGGATCAAAGGTGCCTTCGACGGTGAACGACAGGCTTCTGTAGGCGAGCCCTTGTTGTTCGGCTACATAATAGGCGATGATCGAGGTGCAGCCTGCCAACGAACTCAAAAGATATTCCAGTGGGTTGGGCCCTTTGTTGGCGCCGCCCAACCTTTCCGATTCATCCACAAAAAATTCGGGTAGATTACGGACTTTGACCGTAGTGGTGATGCCTTGGTTTGATTGGCCGGTTATTCTCAGTTTCGATAAGTTTGCTTCTGCCATCTCGATAACCCCGTTTCTTTTTTTGATAACGTTTACACATTTATTTTATCACAGCGGCCTGGGATAGGCGCAACAGAAGCCCTCATCCGCTCCTCGGAGGATGTCCAAAACAGCCCGCGAGTGGTATACTATTCTTGAAGAGAAAACTGCTGAAAGGCAAATGTTTGTTCACGTTTATTCATGAAGAAAAGGGGTTTTCTTAATGGAAAAGAAGGATTTAGAGTTGATATTGGCTAATTTCGGACCGGAAAAGGAATTCATCGGCGATGGCTATTTCCGCATCCGCGACAAAGGCAACGAGCATTATGAAATCGCCTACCTTGTCTCAGCATGTTGCGGAACGACAAACTACTTTCCGCAGATTGCTGTCCATATCGAGGGCGATAAAGTGGTTCCCGATTCCGTTCTGGATCTGGTATCCAATCCGGCAAAAATGCTCAGTTATTCACCTGAGACGAGCGCTGTGATGGAGCAGGAATTGGATAAACTTTGCCAAAAGTTTTTGGACATCAAAGGATTGAAAGCAGCGAACGTTGGAACACCAGACTGAGCTCTGGTGTTTTTTCATATTATAAAGTAAAAAAGGAGCAAAGAATGCGGAATGACGCACTCGTTTGCTCCTTTTTTTATTTATTTCAAATGGAATCGCTGTAAGCTTCCATCAGCTCTTTTGCCATATCGATCATGGCCAAGTCAACGGACGAAAGGGTCTTTTCTTTGCTGTAGGCGATGAAATAACGCGTATGGACGACGCTTGTTTCGATATAAAAAATATTGTAGCAGTCCATCAATTCGCTGTTGTTGAGCGCGCTCTTCGGCAAGAAAGTCAGTCCCATCCCTTTTCGCGCAAGCGCTGCCGCCGTGGAAATGTTCTGCGATTCCATCACGACGTCGGCCTTGATGTCCAGATGCTTCAGGAATTCATTGGCCTGTTTGCGGATCCCGGATTGGGAAGTGGTCAGCACATATTTTTCGTTCTTCAGCAGGTTCAAAGGATAAGGGAATTTTGCGATCTCCTTCAAGCCGGGTTGATACAGCGGACTTGTGTCCGGAACGATGACGCACCATTTGTCCTCAGCAAGCACGGTGTAGGAAAGTTGTTCGTTATGGATCGGCATCATGCCCAAGTAGAGGTCCACTTTATTTTCCAGCAGGTCCATTTCTGTCGTTTTGGCGTCCTGTTCCATGATTTTCAGGACGATGCCCGGATATTTTTCATGGAACTTCGGAAGGATCAACGGAAGCAGAAAAGAACCCATGATCGGATGGACACCGATACGAATCCGGCCGTACTTCAGCTTAGTTATCAGGGTCAATTCGTTAACCATATCTTCGTATTGGTTCTGCATCTTTTTCATGTGCGTCAGGAACCGCTCGCCGGCGTAGGTCAATTCCATCGGTGTCCGGTTGCGTTCGACCAATTTGGTTTGGAGCTCCTCTTCCAGTTTTGTGATGGTTTTGCTGAGGTAAGGTTGGGAAATATATAGAGACTTTGCCGCCTGAGTGAAGGTCCCTTCACTGACGATGGCATCCAGGTAGGCAATGATAGTGGTCTGTTGCAGCATTTTAATCATCCTTTCGATTGCGATATTCTACTGATGGTTATACTGGAAAACGATTAAGAATTGCAAGCGTTATTGTACCGTATTTTATGATTGTGAAAGATAAAATAATCACAATTATAACAGATAAGTTATGAATATGATAGCTATACAGAACAAAATAGGTATGGCCTATAACCGTCCCATGAAAAAACAGGTGTATTATTTTTGTTCATAAACACACTGATATCGGGCTTTTCATTCCGATTTTAATTATTTCTTATAACCAAACAGTTATGACAAACCGGTGAAGATTACTATTTCACAATTAATCGAATCAATTCTATAATGCAACTATAAAGAGAAAAGGTGAGCAAATGAATCGGCCACGTCAGCCGGATTTGCAAACTGTCACTCACAATTCAAGGAAGAAGGAAAAAATAGATGACAACAATATGCGAAATGCTAGGAATAAAATATCCGATTTTTCAAGGAGCGATGGCACGGATCGCAACAGCCGATATCGCTTCTGCCGTTTCGAATGCAGGCGGTCTCGGTATCATCGGTTCAGGCGGGATGACAGCAGATCAATTGCGCGCAGAAATTCAAAAATGCAAAAGCATGACGGATAAACCATTTGCGGTAAATTTGATGTTGATGATGCAAAATTGTCCGGAATTGGTGGATGTCGTGATTGAAGAAGGTATAAAAGTCGTTACAACTGGAGCAGGCACACCGAAGCCGTTCATGCCGAAATTCAAAGAGGCAGGGATCAAAGTGATTCCAGTAGTAGCATCCGTGAAACATGCGCAAAAAATGGAAGCTTTAGGTGCAGATGCCATAGTGGCTGAAGGAACGGAAGCGGGCGGACACGTCGGTGAAACAACGACTATGTGCTTAGTGCCACAAGTGGTAAGTGCAGTCAACATCCCTGTATTGGGAGCCGGCGGAGTCGGCGACGGCCGCGGAGTCGTTGCGATGTACGCGATGGGTGCCCAAGGGATCCAAGTCGGAACACTCTTCTTGTCAGCTGAAGAATGTCCGGTTCCGGATACATTCAAACAAGCCGTTCTGGATGCTGATGACACAGCTACAATCGTTACAGGACGCCGCAACGGAGCGCCTGTCCGTTCCATCAAAAACAAGATGCTTGCGAAGTTCCAGGAACTGGAAAACAACAATGCATCCCGTGATGAATTGGAAGAGTTGGCGCTGGGTTCATTGAGCAAAGCCGTATACGAAGGTGATGTCGAAAACGGATCGGTCATGGCCGGCCAAATCACCGGTATGGTCCGTGATATCCGTCCTGCCAAAGAAATCATCGAAACGTTGTTCAAGGACGCTGAAGCAATCGCAGCCTCATTGAAGATCGCTTACTAAGAAAAATTGAAAAGCTCAGATCAAGGCTGAGCTTTTTTCATAACATGTTTATGTGAATGAACGAACAAACAGGAGGGTACACTTATGACAAAAGTAATCACAGCTGCGGAAGCGGCAAAATTGATCAAAGACAACAGCACAGTGGCGTTGACCGGATTCGGCCTGGCCTGTGTGAACGAAGAAATGGCGATTTCCATCGAGGATCGCTTTAAAGCGGAAGGACATCCGAACAACCTGACAGTCATCCACGCGAGCGCTGTAGGGGATCGCCGCACAAAAGGGATGAGCCATCTTGCCCACGAAGGTCTGATCAAACGTTGGATTGGCGGCATCGTCAGTGCTTCTCCGCAACTTAGTGACTTGATTGTCGAAAATAAATGCGAAGCCTACAACCTTCCGCAAGGCGTCATCACACAACTGTACCGTGAAATCGCCGCAAAACGTCCGGGCTTGTTCACGAAAGTCGGCATGCGCACCTTTGTCGATCCGCGTCTGGAAGGCGGCAAGCTTTCCCCTCGCACGACCGAAGATATCGTCAAAGTGGTTGAAATCGAAAATGAAGAATGGCTGTTCTACCCGACTTTCCCGATCAATGTCGGTCTGATCCGCGGAACGGTAGCCGATGAAAAAGGCAACTTGACGCTTGAAAAAGAAGGTTTGCACATGGAAGTGCTGCCGGTCGCACAGGCTGTCAAAAACTCCGGCGGTATTGTGATCGCACAAGTGGAAACATTAGCAGCAGCAGGCACACTGCATCCTAAAGACGTAAAAGTACCGGGTATCATGGTCGACTACATTGTCGTGGCGCAGCCAGGCAATCAATTCCAAACAGAAAACACGGAGTATAATCCGGCTTTCTCCGGCGATACAAAAGTACCATTGGATGCTGTAACAGCACTTCCGTTGGATGCCCGTAAAGTGATCGCCCGCCGTGCAGCGATGGAGTTGGTTCCGTCTGCTGTCCTGAACCTTGGCGTAGGGATTCCTGTCAATGTCGCGACAGTAGGTGCCGAAGAAGGCATCAGCGACCAATTGGTGTTGACTACCGAAGCCGGATCAATCGGCGGCGTCCCTGCAGGCATGAAGGACTTCGGCCATGCCTTCAATAGCGAAGCGATCATGGATCACCATGCCCAATTCGACTTCTACGATGGCGGCGGCTTGGACTTATCCGTGTTGGGGCTTGCTCAGACCGATGCATACGGAAACGTGAATGTATCCAAGTTCGGCAACCGTGTCGCTGGTTGCGGCGGATTCATCAATATTTCCCAAGCTGCCAAAAAATTGGTGTTCGCAGGAACCTTTACTGCCGGCGGTTTGCAACAGGAAGTCAAAGATGGCCGTTTGACGATCATCCAGGAAGGGAAAGCGAAGAAATTCGTAGCTGAAGTCGAACAAGTGACTTTCAGTGGGGAATACGCGTCCGAAGTGGAACAGGAAGTATTGTATGTGACGGAACGTGCGGTATTCGACCTTGATAAAGGCAAATTGCGCCTGATCGAAATCGCGCCTGGTGTTGATCTGGAAAAAGATATTTTGGGACAAATGGGCTTCAAACCGGTGATTGCTGAAAATCTGAAAGTGATGAACGAAGGCATGTTCCGCGAAAATTGGGGAGAACTAAAAAACATCGTCATGGCGAATGGAAAATAAGGGAGTGTTGTTGATGAAAAAGGAAATTAATCGTTGGGCTGTCTTGATCAGCTCTATGGGTATCTTGATGTGTACGGGTGCAGTTTATGCTTTCAGCGTGTTGGCAGGACCGTTGTCTGCCGCAAGGGATTGGACAATGGCTGAGGTCATGGGCGCTTTCGCGATCAATGCGGCTTTGGGGCCGATTCCGATGATCTTGGGCGGCTTCTTGACCGACAAAGGTTGGTCGAAATGGAGCACGATGGCCGGAGCGGTATTGTTCGGTGTCGGTTTTGCTTTGGCGGGTACAGCCACAACTTTGACTGAATTGTACGTGTACTATGGTTTGATGGCCGGTTTCGGTCAAGGCTTCGCTTACTCAGGCTGCCTAAGCAACACAATCCGTTTCTTCCCGGATAGAAAAGGTTTGGCTTCCGGATTGATTACGGCAGGTATGGGTGGAGCGGCAATCATCGCAGCTCCGATTGCGAACCAACTGATCCAAAGCATTGGCGTTGCTGACACTTTCGTGCGGATGGGTATCGCCTACGCTATCATCAGCTTCACTTGCAGCCTCTTCATCAAGGTTGCTCCGAAAGATTATATGCCAAAAAATATGAACGCAGCGGCTACTGCAGCAGCGAATAAACCGGTTGTAAACAAGAACTGGAAAGAAATGCTGCAGGATCCAAAATTCTATATGATCATCCTGATGTTCGCCATGGGTGCTTTCTCAGGCTTGATGATCGCTTCAAACGCTTCTCCAATCGGACAATCCATGTTCGGCCTATCCGCAGCAGCGGCAGCCGTATATGTCAGCGTGTATTCTCTCAGCAATACAATGGGTCGCGTTATCTGGGGCGCTGTTTCCGACAAATTGGGCCAACCAACGACCATCAGCATCATGTACAGTGTCATCATTCTTACTTTCTTGATCCTTATTTTCGTAAAATCCATGTTCGGGTTTACCCTGGGTATCGTTGGTTTAGGCTTATGCTTCGGCGGTGTGATGGGCGTGTTCCCATCGTTGGTCATGGATAACTTCGGACCGAAATTCCAAGGCGTCAACTACGGTATCGTGTTCATCGGTTACTCGACATCCGCTTTCGTTGCACCTAAAGTAACAGCAGGAATCGCTGCTGCGAACAACGGTGACTTCACCAAAGCTTTCTATGTCGCTATCGTGGTTGCGGCTGCAGGGCTGATCCTGGATCTTGTTTACAAGAAAAAAACAGCAACTAAATCGATCACAGAAACGGTTCAATAAGAGAATAAACAAGAAAACACCTCCTGCTCTCATCAAATGCGAGCAGGAGGTGTTTTTTTGCTTGTCAGCTTTTCACAGATGACCGCCGTCATCTTCCCATTCATCTTCGTCGTCATCCAAAGCGATCCATTCATCTTCATCTAGCCCCGGCAGGCCTTCGCCTAACCCGCTGACGTTCAGATAGGCCAATTCCTCATTGATTGCTTTCGCAATTTCCCCAGAATCTTTATACGCAAGGTCGAGTGTGCCGTCCGTGATGTCCAGACGGGTATGGTCTTCCTCAGGCGCCAGATTCTCTGCACGCACGCAACGGGGATAGAGCACGTCCGGCTTCGCTTCGAAGGCCTTTTGCAGGATGATTTCATGCTCCCAGTTTTCTTCCATGTTGTACGTGTAAATGATTTTGTCGTCTTTTCCTTGAATGTGGTCCCGCAGACGATCGGGTTCTGCCAACGCCTCTTTATGCGGAGAGGCAAATCTGAAAGTATGAGGGTGCAGGTCGGACCAATTGAAGGCACTTTGGAGAATGAAATGCAGATCGGAGAAAGTAGTGTCGTCATCCAATTGTATGTCCCGCCAGACCGGTATACCGACATCCATAAGTGTAATCCTGAGTTCGAACATCATCTGAAAAACCACCTTTTTTGTTTTTAGTATAACGTTTTCATAAAGCAAGTTCAAATAACAGGACCTTTAATCGCCAGTGCTGAAAAATCCGTAAAATCCGCAAAACGGACTTATTCCGATTCGCGTGCTATAATTGCCACAAAAATAAAGAGGAAGAAGGTCAAATTGTGTTTTATCCAAATAATTTCCAACAAGCAACTTCAATAGAAGAAATCCGTCATTTCATCGCTGATAACAAATTCGCGTTTGTTTATATTTCCCGGACCAACTGCGGTGTCTGCCATGCGGTCCAGCCGCAAGTGCAGGAGATGCTGGAAGAGTTCCCGGCAATCAAAGCGATCCAGGCCAACGCCGATGACATCCCGGAAGTCGCGGGCGAATTCACCGTCTTCACCGTTCCGGCATTGCTGTTGTTCATCGAAGGCAAAGAGATGATCCGCGAAGCCCGCTTCGTGGTGATGGACGAGCTGCATCACCAATTCCAGAGGATTGCGCATAACTTCTGACGCCGTTGTCTCACGAAATGAATGATTGAAAAAGGACCAATAGCCCAAAGCTGCGACGCTTGGGTTATTGGTCCTTTATCCCGTACTGAGATTCTCCGGAATCGAATAGCGGTTTATGGGCGTAAATCTGTTGTTTCTGGTGTAAACTAAAGATAATCATTTTCCGGAAAGGAGCGGCCATGTTTAATCTATTCATTTTGATATTGGAGCGAGTCGGGCTGATCATCATATTGGCCTACCTTTTGATGAATACCCACTATTTCAGGGACAAATTGGGCGAACGTCAACGCTTGAGCACCAAAGTGGCACTGATTGTCGTATTCGGAATATTCGCGGTCATCTCGAACTATACAGGTGTTGAAATCAGTCAAGACCAAATCATATCCGACCAGGTACTGATGAAACTTTCGGAGGGGGCGTCCTTGGCGAATACGCGGGTTCTCACGATCGGCGTTGCCGGCTTGATCGGCGGGCCATTGGTCGGCACATCCGTCGGCATCATCTCGGGCATCATCCGTTTTTTCCAAGGCGGAGAAGAGGCCTATATTTATGTGATTTCTTCCATCTTGATTGGGCTCATTTCCGGCTTTTATGGAGCCCGGACGATGCGGAAAAATGCGTATCCTTCTGCAAAAGAGGGCTTTACGATCGGAGCCGTTACGGAAGGTGTCCAAATGCTCAGCATCCTGTTGCTGAGCCGAGATTTTGAGGCGGCCTGGGATTTGGTGACGTTCATTGCCTTCCCCATGATCCTCGTAAACAGCATGGGGACCGGCATTTTCCTTTCCATCATCGGCTCCACGCTGCGCCAAGTCGAACAGACGAAAGCAGTGCAGACGCATGATGTGCTCCAATTGGCGAATCGAACGATGCCTTATTTCCGTTCCGGCATGAACGAAGCATCGTGCACGGAAGCGGCAAAAATCATCCAACAATTGATGAAGGTATCCGCCGTAAGCATCACCAATACTGAACGGATTTTGGCCTATGTAGGCGCAGCCAGCGACCACCACATCGCCTCGAATGAAATATTGACCGAGTTGTCCAAGGAAGTGCTGCGGACAGGGGGAATCAGGGAGGTCCATTCCCATGACGAAATCGGCTGCAATCATCCGGGCTGTCCTTTGCAAGCGGCGCTTGTCATTCCGTTGAAAGCGCAAGGGAAAACGATCGGTACCTTGAAGTTGTATTTCACGGATGCCACGAAGCTGACATTTGTCGAAAGGCAGTTGACGGAAGGCCTCGGCAACATCTTCTCCAGCCAAATCGAGTTGGGCGAGATCGAACTGCAGAGCAAGTTGCTGCAGGATGCCGAAATCAAATCCTTGCAGGCGCAAGTGAATCCGCATTTCTTCTTCAATGCCATCAATACGGTATCCGCCTTGATTCGGGTGGACAGCGAACAGGCGCGCAGGCTGCTGCTCCAACTCAGCAATTTTTTCCGGGCCAATCTGCAGGGAGCCCGTACAAACCTGATTCCGTTGATGAAGGAGCTTACGCAAGTGGAAGCCTACCGTTCGTTGGAGCAGGCCCGTTTCCCGGATCGCTACCAAGTCGACATTTCCATCGAAGAAGGCATGGAAGAGGTGCTGTTGCCGCCTTTCCTGATCCAGATTCTGTTGGAGAACGCGTTCAAGCATGCTTTCGGCAGCCGGAAGACCGATAATCGGGTATGGATAGATGTGAAAAACAGTCCTGACGGGGTATTCATTTCCGTCCGGGACAACGGGGAAGGCATCGACGCCAATCGCTTGGAGAAATTAGGCAAAGAAACACTGCCATCGCTGGAAGGCACCGGGTCGGCATTGGAAAATCTGAACAAACGGCTGATCAGCCTGTTCGGCGAAGCGGCCAAACTGCATTTCGTATCTGCACCAACAGGAACGACCGTCTATTGTACGGTACCTTATCAAGAAAGGGGGGAATGAGTATGCGGGTATTGATTGTGGATGACGAACCATTGGCAAGGGATGAACTGGCCTACCTGCTTGGGAAATGTGAGGGCGTGAGCGCCATCGCCCAAGTGGATTCGATCGAGGAAGCACTCGGGGCGATGCTGGAGGAGCCGGTGGACCTGCTGTTTTTGGACATCCACCTGACGAATGAGAGCGGCCTCTCGCTGGCTGGCAAGATCAATAAACTGAAGAAACCGCCGCTGATCATTTTCGCTACGGCCTATGACGACTATGCTGTCAAAGCGTTTGAACTGAATGCGACCGATTACGTGTTAAAGCCTTTTGAACTGGAACGGATCCAGCAAGCGGTCAAAAAAGCTTACGGACAGCACAAAAGGCAGCACAGCAGTGGAGCGGAACCTGCGAAGCCAAAGGGTGACGGCCTACAGGTGCTGCCCATCCAGATGGACGAGCGGATCTATATGCTGCAAGTCCCGGAAATCATCGCCATCGGAATTGAGAACGGCGAAACGACGATCTATACGAAAAATATGGAGTACATCATTCACGAGCCGCTCAGTGCGCTGGAGAAAAAAATCGGCGGACATCCTTTCCTGAGGGTTCACCGCGCCTTTCTCATCAATCTGAAGGAAATCAAGGAAATCCAGCCATGGTTCAACCATACTTTTCAGCTGACGATGAGTAACGGCCTGAAGATACCCGTCAGCCGTTCTTATATGAAGGATTTCAAAGAAAAAACAGGCATCTGATCAAAAAATAAATGAATTTCAGAACTGCGGGCGTGCAACTCAGCCTGCGGTTTTGTCGTTTCGGGTCCAATTGACCCAAAATTTCCTTTTTCTCAAGTAAAGTAGGGACATAGAAAGAACGTGTTGGCCGCACACCTATTTTGAAGGAGGAAAAAAGATGCTTACTTTACTTGGAGGAATCGCGTTACTGATTTTAGGTTACTTTACCTACGGACGCTACATCGAAAAGAACTTTTCCATCGATCCGGAACGCCAGACGCCCGCAGAAGCACTGAAGGACGGCTATGACTTTGTCCCGATGTCAAAATCAAAAAATGCCATCATTGAATTGTTGAATATTGCCGGAACGGGTCCTATTTTCGGCCCGATTATGGGAGCGCTTTACGGGCCTGTCGCCTATATCTGGATCGTCGTCGGCTGTATCTTCGGAGGAGCCGTCCACGACTACATGATCGGGATGATTTCCTTGCGCAATGATGGAGCCCACTTACCGGAGTTGGCCAGCAAATATCTGGGCAAACCGGTCAAGCACGTCGTCAACATCTTCGCCATGCTGCTGTTGCTGCTGGTGGCTACAGTCTTTGTTATCTCGCCCGCCAATCTGATCGCCAGCATCACGCCCGATTGGATGACGATTGGCATCATTACGTTTTTGATCTTTGCTTACTATCTCATCTCCACTATCCTGCCGATCGACAAGGCGATGGGCAAGGTTTACCCTTGGTTCGGCGCAATCCTGATCATCAGCACGATCGCCATCGGCATAAGCTTGCTGACGGGTGGCCATAACCTGCCTGAATTGACGATGAGCACTATGCAGAATTTCCATCCGAAAGGTACGCCGATTTTCCCGGCAATCTTCTTTACGATTTCCTGCGGGGCCATTTCCGGGTTCCATGCGACCCAAGCACCAATGGTCTCACGGACATCCACAAATGAGCGCGAAGGCCGCTTCCTTTTCTACGGCATGATGATCGCTGAGGGCGTCATCGCTATGATCTGGGCTGGAGCTTCCATGGCTTTATTCGATGGCCAAACCTTGAGCCAAATGATCGATGCCGGTACGCCATCAGCTGTCGTCAACCAAGTTTCCACGCTGTTGTTGGGCAATGTATTCGGTACGATTGCCATCATAGGCGTCATCGTCCTGCCAATTTCTTCAGGACTCTCCGCCTTCAGAAGTCTGCGCACGATTTTGGCTGACTACATGAACATCAAACAGGATTCGATGAAAAAGATTCTGATGCTGACGATTCCGTTGTTTGTCATCTCTTTCTTCCTGACGAAAGTGGATTTCAACTTGATCTGGAGATACTTCAACTGGGCGAACCAAGTTACAGCCGTTATCGCCTTGCTGATGTCGACGCGTTACCTGTATCTGAAAAACAAAAATTACTTGGTTACCTTATTGCCTGCAACCTTCATGCTGTATGCCTGCGTCGTCTATATCCTGAGTGAACCGATTGGCTTCCGGATGGGGCTGCAGACGGCCACTTACCTGGTGGGATTGGTCGCAACCGTTGCGATCCTGGCGCTTTACTGGACAACCGGCGTGAAACAGAAAGCTGCATTGGATCCGGAATCGGAACTGTTGAACGATCATCTGCCGATCGGAACGTTTGCTTCCGCCGATGAAGCCCCGGCTGTAGCAGTAGCAAAATAAGCGCAGCTTCCAGCTGGAAAAGAACTTATTGAAGAAACTCTCCTGAGACCACACAGGCCTTAGGGGAGTTTTTGGCTGCAGCTACCTTTTCAAATCTTCTGCACCGGTCGTTACGCTTATCCTTATCCTTATTCGGGACAGAGGGCTACTTGTTGACGACAATATGTCGGTGTGATATAGTTTTGGCTGTAAGAAACGTTTCCCAACTTTCATATGATTTAGGGGTTGAAGCGCATGGCATACACTGGAAGTTCAATGACAAAAGGACAAATCGAATCGAAATTGAGCGAAGCGATCAGTAAGTTTGAGATTGAACAAATGGGTAGGGGGCCGGAGAAAATCCGGACCGTCATCTTTCAGGATTTGATCCTGATAAGGCTCAATGGTTTCTTGAGTATATCTGAGAAAAACTTGGCCAAAAACCCGGGTGGAATCCAGCTGATAAAAAATGCTCGGACCGCATTGTTTGAGAATGCACGGGAAGAACTCGAAGCAACAATCAAAACAGTGCTTGATGTGAATATCGTAAGTACCTATTCCGATGTCAGCACCAAGACGGGTGAAAAAATCATCGCAATAGTCATAGACCAAGATATAGAAAAATTGATGAAGTAAATACGGAAGATGCAACGAAAGGCAAGTAGCCAGTCGACGCGTAAGCCAATAGCAAGTACTCCAGCGAGGGGTTCTTGTTATTGGCTTTTTTTTGCAGATCGGCATGTCAGTAAGAAAATGTTGCCGGCAATTATATGGATATTAAATGGAAAGAAGGTTGGGATGCAGATGCAACAGAAAGTAATAGCAGAAAAGAAAGTGATGTCAAAGGCCAGATGGCTGTATGTAATTTTGGGGCTGGTGATCATGATGGCGCTTGGGACAGTGTATTCCTGGAGTGTTTTCCGTTTGCCGGTGGAGGCGTTGTATGCTGTCGGGGCTGCCCAAAGCGGATTACCCTACATGACGGCACTATTGTTTTATTCCCTGTTCATGTTTTTGACCGGGAGGTTTTTTAATACTTGGAGTCCGAGAAAAACCATTTTGACGGGGGTGGTCTTAGTTTCGATTGGCTGGATTTTATCGGCGTTCGCCCCGAATATCCAAGTATTGACTGTTACTTACGGTGTGATAAGTGGCGCAGGGGTCGGGATAGCCTACGGCGCCCCATTAACGGTAGTGACCAGATGGTTCCCAGAAAAAAAGGGTCTTGTGATTGGGTTGGTGCTACTCGGATTCGGACTGTCGCCATTGCTGACTGCGCCGCTTGCTAGGGAATTAGTTGAACAGTACGGAGTGACAAAAACATTTCTCATATTGGGAGTCGTCTTTGGAGTGCTGTTGCCTGTGCTGGCGATGCCGTTCAAGTATCCTGAAGCGGATTGTACTGAGGAGGCGGAGGTTCTCGGAGCGGAGTCGAGGGAAAACAATATGGATAGCGCCAAAATGGTCAGATCCGCCAACTTCAAGGGGCTTTATTTCAATTTTATTATCGGAACGATGATTGGACTGATGATGATAGGTTTGACGAGCAGCATCGGCATTGAGCTGATAGGGATGGCGCAAAAGGATGTGGTGCTGTTTATATCCATGTTTGCAGTGTTCAATGGTATCGGACGTCCGGTGTTCGGATGGCTGACGGACAGGTTATCGGCGAAGAAGGCGATGCTCTTTTCCTACGCTCAAATCATTCTGGCGGCCTCTTTGATGGTGTTGGCAAAAAACGGCAGCGTCGTTTTGTTTGTCGCAGCCTTTTCCATATTTTGGTTCAATGTTGGAGGCTGGTTGGCGATAGCGCCCACTGCCACTAACAACATGTACGGCCCAAAGCATTACAGCCAAAACTATGGCGTCGTATTTACAGCATACGGAATAGGTGCTGTTTTGGGGGTAGGCAGTTCGGGGTTGTTGCTGGATACTTTCCAGAATTACGACTACATATTCTACCTGGTGATCGCTTCATGTCTAATCGGCTATCTGTTGACGCTGATACTTTTTAAGGTAGAAGAGGGAAGACAAGCCGAACAGACAACAGCAAAACATTTACCTGATTGGGCTGGCCACAACAACAGCGATCAGAGTGTTCCGTTGGACGAATGGCGTGAAACTGATAGTAAAATTGGAGCTGGAATCGGAACTGCCGAATGATCGGCTTTCGATTGATACATGGATAAAAAGCGAAACTCCCCGAAGGAGCCCTGCACTGATGCAGATCCTTCGGGGAGTTTTTTCTATAGATATTGTTTTAAGGATTCGGCGATGTCTTCAAGCATAGCCAATTCATCATTTGACGGGTTTTCCAACGTAATCAAGGCTTCCTCAGCGCGGGCTGTAGCATTGCCCTCTGCATCTGTTGTTACATCCAGTATCAGCAGTTCGGCATAAAGGTCATCCAAATCCCTTTGCGGTTGCACGAAGAATTCAAACGTTCCTTCGGGATGGCTTGCTTTGAATGCTTCAATCTTTTCAATTAATTTTTCTAAGTTCATTTATTCCTGCCTTCTTTCTGTTCAGGGTCATTTGCTGCACGGCTTATTATACCTCATTAACCCATCGTATGTATCGCGTAACAGGTATAAACCGATACGAAAAGCAAGATTTTGGGTTGCGGAATATATCGTTTCGGATCGTAAGCCGGTATACTGGATAGTGAAAAAGTATACTTGCAGAGGTAGACCAGTCCGGAGGTTCCTTCAAGATTTGGGCAACTAGGACAACTTAATTTGTGCTTTTGTCAGAATGCATCTTTTCAATTAGGCCTGGGCTGATATGATTAAACAATAGAATTTCGGATTAATTCGGACAAGGAGGGATCCACTTCATCATGCACTATTTAAAACAATTTACCGTGATCATCGCTATTTCAGCTATAAGCGAACTGTTGGCCATTTTCATTCCGCTGCCCATTCCGGCAAGCATCTACGGCATGACGTTGCTTTTCCTGCTGCTGATGACGGGTGTGTTGAAACTCAACCAAGTGGAAAGTGCCGCCAATCTGCTGTTGGGTATCATGCCTGCTCTGTTCGTAGTGAGCGGTGCCGGACTCATCACGTCCTACGAGCAAATTGCCGAAAACTTTGCCAGCTGGGTAGCCGTCAATATCGGCTCGACCATCGTAATTTTGGCGACTACCGGGCTTCTGGCGCAGGGTCTGATCCGAAGAAAAATAGCGAAGGGGGATGTCGCGGATGCTGAATGAATTATTGGAGACGACGAAATATCTAGGGCTGGCTGTCAGCTTGGGGGCATTTATGATCGGTTTGAAGCTGAGCAAAAAATATCCCTATGCCTTCACGAATCCTTTGTTGATCGGGACAATCTTGGTTATCGGCTTAATCCTTGTGCTGGATATTGAAGTTGCGAATTTTCAGAAAAGTGCGCAGGTGCTTTCCGACCTCTTGACGCCTGCCACCATTTGTCTAGCTGTTCCGGTTTATCGGCAGTTCAAGATCTTGCGCGAAAACAGTTGGGTTGTCTTAATCAGTTGCTTGGTGGGGATGATCAGCGGCCTGGTCACGATCATCGGCTTGGCCTTGATCCTTCAGATGAGTGAAACCACGACTCTGTCAACTTTGGCACGCTCAATTACGATGGCAATCGCATTGGACACGACCGAACTGATCGGCGGGGTCGCCGGCATCATAGTGGCAGGAGTCATCTTCGCCGGTATTTTCGGAACGGTGGTTTCCAACCTGATATTCAGAATCTTCAGGATCGAAGAACCGATTGCGAAAGGGTTGGCCATGGGTGCGGCTTCCCACGCCATGGGGACGGCAGAATCGTTGAAGGCGAGCGAGTTGCAGGGCGCCATGAGCAGTTTGGCGATGGTTGTCTCTGGGGTCATGATGGTAGGGTTGATCCCGCTTGCGGCGTTGTTCGTCCAGTAAATCCAATAACTAAGAAAGCAGAAGAAGCAGTCCTCTACTGAAAAGAGACTGCTTCTTTTTATTGCACCGCAAAGGCCATTTTTCCATCAAGGGTTATCCGATGCCAGACGTTGGGCTCTGTGCTATACTGAGTTCATAATGGGTATCAGTATCTTGAAGTTTTGTCTGGTTATTCCGGATTCGAACATTGCGAAAAGGACGGTGGGAAAATGGAACAAACACTGCAAGCGCACATTCAATTATCAGCCGGTCTGGATGTGAAATATGCGCTACTGCCGGGTGATCCAGCCCGTGTGGAAAGAGCGAAGTTGCTGTTGGATGATCCGGTCGATTTGGCGTTCAACCGCGAATACAAAAGTGTTCTGGGAACCTATAAAGGGATGAAGGTGTTGATCATTTCCTCCGGTATCGGGGGGCCGTCCGCAGCGATAGCCGTGGAAGAATTGGCGAGGATCGGGATAGAAGGCATCATCCGGATCGGCAGCTGCGGATCCTTGCATCCGGAAGCGCATCTGGGCGATGTGATCATCGCCACGGCAGCGGTCAGGGATGACGGCGCCAGCAAAGCCTATGTCGACCTCGGTTATCCCGCCGTTGCCGATCTGGATTTGTTGACCCGACTCAAGGCAATCGCAGATACGCAGCGGATCCCTCACCGAATCGGGATTGTCCGCAGCCACGACAGTTTCTACACCGCCCGCGAAGCGCAACTTACTGCTTATTGGAGCGGCAACGGCATCATCGGGTCTGATATGGAAACAGCCACTTTGTTCGTTGTCGGGGCACTGAGAGGGTTGAAGACCGCTTCGTTGCTGAATGTCGTCGTCGGTCCGGATGAAGGGATGGAAGAAGGCGTCCGTCAATTCGTTTCAGGAGAGGCAGCCACCCGTCAAGGGGAAAAGAATCAAATCAAACTGGCATTATCCGCTTTTTATGCGTGGCATCAGGCAAAAGGAGGAGAATAGAATGAATGCAGAAACAAAAAGGAAACTGAGTTATAAGTTGTCGACCGCTTCCATCGTTTTGATCCCGATCGCGATCGGAATCAATTATCTCGGCAAATACATCGCGGGCGTATTGCGTCTGCCGCTTTGGTTGGACTCGATCGGAACGGTATTGTCCGGTATGCTGGCGGGGCCGGTCATCGGTGCTGCTTCCGGGATCATCAACAACGTCATCTATGGTGTGACGGCCGATCCAATTTCTACAGTGTACGCGGTCACAAGCGCAGTCATCGGTTTGCTGGCGGGTTTTTTTGCCGCTAAAGGGTGGTTCAAGGACATAAAGACAGTGTTGTTGGCCGGGTTGATCATCGGGGTGGTTGCGGCCACTGTTTCGACGCCGTTGAATATCCTCTTCTGGGGCGGCCAGACCGGGAATGTCTGGGGGGATGCCTTGTACGCTTTGTTGATTTCGAACGGGCAACCGCAATGGCTGGCTTCTTTCTTGGACAGCATCGTTGTCGATGTGCCGGATAAACTTGTGACAGTACTCATCAGTTACTTTATCTTCAAGGGCTTGCCGAAGAAACTGACGAACACTTTCCTGAAGGATGGCGCGATAGAAGAATTATAGGGGCTGATTTGAATGGATGCACTGACATTGTATGTGCCGCGCAACTCGCCGATCCATCGCTTGGATCCGTTGACGAAGATGCTTTACATCATCGTAAGCATCGCCGCGGCCTATTTATTGGATAATCTCTGGGAAGTCGCGGCAGTCATGCTGACCAGTTTTGCTATCTTACTGGTGGGGAAAGTTTTCCGCAATATTTTGCCGGTGGTCGCGCTCAGTTTTTTATTGATTCTGTCGATTGTCATCGTGCAGGGATTTTTCAATCCCGCCAATGCAACGTTGCTCTATGAATTGGGTCCGATAAAATTCTACAAAGAGGGGCTGGTTATCGCCTTGCGTCTGACCATGCGCGTCATCAATATGGTCTGTGCCTTTGGGGTATTGGTGCTGACGACTTCGCCGACGGAACTTGTTGAACGGCTGCAACAGAAAGGCATGTCGCCGAAAATCGGCTATGTCATCCTTTCGGTCCTGCAGATCATCCCGCAGCTTCGGGGCACGTATGCCAAAATTCAGGATGCACAACGGTCGCGCGGGATGGAGACTGAAGGCAATCTGATTGTCCGGATAAAAGCATTTTTCCCTCTATTGGGCCCGGTCATTCTGAACGCATTGAACGATACCCGGGAAAGAGCGATAGCGCTCGATGTGCGGGGCTTCGACAGGGACACGCCGAAAACCTATCTGAATGAAGCGAAGTCCTATCGTTATAGTACCTTGTTGAATGTTCTGCTGCTGTTGATTCTGGTTGGTTTGATCGTCTGGAGGCTGATGGGATGAGCATGATAGAAGTGAAGGATCTGAAATATCGCTATCCCGACACGACCAAATTGGCGTTGGACGGCATCAGTTTTTCGGTCGAAGAGGGTGAATTCATCGGACTGATTGGAAGGAACACCGCCGGCAAATCGACGTTATGCTATGCATTGAGCGGATTGGTTCCGCATTTTTTCAAAGGTGCCTACGGCGGATCGGTGGAGGTGGCTGGGTTGGATGTGCGCACGACGGATGTGAGCGAAGTCACTGCCGCAGCCGGATTGGTGTTCGAAAATCCGTTTTCCCAGATCACCGGCTCGCGTTTTACGGTCTATGAGGAAATCGCCTTTGGTCTGGAGAACATGGGACTGCCGCGCGACGAAATAATCAAGCGGATCGAAGAAAGCCTGGACTTGCTGGATATCCGTAAGGTGAAGGACAAGAATCCGTTCGATCTTTCCGGCGGGCAAATGCAGCGGGTTGCGATCGCAGGTGTAGTCGCGATGAAGCCGAAAGTGTTGATTCTGGATGAACCGACTTCCCAACTGGATCCGCAAGGGTCGGAGGAGGTCTTCAAGGTGGTGGAAAGCCTCACGAAAGAAGGCATCACGATTATCATGGCCGAGCAGAAAATGGAAAAAATCGCACAGTATGCCGATCGTGTCTTGCTATTGGATGATGCCAAGTTGATCGCTTACGATACACCCGAAGCCATTTTTTCACGGGCTGATTTGGCTGCTCTCGGGGTACAACCGCCCGCTGTGACCGCGATCGCCCGCCATTTGAACAAGCGGAAAGCCAATGGGCATTACCCTGTGGAATTGGAAGAGCTGAAACGATTGCTGGCGGAAGAAGGTGTGTATCATGAGTGAACTGCGAATCGAAAAGCTGCATTTTGCCTATGATAAAGCGACGCCCGTCATAAAAGGCATCGATCTGGTCTTGGATGACCGGACAACAGCCATCATCGGGCAGAATGGCTCAGGGAAAACGACCTTCGTGAAACTGCTGAAGGGGCTGTTGCGCCCCTATTCCGGCAGGATTCTGCTGGACGGCGCCGATATAGCGACGATGACAGTCGCCCAGATCGCCAAGAAAATCGGTCTGGTTTTTCAGAATCCCGATGACCAGATTTTCAAACAGACGGTCCTGGATGAGGTCATGGTCGGGCCGTTGAACATCGGCCAGTCCTTGGATCAGGCACGAAGTAGTTCCCGCGCGGCTTTGGAGCAAGTGCAATTGGCTGATGTTGAACAGGTGAACCCATACGATCTCAATTTAGCACAAAGAAAGATGGTGGCAGTGGCTTCGATTTTGGCAATGGACACGCCTGTCGTCATTTTCGATGAACCCACGATGGGCCAGGATGTTGCCGGAAAAGCCATCATCAAAAAGGTGATCGAAGACCTTCATGAAGAGGGGAAAGCCGTCTTCTGCATTCTGCATGACATGGACTTTGCGGCGGCCGTTTTTGAACGGGTCGTCGTATTCAGTCAAGGACAGCTGCTGCTCGAAGGCGACGCAAGGGAGGTCTTCAGCAAAAAGGAACTCCTGCAGCAAGCCTATTTGGATCAGCCGCAGGCCATGAAGATAGCACAGGTATTGGGCATCCCTGGGAACCTCCTCACAGTGGAAGAAGTGGAGGCTGCATTGAAAGAGGGCGTAAATCAATAAGGACGCAACGCAAAGAAGCCACACACGCTGTTTATTCAGCGGGTGCGGCTTCTTTGCGATTAAAGCATATTGTTACCGTTACCCAGCGGCCTGGCAGCTGTGAATTCAACTGGTTCTCCGGTGAATAGAGGCTTCGCCGTAGTTCCACTGGTATTTTTTTGATGTATGATACTGGGCGTTGATGCTGTTGGAAATTTCATGAGGAATGGTTTACAAGTGAACTGATTAACGGTAAGATGGTTTCAGTTTGAATGGATGAGGGGAAATAAAAAATGAAAGAAAAAAAGAATCTGCTGCTCAGTCTTGCAAAACTGTCGAGAATGTACCGAGCAGAAGTGAAGGATGAGATGTCCGATTTGGATTTTTCGCCGAACGAATTGGATCTGATCACTTTTTTGTCGAACAACGAAACGGATACTTCCAAAGAAATAGCTGATTTTCTGGGGCTATCAAAGTCCTTGATTGCCAGATCGGTCGATTCGCTTGTTACGAAAGGTTACTTAGTGACTCGGGTAGATGACGGGGATCGTCGCTACATCCATCTGGTATTGACCGAACAGGCAAAGCCGATAGCAGAGCGATTACGGAATCGCAGAAAACAGTTTATCGCATCAATGACGGAAGAAATCAGTCAAGAGCAATTCGAACAGTTTGAAGGAATGCTCGAAAAGATGATAGTGAATGCAGAACGAAAGCAGGAGGAATGATTATGCAGGAAATGAAAGAATCGAGGATGGGCACCGAAAAAATCCCCAAACTGATGATGGAACTGGCCATCCCGAGCATCATTGCCCAAGTCATCAATATCCTGTACAACATTGTGGATAGGATGTACATCGGGCATATCCCCGAGGTGGGGGCTGTTGCGTTGACCGGTCTGGGCATCAGCGCCCCGCTTGTGCTGATCATTGCTGCTTTCAGCAGCTTTGCCGGCGGTGGAGGTGCCCCGTTGGCGGCGATAGCGTTGGGAAGAAATGACAAAGATGAGGCAGAAAAAATTCTCGGCAATGCTTTTTCGATGCTGTCGCTCATGGCGATCATTCTGACTATCGTTTTCGCCTTGATAAAAGAGCCCTTATTATACTTATTCGGTGCCAGCGAGGTTACCTTCAAATATGCGAATGACTATACTTCCATCTATATAATGGGCACGATTTTTGTCCAATATGCGTTGGGATTGAATCTGTTCATCACCAGCCAAGGCAAAACCAAAATTGCCATGTTTTCGGTATTGATCGGTGCCATCGCCAATATCATCCTGGATCCGATTTTTATTTTTGGGTTCGATATGGGTGTGAAAGGTGCAGCAATCGCTACGGTCATTTCCCAAGCTCTGAGCGCATTTTACGTCCTGCGATTCCTGATTTCCGAGCACTCGCTTATCCGGGTCCGCAAGCAGAACTTGAGATTACAGGTCGGACTGATAAAAAAAATTGTGTCTCTAGGGATTTCACCGTTCATTATGCAGGCGACGGAAAGTGCAATCGTAATTGTCTTTAACACGGGTCTGCTGAAATATGGCGGCGATCTTTACGTCGGCTCCATGACGATCATGCAAAGCATTATGCAATTGCTGACAGTTCCTGTACAAGGTTTTACGCAAGGTGTTCAACCGATCATCAGCTATAATTATGGTGCGGGGCACTTCAAACGGGTGAGGGAGACTGTGCGTCATTCCATGAAGGTAACGGTCGCACTGACTGCCTCCTACTTTCTGTTGGTGTTGCTCGTGCCAGGTTTATTCGCCCGCATCTTTACGACTGATCCGGACTTGTTGGCGTTGGTCACCCGTATTCTTCCAATATACATGGGGGGCATGTGGCTGTTCGGGGTGCAGATGAGCGCGCAAATGTTTTTTGTGGGAGTGGGCGAGGCGAAAAAATCACTTTTTATCGCCTTGCTGCGCAAAGTGATCATCCTGATTCCATTGGCGCTTATTCTACCCAACTATTTCGATGTGATGGGAATCTACTACGCGGAACCGATAGCGGACATCCTGTCTGCGACGACATCCGGCATACTTTTGTATATGACTTTGAAGAAATTGCCAAGATGAAGATCCCGGCTTCAATGTATCTTTTCCTGAATAAAATGAAGAAAAAATGGACTGACTCAAAAAACGGGACAGTCCATTTTATTAGGTATCCCCAAAAATTCAAAAAAAGAATTGACAATGACTGCAGAAGAGTGATAGTATAAATGAGTTGTCTGAAGTGCCAATCAATTAAATGCAAGAAAAATGTTGACAGGATGACTTAGGAATGATAATATATAAAAGTTGCTGATCGGGATATTTTGAGCCAAGAATAATAAGAATAAATAATTCAAAAAAGTTCTTGACGAAATCGAGAAGTTGCGATATTATTAATTAGCTGTCACGTAACAAGTGATACACGATTGACCTTTGAAAACTGAATAAAGAATGAACGAACCAAATGTGCAAGGAGCTTAGACTTCGGTCGAAGCAAACGAAGACGATACTTTGTAT
>NZ_QAOM01000027.1 GCF_003051085.1 Trichococcus patagoniensis | reverse complement strand
TCCATCGAAAATAGGATTAAATCGCTGGCACTCCTAAAGGCTTATGAACAATGGGTTGAAGAAAAGCACAATTTTTAATTACTTGTAAAGTGGTGGAATTATGAAATCGGTAAGAAAATCGGCCACCAGTTAGCGAAATATCCGCGTTTTTCGAAACTGGTAGACCAAGAAAAACTGTCGAAGGCGGAAAGGTTCTTTAATGCCAATGGCGGTTCCACGATATTCCTTGGCCGTTTCATTCCCTTCATCCGCACTTTCATTCCTTTTACCGCAGGTGCCAGCAGCATGCGCTATTCCCATTTTGCGCTGTTTAATATCATCGGCGGCATTTGTTGGGTCGCGTTAGGCACTCTGGCCGGCTTCTTCTTCGGCAATCTCCCGTTTGTTGCCGATCATTTCTCGGTTGTCGTTTTAGGAATTGTGGCTGTCTCCTTGATACCGGTTCTCATCACAACCATGAAGCATAAAAAATAGCTGCGGACTAGATCATATTTCTGATCTGCAGCGTAGTCGGGGGCAACATGTGTTTTTCCCGAACATAGGCAACAGCTAAAAAGAAGGCGGACAGCATCTTTTCAGATGTTGCCCTTCTTTTTGGCTGTTGCCTGATAATGTCCCTATCAGCTTGATTGCGTAATTTATGAATTGTTTAGAATTTTTGCATGGTTTGTTTAGAACGCTACGCTATATTGAAGAGAGAACAAAGAAGTTGTCTGGAAAGGATGAGCATGATGGATGCGAAAAAAATGACGGTCAGCTCGAAAGAGTCTGCAATTGTTGGCTCCAAGAGCCTGTCTGCCCAAGATTGGCTGTTCAAAAATAAAAACAGCATTTCGATCATTGGTGGCATGCTGTCAATTGGCTTCATCATCTATGGATGGAACCTGGGCATCTTTACTTCTGGGGTCAAAATGGCAGCTTGGCTGGGGCATTACGGCATTGTTACCGCCCCTTTGCTTTTTATCTTGGTGCAGGTGATCCAAGTAGTTGTCCCCATCATTCCGGGAGCGCTCGGCTGTGTATTGGGGATTGCTATGTTCGGCCCAATTAATGGGTTTATCTATAACTACATCGGCATTTGTTTGGGCTCCATCATCGCTTTTTTGCTTGGCCGTGCGTATGGCCCTGATTTTATTCGAAAGGTGACGGGGGATAAATTCTATGACCGCTACAGCAAATATTTGGATTCCGATCATGGCTTCGATAAAATGCTGGCTGTTCTGATTTTCCTGCCGGTGGCACCGGATGATCTGCTTTGCTATTTATCAGGCATCAGCACCATCTCCGTTAAGAAGTTTTCCGCCATCATCGTCCTTGCAAAGCCTTTCTCTATCTTTCTTTACAGTATGGGCCTAAGTACTGTCATGCAGGCGCTCATTAAATAATCTGATCTAAAAAAACAGCATTGCAAAAGGAGCATTCAGCGTGGAACTCTCATTTTTAAATACTTTACAAAGCTTCCATACACCGTTGCTGGATCAGCTTATGCTGTTCCTCACAACTTTAGGTAATGGGGGGATGGTCTGGATTGCCTTGGCCCTCGTTCTACTGGTCATTCCAAAATATCGGATATATGGTCTGACAATGTTGGTATCTCTACTCATATCTATCATTTTTGGGAATGTCCTGCTGAAGAATATTGTGGCGAGGCCCAGGCCGAATTGGATTGATCCTAGCGTGAAACTCTTGATACCTAATCCGACCGATTACTCCTTCCCGTCCGGACATACATTCACGTCCTTTGCTGCAGCGGGTTCCTTGTTTTTGTACAACAAGAAATCGGGAACAGCCGCCCTCGTTTTAGCTAGTTTGATCGGCTTCTCAAGAATGTACCTATATGTCCATTACCCATCTGACGTATTGGCTGGGGCGTTGTTTGGGTTAGCTGCTGCAGCAGCTGCTTTTTACGGAGTAAGGTATCTGACCGCACGATACAAAAAAGGCTCCAAACAATAAGCTCAGCTTGTGCGAAAGATTTAAGGAGAGAATGTCATGAAAATCCTGATTGCCACAGATTGGTACTCACCGACTGTAAATGGGGTCGTTACCTCTGTTTTAAATTTAAAAAAAGAATTACTGAAAAAAGGTCATGATGTAAGGGTTCTGACATTGGAACAGAACTGTTCATTGGCGTACCCAGATGATACCGTCTACTATGTCCCCTCTGTCAGTGCCGGCAAAATTTATCCGGAGGCAAGATTCATGCGTACGATGGGCGGTGCAGAAGTGAAAGAAATACTGGCATGGCATCCGGATATCATCCATACAAACTTCGAATTCAGTACCTTTGCACTTGCACAGCGGATCGCAAAGCAGCTGCACATCCCGATTGTTCATACCTACCATACAGTCTATGAAGATTACACGCATTATTTTTCACCGAATCGTGCTTTCGGAAAAATAACGGTACGCAGGCTTTCCAAAAAAATCCTTAGCAAAACAAACGCAGTGATAGCCCCCAGCGAAAAAGTGAAAAACTTGCTGGAAAGTTATGCTGTAGGGATGCCGATCTATACGATCCCAACCGGTATTGATTTGAAAATATACGCTGAACAAGTCGGAAAAAAACGGATTGATGAATTAAAAAGGCAATTGGCCATCCCCGAAAATGATTTTGTAGTCCTTTCACTCGGAAGATTGGCAAAAGAGAAAAATGTGGACGAACTGATTCAGAACGTGGCTGAAGTGGGCTCAGGAAAAATCAAACTGGTGATTGCGGGCGACGGCCCGGATAGGGAAAGACTTGAAAATCTTGCGAAAGAATGCGGTATGGCGGATAAGATCATATTTACGGGGATGATTGAGCCTGAGAAAGTAAACGAATACTATCAACTGGCTGATGTTTTTGTGAGTGCATCCACCAGCGAGACTCAGGGTTTGACCTATATCGAAGCCATCGCTAATGGCTTGCCTACAGTGTGCAGGAAAGATGCTTGTCTCGATGCGATCATTTTTGATGAACAGAACGGGAAGCAGTATGAGGACCGAAAAGAGTTTGCAGAATTCCTCGAAAGATTGATGGACAACCCAGATTTGAAAAATGAGATGGGAAAATCATCCCGCAGGATAGCGGCTTCCTTTTCGGCCGTGGCGTTCGCCGACCAAGTCCTCGAAATCTACAGCGAAACACTGCAAAGGTACAATCAAGAAATGGCATTTGAAAAGAAAGAAGCAGTAGGCATGATTCTATAGATGCGAAAGCGGAAAAGCCATTGGCAGGCAACGGAGTCAACGGCTTTTCTTTTTTTTAATCGGTGTCCGGCTAAGGATAAATTCTCAACGGGAATTTAGTTTTTCAAATAACAACGGGAATTGAAGCGAAAACATCGCCCTGTTAGCTTTAAATGAAATGCTGGATTATAATCTAAGATGGTAGGGTACGCACGAAAGGGAGATGGCTATGGGAAAACAGCTTAATAAAAATTCAGTCATCAACATCGGCTTTTATATTGGCTTGGGCATTAAGGCTATCAATGCGCTCGTGGAATTTGTTGGCGGCTGCCTGATGCTTACTCTAAGTCATGAACGGCTTAATCGCGTTATCCATATGATTGCACTTCCTGAGTTGAGAGAAGATCCCAAGGATATTGTGATGAACTATTTCATTGGGATCGGCCAAAATCTTTCAATCAGTTCACAACATTCGGTTGCGATTTATCTGCTGCTGCATGGTGCAATCAAATTGGCAGTGATTGGGCTGCTGTGGAAGAAAATAATGTGGTCCTACCCCCTTGCAATGCTTGTATTTGGACTCTTTGTTGCCTATGAAACCTATATCTACATGAACAGCCAGTCAGATTTGCTGTTACTGACCATCATCATAGATGCAGCAATCATCATAATGATTTTTTTAGAATCCAGACGCTTGAAATCGGAAACGACAAATAACGGATAAAGGCGTTGGATGCAGTGACGTGTTCTATGGCTGCCGAGAGAAAATGCATACAGTAACCTTATGCAGTCCCGTGAGATTGCTTTCATCCTTAAAAAAATGCAAACAAGAGCCGAGAAATTTTTCGACTCTTGTTTGCATTTTTTGTGGGGTTTATAAATTGTTTAGACTTTCCGCATGTTTCGTTTAGAATGCAACGATATAGTAATGGAGGAATACGAAGAGAAAGCTTGGCGGAAAAGGGTAATAACAAGTATGGATAAGAAAGGTGTGTGCAAAAATGAATCAAATAAACAGTACGGACAGCAAATTAGCTTTTGATGAGGCATCCACGGGTTCTTTACTAGCCGAAAAGATGCTCAATAAGGTTCCTGAGGTTACCATTTTCTTTTGGATCATCAAAATCATGGCTACCACAGTGGGCGAAACAGCAGCGGATTTTCTGAGCGAAACCCTTAAACTGGGATTGACAATCACTACCGTCATCATGAGCATATTCTTAATCATCGCGCTGTTCTATCAGTTCAAAGCGAAAAAATACGTCCCTAAAATATACTGGCTTACAGTAGTATTGATCAGCATTGTGGGTACCTTGATCACGGATAATCTCACCGATAATTTAGGCGTTTCTTTGGTGGTGACAACTATTGTGTTCAGCATAGCGCTCATTGCTACCTTTGCAGTTTGGTACAGGAGTGAGAAGACATTGTCCATCCATTCCATCCTTACTGTCAAGCGCGAAATCTTCTACTGGTGCACTGTTTTATTCACCTTTGCATTAGGGACTGCAGGGGGGGATCTGATATCAGAGGGACTTGACATCGGCTACTGGAAAGCAGCGATTATGTTCGCAGCGCTTATCCTGATAGATTTTCTGGCTTATTACCGCTATAAGTTAAATGCCGTGCTGGCTTTCTGGATCGGCTATATCTTGACCCGTCCTTTCGGCGCATCTTTAGGGGATTTTCTGTCACAGCCACATGCTGATGGTGGTATTGGCCTAGGTACGGTAGGAACCAGCGTCCTATTTCTACTGTTCATTTTAATCATCGTTATCTATTTGACTAATGTGGAAAAAGATACGAACAGAAAATCAGTAGATTAGTAGATAGGCCGCCTCGGGAGCGGCTACCCGACTGTCAGGCATAGAGCATCGATAGAAAAAAGAATAATAGCGAATGGGAATCGGGGCAGCCTCATCGCGGGGCGGCTCCGTTTTTTTGTCGTTACCCGGTAATTTTCTGCGCAGCGTTTTCTTCTCCGGCGAACAGAGGCTTCGCCGGAGTTCGGCCCACATTCTGAATTTTATTCTCCGATGAGGGCAGCTTCGTCGGAGTTCAGTCCAGATGTTACCGGCGTTCTCCGGTGAGCGGAGCCTTCATCGGAGCTACGCACGCAGGCCGTCTCGCTTCTCCAGCCAGCGAGGGATCACAACAAAAAACAGGCCTACCTCCAGCTAAGGAGGCAGGCCTGTTTTTGAATGTTATCGTGCAGAAAGTTTCATTTTCTTCAATACTGCCGATAGCGGCAAGGAAATGGCGATTCCGACCGCATTCTGAACAAGGTTTCCAGGAATCGAAGCGAACGGTGTGATGGGATTTCCGTAAAGGATCCATTCGCATAAATAATAACCGACCAGCATGATGGGAACCGAAAGCAACGTGGCCAAAAGATTCACAGCAAGGCTGTTCCCTTGGCGCCCCTTCGACCAGGCCAATTTACCGACCAGGTAGCCTTGCAGACCACGCGTAACCAACGTGAAGGGAGCCCACAGAACCCAGCCGGCCATAAGATCGAAGATGGCCATGCCGACCGCTCCGGCGATGGCGCCTTTTTTCGGTCCGAAAAGGATGGATGCGAGGAAGAGCATCGCCGTGCCGAGGTGGATCAATCCGCCGTTTGCCGTGATAGGCAATTTGATGTTCAGAAAGACTGTAGCAACAAATACGAGGGCAATCAAAATTGCCGTCAAAACCAAATCATAAGTGCGTGTGTTTGAATAACCTTGTGCTTTTTGCATAGTGAAACCTCCTAATTGTTTTCCTTATAGCTTTCAATGAATAGTTGGGCCAAATCGCCATTTCCTGCGAAGCCGAGGTCGCGAAGACCATTGTCGATGATGGACAGCACATAGATAAGTTTATCGACGAAGGCATTCTCGCCCATATGGCCGATGCGCAGAATCACATCTGCATATTGTGCCAACGAGGTGGCGACAAGCAGATTGTAGGTTTCGCTGAGGTGCTCCTGCAGGCGCAAAGCCCCAATTTCTGCCGGAATCCGGATGGCGGTGACGGTGTTGGAACCGTCGGAATCCAAAAATAACTCCAAGCCGTATGCTTGGGCGGCTTCGCGCACTGCAGAGGCAATCCTGTCGTGGCGTGCTAAAACCATCTCGATGCCTTCTTCCAGGATATTGTCCAGAGCGGCATCCAGCGCCGCGACATCGCCAGCGGACATCGTGTAAGGCAAGTATTCTTTTTCGGCGTAGCCTTTGAATACCTGCAGATTGGCATAGAAGGAAGCAATCGGCGTTTTGCGATTGTCCATCGCTTTTTGGGCGTCTGCGCTGACCGAGACAATGGCCAGTCCGACCGGTGCCGAAATGGCTTTTTGGGTTCCACCGCAGCAGATGTCGATCCTGTTTGCGTCGACGTTGATCGGCTCGCCGACCATTCCTGCTACGGAATCGACAACCGTCAAGATGCCGTATTCCTTCAGTAAAGGACATAACTCAGCCACGTTGTTCAGTACCGATGTCGGCGTGTCGCAATGGACCAAGGTGGCATATTTGAAGTCAGAATCCTTTTCCAGATAGGCGCGTACCGCGTCAGCAGTGATGCCGCTGCGGTGATCGAAGCTCAGGACGACCGGTACGCCGCCATAGATGCTGACGAAATCCTTGAAGCCTTCGCCATAGATGCCGTTGTCCAGCACGAGCACGCGGTCGCCGGGTTCCGTCAGACTCGCGCAAGCCGCCTCCAGAGCCAAGATCCCTTCACCGGCAAGCAGCAGGACCTCATTGGTGGTGCCCATGACTTTACCCATTTTTTGGCTGACCTCACGGTAATAGCGCACGAACGCCTTGTCGAAGTCGCTGTTGTTGGTTCTTTTCGCACGGGCCAAGCGCACATTTTCGCGCACCTCGGTCGGGCCCGGGGCGTAATTCGGTTTGTATCTCATCAGGAAGTCCTCCTTGTCGTTTCGTATATTGCTGATAATTTTAGCAAATGAAAAGAGGTGTGAAACCGTCCAATCTGAAAGAAAATGAGGGGTCCAATTTGGTTAGAAGGTGCTTCCTGCATGCGTTTTGGAAATGTGACCGCATTCAATTTCGGTTTGCGTGAGTTTTCACGCAAATCTCTGCCTTTTTTTCGGGGATTGGCGGACGCCTGAAAGCCTATACTGTGGAAAAGGACAGGACGGCAACGCAGGCCTGTCGATCCAGTTAAAGCAAAGGCAGTGAAAACAAGTGATAGTGAGGAGCACCCCGATGCAAGGCATTAGCGACATTCAAAAAGACCTATCATCCTATACATTGAAGAACCTTGCCATCTTCGCGATGTTTTTCGATCATATATTTGCGGTATTCATCCCGCAGGATACGCTCGAAGGGGTGGCGCTGCGGATTGCAGGGCGGATCGCTGCCCCGATCATGTGCTACATGATTGCGGAAGGCTTTCACTACACTTCCAATCTGAAAAAGTACACGCTGCGGCTGTTTCTGTTCGCCGCGGTCTCACATTTTCCGTATGTCTGGTATTTCGGGCTTCCTTGGTGGCAAGCCACAAGTGTTATCTGGGGATTGGCGCTGGGGCTGGTGGCTTTGGCGGCCGCGAAAAAGGAAGCGTGGTCACTTCCGCTTAAAGCAATAGTCGTTTTGGCGTGCTGTCTGCTGGCTGTACCGGCCGACTGGAATTACGTAGCGGTCTTGTGGATCCTGTTTTTCGGATTGTTCAGGGGACAAACCGAAAAACAGTTGCTGAGTTTTGCGATCATCGGGATTCTGTTCCACATCATCCCTTCCATCCGCGAAATCGGGTGGACGCAATCCTACCAGATCGGCATTTTTCTGGCTGTGCCGCTGCTGTTGCTCTACAAAGGCCGTCAGGGGAAAAAATCGAATGTGATGAAATGGGGTTTCTATGCTTTCTATCCGTTCCATCTTTTGCTGTTGGAACTGTTGAAAATGATCGTATCGGCGTAATGGAGGACTGAATAGATATGAGAATAAAAAGAAATTGGCGCCGCGCTGTCATCGGTATCCTGACGGCTGCGGTGCTGTCTGCTTGCTCCGGCTCGGATGAACAGACGGAAACGGACGAGTCTGAGATCACTTCGACAAGTTCGGCTGCCGAAGCGGTGGCTTCAGAAGAAGCGGCTGTGGTCCAGCCGGAATCGCCTAAGCCGTTGGTGTATGAAGGCGAGCTGGAACTCCCTGTCAACGGGGCGACCGGCTATGCTTCGGTACTGATGAATCTGAAGGCGACTGCTGATGACGAGTCCGAGACGATTGCCGCATTGGAAGCAGGAACCGCTTTCGAGGTGTTGGAGGAAGCTGGTGACTGGTGGTTCGTCCAGACCGCAACGCAGTCAGGATGGGTGCAGCATCTGTATTGTTTCATCAATCTTCCCGACGTGATCCCTTCGATCATCTATGACAATAGCAACACCTACGCATCCAAGTTCGTTTCTTCCGGAAAAGCGATCCCAGGCATAACGGGCCAGGCGCTCTATGACGGGAAAGCCTACAATATGCGGCTTGGCAAAATTTCCGATATCGTGCCGGTGCTTTACAGCATGTCGAAGAAAATCCATCTGGCGCAACAAGCAGCTTTGGCGGAAGGGAACACGTTGGTCATCTATGAGGGCTACCGTCCTTATTCCGTCCAGAAATTGACGGTGGATGCTGTGACGGCGCTGGCCGCGGCCGAGCCGGAAGTGATGGCCGGCATCAATACGCCTCCTTGGGACACCAATTGGTTCATCGCGACAAGTGTTTCGAATCATCAGATGGGCTATGCCATCGATGTCACTCTGGCGAAAATTGATGCCCAGCAGCAAATCGTCATCGGCGATTATGCCGCGACCGCCATCACAAGCTACACGGAATACACGATGCCGACAGCGATCCATGAATTGAGCATGGCCTCAGCTACGTTCACCGGACCGGTCAAATCGAGTTCACCGACCGCCTGGCTGCAAGCCACCTTGGCGGATACGATGAATGAGGCCGCAATCCTGCTCCAGCGCTATTGCACAGAGGCCGGGCTGACGCCCTTGGCTTCGGAATGGTGGCATTTCAACGATCTCGAAGCGCGCTTTGCCACCGAACAGAATAGCAGTAAAGGCGAATACCTGTTGGATTCAACCATGAGCGAGGGCCCGACAGTTGATTAAATAAATTAAAAAAAAGAGGCGCAATCGGAATTTCCCGATTGTGCCTCTTTTTAAATTTGTGCTGAATCTTGATGGTCCCTACTGGGATTGAACCAGCGACCCCTACCATGTCAAGGTAGTGCTCTCCCGCTGAGCTAAGGAACCGATAAACAGATGAATCACCTGCTCGTAGGTTTGATTATAACATATTTGCGTGGAAAGTGAAGAGGGAAATTAAAAAATGAGAAAAGAATAAGGCATGCATTCCATAGGCCAACAGGGTATACTGGAAAAGGATAATTGAAAAGCAAAATTTGGAGGTTAATTATGGACAAGAATGATATATTGATCCGCTTGCGCTATGCGCTGGACATCAAGGATGCGGATATGGTGGAAGTGTTCCGCTTAGGCGGACTCGAAGTGACGAAGGAAACAGTACAGAAAATGCTCAAGAATCCCAAGAAGGATGAAGCGACGGACGCTACGACAGCAGATGCCCAGTCAGGCGATGGACAATTAGCTTGCGATAATGCGGCATTGGAATCGTTCTTGAATGGACTCATCACATCCCAACGTGGCAAACCGCAAGCGAAGCCCGGCGAACCGGAATCAAAACCAGAATTTGTGTTGAATAACGGGAACGTCAACAATCTGTTGCTGAAGAAAGTAAAAATTGCGCTGGATTTAACAACCGAAGATATGCTTGAAATCTTGGAATCAGCAGGCGTAACCGTATCAAAAAGCGAATTGAGCGCGGTTTTCCGCAAAGAAGGTCACCGCAATTACAAACCTTGCGGCGACCGCTATGCGCGGAATTTCCTGAAAGGGCTAGCGCTGCGTTACCGGGGCTAAGCTGTACTTTAGCCCGCCAAACAGCTTTTGGCGGGTTATTCCGGTTCCTCAGAATCCTGCATTAAAAACAAAGAAACATGATTCGCCTTTGCGGGGGAATCATGTTTCTTTGTCATTTCGAATACAACAGGAAAGCTTTCGGCACCGGTGCGCTGAAGCGGACGAGTTCACCGGTCGAAGGATGAATGAATGCGAGTGTGGAAGCGTGCAGTCCTAAGCGTTTCATAGGATTGGTATGAGCACCGTATTTCTTGTCGCCGGCAACCGGATGGCCCAAAGACTCCATGTGGACGCGGATCTGATTTTTCCGTCCGGTCTCCAACTGCACCTCCAAGAGCGAGTATTCTTTGTTTGCGCGGATCTTCCGGTAATGGGTCACGGCATGCTTGCCGCCATTGTCTTTCGGACTGGAATGCATCTTCATCGCTTTGCTCTCGGTCAGCCATGAGGAAATGGTGCCGGCATCATTCTTGATCTCACCCTCGACTAGCGCGGTATAGATGCGTTCTTTGACGAGTTCCTTCCAATCATTTTGCAGCGTCTCTTTCAGTTCTTCGGATTTTGCGAACAGCATGACGCCGGAAGTATCCCGGTCCAGACGATGCACGACGAAAATCCGATTCGCTTTGTTGTCTTCTTTGACGTACTGGCTCAATTGGCGGTAAGCGGTCGGTTCCTTCGGATCGTCGGTTGCCATCGACAACAGGCCGGCATCCTTATTGATCACGATGATCGATTCGTCCTCAAACAGGATCTTTAGGCCGGACAGGGAAGTTTTTTTGATGGCTTCCTTGTTTGCCAAAATGCCGACAGTCTGTCCGGGTTCCAAGGGGTGGTTGTGTTTGGTGATGGCCTTGCCGTCGACCGTCACTTGTCCGCGGGTAAGGATTGATTTGACCGAATTGCGGCTTTGCTTGCTGAGGATCTGCAGCAAAAAGGGCAGCAATTCGCTTGGTTCGGTCACGGGGTATTGCGTAACCCCTTTGGTGGACGGATTTTTTTGGGGTTCTGTCGCCTTGTCCTGCCGGTTGCGTTTGTTTTTGATGGGCTGCTTTTGGTTTGTTTTTCTCATGAAATTCGCTCCTGACTCTGTTCGGCCGCCTGATTGCCGCGGTCGTCTCTTCTGAAGTATAACAGAAAACCGGGCATCCATCCCGCATAATCAGGACAAAAACGCAACAAGTGGCATATAATTGGGGCATGGAGCAGAAGAATCAAATAGGAAGCGGGGAACATGCATGGAATACATCAGCATTATCGGAGCCAAGGAAGGGAATCTGAAGAACATCAGCGTGGAATTGCCCCGGAATAAATGGATTGTCCTTACAGGGGTATCCGGTTCGGGGAAAACGACGCTGGCGATGGATGTGCTCTATCAGGAATGCCAACGCCAATATCTGGAGGCGATCGGCTACCAAGGTATCCGCAAACCGAACATCGATGCGATCCGCAATGTGTCACCCGCCATCCAAATCCAGCAGCAGGCTTACAACAAAAATCCGCGTTCGACGGTCGGAACGGTCACGGATATCTACACCGACCTCCGGATGCTTTTCGAGAAACTTAGCACCAGACGCTGCCCCCAATGCGGGAAGGAAATCAGTTCGGCCGATTGCCGGGAGGAAACCGAAAAGACCGCCGATGATTTCAAGGTGTTCCAGTACTGCCCGCATTGTGATCACCGTATGGAGAAGCTGACCCGCACCCATTTTTCCTACAACACCCGAGAAGGCGCTTGTGCAACCTGCCAAGGATTGGGGGAGGTGATGACCGTTGATGAAGGGAAGGTGTTCCATGAAGAGCTTTCACTCGAAGAGGGCGCGGTCGGTTTTTGGGAAAAACGCTACCGGGATTATCAGCTGGAGGCGTTGGTTGCCGCTTGCGATCATTACGGGATTCCGCTGAAACCCAATACTTGCATAAAAGACTTTACGCCGGCGCAGCGCGTGTTGTTGCTGGAGGGTGCCGAAAGTGAAGCAGTGCGTCGGTTGTTCCCGGATGTGCCGGTGCCCCGAACGATTGCAGAAGGCCGCTATGAAGGAGTCCTGCCGAACCTTTGGCGCAGAATGGCGGACAAAAAAGGAACTTCCAAACTCCGGGAAACCTATTTTAAATCTGTCATCTGCACGGAATGCCACGGGGAACGGCTGAACGAGCTGAGCAGGAGCGTGACGGTTAAAGGGACGCGCTTGCCTGAGTTGGCTGGGTCAGCATTGACAGAACTTCTGGATTGGGTCAGCGAACTTGATGCAAACCTGATGCATTCAGAACAACTATTGGCGGGTGTCTATGTGATTGATCTGAAGACCAAACTGAAACGGATCCTGAAGCTGGGACTAGGCTATCTATCGTTGGACAGGCAGACGATGACACTGTCGGGTGGGGAGGCGCAACGGCTTCGTTTGGCAGCTGTCCTCGATTCGGATCTCATGGGTGTTATCTATATCTTGGATGAACCGACAATCAGTCTGCATCCAAAAGATACAGAAGGGCTACTGACTATCCTGCGCTCGCTGAGGGATAAAGGCAATACGCTACTTGTCATCGAACATGACACAGCCGTTATGGAGGCCGCAGACTATCTGATCGATATCGGTCCGGGCGCGGGGAAATACGGGGGTGAAGTCATCGGCTCGGGAACGCTGCAACAACTCAAGAGTCAAGCGACTTCCGTCACCGGTGCCTACTTGAACAGCAAACCCGAACCGCGCGCGTTTTTCCGTAAAGGCTCCGGCGAGTTCATCGAAGTGAAACGGGCAGAAAAGCATAACCTCCAACATATCTCGGTCCGTCTCCCCATAGGCTGCCTCATTTGTGTCACCGGCGTATCGGGGTCCGGGAAATCGACGCTCGTGTTCGATGTGCTGGCGAAAGGAGATACTGCCGACTCCGTTGAAACGAATCAGGTGAGCGGGACCAACTCGTTCGATCGGATCGTCGTCGTGGAACAGGCGCCGCTCACCCGGATGAAGCGCTCGAATGTCGCGACCTATTCGGATGCCTACACGGAAATCCGGAAAATCTTCGGCCGACAGCCGACAGCCATCGAAAAGGGCCTGACCGCCAATCACTTTTCTTTCAATGCGAAAGGGGGACGCTGCGATCATTGCGAAGGCTTAGGGGTCGTCACAAATAACCTGTTGTTTTTTGGAGATCAGGAGGTTCCCTGTCCTGTCTGTTCGGGCAAACGCTTCAAGGACGAAGTTTTGTCCGTGACCTATCGCGGCCATTCGATCACCGCAGTGCTGGGGTTGTCGGTGGAGGAAGGCGCGGAACTGTTTGCGGATTCGCCCAAAATCAGTGGCATCCTGAATCTCCTGCAGGAGGTCGGACTCGGGTACCTCGAGCTCGGTCAGACGACAACGACTTTATCCGGCGGGGAAGCGCAACGGCTCAAGTTGGCTGTCGAACTCCTCGCGAATCAAGGTAAAAAGAATCTTTATCTGATCGATGAACCTACTATCGGTCTGCATCCGCTCGATGTGGGGAAATTCCTGAAATTGTTGGATCGGATGGTCGATACCGGCAACACGGTGGTTGTTGTGGAGCACAATCAACAAGTCATCGCTGCGGCAGATTGGATCATCGATCTGGGATCTGGAGGAGGAGATGCCGGCGGTAGGATCATTGCGGAAGGAACGCCGGCGGAAATCCGGAAAAACCCAAATTCGGTGACGGGGAAATTCATCTGAAGCCGTAGAAGGGAAAATGATTGACATCAGTCAATAATATCGCTATCTTATTAGAAAGCGATGAGGGAAAAAAGGGGAGGCAGAACCATGCAGAAGATGATGTGTTGTATGTGCGGATGTAAGAAACATGCAGGTTATTCTTATCATCTTTTGATCTCCACAACAGAGTGCGTTTGTCCACGCTGTAAGGGGATTATGGGGCAGATCATGCATCCGTATCCAGTCGAATCGCTGAAATGATGAAGAATACTCGTGCATGTGTGTTTTGTTGACGCGCATGCACTTTTTTTGTGGAAACGATGGGGATCCATCGGCAAAGGGAACGAGGAGGAAAAAATATATGAATCTGCAACAATTGCGCTATGTCATAACAGTGGCTAAATACGGCACTTTTCGGGAAGCCGCAAGGCAATTGTATATGGCGCAGTCCAGTCTGTCGTCAAGCATCAAAGATTTGGAGGAAGAATATGGCATCCAGATCTTCGAGCGTTCCAAAAAGGGAATCGAAATAACCAAAGAAGGGGCTATGCTTTTGGAGTTCGCCGATCAGATTGTAGCGCAAGCGGACCAGTTGGATTACCGTTACCTGTATGCGACCGAAAACCGGAGACTGTTTTCCGTTTCGAGCCAGCACTATGATTTTGCTTCGGAAGGCTTCGCCCGCCTGGTTTCGGAGAAGAAAGATGAGTCGCTCAATTTCCGTTTCCTGGAGACGAGCACCTCGAAAGTGATGGAAGATGTGCGGGATGCCGTCAGTGAAGTCGGCTTCATCTACCTGAACGATTTCAACGGGAAGGTCATCAAGCAGCATCTTGAAGCGTTCGACCTGAAATTCGATCCGCTGATTGCGTTCCAACCGCATGTATTCCTCAGCGAGTTCCATCCGTTGGCGAAGCAAGCGAAGATATCCCAGGAGGATCTCCATCCGTATCCTGTCATATCGTTCGATCAAAGCAAAAACAGCACCCTGCAACTGATGGAGGAATCGATCCAAGTCGATCAAAATACCCAGAGGATCAGTGCCAGCGACCGCGCGACCGTATTGAATCTGCTGTCCGTAACGAATGGTTATTTGGTCGGTTCGGGTCTCCTGAAATCGAATACGCAGGATCATATCGTTGTGGTGCCCATGGATGTCGATCAAAAAAATACTATCGGCTTTATTTATTCAAAAGTGCGGCCGCTCAGCACGATCTCCAAACGTTATATGGAAATCGTGAGGGAGCTGTTGGAAGGGGACCAGCGTATCGAGTTGACTGATCATATGGACTGAGGAATGGCTATCTCACTGTTTATCTCCGGTGAACAGCCAACTCACCGGAGCTGCGCACGGATTCCGGTCAGCGATAGAATGCAAACAACAGAAAGAAGGGGGCTCTCGAAATAAACGAGAGCCCCCTTCTTCTGTATGTCCATTTCCATTCTCCGATGATGTGGGTTCATTCCGCGAACAGCGTATCGATTTCTACCCGCAGCACGCGATCGACGCTCGGATTACCGTGGTCGCGATAGGGATAGGCGCCTGATTCGAAGAGCACGTAGAGTTGCTTCCCATCCACTGCGATCTGTTCGAGATAGGACGGCATCGTGACTTCGGTGCTGGCGTTCTTGTCAGTGAAATTCTCATTTTCCTTCAAGCGGTCGAAAGAAAGCAGTGTTGAGTCTTTCTTTCGGCCAGAGGAGCGTGACAACATAAGCTTTTCCTGATAAAAAGCCAGTCCTTGGATCTCTTTGCCTATTTTATCGACATCGTCAGGAGAAGCTTCTTCCGTACTTTTTCCGGTATCGAGCGCATGGACTTCCTTCCCGTCCTCGTTTTCTGTTGTGGAGATCAGGTAGCGGTGCATGACACTCGTCTCTTCGTCATCGAAATGCGCCACGTAGAGGTCATCCTCGTGTACTGTGATGGTCGAAGCCCGTTTGATGTCAGGCAGTTCGATGCTGTCTGTGTAGGCAATCGCTTCTGAGCAGGCTGTGAAATCATAGGTTTCTATGTCCGCCAAAGACAGTGTGATGACTTGCGCGGTGTCGCCTTTTTCTGAAGTGACCCAAAGCAAGTCATGATTGCTGTCATAGGCGATGCCGCCCGCATGCGGGATGCCGTCCAGCACGATTTCCTTCAGGAAGGAACCGCTCTGCTTGTCCAGCACATAGATGACTGAATTGTGTTCTTTGGTATGGCAATAGGCTGAAATAAACAGGTACTCATTATTGACAGCCAAACCTTGCGGCGTCATCGTTGTGCATATTTCTTCTTCTTCGTGATCATGACGGAGCGTCAAAGTTGCATCCATTCCCGGGATAATAAAAATGTTCTCTTCCGGTTCAACGTTTTCCTCTTCAAAAGTCGCTTGGTACAGTTCGGGATAATCGGACAGCCCCTCCATTAGTTCATCCAATGAGCCGAGGCTGGCTTCTGTGTTCGTTTCTTCAGCAAATGCCAACCGTTCGATTTTTCCGTTCTTTGTGAGGAAGCCGAGTGTGATTGCCCCCGTCATAATGATGGTGATCAGAGCAAGGCTGATTAATTTCTTGCTATTTTTCTTTTCCATAGTATCACTTCCCGAGTTGTATATTTAAGTGAGCTGTTCCGCTTTTCTGATATTTTACTACAGAAGGCGGTGGTCAACTAACGAAAAGCTTCGGGCCAAGTTTATTCCTGATAGGATTTGAGGACCTCCTGAAGCGGAATTTTGGCGATTTTTCGCCTGCTTATGTAGGTGCCGGCGAAGAAGATGAGGACCAGTATCGCCAATGTCTGCAGCAGGAAAATCGGTCTGTACTGCAGCGGCAGGATGACACCGTATTCCTCCGTGAAGAATCGCATCATCAGGTTCAGTATACCTAAAGCGATGGGGATGCTGATCAGATAGGAAATCAGGGCATAGACGAAATAGCTGTTCAAGATCATCGCATTGACTTCCCGGCGTTTGTAGCCCATCACTTTGAGCAGCGAAATCACATAGTAATTTTTTTCGACGGTGAAGGAAGTGAGCACGAAGAGGATGCTCGCCGCGATGACTGCAGATGCCCCGATCATGACGTTCGAGATGAACTGCGTATAATTCGCCATCGCCTTCGATTGTTCGATGAGGCCGGACTTGCTGATGATCGTGCTGTAATAGGCATCGGACGGCTTTCTGCTGGCATAGATGCCACTGTACAGCCGCGAAGTGCTGTTATCCGACAATATGTTGCTGAGCTTTTCGATGTTCAGGTACACCTTTTCGGAAATGTATTCATCGGTCACTCCTTTGACAATGAAGGGGAAAGTGTCGTCGTTCACTTCCAGGCGGATGGTATCGCCTTCTTCGAGTCCGAGCTTGATGCTGAGCCGTTTCGTGATCACGGCACCATTCTGGATGTTTACGGTGATGTCATTGCCTTCCTCATCGTACAGGCTGTAAAGTTTGTTGCGTGAAGATAGTCCTTGCAGCGATACAACGTTGCCATCGAGGGAAGCAAAGGGATAGATCAGGAATTTTTCGTCGCCGGGCCGCGTTTCGGGCAGCCTTTGCGTGACATCGAGATAGGCCTCATACTCGTAATCGACCTTATTCAGATAGTCGACCGTCATCCGATCGACCATGCCGCCCATCATGAAGGAAAAGCTCATCAGGATTGTCGAGAACATGATGCCCAGAAAGAAAATGAAGAAACTGCCGGTGCTCTTGATGGCGTGCAAGTATTTGAATTTTGTGCTGCCTTTCGCCTTCGAAAGGACCCGGCTGAGGTACCTGCCGATCCGGTTGATAGACTTGCCCTCATGCGGCTTCAGCAGCTCCAGGGCATTCTCCCCGAGGATCCGGTAGATGATGATCCCGGAAACCAAGGAGAAGAAAAGGAGCGGCACTAGGATCGCCGTCGCGAAGACGGTGAAGCTCTGGGCGATTTTGACTTGGGGCAGGAGATAAAAATCCAGATACAATCGCTTTAACGGCTCGGAAAAGAGCGATCCGATGAAGTAGCCAAGGATCAGCATGAGGGCGGCAAAGACCATCATCGCAACGAAATAGGGCCGGGCTATTTCCGAACGGCGGTAGCCGAGGGCCTTGAGGATGCCGATCTGGCCTCTTTCGGCATGGAGCAGGTTGTAGATCAGAATCGATACGATGATGACGGCGATGGCCGCGATGAAGACGCTGAGTCCCAAAGCCATGACTTTTCCTTGGGTCAGTTCGTCATAGATGGCGCCGCTCCTCATGGTGGTCTGCGTATCCGTAATCTGGCTGACGAAAGGCAGCGCGTCTTTGTCGTAGGTGGTGTCTATGCTTTCACCGGTCAGGTTCATGCCGGCTAAACGGAAACTCTCCTTGTCGTCGAAGTTCTCGTACGCCTTATCCGTCATGAGCAGCAGTGTCTGCAGCCCGGTATCCAAATTGAAGGTTTCATCGAACATGGGGAGGGTGTAATCCGGAAAAAGAACAAAACCCGTCACGCGGTAGCTTTTGGTTTTGAGGATGAGGACATCGCCGATTGTGAGACCGTTCTTGTCGGCATAGACCTTGGTGACGGCGACTTCATCGTCAGCTGAGGGCTTGCGCCCTTCCTCCATATAGGAAAGATTGATTGTTTCGCCAGCCTTAACGAGGAGCGCTTTATGCGACTGGCCTTGATAAGTATAGGATGTGTTTTTGTATTCCCTCAGTTCGAGGCTGACATCGCGGTAGCTCGCTTCAAACTCGGCAATCCGGTTTTCCATGAGCTTGTAGAAGGTGGCCGGTTCGACTTTTTTGATGTCGCTGAGCGAGTAGAAACCTCTGGCCAGCAGCGCCGCCGCGATGGGGTAGGCTGCCTCTTCCAGCGTGACCCGGTTCAGCATCTCAACGGCAAAATCCTCCTGGTTGTAATCCGCCAGGTAAGCTTCCGTCGGCTCTTCGATGCCGCTCAATCCATAGAACATCATGGTGTAGGTGGCAGAGCTCAGGATGATGATGAATCCGATGGCAACCAGCTGCATCCATTTTTTCCGCAAGGTTTTGATGACATTTTTCAGCAGCATGATCCGCACCTCCCCTTATCCCCAAGAGATGTCCTGGGCGTTCTTTTTGACTTTGTTGAGGGTGACTTCCGTGATTTGACCGGAGTTCATCTTGATGACCTTGTCCGCCATTTCGGCGATGCCCAGGTTGTGGGTGATCACGATGACGGTTTTGTTGTAGTCCTCGTTCAGATTCTGCAGCAGCTGCAGAATCTTTTTCGAATTTTCTTCATCCAACGAGCCGGTGGGTTCGTCGCAGAAGATGATGTCGGGATTCTTGGCCAGGCTCCTGACGATCGAAACCCGCTGCTGCTCCCCGCCGGAGAGTTGGCTGGGATATTTGTTGCGGGATTTTTCCAGACCGACCTTTTCGAGCAGGTCGGCTATGTCGAGTGGGGCGGTGCCGATGTCCGATCCGATCTGGATGTTCTCGTAGACGTTCAGGTTCTGCAGCAGGTTGTATTGCTGGAAGATGAAGCCCAGATGTTTCCTTCTGAAGGCGGTCATCTCCTCTTCATCCAGTTTTGTCAGCGCCGCGCCCCTGAAAGTGATCTCGCCTGAAGTGACGGTATCCAAGCCGCTGATGACGTTCAGCAGGGTACTCTTGCCGCTGCCGCTGGGTCCGAGGATGACGACAAATTCGCCTTCTTCGATGGTGAGGTTGACGTCCTTCAGGGCGTAGGTTTCCACATCACCGGTTTTGTAAGTTTTCGTCACGTTGGTCATCGTTATCATCGCAGCCACCTCCTTTTGAAATCGCTTCAATCAGTTCAAGTATATTTGTGTCGGTATTTTTTGTCAAAAATTGAGAATGGAAAACCCTTTGCTGGAATAGGAGATATCCAAAAAGATTAATTATCCAGAATGGTTTTGTACGCGCTGACAATATCTTTACGGATGCATCAGCCGATATGGTAAAATTGAGATACCGAAACGATGGAATCAACTGGAGTATCCGGAAATTGCGCGAGGGGGTCTTCTTTATGGGGAAATTGAAAGCTATCATATTCAAATCAAAAAAAACAATCATTGTCACGGTAGTCCTTCTGCTGACTTTGCTGGTGGGCGGAGGGACTGCCTACTGGTGGTATCAGAATGCCCAGGTCCAGGAAGTGTCGGTGCATACGGCCTGGAAAGGGCAATTGGCTAAGTATGTGCCGATAACCGGCGACATCGAAGCCAGCAGCAGGAGCAGCCTTTATCCCTCGCCCACCGCCAAGATTGTCGAAGTGTTGGCGGTGGAAGGGCAGACGGTCAATAAAGGCGACGTGCTGGCGAGGATCGATGCGACCGAGTACCGCACCCAATTGGATAAGCAGGCCATCAATCTTGCCAATGCAGAGGCGACGCTTGCCTATCTTTCCGGGAGCAGCGCAGAAATGGATAAGGCATCCTCCCAGAATGCGGTGAGCCAAGCGGGGATTGGGCTGGAAACTGCCCAATCAAATTACAGTGCGGCGCAAGGGAATCTGGCTGACATCAATACGCTCAATGCGAATGCCATCAGCCAGGCGAACATAGCCCTGGAGAATGCCCAGTCGAATTATGCCGCCGCCGTATCGAATCTGTCGGCGCGGGGAACGCTCTACGACAATGCGGTGAGCCAGGCTCAAATAGCCTTGGATAGCGCCAAAGCGAATGCTGCCGCTTTTGCGGGTAAACTGCATAACGTCGAAATAGCCAACGCGAATGCGGTCGGCCAAGCCGAACTGACTTTGGAAAATGCCAAGGCGCATTACTGGATCGCAAAAAAGAATTTGGATGATCTGGAAAATGCTTTGCATGAAGCCGAATGTGCGGTGGATACAACGAAAGCTACCTATGAGAGTGCGAAACTGAATCTGGACATCGTCAAAGCCTTGTATGATGCCGATCCGATTCTGTATGCTGTGGACTATCAGTTGGCGCAGCAGGCTGTCGCCGCAGCCGAAACGGCGGCATGGAATGCCGAACTGGCTTTGGATAGCGCTGAAATGAGCTATCAAGCCGGCCATGATGCGGCGAAATTGGCGGTGCTCGATGCTGAAACGGCTGTCCGCAGCGCAGAAATCGCGCTTTCGAATGCCGAAAACGCAACCGATTCCGAATATGCTTCAGCCGAAAAGGCGGTTGCGGACAGCGCAGCAGCTGTGAGCAACGCGGAAATTGCCCTATCGAATGCCGAAAGCGCGGGCGCCATTGAATATGCAGCAGCCGAAAAGGCCGTCAGCGACAGTGAAGCCGCTGTCCGCAATGCGGAAATCATCCTCTCGAATGCCAGAAGTGGCGCAGAGGTAAAGTATGACGCGGCAGTCAAGGCGATCAGCGATGGCGAAAAATCCGTCCGGAGCGCGGGTATCGCGCTTGCGAACCTGCAGTCTTCAGCAACCTTTTCAACCGCAACTGCGGAAGAACGGATCTCCAATCAGGCGGACCAGATCGCTCTCCTGAAGACGGATATCGCCTACTTGAACAAAAAAATCGAGGAGTGCGATCTGAAAGCCAATGTCGACGGCATCGTGACGAAGATGGATGTCGTGGCGAACGAATACCCAGAGGTTGGCGATGCTATCATAATCGATGGGGCGACCGAATATATAGTCAGTCTAGCAGTCAGCCAGTTTGACAGCGTAAATATGCGCGTAGGCCAGAAGGCGACAGTCAAGGTGAAAGGGGTCCCTGAAGAATATGAAGGGGTCGTCTCGGAAATCGGCCAATCGGCGGAGAAATCCGCGACCTCCGCAGATCAGGATGCGAAAGTTGCGGTAAAAGTCACGATCACCGATCCTGACGAAAACATCAAGGTAGGCTATGAAGCCGATGCGGAAATCATCACGGTCGAAAGGCTCGATGCCCTGCGCGTGAACTTTGAGGCCGTCCAAATCGATGCGGACTCGGGAAAAGCGTATGTGTATGTGGTGGACAGCGGGAACCGAGTCGAAAAAAGGTACATCGAAACCGGTCTGGAAACCGAATATGACATCGAAGTAGTGGATGGTCTGGTGGAAGGGGAGCGATATGTCGCTGATCCGAACAAGGATCTTGTTGCCGGTGTGAAGGTCAAGGACAGCGGCGACGCCGATTGATTGAACTGCGGGAAAGAAAGATAGAGGAGAGAAGTGAGCGGTTATGGAAAAAGGAGTAGGGCGGTGGCTTGTATCCGGTTTCATGGTGATTCTTTGTTCGGGCTGCAGCACCCCGCCATCTTTGGTGGAGAGTCAGGTTGAAAGTTCTTTGATAAATGAAAGCGAGCAGACATCCATCCCTTCCTCAGCCGATATTTCCCAAGGCGAAAAGGCAGATTCGGCAACACCGATTTTCATTACGGTAAACGAGACTTCGACTATTTTTCGGGAAGGCTATCCCATCGATACGCTTCCGTGGGACATGGAGGGCCAGGAGACAATCGGACAATCGGATGATTACATCGGGCGCATCGTAACAATTGCCAGGAAGACGAGTGACGGAGAGTACGCTTATGTGTGGATAGCGGGATTGGGATTCGGTTGGATCGAAAGCGAAGCGCTCAAAGAAGCGGATTTCCAGCCAACAGCTGATTCGGAGTATATCACACTTGGCGATTCGCCGATCACCAGCCTGCCGGGAAACAGCGAGGAAGCTGTCATGATCGGCAACACCTCGGACCGAATCGGAGAACGGGTGTTGCTTGCCTATGCGTCGGCCGACGAGGAATATTTCTATGCCACAACAGTCACCAATGAAGGCATCGGCTGGCTGGAAAAAGAGGTGTTGGGCTTGGTTGGTGAGGAACAAGTAGGCGTGATCACAGCTGAAGGCTTTACCGTCGATACGCTCATCTTGGGAACGCTGGAAAGTGAGACGGTGGCCTTAACAAGCGAACAGATTGGCGTGTATGTTACGCTCAAAGGCTCAACACCAGACGGCAGCTATACCTTGCTCTTCAAGGACGGAAATGTATGGGGCTGGGTCGATACGCGCGCCATCGCAATCCGTGACGACATCCTGATTGCGGAAGCTACCGACTACATCACTGCCGGCCAATACTCGATTTCGAGTCAGCCGCCGGGAACGCCGGCATCGGTCCAGTTGGGCACTACGAAGGACGTCCTTGGCGCGAATGCAACTATCCTCTATGAAACAATCGATAGTTCGAGCGGTTATGCCGCTTATTTTAGGTGGATCGACAGGCAAGCTTTCGGATTCGAAAACGGTGACTATATCGGCGTCATTGCGGCCGGAAGCTACTCGGTCGATACCCTTCCCTGGGGTACGCCGGACTATGAAACAATCGGTTACACCGATAGCTATGCAGGCAAGGAATTGTTGGTCAAGGGAACCACCCAGAACGGACTGTATTCCTTGCTTTGGATGCAAGGAAGCCCATTGGGATGGGTGGACAGCAGAGCTGTCAAGCCGTTCGACGTTGTTCCAGTGTCTTACTCCGCCGTCATTTCTGATGGCGGCTATTCCATCGACAGTTTGCCCTGGGTCGAATTCGGAGCAAAGGAACTTGGCTCCACAGCGGAATATTTGGAGGAAACCGTTTCGATCAGCAAGGAAACTGTCGATGGAGCCTACCTTTATGCCGAATGGAATGGGGAAGGATTGGGCTGGATCGATCATAGTGCCTTCTGGAAGTGAATCCCTATCCACAAGTATGCAGATAGCGTATAATGGAAGGACGGAATCAGGCGAAGCGCAATCGGCCTGAGGAATGGATCAACACTACCAATAATGATCAGAAAGAGGATTTTACCATGTCGAAGTTAGGTTTGCAGCTCAGCCCGGCAGATAGCGAAAGCAAATGTTGGGTGGCGGAAATTACCGGTGCGGACGAAGTATACATTTTAAAAAGGGACTTCATCCCAGCTGAACCGGAAGGCGGATGGGTCCTCTACGATGGCTGGTACCAATTGAACGGGGCGGTGCCCGGCGTTACGGAATTCAAAAAAGAATATATCCGCATCAAGGACGGAAAAGTCAGAAGAAACCTTCCATTCCGGGAACTCGTCGAAAGTCTGGATGAAATAAAAGCAGGTGAAGGTCCCCGTGTCGAAAGGATGCGCAAGGAAATCATCGCCATTTTGGATGAAATAAAAGAAGCGGCCTACTGTGAACCCGTAGTAGAAGGCATCGAAAAGCAAAAGGAAGACTTGGATATGGCGGATGAGCCGGATCAGATCAAAAATGCGCTCTATATGCTGAAAAAACAAAAGCAATCCTATATCCAGCAATACCGAAAGATGTTTAACCTATAAGAATCGGAATTATTCGGAATGAAAACAATAAAAATGCATGAAAACAATCATGTTTCCGGTATAATCTTATTTAAATGAAAAGAATGAAAGGCGGTGGAAGCATGATCAGAAAAGCAACGCCAGCGGATCTGCCCGCAATCATGGAAATCATCAATGAGGCGAAAGTCACGCTAAAGGCGTCCGGCATCGATCAATGGCAAAAAGGGTATCCGAATGAAGCAGTCATTCTTCAGGATATCAATGGAGGATACAGCTATGTATACCTGCGGGATGGCGTTCCGGGGGCGACTTTTGCGTTTTTTTACGGTGAGGACCCTACCTATAAAGTCATCACCGAGGGCCAATGGCTGACGGATAATCCTTACAGTGTCATCCATCGCATCACGATCAAAGACGCATTCCGTGGCCAGGGCGTTCTTGGGGAAATCGTCGAATGGACTGCAGATGAATCGCGTAAAAAAGGCTATTCCAGCATGCGTATCGATACGCACCCTGACAACAAAAGCATGCAACGTGCCCTGCAGAAATCCGGGTATACCTACTGCGGGCATATCCTGACAAGCATCAGCGATATGCGTTGGGCATATGAAAAAGTTCTCTAAAATAATTGTGGATATGCGAAAAGGATTGCGCCCGGACCTAGCGGTGCAATCCTTTTCGCATGGAATCAAGCATCTGATCGATAAAACCGAAGGAGAGAAGCAAAGGATGAACCTGCAACTAAAAAATTTACCGTTGAACGAGGAACTTATCCAGACAGTACTCCGATGGGAAAATGATCCGGCAATTTCATCGTTCATCACCCCGCACTATGATGAAGAAAGCGAATTGCTTTTGGTGACGGAAGACGATGTGCGCGAGAGCCTGTCCAATCCGGACAAACGCAATTATTTCATTTGCGTGGATGATAAGCCGGTCGGGATCGCGTCGATCATCCGCGACTTTCCTGCCCTGTTGAAGAATGACGGAAATACAGCCTGGCTGGGCATCTATATCGGCGATCCGGATTGGCGCAGCAAGGGTATCGGCAAAACGGTCATGGCCCTGTATGAAGAAGAATGCCGGAGACTCGGCTATCAGCGGATAGAATTGGGAGTCTTTTCCCACAATGCCGGTGCAATCAGATTGTATGAAAAATCCGGGTTCACACAAATAGGCGTTATTCCCCATTTTACCTATTCCCAAGGAGAATGGCGCGACGATATCCGGATGGAGAAAATCATCCTTACCAATTTAGGATAAAAGCCATGTGGAAATCTATTGAAGGGAGGAAAAAAACGGATGAAAAAAGGGTTGTTGGTCAGGAAAAAAGCGATATTCTTGACCTTGTTTGCGGCGTTTTTGGGGATGCTGACGATGTTCAGCTACAATAACTACACGTGGTACAAAGAGCCAATAGCCAAAATCATTGCAACGGAAACTGTTGGAACCGCTGAAACGATCGGCGCCAATCGGGAAAGCTACCCCGTATACAACCAAAAACTGACGGCTGTACTGATGAACGGGGAGTCAAAAGGGACGGAGGTCGTGATAGCAAACAACTATTCCGATTCACTTGCCTATAGTCAGATGTACCGTTCAGGCGATGAAGTTTTCCTTTCCCTTAGCGAGAGCGATACGGGTGCTGTGACAGGCAAAATTTCCGGAGTAAAGCGGGATAAATATGTTGCCCTTTTTGGATCCCTGTTTCTTTTCGTGCTTGTGGCGGTAGCGGGTAAAAAAGGCCTGCTTTCTCTCGTCAGTATTGCAGGGAATATTTTGCTGTTCAGTGTCGCCCTGGACAGTTATGAAATGGCGGATAATGCGCAACTATTACGGATCAGCAGTGCTGCAGTGATTGGGTGGACCGTCCTAACGCTCCTCTTGGTCAGCGGCAGAAACAGAAAGACTTACGCGGCCATCATTTCCACTTTGATCGGAACATTCATGACCTTGATCCTCGCCTACGGGGTCATTGCCTTGACGAACGGGCAGGGCTTGCGCTATGAGGAAATGCAGTTTGTGACGCATTATCCGCGGCGCATCTTCCTGTCGAGCATTCTGATCGGCTCGCTGGGTGCGGTGATGGATGTCGCCATCACGATGACTGCGTCCATCCAGGAACTGTACGAAAAAGACCAGGCGATATCCTCTAGAGCCTTATTCCAGTCCGGACGCGAAATCGGCAAGGACATCATGGGGACGATGGCGAATGTGCTGCTTTTTGCCTATGTCAGCGGAGCGATTCCGACGCTCGTTTTTTATTTGGAGAACGGCTCCGATGTGTTCCACACCTTTTCGATGCAACTATCTTTGGAAATCACCCGGGCCTTGGCAGGTAGTCTCGGTATCGTTTTGACGGTGCCGTTGGCAATGTTCACAGCCGTCCGTCTGATTCCGAAGAAAGCAGGTGATCGTCCATGAGCGTGCAGCTGGTATTGGCGCTGTTGCTTTTGCTGCTGATGGGGGCGGTGGGCGGCAGACGAGGGATCTCTTCGTTCCTGTCTTTGTTTTTCAATTTTGCGGTCCTCTATGTATTGGTGTTGCTGTTGATCAATGGCTTTCCTGCTCTTTTCGTGACCCTGCTGGCGTGTGCGGTGGTCGGCTACATCAATTTATTCTACATAAACGGCGTGAACGTCAAGACCAAGGCGGCTTTTATCGCCACGATCGTCACAATGTTTTTCTTGCTGTTGTTGATCATTGTCGTGCATCGGTTTGCGATGATACAGGGCTTCGGTCCCGAGGAAGTGGAAGAGTATACCACGCTTTCCTTTTTTGTGAATGTCGATTTTGTCCAAATCGGTATTTGCACGATGATAACAGGAACGATAGCGGCCATCACGGATACGGCCATCTCCATTTCATCCTCGTTGCATGAAGTCCATCATCGCAATCCACAGTTGGGCGAAAAGGAATTGTTCCGGTCAGGGATGACGATCGGCAAGGACATCATCGGAACGACAACGAATACGCTGTATTTTTCATTCATCGGCGGTTACCTCGCGCTTTTCCTCTGGTTCAGGGATCTATCCTATTCTTTTGGGGAGGCGCTGAACGCAAAGGTGCTCGTCTCGGAAGTCCTCTCGATGTTCGTCATCGGCATCGGCGTGGCCGGGATCATCCCGCTCACCGCTTGGATTACGGCGCGCATGCTGTTGAACAAATCGTCGCGGGTTTAAAATACGTATTGCCAATCAAAAAAAATACTCTATAATTGTTAGAGTTGAAATCAAAGCGTTACGGATGAGTCAGCTGAAGCATTTTTGCAGCCGGAAAGATGCGCGTAACGGCAAGTATACAGATACACCATTCAGATATTGGAGGAGAACAGATGAAAAAAATCGGCTTTGATCCGCAGAAATACATTGAAGAACAATCGAAATATATCCTGGAACGGGTCAACAATTATGATAAATTGTATCTTGAGTTCGGAGGGAAATTGATCGGCGACAAGCATGCGAAACGCGTATTGCCTGGGTTCGACGAAGATGCCAAAATCAAATTGCTGCAGAAATTGAAGGACCAGGCGGAGATCCTGATCTGTGTGTACGCAGGCGATATCGAACGCAACAAAATCCGCGGCGACTATGGCATCACTTACGACATGGATGTTTTCCGCCTGATCGATGAGCTGAGGGAATACGGATTGGCCGTCAACAGTGTCGTCATCACGCGCTACAACGGACAGCCAGCCACCAAAGTGTTCATCAACAAACTCGAAAAACGCAACATCAAAGTCTATACCCATGGCGCCATCGAAGGCTATCCTTCCAATATCGAGACGATCGTCAGCGAAGAAGGCTTCGGCCAGAACACTTACATTCCGACGACCAAACCGATTGTCGTCGTTACTGCTCCGGGTCCCGGCAGCGGCAAGTTGGCGACCTGCTTGAACCAGTTGTACCACGAGCGTCGTCAAGGCCGCGCAGCCGGCTATTCCAAGTTCGAGACTTTCCCGGTATGGAATGTTCCGTTGAAGCACCCTTTGAACATCGCTTATGAAGCCGCGACAGTCGATCTCAAGGACGTCAACATGATGGACAACTATCATTTCGAGACCTACAACGAAGTGGCCGTCAACTACAACCGCGATCTGGAGACTTTCCCGGTCATCAAACGCATCATCGAGCGCATCACCGGCAAGGAATCCGTCTACCAATCACCGACTGACATGGGCGTGAATCGGGTCGGCTTCGGCATCACCGACGATGCAGCGATCCGGGAAGCGTCGAAGCAGGAAATCATCCGCCGCAGCTTCGACACGGAATGCGACTACAAGAAAGGCCTGAGTGATGAGGAGACGCGCAACCATATGCGCCTGATCATGGAAGAGGTCGAATTGAAGCAAGAAGACCGGGCTCCCGTGAAACCTGCCCGCGAATATGCGAAGCGTTTGATGAAACGCGCGGCCGACAACGAGATTCCGGCTGTCATCGCTTTCGAATTGAACGACGGACGGATCATCACCGGCAGAACTTCCGATCTGATGGATGCCTGTTCGTCCGCCATCTTGAACGCAATCAAGGCCTTGGCGAACATTTCCGATGACATCCTGTTGCTGTCCCCGGTCATTCTGGAGCCGATCAAAAAGCTGAAGAGCGAAGGCTTGCATAAACGCATCCCGACCTTAACGGCCAATGACATCCTGATTGCCTTGTCCATTTCAGCGGTCACCAATCCGACTGCCCAGCTGGCTTACGATAAACTTTCCGAGCTGAAGGATGTGCAGGCACACTCGACGGTCATCCTGAACAAAGACGATGATCAGATCCTTCGGAATCTTGGCATCGATATCACGTGCGATCCGGTGTATCCGTCGGAAAACCTTTACTATGTTTAAAAAGAGCTTAAAGGATGCACTGTGGTCGCAAGCGCCCAAGTGTATCATGGTTCTAAGCGATTGAAATCGCAAGATCCATGACAATTTACGGATAGAAATCCGGATGCTTGCGTTCGAATGTTTACCCGGGAGATGGATAACTTGATGTTATCCATCTTTTTGTTTGAAAATAAATAGCTGAAAAATGCGCAAAAAGTCACTCCCATGCTATAATTTAAGTGGAAAAATTTTTTTTAGTTTGCTCTAGCCTGT
>NZ_QAOM01000026.1 GCF_003051085.1 Trichococcus patagoniensis | reverse complement strand
CCCCAAAAGAGAAAAATTCTCTTCTGGAGTTTGTGAATGTGGCTCCCTTATTTCAACAGATAAAATGTCTCATCAACACCATTTGACAGAGAGCCAAAAAAAGATGAGCTGGAATCATAGCATGGTCCCTGGGCTCATCTATATTTTTATACTCTTTCAACTTTACCAGATTTCAAAGCTCGAGCTGAAACCCATACTTTTTTAGGTTTTCCATCGACTAAGATACGAACTTTTTGTAAGTTTGGTTTGAAAGTACGTTTTGTGTAGTTCATAGCGTGGGAACGGTTATTACCTGAACGGCTTTTACGTCCTGTTACGAAACATTCTTTTGACATTTTCTTTCCTCCTTTGCTGTTACAGAAGCAAAGCTTCTTTCCAATTCATACACTTGATTAATTTATCATAATTCAAAAGTGAATGCAACTGTTTTAAAGGAAAAATACTTGACAGCTGTTTTTTTTATCCTGCCCTCATCAAATATCCGCATTTGGCCATCCTCAAAAAGAGAGGAAAGCGAGATGAGAAAACGCTGAAAATATTTCGGGAAAAAGTCAGAATTGCCGTAAATCGAGCGGAAATGAGAAATTTAATCGCAAAAAGTTATTTCTTTTGTATAAAATATGCTATCATAATTTGTAATTAACGATTGTGTGCATACATAAAGGAGGCTATTAAAAATGGCAGTTAAAATCCAAACACAATATGGGCTGGTTGACTTATCGAACGACGTGATCGCTACGGTAGTGGGCGGCGCCGCAACGGATAATTATGGAGTTGTCGGCATGGCCAGCAAAAATCAAATCAGAGACAATATCAGTGAAATATTGAAAAAAGAGAACTATTCACGCGGTGCCGTGATTCGCCAAGAAGAAAATGGAGTAGCTGTTGATGTCTATATCATTGTACTCTACGGAACAAAAATTTCTGAAATTTGCCGGAATGTTCAAACACAAGTCAAATATAATCTTGAAATGATGTTGGGCTTTTCCGCAAATACAGTGAATGTGTTCGTCCAAGGCGTTAGAGTATTAAAGGACTAAAGATTACAGATCACCAGGCTTTATGGTGAAGGAGGATTATAAGGTGAAGAAAACTGAATTAACAGCGGAAGACTTTAAGGCGATGGTCGCAATCGGCGCCGAACGCCTTAGCGAGAATGCAGAATATGTGAATTCTTTGAATGTGTTCCCTGTTCCGGATGGAGACACGGGCACAAACATGAATCTATCATTCACATCCGGAGCTGAACGCGTCAGGCTGTCGAATGCTGCAACAATTGATCAATTAGGGTCGGACTTGGCTAAAGGCTTATTGATGGGGGCTAGAGGGAACTCAGGCGTCATTTTATCCCAGCTGTTCCGTGGCTTTTCAAAAGCTATCGAAGGCAAAACAACATTGAATACAACTGATTTTGCGGAGGCTTTTTCCCACGGGGTCGAGACAGCCTATAAAGCGGTCATGAAACCGGTGGAGGGCACCATTTTGACGGTTGCGCGCGAATCCGCCAAAGCCGGTGTGAAAAAAGCCGAACACACGGATGACATTATTGAGTTGATGGGAACGGTCCTTAAAGTCGCGCAGATCGCATTGGATAAGACACCGGATCTGCTGCCGGTATTGAAAGAAGTAGGCGTCGTGGACAGCGGCGGACAAGGCCTTGTATACATTTATGAGGGGTTCATGGAATCCTTGACCGGAGAAAAAGTGCCTTCCGCCGAAAAGGTCATCTTACAAGCGGATGTAACCGAAATCGCTCACCAGGAAAATTATCATAATGTGTCGCATTCCATCGCGACAGAAGACATTGAATTCGGTTATTGCACAGAGATCATGGTCAAATTAGGCGAAGGTGAAACCGTGACGGACACCTTTGACTACGATACATTCCGTAATCATCTGAACGAAATCGGGGATTCCCTATTGGTCGTCGCGGATGATGAAATCGTGAAGGTCCATGTGCATACCGAATATCCAGGGGAAGTCATGAACTACGGCCAAAAATTCGGTTCATTGATGAAAATAAAAGTGGACAATATGCGCATGCAACATGATGCAGTCCTTGAAAAAGGCGATGCGCCCGTCAAGAAACTTGAAAAAATTCCTTATGGCGTGATAGCTGTTGCTGCCGGCGAAGGTGTCCATGCCCTGTTCAAGAGCATGGGCGTCTCCACGATCATCAATGGCGGACAAACGATGAATCCAAGCACGGAAGATATCCTTAAGGCGATCGAAAACACAAATGCCGAAAAAACAATCATTTTGCCGAACAACAAAAATATTTTCATGGCTGCAGATCAGGCTGCCGAAGTGTCTGATGCGGATGTGGTTGTAGTGGCTTCAAAGACGATCTCACAAGGGCTGACAGCTATGCTTGCCTTCAATGAATCAGAGGACCTGCAAACCAATAAAGCCAACATGACTGCTGAACTGGAAAATGTTGTCAGCGGACAGATCACGAATGCCGTGCGCGACACAGTCATAGACGGATTGGCCATCACCAAAGATGACTTCATGGGAATCGTCGACGGGAAAATCCTCACGGCCGATAAGGACAGAAAAGCCGCAACGATAGAAACCCTGAAAAAAATGATTACGGATGACAGCGAAATCGTCACCATCATCTTCGGGGAAGACAGCGATGAGAAAGAAAGCAAAGAGATTGCAGCGATCATCGAAGCGGAATATGACTTTTTGGAAGTGGAAGTGCAAGAAGGAAATCAACCGGTATACAGTTATCTTCTTTCTGTAGAATAATCTGAAAAAGCTGAACGAGTTTCTCTGTTCGGCTTTTCTTTTTCAAAAACGGTTGGGCAAAGAAACTGTCCTGCTCCCGGAAGAAAGGAGGCGAACGGATGGAAGCGGAAGACAACAAGCAATTGGATATTTATGATCCAGTCGGGGAGTTGCCCCATGTAGGACCGAAAAGGGTTGAGGCGCTGCATTCGTTGGGCATCGATACGATCTATGATCTGATCACACATTTTCCTTTCCGTTATGAGGACATAAAAGTCAAAACATTGGACGAAATCGAGGATTCGGACAAAGTGACGCTGAAAGGACAAGTCGTGACGGCTCCGGTCGTCCACCATTACGGTTTTAAAAAAAGCAGGCTATCATTCAAATTAGCCATCGAAGATGCCATCATATCGGTGACATTCTTCAATCAGCCTTACCTGAAACAAAAAATCATGCTTGAGGATGAGGTTGCGATCTTCGGTAAATGGGAACGCGCACGCCAAACTTTGGCAGGGATGAAGATCCTCGGCAGTTCGAACGGACAGGATGATTATGCCGCCATTTATCACGTCAACAAGACGATCAAGCAGCAGACCATCCTGAATCTGATCAAACAGGCGATTGAACTTTATGCTCCGGTCATTCCCGAGATACTTCCGCAGCATTTGCTGCAGACGTATCACCTGATGAGCCATAGGGACGCCATTCGGGCGATGCACTTTCCCAAAAATGATGAAGAATCAGAGCAAGCAAGACGGCAAATCGTCTATCAGGAGTTTTTCCTTTACCAAGTGCGCCTGCAAATGCTGCAACTGAGCCGCAAAACGAACAACCGAGGCATTCCGATCCTTTATGATGTGGACAAGCTGAAGGGATTCATAGCGACTTTGCCGTTTGAACTGACGGATGGACAAAAGAAGGTCGTCAACGAAATCTGCCGGGATCTGCGCAAACCTTATGAAATGAACCGGCTGTTGCAAGGGGACGTCGGCAGCGGCAAAACGATCGTAGCGGTGATCGCCCTGATGGCTAACGTCCTGGGCGGGTACCAAGGGGCTTTCATGGTTCCCACTGAGATTTTGGCGGAACAGCATTATCGCACCTTGCAGAGTCTGTTCGAATATACTGATGTCTCCGTTGCCCTGCTTACCGGCAGCACGAAGGCAAAGGACCGAAAAGAATTGTTGCACCGGCTTGCAGCAGGTGACTTGCATATCCTTATCGGGACGCACGCACTGATCCAAGAGGATGTCGTTTTTGCCGACCTTGGCTTGGTCATCACCGATGAGCAGCACCGCTTCGGTGTACAACAAAGGCACAAGCTGAACGAAAAAGGCAACAACCCGAATGTTTTGTACATGACTGCCACGCCGATCCCGAGGACGTTGGCGATAACCACGATGGGCGAAATGGATGTTTCGGTGCTTGACCAGATGCCTGACGGCAGAAAACCGATCAAAACGATTTGGAACAAATCGGACAAGATCGAAAATGTACTTGAGTTCATCCGGAAACAGATGGATAATGGACAACAGGCGTACATCATCACGCCTCTGATCGAGAAATCCGAGTCGCTGGATGTCAAGAATGCGGAAGATGTGCATCAAGCCGTGATTGCCTATTACAAAGGGAAATACCAAATCGGTCTGTTGCACGGCCGTCTCAAGTCCGAAGAAAAGGATCAGATCATGCGCCGTTTCCAAAACAACGAGCTGCAGGTTCTTGTATCGACGACAGTCATCGAGGTCGGCCTGAACGTGCCGAATGCAACAGTGATGGTCATCCAAGATGCCGACCGATTCGGATTATCCCAGCTCCACCAATTGCGCGGTCGAGTGGGCCGGGGAGACAAAGAATCCTATTGTGTCTTGGTTGCCGATCCGAAAACCGATAACGGCAAGGAACGCATGCGCATCATGGTGGAGTCGACTGACGGTTTCTACCTGAGCCAACGGGATTTGGAATTACGTGGACCGGGTGATCTTTTCGGAAACAAACAATCCGGCTTGCCCGATTTCAAATCCGGAGATATCGTGCGGGATGCCGTCATCCTGGATATTGCGCACAATGACGCTATCCAAATCACACGCGAACAAGACTTTGAAAGCAACCCAGCCTACGGAAGTTTGCGGGAAGCAGTCGAACGCGAAAAAGAGAAGTTAAAGAGATTACAGTGAAACTAACAAAAGTGAGGGATACGATCTATGAAAATCGCTGTCGATGCGATGGGCGGGGATTTTGCGCCCCAAGCAATAGTAGAGGGCATTTTAATGGCTGCCAAAGAATTTAATGATTTAGAGTTTTTGCTTTTTGGTGACGAAGCCAAAATACGCAAGGCTTTAGGGAATGAATATGCCGAAGATGGGAAAATCACAATCGTGCATACGACCGAAAAGATCGAGAGCGACGACGAACCCGTCAAAGCAATCCGCAGAAAAAAACAAGCTTCGATGGTGCTTGCTGCTCAAGCAGTCAAGAACAAGGAAGCCGACGCTTTATTTTCGGCAGGGAATACCGGTGCACTTTTGGCAGCCGGATTATTGATCATCGGCCGGATCAAAGGGATCGACAGACCCGGCTTGATGCCGATTCTGCCAGTCATCGGGAAAGAAAATGAACAGTTTCTCTTGATGGATGCAGGCGCAAACGCTGACTGCAAACCGGAAAACATCTACCAGTTCGGCCTTTTGGGCTCGTATTATGCCAAGTTTGTGCAAGGCATCGAAAACCCAAGAATCGCTTTGTTGAACAATGGGTCCGAAGCAACTAAGGGCAGTGAACTGTCCAAAAAAGCCTATGTGTTGTTGGACGAGGACTCCGAACTCAATTTCACAGGCAATATTGAAGCGCGGGAAATTTTGCTCGGCGATGCGGATGTCGTCGTGACGGATGGCTTCACCGGGAATGCTGTCCTGAAGACGATGGAAGGAACCGCAATGTCATTGCTGAAGTTGATCAAAACCCAATTGCTTTCGGGCGGTCTGAAGACAAAAATCGGCGGAATGCTGATCAAGGATTCCTTTTCGGAAATCAAAGATACGATGGATTATTCAAAGCATGGGGGGGCCGTTCTGTTCGGATTGCGGGCGCCGGTCGTCAAGACGCATGGATCTGCGGATAAAGTCGCTGTCTACCACACAGTGAAGCAAATCCGTAAAATCATCAGTTCCCGCGTCATTGATGATGTCGTGAAGCACTTTGATGAAATGAATGCCCAACCCGTAAGCAAAACTGAGCAGGAATAAAAAAATATAGACAAAAGATTAGCGTATGGGTAAAATAGATGTGAGCCTTTACAAAATATTTTCAGAAAATGTGATGTAATTGGTTATGGAACGATAATGGAGGTGTAACGCTTGGCAGATACAACTACTTTTGAGCGAGTAGCCAAGATGGTTATTGAACGATTCGGTGTCGATGAAGCAAAGGTTACGAGAGAGTTGACTTTCCAAAACGACCTTGGAGCGGATTCATTGGATATTGTTGAACTCGTTATGGAACTGGAAGATGTCTTTGCTGTACAGATTTCCGATGAAGATGCTGAGAGGATAATCACAGTAGGAGATGCAGTCGACTACATCGATTCTCAAAAATAAGGATCGCAATAATTTAAGGACAGAAGCAACGTTGACGGTTTTCAAATGCCAATGTTGCTTTTTTTTCAGGCCAAGAAGGCTGATTATGGCAAAAATATGATATGCATTAAAACTGAATGGAATAGCGGTTGTTTTTGCATGTGCTTAAACGTATAATGTTAGGAGATATTTCATCAAGTTTGTTATATAAGCATGAGAGGAGGCGCACGATGGGACTTGGAAGACCCTTGCTGGAGATAAACGCATTGCACACCGCATTCCGGATGCAGGATAACTATTACGATGCAGTCGACGACGTTTCCTTCAGTCTGGAAAAAAATGAAATTTTGGCGATTGTTGGAGAGTCCGGCTGCGGGAAAAGTACCCTAGCAACAACGATCGTCGGACTCCATAATAAGGCGAACACGCGGATTTCGGGAGAAATCATCTACCAGAACTTGAATCTCATCGATCTGAATGAGACGCTCTATAACCGCATAAGAGGAAACGATATCGGGATGGTTTTTCAAGATCCTCTTTCGGCCCTCAATCCTTTGATGACGGTAAGTGAACAGATAGAAGAAGTGCTGCTTTATCATACCAGGATGACAAAAGAGGAACGTGCGCTTCGTGTGAGCGAATTGTTGGTTCAAGTTAGGGTGGAGGATCCGGAGGGAGCAGCCGCACGCTACCCGCATGAGCTCTCCGGGGAAGCGCGTCAGCGGGTCGGCATTGCTATTGCTGTTGCCTGTAATCCGCCGATCATCATCGCGGATGAACCGACGACCTCTTTGGATGTCACTGTTCAAGCTCAAATATTGGATCTGTTGAGCGAAGTGAGGGACGACACGGGTGCCGGGATCATCCTGATTACCCATGATTTGGGTGTCGTAGCCGAGATTGCGGATAGAGTAGCCGTCATGTACGCGGGACAAATTGTCGAAACAGCCGGGGTCGTTGAACTGTTCACGGATCCGAAGCATCCGTATACCCGTTCTTTGTTGCGTTCGATGCCGCAAGCGAATGGCACCCTCGAATCGGATTCCGGGGAACTCTATGTGATTCAAGGGGATGTCCCTTCTTTGCAGCAGTTGCCTAAACAGGGTTGTCGTTTTGCCGGACGGATTCCATGGATTCCATTTTCTACACATGAACAATCACCAAAAATGCACGAGATTTCTAAAGGGCATTTTGTCAGGTGCACGTGCCATGAGTCCTTTCGTTTTGAAGGGGAGAGTGAATAAGATGGGGCTTTTGGAAATCAAAGATTTGAAGGTTCACTACCCGCTCAAGAGCGGCTTCTTATCCAGCAAAAAGAGCCTTGCAGCCGTCGATGGCATCAGTCTGGCCCTGGAAGAAGGGAAAAATTACGGTCTGGTGGGCGAATCGGGGTCCGGAAAATCAACTGTCGGAAGAGCGATCGTCGGACTGGAGCGGATCACTGCCGGCCAAATCATTTATGAAGGCACTGACGTAACCGCTGCGATAGGCAAGCGGAAATCAGCCCACAAACGCAATGTCCAGATGATTTTTCAAGATTCGGGTGCGAGTCTGAATCCGAAAAAACAAATTGGCCAGATCATTTCTGAACCTTTGCATAATTTTGAGCAGCTTTCCCAGCAGGAAGAGAAAAAACGCGTGTTGGAACTGCTGGAAATGGTAGGGTTACCGGAAGATGCGCTGCGGAAGTATCCTCACGAATTCACAGGTGGACAGATGCAACGCATTGCATTGGCGCGGGCGGTTGCGCTGCGGCCAAAATTTGTCATAGCTGATGAACCCGTTTCGGTATTGGACCTTTCCGTTCAGGCGCAAGTGTTGAATTACATGAAACGCATCCAAGAACAATACAAACTCAGCTATCTGTTCATTTCTCATGACCTAGGCGTCGTGAAGCAGATGTGCGATGAATTGGCCATCATGTACCGAGGAAGGTTCGTGGAATACGGAGACAGGCAGGATATCTATCTCAACCCGCAGCACATCTACACGAAAAGGCTCCTTTCCGCAATTCCAAACTTGGATCCGGAAAACCGTGAGTTGCACAAGCGTTTGCGGCGGGAAATAGAATCAGAATACAAACAAAGCATGGAGAGTTATCTGGCAAAGGACGGTCGTGTTGGGGATTTGATCCCGTTGTCGGAAACGCATCGGATTGCCGGTAAACCATCGAAAGGAGAGCGTTAACGATGTGGAACAGAATTCTGAGACGCTTCTTCTTCATCATTCCGCAACTGTTGGCGTTCAGTTTATTGGTGTTTGCACTGGCGCAATGGATGCCCGGCGATCCTCTGACTGGGCTGATCATTCCGGGGATGGATCAGAGCGGCGTTGACGCAATCCTGGATAACCCTTGGTACATCAGGTATCTGCAATGGATCGCAAATATGCTCAGAGGGGATTTCGGCCTCAGTTACACTTACCGGATGCCTGTGGGTGTTCTTGTTGGTGCAAGGCTTGGCAACACACTCTTGTTGGCGATGGCCTCCCTCTTGTTGTCGTATCTGATCGCTGTTCCGCTTGGCATTTATGCAGGGCGTTTTAACGGTTCGTTGGGTGATAAAGTCATTCGTTTTTTGAACAGCATCAGTTTTGCCTTGCCGATCTTCATGGTTGCCTTGTTGCTGGTTTGGCTTTTTGGATTTCAACTGGAATTGTTTCCGACGCGGGGGATGCCCTTGTTGCCGGAAACGCAGAGCGTATTTGCCTCTCTTTGGAATAGGCTCCACCACTTAGCGTTGCCGGCGCTTGCTTTTGCCCTCTCGGCATCCGCTGGCAACATCCAACGTTTAAGGTCGGGTATCATCGAGGCAAAGCAAGAAGATTATGTACTGACAGCCCGCTCAAAAGGCGTTCCGGAGAGCATGGTGTATCGGAGGCACATCTTCAGGAACGCGAGTATGCCGGTAACTTCTCTGTTGGGCTATGACATCACCGGTTTCATAGGGAGCAGCATTTTTATCGAATACATCTTCTCCTACCCGGGAATCGGCCGATTGTTCATCAGTTCTTTAGAATCACGCGATTTCAGTGTCATCGTTGCCTTGTTGCTGTTTTATGGTCTGGCTGCTTTGATTGGCACATTAGTGTCTGACATCATTTTGACCATTGTTGATCCGCGTGTCAGGGTGAGATAGCAAGAGGAAAGGGGGGATATGTTGAATACGGAGGAAGAAAAGAAAGCAGGCAGAATAGAAGAGTTGAAAACGGAGCTTGCCTCCGTTGCGGCAGGCGAGAACCGTTTTAGCAACGAAGTGAATGAGGAAACAAAAACTGTTGTCGATTTCCGCGGCATGCTTGGGGAATTCCGAAAAGACAAGTTGGCGGTCATTGCTTTGGGTACGCTCGTGGTGCTCTTGTTGTTGGTCTTTGTGGGCTCCCTTTTTTTTGATGAGAGTCAAGTCATGCAGGTGGACTTATTGAACAGGTATGCTTCGCCGGGCAAAAACCATCTATTGGGTACGGATGAAGCGGGTCGGGATGTGCTGGGCCAGCTGTTGCTGGGAGCGCGCACCTCGCTGCTGGCCGGGACCGCCGTGACAGCCTTGACCGGATTCATCGGAATCGGCTTGGGTCTGCTGTCCGGCTATTACGGTGGTTTCCTGGATGGTCTGCTTATGCGGTCCATTGAATCCATCATGGTTCTTCCGGCAAGCCTGTTGGTTCTCGTGCTGGTATCCATCGTATCGGAATACAATCTCATTACGTTCATATTGCTTATGAGCGCGTTCAGTTGGGCAGGGAAATCAAAGGTTTTTCGTAACCGGACGCGTGCGGAGGCCAAACATGACTATGTGCGGGCATCCAGAACTGCAGGAACAAACGACTTGCTGATCATGTTCCGTGAAATCCTGCCTAATTTAAGTTCACTGGTCATCGTCAATACGACTATGTCTTTGGCAAGGAATATCGGGATGGAGACAAGCTTGAGTTTCTTGGGCTTAGGCTTGCCGCCCAGCGCGCCGAGTATAGGCAATTTGCTGCGCTATGCCATTTCTCCCACAGTTTTTGAGAACTGTGTATGGGTATGGTTACCAGCATCCACACTCATCTTTGCAGTGTTGTTGTGCATCATTTATGTCGGACAGGCATTGCGGCGTGCGGCAGATGCTAAACAAATGCAAGCATAAAAAGGAGGCTGAGCTATGCTGAATAAAATGATCGTCCCCTTCTTGTTTGCTGCGCTGCTGGCCGGCTGCGGAAACAAGGAGGTTCTATTGGAAACGGACGGGGACTCGCCTGATTCATCAGCTGTCATACAGGCATTCGACACTGTCATGAACAGCGATGCCCCCGCCATCGCCGGCGGAGTGTTGAAATATGCTCTGGTCGCCGAATCCTCCTTTCAGGGAGTCTTCAACCCTGCTTTTTCAGAGGATGCGTATGATGAGGAACTCATGGGTTTTTCCCATGAATCCCTTTTTTCGTATGATGAGGAGTTTCAGCTTACGCAAGATGGCATGGCCACTTTTGCACAAAATGAAAATTTAAAAACGGTGTCGATCACTCTACTGGATAACCTGAAGTGGTCGGATGGAGCGGCACTTACGGTCGACGATATCCTGTATGCCTATGAAGTGATCGGGCATCCGGACTATGCCGGTTCCCTTTATGGAGAGGCTTTTGCGAATGTCGTGGGCATGACCGAATACCATGAAGGCACAACTGATTCGATTGCCGGTATCGAAGTTTTGGATGATACGCACCTCACCATCGCTTTCGAAGAATTGAATCCGTCCCTTCTGCAAGCGGGAGGAGCCTTATGGAGCCAACCGCTGCCAAGGCACCAACTGGATCGTATCCCTGTAGCCGAAATGATGAGTTCGTCCCAGCTGCGGGAACAACCTGTAGGGACGGGCCCGTTCCGGGTCAAGGCGATCATTCCAGGCGAGTCGGTTCTTTTCGAAGCCAATGAATATTATTGGAAAGGGAAACCGAAGTTGGATAATATCCTTGTTGAAGTAGTCGGTTCGGCAACAATCGTATCCGAAATGGAAGCGGGAAATTACGACGTCGCTGTCATGCCGGCAAGTTCTTACGAAAGCTACAAAGATTTCGACAATATAACCTTGCTGGGCAGAGAAGAATTGGCGACAACTTACATCGGTTTCAAATTGGGATCCCAAGACGTTGAATCAGGTGGCAATACCCTTAATCTGAGTTCAAAAATGGCGGATGCGGCATTGCGCCAAGCGATGGCATACGCGCTGGACAACGAATTTGTCGCTGCGGTCCTTTTCGATGGGTTGCTGCAGTCCGCAAACGCTATGGTTCCACCAGCATTCGAAGGATTCAGTGATGATGAGGCGGTTGGCTTCAGTTACGATCCTGTGAAGGCCTCAAGTCTGCTGGATGAGGCTGGCTATCTGGACAGGGACGGCGACGGTTTTCGGGAAACACCGGACGGAGAGCCGCTCGAAATCAACTTTGCGGCTGTTGCAGGGGGGGACGCAACGGAAACGGTAGTTGCCTACTATATCCAACAATGGGAAAAAATCGGTTTGGATGTCTCGCTCGCCACAGGTAGATTGATTGAATATCAGAAGTTCCATGACATGCTTGCATCCGACAGTCTGGCTATTGATGTCTATCAGGCAACTTGGGGGACAGGCATGGATCCCAATCCGACCGAAATGTTCGGTCGTACCAGTGCTCTCAACTACACCCGTTGGGCCAACGAAAAGAATGATGCTTTGTTGGGTCAGATCAACGCTGCTGTTGCCTTGGACGATAATGTGCGGACGGGGATCTATCAAGAATGGCAAGCGTTGCTGTTTGAGGAAGCGCCTGTCATCCCCACTTTCTGGCGTACGCAGATTTTTGCTGTCAATAACCGCGTCAAGAACTTCAATATCCGCTATGGTGCAACCAGAGGATGGGAAACCATCGAACTGACATCAGAGGAACCAGTCCGTTAAGGCGCGTTCCGTATATTTACCAGAAATGAGGAAGAGGCCCGGACTTTTGTCCAGGCCTTTTTCTTATGAAAACGGACAGACTGTTCGAGAACGAAATTTGCGTGCTTATGGCACGCATTTGTCGTATAATGAAAAAGGACTCTATTTTCAAAAGCACCTTGACAGCAAGGAGTCCATTCAAGGAAAGGAGGGAACGAATTGGAAAAAATAGTCAAACAAATAGCAACTGATTTCTCGATAGTTTTCAGGAATGAGAAACTTTTGCATGAAGCATTTACCCATTCATCTTATGTGAATGAGCATCGTCATCTGGCATTGCAGGACAATGAGCGATTGGAATTTTTGGGCGACGCGGTCTTGGAAGTCGTCATCTCCGATTATTTGTTTCATACCTATGATACGTGGCATGAAGGCAAAATGACCCGTCTGCGTGCGCAGATCGTCTGCGAACCAAGCCTGTCCGCTTTCGCGAAGGACTGTCATTTCGACTCCTATATCCGTTTGGGTAAAGGGGAAGAGAATATGGGCGGAAGGCAGCGTCCGGCTTTGCTGTGTGATGTATTCGAAGCGTTCATCGGGGCCGTATACCTGGACCAAGGGATCGAAGCCGCCAGAAAATTCATTAACCAAGTCATGATCACGAAGTTAAAAGAGGATGCTTTTTCACATGTGATGGATTACAAGACCAGCCTCCAGGAAGAACTGCAAAAGAATGGGGACGTGGATATCCAATATATCCTCCTGAACGAAGACGGTCCTGCGCATGCAAAGCAGTTTGATGTGGAAGTGCGGGCTTTCGGAAAAGTGATGGGCCAAGGACAAGGGCCAAGCAAAAAGGCCGCCGAACAGAAAGCGGCACAGAACGCTCTGGAATCTCTAATAAAATGAAAAGCAAGTTTCACCGGAAAGGATGTTTTCTTTGCATCTTGAAAGAATAGAAATGTCGGGTTTCAAATCATTCGCCGACAAAACCGTAATCGAATTTGATGAAGGTGTGACAGCAGTAGTAGGGCCGAACGGAAGCGGCAAGAGCAACCTTTCGGAAGCTGTCCGCTGGGTATTGGGGGAACAATCCGCAAAAAATCTGCGCGGGAAAAAAATGGACGACATCGTTTTTGCCGGTTCGCAGACACGCAAAGCTGTCAACATTGCCGAAGTTACCCTCATCCTGAACAACGAGGACGGATTCCTGCCGCTGGAATTCAGCGAAGTGAGCATCACCAGGAGATACAACCGCAATGGCGACAGTGATTGTTTCATCAACAAAAAACCATGCAGATTGAAGGACATAACAGAATTACTGATGGATTCGGGCATCGGAAAAGACTCTTTTTCCATGATTTCGCAAGGGAAAGTGGAACAGATTTTTCAGAATAAACCCGAGGACAGAAGGATCATCCTTGAAGAGGCTGCCGGGGTAGCCAGATACAAAAACCGCAAAACGAGCGCCGAACGGAAGCTGTCCCAAACGGAAGAGCATCTGAATCGGATCGAGGACATCCTGCACGAAATCAACAGCCAACTCGCTCCGCTGGAAATCCAACGGAAAACGGCTTTGGCATACAAGGATAAAAAAGCGTTATTAAGCGAGATCGAAATCGCTTTGACCGCTTCCGAAATTGAGCGGCTGAATGCGCAGTGGCAAATGAGCAAACGCGAGCTGGCCGATTATGACCGGAAAATCAGCACGGAAGAACGCTCTCTTGCGAGCACCCAGACGGCTTTGCAGGAACTGAAACAAAAGTTGGATGTGTGCGACGAACAGTTGGAAACACTGCAGACCGGCTACGTCACGGTCATCCAGAAATTGGAACAGTTGGAAGGACAAAAGCAGGTTTTCCAGCAAAGGGCGATGTACTCGTCAAAGAATCAAGAAGAGCAAGCCCAGATCATCGCTGAAAAAGAGGCGCTGATCAAGACGGAAAAAGCCAATCTGGCGGCCTTGCGGACTGAACTTGCGACGAAAGTGGAAGCGAGGAAGGAACTTTCGGAAATAAGAGCGAGCCTTTCCGAAAAAGAAGCCCAACTGATGCAAAACAAGGCGGAGCTTGTCCAAAAACTCCGGAACGATTATATCAACAGGCTGCAGGAACAATCCAGCAACCGGAACACAACCGTCCATCTCGAAAAAGAAATGACGCTAGCAACCGAACAGGAGCACCGTTTCCTTTCGAAAGGCGACGAACTCAGGAAGAGTCTGCGCCAATTAAAGGCGAAACAGCAATCTTTGAATGAGGAATACGTCCAGTTTGTTGAAGAGAATGCCAATCTGGAATCGGACCTGCAGGATTGCAAACAAAATAGCTTCCAGCTCGTCTCCAAGCTCCAACAACTGAACGCAGAACTGGATACTGTAACCCGAAATCTGCAGCAGGCGGAAGCCCGGCGCGAGAGCCAGCAGGAGTTGGACGACAGCTATGCCAGTTATTATCAAGGCGTAAAGGAAATGCTGAGGAGAAGGGAAAGCGTTCCGGGTATCCGTGGTCCCGTCGCCGAATTGATCCAAGTTCCCGAAAAATACACCTTAGCCATAGAAATCGCTCTGGGAGCCACGATGCAACATATCGTGGTGGCCGATGAACGCACGGCATCCCAATGTATCGGCATTCTGAAAGCCCAACACTTGGGGCGCGCCACTTTCCTGCCGATGACAGTCATCCAAGGCAAGACTGTGCCCGCGGCTGTGCGGACGACATTGGCGAACAGTCCCGGATATATCGGCATCGCGAATGAGCTGATCGATCATGAGGAACTGTATCATGCAATCGTCAGCAGTTTGTTGGGGACAACGATCGTAGCGGCAAATATCCAGGACGGGTTACAGATTTCCAAGAAATTGCAGAGCCGTTATCGGATCGTAACCCTTGAAGGGGATGTCATCCATGCTGGCGGATCGATGACGGGTGGCGCGACAAGGCGTCAGCAAGAGGCATCCTTATTGGCCCGCAAAAATAATCTGAACAAACTGACCGATTATGTGCAACAGTTGTCCATCCAATACAACCAGCTGAAACGGGAGCAGGAGAAATGGTCACTGCAGCAACAAAGTCTGCAGGAGGAACTGGATGATAAGCGCCAAAAAGCGACCATCAAACAGTTCGAACTGCAGCAAAGGGAAGCTTCCCTGCAGCAAGTGACAGCTGAAATTGCAACGAAAGAAAAAGAAGCGGCTGCACATGAATATGAAAAGCGCATGTTCTATGAAGAGAAAGAGGACAGACAAACGCGATTGGCCCAAGCGCAACAAAATTTGCTCGTCCTCAACAGCGAAATCGATCAGCTTCAGAAGGATATAGCGGAATCCAGCCTGAATGAAGAGGAACGTTTGAAACTGCTGCAGGACGTCCAGTCAAACCGGCAGCAAGCAGACCAAGAGCTTGCGGTCCTGCAGGAGCAGGAAAAGCAATTGCGGCGTGACGTGAAACTGTCGACCGAGCGCATCCAAACGGAGCAGGAGGCCATCAGCTCGCTGAAAGGCAAACAAGATCAAGTCGCCAAGCTGGCCGATACGGAAACGCTGACCATCCAAGAAATCACGACGCAGTTGAAGTCCACGACTGCAGAAAAAGCTGGATTCGATGCGGATTTGAGACAGTTGCGGGAGCGGAAGAAGCAAACCGAACAAAATCGTGCCGTTCAGGAAACCGAACAGAACGAAAAAAATAAAAATCTCCAAAAATTATGGAGTGCGCACGCCAAGCTGGAAACGAATGCTGGGCGCTATGAAATCGCCATCGACCATCACCTTGCGCATTTGAGCGAGGAGTACGATCTCAGCTTTGAAGCCGCGAAACAGGATCATCAATTGACCCAAGAGCCCGAAGAGGCAGCCCGCCAAGTGAAAAAGTTGAAAAAAGACATCGAAGAGTTGGGTCCAATCAATATGGGTGCGATCGAGGAATATGATCGCATTTCCGAAAGGTTCACTTTCCTTTCGGAGCAGCAGACGGACTTGCTGTCTGCCCGAGGGAATCTTCTGAACACGATGAACGAAATGGATGATGAAGTCCGCTTGCGTTTCAAGGAGACTTTCATCCAGATCAAAAAGCAATTCGAAAAAACCTTCCCGAAATTATTCGGTGGCGGAAAAGCGACGTTGGAGCTGACGGATCCGAATGATCTGTTGGAGACCGGCATTGAAATTGTCGCGCAGCCGCCAGGCAAGAAACTCCAGCAGCTCAGCCTGCTCTCCGGAGGGGAAAAAGCCTTCACGGCGATTGCGCTCCTGTTCGCCATCATCGAGGTCAAACCGGTGCCGTTCTGCATTTTGGATGAAGTGGAGGCTGCCTTGGATGAAGCGAATGTATCCCGTTTCGGGAAATATCTGGCAGCATCAACCGAATTGACCCAGTTCATCGTGATCACTCATCGCAAAGGCACGATGGAAGAAGCAGATGCATTGTACGGTGTGACCATGCAGGATTCCGGCGTATCCCGCCTGGCATCAGTCAAATTTGAAGATTACGAAGACATAGGTTAAGGGGATGAAGATAAATGATTAAATTGATAGCACTCGATTTGGATGGCACGTTGCTGAATCCTGACAAAAAGATCAGCGCTGCGAATAAACAGGCAATCCACCGCGCTCGGGAAGCCGGCGTGAAGATTGTGCTTTGCACAGGACGCCCGCTCATGGGCATCAAAGCTTATGTGGATGAGCTGGACCTGCTTCAAGCAGAAGATTACTCGATCACCTATAACGGCGGCTTGGTCCAAAAGAATAAAACATCGGAAATCATTTCCCAAAAAGTGCTGAACTACGGTCAGATCGTGGAACTCTATGACCTGAGCAAGGAACTGAACATCCCGATGAACATGCTGGATCTGGAATTCGTATACGAACCGGAATATCCGCAAGGCAGGGAGTCCCTGTACAAGAGCCTGCAGAGTTCGAGCCTGCCGTTCGTTGAAAAAAAGATCGAAGACTTTCAAGCGCAACATGCGTTCAATAAAGTTGTTTTTTGTATCGCGCCTGCTGTTTTGGATGAAGCGATCGCCAAAATACCGGCAGACTTCTACAGCAAATATTCGATGATGAAATCACGTCCGCTTCTGTTCGAAGTCATGCATCCCGAAGTCGACAAAGGCAACGGCATCGCGGCATTATGCGATCACTTGGGCATCACTGCCGATGAGGTCATGGCTTGCGGAGATGAAGAGAACGATTTGGCGATGCTGGATTTTGCGGGCGTAAGCGTCGCGATGGGCAACGCTCCCGATAAGATCAAGAAACGGGCGAGCTTCGTCACGAAGACAAACGGGGAAGATGGCGTCGCACACGCAATCGAAACGTTCGTCTTTACGTAAAAACAGGCTGCCATAAGAGAGGAAGTGTTCAGATGGGATTATTTGATCGAATAAAACGCGCATTTACAGGTGAAGATGTCGTTCAGACACCGGTAACCGAAGAAAATAAGATCGTCATCGACAAATTCGACAAAGGCATGGAGAAGACGCGCAAAAGCTTTTCGGATAAGATGAATGAACTGTTCGCCGGCTTCAGAGAGGTGGATGAAGATTTTTTTGACGACTTGGAGGAAACGCTGATATCCGCAGACGTCGGTTTTGATATGACGTTGGCACTTTCGGATGTGCTGCGTGATGAAGTCAAGATGAAGAACGTGCGCACCGGAGAACAGGTGAAGAATGTCATCATCGAAAAAATGGTCGAAATCTATGAAAAAGGCCAGACGGAATTGCCTACCATCAAAATAAATGAAGATGGGCCGACCGTTATCCTGTTTGTGGGCGTAAACGGTGTGGGGAAAACGACGACCATCGGTAAGTACGCTTATCAGTTGAAGAACCAAGGGAACAGCGTCTTGTTGGCGGCCGGGGATACTTTCCGAGCCGGCGCTATCGAACAGCTGGAGGTTTGGGGGCAACGTGTCGGTGTGCCGGTCGTGACAAGCGATGCAAAAAGCGATCCCGCTTCCGTCGTTTACGATGCGTTGAAGCAAGCCAAAGAAGAGAACTACGATTATCTGCTGATCGATACAGCAGGGCGACTGCAGAATAAAGTGAACCTGATGAAGGAATTGGAGAAGATCAATCGGATCATCGCCAGGGAAATCCCCGGCGGCGCAACCGAAACGTTGTTGGTGCTGGATGCCACGACGGGCCAGAACGCTTTGATACAGGCCAAGCAATTCAAGGAGACGACGGATGTCACCGGCTTGATCCTGACGAAGTTGGATGGTACGGCGAAAGGCGGCGTCATCCTCGCGATCCGTCAGGAAATGGATATACCCGTCAAATTTGTCGGTCTGGGTGAAGGCTTGGATGATCTGCAGGTGTTCGATCCGGAGCAGTACATCTACGGACTCGTAAAAGATCTGCTTGAGAAAAAATAACGAAGCGGTTTGTCCATCCCGGTGAGACACGCTTCATAAGCAAAAGGCGACAGAAGCAGGGTCAGGCCGGCAATCCCGATGCGATTGCCGGCCTGACCTTACTTTTTGTTGCGGCAACACCGCTTCAGTGCAATTTATGGTTGACTAAGCTCAGCAAAATCGTTAATCTAATGAAGTGTAAAGATTTTTTCTTGACAATCCGTACGTGAAGGAAGGTATTCTGATGGAACTGGAAAAAACCAATAATATGAATACTCTTTATGAATTCTATAACGTCCTGTTGACGAATAAACAGAAAGGCTATCTTTCTTTGTATTATGGCGATGACTATTCGTTGGGTGAGATCGCTGAAGAATTCGCGATCAGCCGGCAGGCCGTGTACGATAATATCAAGCGCACCGAAAAAATTTTGATGGATTATGAACAGAAATTGAAATTGGCGCAAAACTATAGCCTCCGAAACAAAAAATTGGACGAATTGGCGAATTATGCCGAAGAAAAATATCCCGCAGACAGAACTTTGCAGAGCTTGATCAACAGTCTGGAAGAACTGGATGACAAAGACGAATAAACAGTAAGGAAGTGGCAAATATGGCATTTGAAGGGTTATCCGAGCGTCTCCAAGGCGCGATGACCAAAATCGGCAAAAAAGGTAAAATTACGGAAGCCGATCTGAAGGAAATGATGCGTGAAGTACGTCTGGCTTTGCTGGAAGCCGACGTGAATTTTAAAGTCGTAAAAGAATTCGTCAAAAAAGTGAATGAACGAGCGTTAGGTTCGGATGTGCTCGAGTCGCTTTCACCGACACAGCAAGTCATCAAAATCGTCAACGAAGAACTGACGGAATTGATGGGCGGGCAGCAGGAGCCATTCCAATTCTCTGCCAAGCCACCGACTGTCGTAATGCTGGTCGGCCTGCAGGGTGCTGGTAAGACCACCACTGCCGGGAAACTAGCCAATTACATGAAGAAAAAAGAAAACAAACGCCCGATGCTGGTCGCGGCCGATGTCTATCGTCCAGCAGCGATCAATCAGTTGCAGACCTTGGGCAAACAATTGGATTTCCCGGTGTATGCATTGGGTACCGAAGCAAATCCGGTCGATATAGCGAAGCAGGCCGTTGAACAAGCCAAACTCGATGGACGCGACCTGGTCATCATCGATACGGCGGGACGACTGCACGTGGATGAAGTATTGATGACAGAGTTGAAGAACATCAAAGCTGCCGTCAATCCTACCGAAATCCTGTTTACGGTAGATGCCATGACCGGTCAGGACGCTGTCAACGTAGCGCAATCCTTCAATGAACAGCTCGGCATAACCGGTGTCATCCTTACCAAATTGGACGGGGACACACGCGGCGGGGCAGCGCTATCCATCCGTTCCGTAACCGGAAAGCCGATCAAATTTACGGGCCAAGGCGAAAAACTGGAAGACTTTGAACCATTCTACCCTGAACGCATGGCTTCCCGAATCCTGGGCATGGGCGATCTGATGACGTTGATCGAACGCGCGCAGCAAGATTTTGATGAAACAAAAGCGGCAGAAATGGCCGAGAAAATCCGCGAGAACACCTTCAACTTCAATGATTTCATCGAGCAGATGGATCAAGTCACCAACATGGGGCCGCTTGAAGACCTCCTGAAGATGATTCCGGGCATGAGCAACGTTCCGGGATTGGACAAAATGAAGATCGATCCCAAAGATGTTGCCCACATGAAGGCAATCGTGCTTTCGATGACGCCCGCTGAACGCGAAAACCCAGAGCTTTTGTCGCAGAGCAGACGCAGACGGATCTCGAAAGGTTCCGCAAGATCGTTGGCGGAAGTCAACCGTCTGATCAAGCAGTTCAACGAATCCAGGGATATGATGAACAAGATGTCCAAAGGCAATTTTGCAGGGATGGAAGGCCTCCTTGGACAAGGTCCGAAAGGCAAAATGGGTAAAATGGCCATGCAGCAAATGGCCAGAAAAATGAACAAAAAGAAGAAAAAGAAAAAATAATTGCAAGTGTAAAGAGAAAACACTTTACAAGCAAATGGAAAACTGGTAATATATAAAAATGTGAGATACAGATATATGGAGGTGTTATATAAATGGCAGTTAAAATTCGTTTAAAACGTATGGGTTCTAAAAGAAACCCGTTTTACCGCGTCGTTGTAGCTGATTCACGTGCTCCACGTGATGGCCGTTTCATCGAAAAGGTTGGTACATACAATCCGGTTGTTGAACCAGCTGAAGTTAAATTTGACGAAGAGTTGGTTTTGAAATGGTTAGCTGAGGGTGCACAACCTTCTGATACAGTTCGTAACTTACTTTCTCAACAAGGTATTATGAAAAAATTCCACGACTCTAAGTTAGCTAAATAAAAGGGTGGTTTAAATGCCTGAAATTTCAGATTTAATCCTGGCAATTGTCAAACCTTTGATCGTCCACGATGATAAGATGTCCATCGAAATCAAGGAGACAAGTGAGTTCATGGAATATCACTTGCATCTCGATGCCGAGGACGTCGGCCGTGTGATCGGGAAACAGGGACGTGTCGCCAGAGCGATCCGTACAATTGTATACAGTGTCAGAACCAAAGGCACAAAACGTGTCCGCCTTGTGATCGAAGGGGCCGAATAATCCGCTCCAATTGCGGGTCCGGTCTTTTCCACTCGGTGGATGCCTAACTTAATAGCGAATAGATAGAAGCGGATGATGATACAATTGTAGCACTTATCCCTTCTATTTTATTTTGTACAGAAACTTTGACAGTACGATTTATGTAAGGATAGGTGAAAAATGGAAAAATTTTATGATGTCGGAAAAGTTGTGAATACGCAAGGGCTTAAAGGTGAAGTGCGTGTCATTTCCAGCACTGATTTTGCGGATGAACGCTATAAAAAAGGAGCTACGCTCTACTTGTTCCGCGAAAACAGTGAGCCAATCACTCTGAAGGTAGCCAGCCACCGGGTGCACAAGAATTTCAATATGCTGACATTCGAGGGATATAACCGGATCGAAGAGGTCGAGCCGTTCAGAGGGGGAATCCTGAGAGTTTCGGAAACGCAGCTGGAGGACCTTTCGGATCATGAGTTCTATTATCATGAAATCATCGGATTGTCCGTCGTAAGTGATGCCGGCGAAGAATTGGGTATCATCAAAGAAATTTTGCCGCTTGGGGCGAATGATGTGTGGGTTGTATCCAAACCAGGCCGAAAAGATTTATTGGTTCCGTATCTCGCTTCCGTAGTGGAAAAGGTATCTTTGGAAGATAAACAAGTCACAATCCACATTCTAGAAGGAATGATGGACTGATGAAGATAGATGTATTGACATTGTTTCCGGCGATGTTCGAAGGCCCATTGTCCGAGTCGATCATCGGAAAGGCGATCGAGAGCGGTCGTGTTTCGATCACTTGCACGAACTTCCGCGATTATTCCGAAAATAAACACAATTCCGTCGATGATTATCCTTTCGGCGGCGGGGCAGGCATGCTGCTGCGAGCGCAGCCGATCGTGGACGCGCTGACGGACATCGATGTCCAGTCTCCCGAAACCAAAAAAAGGATTGTCCTTTTGGATCCATCCGGAAAAACCTTCAATCAGGAACTGGCGGAAGAGTTTGCCGAAGAAGAGCACATTGTCTTCATCTGCGGCCATTATGAGGGCTTCGATGAACGCATCAAGCAACATGTGACGGATGAAGTTTCGATCGGTGATTATGTTCTGACGGGCGGCGAATTGGGCGCGATGGTCATGATCGATGCGACGGTCCGGCTGTTGCCGGCAGTGTTGGGCAATGAACAATCGAACAAGACCGATTCTTTCTCGACCGGCTTGCTCGAGCATCCCCAATATACACGACCGCGCGATTTCCGAGGGGATGTCGTCCCTGAAGTGCTTTTCAGCGGCAACCACCAGAAAATTGCCGATTGGCAAGAAAAAGAATCTTTGCGCAAAACCTGGCTGAGACGTCCGGAAATGTTGGAAAAGATCACTTTGTCGAAAAAACAGCAAGCTTGGTTGGCGGAGATACTGCTGGAAGAAAAGACTGATATTTAAGCGCAATAGTGCGCTTTAAAATTCAAACAATGTAAATGAAAAATACTTTACACGTCAAAATTATTGTGGTAGAATTCTACAGGTGAGCAGAGAGACTGCTCCATAATACGATATTCCGCTGTGCAGAATGATTGTGTATGAATGTCGGTTGGAAGGAGAAAAAAACATGAGTCAATTACCATTGATTGAAGCAATTACACAAGGACAATTACGTAGTGATATCCCTACATTCCGTCCTGGAGACACTGTTCGCGTCCACGCTCGCGTAGTCGAAGGAACAAGAGAACGTATCCAATTATTCGAGGGCGTAGTCATCAAACGTCGCGGATTCGGAATCAGCGAAACTTATACAGTACGTAAAATTTCCAACGGTGTAGGTGTGGAACGTACATTCCCATTGCACACACCACGTGTAGCTCAAATCGAAGTTGTTCGCTTCGGTAAAGTGCGTCGTGCAAAACTTTATTACTTGCGCGCATTACACGGAAAAGCTGCTCGTATCAGAGAAAAACGTCGTTAATATTCCGCATGTCATATGGAAAGGTCTGGACTTCGGTTCCGGACCTTTTTTGTATACCGTGATAAGCGTATTTCTTGGAAAAAATGTGCTATACTTGTAGCACCATATATGAAAAGAGTGATAGTTTTGACGATATTAGCAGCGCTTGATCAAAAATTCCAAGAAAAAGGCATGCCACTGAAAAGTCATCCCATCCAAAATGGTCAGTATTTGTATCAAGGGAAATTCAATCTTGATAAAGAACATTCTTTGCCGTTTGGTGTAGTCATCGCCAAAGATGAGGCCGAAAGTGATTTTCAGATCAGCTACAGAAAATTGGCTTACCTGAATAATTACGCTGATAAAGTGAACCTGTTGGAACTGATCAATGAATTGAACCAAACCAAGACTTTTTATTATACACTTTGCCTGGCGGGGGATGGCGAAATTTTCCTTCGACTTTTGGGCCGCTCGACAACGGATGTCAAACCACTATATGAAATGCTCGTGATCGGATCGAATATCGCAAAGGTCATGACGGCAGAATTAAAAAGCAAATTCCCGTCGCTAGGGATTGAATGAGTATTCGTCTCTGAGGCGGAAACCGCAGGAGGAACTATGAAACAAAAATTAATCGCTTTGGATTTAGATGGAACCACACTCAACAACCAGTCGTTGTTGAGCGATCGGACCAAAAAGGTGCTGGCAACGTTGCAAAAAGATAATCATCTGGTCATGATTGCAACTGGCCGTCCTTACAGAAACAGCAAAGAATTTTATGAGACGCTCAAGATGACTACTCCGTTGGTGAACTTCAACGGTGCCTTATGCCATAATCCCCATGACAGCAATTGGAGTAATTATTACCACAAGACACTCAACAAAGATTTTGCGATGGATCTGATCGAACAGCGCGAAGAGATGGGCATCGATTTTATCTGCATAGAAGGCAAAAACAAGCTTTTCGCATCCACCGCAACGCTGCCCGCCAACGAATATTTCCCGAAAAATTTGCTGGCGACGCAAATCACTTCGAAGGATACGCTGTCGGAAAACCCTACTTCCATGAATGTGTTTTCGGACGAACGGAATTTAGAAGCCATCCGTGACCGGATTTTGGCGCGTTATGGGAATGCCATCGAAATCCGTACGTGGGGTGGCACGATGCCCTGCCTTGAGATCGTCTCCGCCGGCGTCCAAAAAGCGCTTGGCGTTGAAGTGGTCGCGAATAACTACGGCATCAAGCGGGAAGATATTCTTGCCTTCGGTGACGAGGACAACGATATGGAAATGATCCGCTATGCTGGGCACGGTGTCGTCATGCAGAATGGGATCACGGCATTAAAGAAGATTGCCGACGATGTAACGATGCATACGAATCATGAAGACGGCTTGGCAATCTATCTGGAAAAATATTTTTGCCTATAGCAGTCGATCAGAGCTGAAAAAGAGGGATCCAATTGATCGTAATCGAAAGAAAAATCATAAATAATATACCGATTCTGGAAATCGTTGAAGAAGACAAGAGAACCGAGGACATTCCACTCGCATTCTTTTATCATGGCATCACGAACCAAAAGGAAAGAGGTTTGGAGCCGGGCTATGCATTAGCCAGCAATGGCATGCGTGTGATCATCCCCGATGCCTATCGTCATGGCGAACGCAAAGAGGAAGCTTATGCTGGCGAACCGGCGGCAGAGTTTTGGTCGGTAGTCCTGCAAAACATCAAGGAACTTCCTGACCTTGTGGGAGCCTATGTCGAAGCGGGCTTGGCAAAAAGAGACCATGTTTCGGTCACCGGTCTTTCCATGGGTGGCATCACGACTTGCATCGCCTTGACGCAATACCCTTGGATCCATTCGGCAGCCTGTCTGATGGGCAGTCCGGATCCGATCGGTTTGTCGCATTGGGCATTGAAGTCCCGCTGGGTGGAAGGCTTGCCGCCGATTGATGACGAGAAAGTCAAAGCTTTGATGGCGCCTTTTGAAAGCCTGAGCCTCAAAGAACATCCGGAGTCGCTCGTGGATACGCCGTTTTACATCTGGCACGGAAAGGCCGACGAAAGCGTCCCGTACGAACAGATGGCTCAGTTCGTCAACTCCATCAGCGAGGAGGCTTTTGCGGATAACATTTGCTTCCGGTCCACAGAAGGCGCAGGGCATCGGGTTCCTTACGCTATTTTTGAGGAAATGGCTGCATTTTTGGGGAACGCATATTAGCATTGAATTTCTATGCACAAACTGTTATCATCAAATTAATCCAGAAAGGTTAGAGGTGTATGCAATGACTGAAGAGATAAATCCCCAATATTCGCAAGAAGAATTGGAAAACATAAAAGAACGCGTCCTGGCGGCGCTTGAGCAAGTGATAGATCCGGAATTAGGGATAGATATCGTCAATTTAGGTTTGATCTATGAAGTGGAATTGGAACAGGATGGCTTCTGCCTGATCAAAATGACACTCACAACGATGGGCTGCCCATTGGCGGATGTCATCACCGATGAAATCCATCGTGCTTTGAAAAGCGTTCCTGAAGTAACCGAAACGCAAGTGAAATTGGTATGGTATCCTGCCTGGACGACAGACAGAATGTCCCGATATGCACGGATCGCGTTAGGGATCCGATGATGAGAAGAGCAACAAAGGAAATCACCTTTGCTGCTCTTTTTTTTCGAGTTATCATTTGACCAATTCTGACCATAGTCGTATACTTGTCCTATAAAACAGATTAACAGTAGATTTTTTGAGGAGGTCCTAGCATGGAAATGGAAAAAATGACGACAGCCCTGCAGCAGGCAATCGCAGAAGCGCAACGTATCGCCATGGTGCGCAAGCACCAGACCATCGATGTCGCCCATCTGTGGAAAATATTTCTGCAGCCGGATAGTTTTGCGCGCAATTTTTATATCGATTCAGGGGTGGCAATCGATGCATTTGAATCAGCCGTTGATAAGGAACTGGATAAATCAGTGGTGATTGAGGGCACTTCCGTCCAGTATGGGCAAACATTCAGCCAGAATCTGTACAATCTCTTTTTGGAAGCAGACCGCAAGCGGTCGGAGCTGAAGGATGATTTCATCTCCACGGATACGGTGCTTTTGAGTTTGATGACACTGAAAAATCATCCTTTGACCAAATTCCTGGGAAATCAAGGCCTGACGGAAAAAATGATCGCCGAAAAAATCAAGGACATGAGAGGGGGAGACCGCGTGACTTCGCAAAATCAGGAAGATCAGTATGAAGCGTTGGAGAAGTATGGCATAGACCTTGTGCAGGCGGTAAGAAGCGGAAAACAAGACCCGGTCATCGGCCGCGATGAAGAAATCAGGGATGTTATCCGCATTTTGTCGCGCAAAACAAAAAATAACCCGATCCTGATCGGTGAACCGGGCGTCGGCAAGACCGCCATCGTGGAAGGTTTGGCCCAGCGGATCGTGAAAAAAGACGTGCCGGATAACCTGAAGGACAAAACGATCTTTTCGCTGGATATGGGTTCGTTGATTGCGGGTGCCAAGTACCGCGGAGAATTCGAGGAACGCCTGAAAGCGGTATTGAAAGAAGTGAAGAAAAGCGACGGCCGCATCATCCTTTTCATTGATGAGATCCATACGATCGTCGGGGCAGGGAAAACCGAGGGGAGCATGGATGCCGGCAATCTGTTGAAACCTATGCTGGCCAGAGGCGAATTGCACTGCATCGGAGCGACCACTCTGGATGAATACCGCCAAAATCTGGAGAAGGACAAGGCCCTGGAGCGGAGATTCCAGAAGGTATTGGTGAAAGAACCGACAGTTGCCGACACAATCAGCATCTTGAGGGGATTGAAGGAACGGTATGAGATCCACCACAGCGTCAACATCCATGACAATGCCCTTGTTGCGGCCGCGACCTTATCCGATCGTTACATCACAGACCGGTTTCTGCCGGATAAAGCAATTGACCTTGTCGATGAGGCTTGCGCGAACATAAAAGTGGAAATGAATTCGATGCCCACCGAGTTGGATCAGGTGAGCCGCAAACTGATGCAACTGGAGATCGAAGAGGCGGCCCTGAAGAAGGAATCCGACGATCAGAGCAAGAAAAGATTGGCGACTCTGCAAGTCGAGTTAGCCGATCTGCGCGAAGAATCAAATGAATTGCGCATGAAATGGGGCAACGAAAAGGAAGAGGTCGAAAAGCTGCGTGCCAAACGGGAGGACCTGGAGGACGCGCGCAGGCAGTTGGAGGATGCGGAAGCAGACTATGACCTGGAACGGGCGGCAGTTTTGCGCCACGGCAGCATCCCGCAGATGGAAAAGGAATTGGCGGCTCTCGAAAAAGAGAATGCAACCCGGAGAGGTAAAGCAGGCAACCTTGTCCAGGAATCGGTCACCGAGAACGAAATCGCGACAGTGGTGGGACGGATGACCGGCATCCCGGTGACTAAGCTGGTTGAGGGGGAAAGGGACAAACTCCTGAAATTGGAGGAAACGCTGCATAAACGGGTCATCGGCCAAGAGGAAGCAGTGGAGAGCGTCACGAATGCCGTTCTGCGTTCGCGTGCCGGTCTGCAGTCGCCTAACCGGCCTATCGGGTCCTTCTTGTTTCTGGGGCCTACAGGGGTCGGGAAAACGGAATTGGCGAAGGCGTTGGCGGAAAATTTGTTTGACTCCGATGAACATATGGTGCGGCTCGATATGAGCGAATACATGGAAAAATTTTCGGTTTCTCGACTCATCGGGGCACCACCGGGATATGTCGGTTACGAAGAAGGCGGCCAATTGACGGAAGCGGTCCGCCGAAGCCCCTATACGATCATTCTCTTGGATGAAATCGAGAAGGCGCATCCGGATGTCTTCAACATTTTGCTGCAAGTATTGGATGATGGGCGTTTGACCGATTCGAAGGGGCGCGTGGTCGATTTCAAAAACACCGTGCTGATCATGACCAGCAATATCGGGTCACAACTCCTGCTGGAAGGCGTCCAGTCCGATGGAACCATCCCGGAAGAAGTGGCCAATGAAGTCATGAAAGTGCTGAAAGGATCGTTCAAGCCTGAATTTTTGAACAGGATCGATGACACCATCCTCTTTACGCCATTAAGCAAAGCGGATGTCAAAAAGATCATCGTCAAAATGGTCAAGGAACTCTCCGGCCGGCTGGCGGACAAACAGATCCAGCTCTCCGTTTCTGATGAGGTTGCAGCCTGGATAGCGGATAATGCTTACGATCCGATTTACGGAGCGCGGCCGCTCAGAAGATTCATTTCAGCTGAGATCGAGAATCCATTGGCGCGCGCCATCATAAAGGGCGATATCCATGAAAATCAGGCGGTGACGGTGGCTTTGGTTGGGAATCAAGTCGGATTCCAGACCGTCGACCTTGATGAATTGCAACAATAATTTGACAAGTCAGTAAACAGAGGGGAAGTCCTGAAAGGGATTTCCTTTTGTTATATTCTGTATTTGCGGTAAAATGATAATATAAATTTTCTTATTTTTTATGAGTACGACCGTTTGTTGCTTTTATCGGAACAAAGCAGAAGGAGGCGTTCATTTTGCTGTTTTTGGTCATAGGTTTTCTGTGTCTGGTTTTTATGCTGTTCACTTCGAGGTATTACGTCTTCGGAGGTGCGGCCATCCTGAGCTTTTTGTTGTATTTCCTGTATTTCGGAAGCGGGAACTGGCTGACTTTGCTGCTGTTCCTGTTCGGGATCATGTTGTTGGTGGTTGAATTGTTCATACCCGATTTCGGGCTGGTGGGGATCGCGGGTTTCCTGATGGTCGTGGCAGGCCTGTTTTTGAACAATGAGCGTATTTTGGAAAGTGTGCTGGATGTCAGCTTGGCGATCATCATTTCCGGGATAGCGACGTCAGTGCTTTTGAAAAAAGGCTATAAATTCTTGCCGGACCGCAGCAAATTGATTTTGGATACTTCCCTGAATCGGGAGCGTGGGTATTCGTCCAGCAAAGACTATTCCGAATTCTTGGGAATGATCGGCACAGCCACGACGACGCTGCGGCCGGCCGGCAAAGTCACTATCGGAGATGTGATGCTCGACGTAGTCAGTGACGGTAAGATCATATTGGAAGGGAAACAGATTCAGGTTATCCAGGTTGAAGGGGTCAAAATTACAGTCAAGGAGTTGGATGGAAAATGACAGAAGGATTGATAGGACTCATCTTTATTGCATTGTTTGTCGTACTGTTTTTATCTTTGTTTTTCCGCTTTGTGCCGGTTGGTCTATGGATCACGGCTTACTTTTCGGGAGTGAAAGTCAAAATTTCGAATCTGGTCGGCATGCGCTTACGCCGGGTGGTTCCTTCTATGATCGTGCAGCCGATGATAAAAGCCACAAAAGCGGGACTGATAATTGATATAAATGAATTGGAGGCGCATCATCTTGCAGGCGGAGATGTCAATATGGTCATCGATGCGCTGATTGCAGCGCAGCGTGCCGATATCGATTTAGGTTTTGAAAAAGCGGCTGCCATCGATTTGGCCGGTCGTAATGTATTGGAAGCAGTGAAAATGAGCGTTAACCCAAAAGTCATCGAAACACCGATCATCGCGGGTGTCGCCATGAACGGGATTGAAGTAAAAGCCAAAGCAAAAGTAACGGTACGTGCCAACATTGAACGCTTGGTCGGTGGTGCTGGCGAAGAAACGATCATCGCCCGTGTCGGTGAAGGGATCGTCACAACCGTCGGCTCTGCTAGGATGCACACTTCCGTCTTGGAAAATCCGGACTCCATTTCCCAAACGATCCTGAAAAAAGGACTGGATTCGGGTACTGCCTTTGAGATACTGTCCATCGATATCGCCGATGTTGACGTCGGCCGTAACGTGGGCGCAAAACTGCAGGCGGAGCAAGCGGAGGCAGACAAGCGGGTAGCGCAAGCGAAAGCGGAAGAACGCCGTGCTTTTGCGGTCGCTGAAGAACAGGAAATGATTGCTGAAGTGCAAAGGATGCGGGCAAAAGTGGTCGAAGCCGAAGCGGAGGTGCCTTTGGCGTTGGCTGAAGCACTGCGCAACGGCAACTTAGGTGTGATGGATTATTATAAAATGAAAAATATCATAGCGGATACTGAAATGAGGAGCAGCATTTCAGAGTTTCCGGCAGATAGAAGCGAACCGGAATGACTAGCCTAGCCTTTCTTTTACCGATCCTGTTGCCGATCCTTTTCCTGGCGTTCTTTCTCTCTGTACTCATCTCGATAGTCAAAAGAATAAATCGTCTAGCGGAGAACGCCAGACTTCGAGCGGGGACATCCCAAGCGGTTGCCCTGCAGCAGACTGTTCGCCAGTCGTTGGATGGTTCCGGAAACGAGAATGCGAAACAACTGATTAAAAAACTGGCCACATTGAAGCCTGAACAGATTTATGGCTTTTTCCAGGAGCGTCTGCCCGAACAATATCTGCGGGAAGTCAGCCGGATTTTGACTAACAGAAATTGGCGGAGTGAAATCCTGATTTTCGTTAACCGCGAAAATTTATGGCAGTTGCTGTTGCGGGCGAATCCGCCAAAAACAGTCAGCAACCAAAATGACACGGAACCTGCGGATGCAAGCGATGAGGTACAAGTTTTTACGGACTATAATATGGATCCTGCCGTGGGGTTGGCCGATGACTTCACTGTCTTTTCTGAAGACAAAAAAGAATTAAAGACTGCCAAAAGAATGGAGAAATCCACCATTCATAACAAGAAAAAATATGCCGGCAATCAAAAAGCATTGATGCGAGCCATCATTGCCAAAGAAATACTCGATAGGCCGGACTTTGACCGCAAATAGGAAATTGAAGGAGACAGAGATCGTTTTATCCGGGCTGGAATCCGGGTTGGTGGATATGCAACGTTGGGTACGAAGTAACAAAAACCATCAGCGCTGATCACAAAAAGATCCAATCTTGGTGAACGTGTATGTGTCTATATCCTTACGAATCAGAAATGCAATCCGAAGCATCCGGATTGCATTTTTTCGTAGTACGTAGGAAACTATATAGTTTTTCCAATCAAAAGTGCATCACCGTAGGTGTTTCACACGTTTGCAAAATGTTTCATGCACCTAAAATGATGGCTAGCTTCACGGGTTAGCCCTTCGGAAATTAGATAAATCTGACCCATTGCGCTCTTCGATGCTCATTCAGGGCCAGATTTCCTAAATTTCTTTCAGGGCTGAACGAACCCGTTCAGCTTTTCTTATATTATAGGAAAGTATATAATTTTTCGGCTGTGGAATGTTGTGCTGGCGCATGTTTCACAGTTTTTGTTTTGGTTCCACAATGGTAAAATAGAGG
>NZ_QAOM01000025.1 GCF_003051085.1 Trichococcus patagoniensis | reverse complement strand
CCCCAAAAGAGAAAAATTCTCTTCTGGAGTTTGTGAATGTGGCTCCCTTATTTCAACAGATAAAATGTCTCATCAACACCATTTGACAGAGAGCCTAAATTTACAAACCAAAAAAGAGCCTGGGCGGCAGGCTCTTTTTGGTTATTTTATTACTCCAGTTAATATCACCTTTGTGGATAGCTACTTTTCACTAGAGTTGATAACTCTTATCCATCTAAATTTCTCTGCTTTCCAACTTACCGATTTCTTTGACATCCTTACGCAGCACTGACTGGGAAAGATTGGGCCGCACTTTGTAGGCGGATTTTGATGACATGACGGCATTCACCAAGCCAGTTTGGATCATTTCTGTAATGTCTTCAGTCCTCAAGTAGGAATAAACGATGCCCGCGCACAGCGCCTCGTTCGTTCCCCAGATGTAAGTATCGCTGTCTTTGTCGCTGTTCTTCAGGTCGTAGACGTGCATGCCATATTTTTCGCTGGCATAGCCGACGCTCTGACTATTTCTCGTGATGATGACATGCTGCACCCCTTGGTCCATCCAAAGCTGCAAGGCTTCCCGCAATGATGCATCATCCTTGATTTCGATGCCGAAGTGTTTCTCGGTTTCGTCATGCTTTGTGATGAGCAGTTTCAATCCCTTCAGATTTTCCGGGATATTATACAGCTTCAGCAAGGATGCGCTGACTAAGGCGACCGGAATATTGTACTTCGCGCCGATTTCAAGCAAGTGCTCCACGCTTTCTTTCGGACAATTCGAATCGATGATGATTGTCTTTGCACGCTTCAGTGTTGCCAGATGTTTCAACAACCATTTAGGCTGCATGTATTCATAAATATCCATTTCAGCCAATCCGATGATCATTTTGCCCGATTCATCGATGACTTCCATGAAGGTGCCAGTCGAAAATCCAGGGACCATTTCCACTTCGGACGTCTTCATCAATGGGCGCATGGATTCTTCGATCGTATGCCACTCCGCATCGTCACCGACTAAAGATAGCATGACCACATCTTCCTGCAGCCTTCCCAGATTCTCAGCGATACTGAGCGCAACACCCCCTATTGACGTCTGTGAGGTGACATTGTTCGATTGTCCATGAATCAGACCACCTTCCACAAAATAGCGGCGATCAATGCAGGCAGCGCCGATACAGACTATCGGTCGCGTGTCATTGATGACATAGGCTTTACCCAAAAGGTATCCCCGTCTCACTAAGCCAGAAATGATGTTTGCCACCGCGGGACGTGACAGGCCAATCTTTGTAGCTAAATCTTGCTGTGAAATGAAAGGATTTTCCTTTATGTAGCTCAGTATTTTCGATTCTTTCTCGTTTAAAGCCATGTTTCAATTCCCCTTACTCTATAAAAACCCGGCGACGCCGAACTTATTCTTTTAGCAACATTACATGCTCCTAAAGGTATAGTATATAACCAATGGGCCTAGTTGCCAAACGAACACGGCACATTGTAACCTTATTTTAATACCTTTGCATCATTCAGGGTCGTTTTATTACTATTCAAAGCGTGTTATAATGACAGGAACTATTTCAAGGGAGCTGTTAATATGATTCATACATTTATTTTTGACGTCGACGGTACGATTGTGGATACCGAAGATTCGATATTCAGAGGTCTGGATGACGTCCTTCAGGAACACGCCGGAAGGCCTGCCACACCGGAAGATATGCGCACGATTTTCGGCATACCGGGTATGGAAGGCCTGAAGTTATTGGGCTTCACAGCCGAAGAAGCTGTCGATCTGCATCCGAAGTGGAGTGCACAGTCAAAAACTTATGCCGACAGCGTGAGTATCTTTTCAGGGATGGAAGATACGCTGCGTTATTTGAAGAAAAATAACCATCTGCTGGGCATTGTCACCTCCAAGACAAAAGAGAGCTACGAGCTGAATATCACGCCCTACGGTTTGGATGACTATTTTGACGTCATCATCACATCAAGCGATACCGAAGAACACAAGCCTTCCGGACAACCTTTGACGGAATGTTTGCGCAGATTAGGCGTTGCCGAAAATGAAGCTATCTACATCGGCGACTCTATTTACGATAATCAATGCGCGCGCAATGCCGCAGTCGCTTTTGGATTGGCAGAATGGGGATCCCATACGGCAGAAGGCTTCGATGCCGATCACATCTTCAAGACACCTTCAGATATTTTATCGATTTTATAGAAAATCAAAGCAAACTGGAAACGGGTTGCTTTTTTTCATTTTAAGAAGGGAACAGTCCATTCTAAAGCTGCATTTTAGGGCTCTCACTACGCATCCTCAACGCGCTTAATCCGGGCCAGCATTTCCGCTGCCGCTTCATCATTTTTATTTTTTTTATATAAGGCATGGCTTTCCTGATAGGATTCGTGGGCTCTTTCCAATTCATTGAGGGTGAAATGGTAATCTCCGAGCCCTCGCATGATGCCGGCTTGGCAATTCTCATCTTCGGACTTGTCGGCATACTGTTTCGCCTTTTCCAGATTTATTTTGCCCTTCATCGGATTCCGTTGGAGCAATGACAGCATGGCCGCTTCATGATAGCTTCGCGCTAATCCGCAATAATCATCAGGGAAATGTGTCAGCCGGAAAGTGATCTCTTCCTCACACATCAGCGCCGCCAGATCGTATTCCTCCATGCAACGGGTATTCACCGCCAAGGCATGCAGATACTCGGCTTTCTTCTCCAAGTCTTTGTTTTTTTTCGCATAAAACAGCAGTTCTTCGAGACATTCTTTGGCTCCAGCAAAATTTTTCTGCGCAGCATAGCACTTAGAGAGTTTATTTACGACTTTTTGATAGTCTTCCGATTTTGGATCATCCAACAAATACAAAGCATCGATGTATTTTTTCTCAGCTTGAGCAAAGTCATTCGCCTGCATCGCAATTTCAGCGATTTCAATCAGTTGATGAACTTCTTTATCCATAGCGCATCCCCCTTATGTCAAAAAATGTTATCGCTTTCAACCTCATCTTAACATCATTCAGGTCGTTTCACAAAGGATAACATCGAAGCGGGGCGCTTGGTTGCGACGTGGACAAGTTGGTGAGCTTGAGCTCAAGGTCCTATTATATTAGTCAATCTGCGTACCCCCCGGCACACGTACCGAAATAAAAAAAGACGTCCCTGCATGAACGCCTTCCTTAATATTAAACTAAAAAAATGTCCCAATTTGTCTGATTTTGGTCTATGGGGCCCGTTTTCCCACATTTTAAAATACCAACACTCATGTGTGTCGAAAAAACCACCCTTACTCTTTTCGTTTATTCCTCATGATTAATCCTGCGCTTACGGCAATGCTTAGTAAGCCTGCAGTAATGATGATGCGATTGATTAGTTTATGATTGCGGGCGGCTGTTGAAATTTCATTTTCTGACGTAAGAATTTGAACAATCGTATTTCCCGACGACTGGGGAACTTGGTTTTCTATTTGATTTTCTACTTTATTTTCTGTATATTCACTAACTGCAGAATCACTGCTCTGCTCAAACGTTTCACTGCTATCCTGGATTCCGATGTTTTCAGCATCTTCCTCATCGGCTTCGCCAATTAAAGGCTCATCTGATGCAGTCGCGTACTCTACAGGTTCGCCTTCATCATATACCCTCGATCCGTAGATTAGTAATCTATAACGGTCTGTAGGATAAGGTGTGCATGTCAGTAAGGTTACTAAATCCGCTCCATCCACAATACCCAGTGAAGAGGTATCGTCAGGATCGATTGTAGCCTGCCCTGTCACCCTGTATGTGAGCACTTTATTCAATACATGTATATAAAACAGATCCCCCGGTTCCAGTTGATCGATGTACCTGAAAAATGTAGCGCCGTAATAGCCTCGGTGACCCGCAATGACTGAGTGGGTTCCTGATCCACCTGTTGGCAAAGATGATTCTGTCACCTGAGCTACACCTTTTGCAAGATTGTTTGGCGTGGCACCAAGATAAATAGGCAACGTCTCCTCAACTTTGGGTATTTCGATGAAACCAAAAACGTCATCTTCAGCAATCAAACTTGGCTGATTTCCTCCTGAAGTCATCTGGTTAGTGAATGGATCGCTCAGAGGATAATGATTGGGCACAGTGTCCGTGACTTCTGCAGAAATTGCCGGGAGCTCTGTATCATTTTCACTATCCGCAGTAGCAATGTTGTTGTTATTGATAGATGCCGCCTCAGTAAAAAATTGTTGTATTTGATAATCATTCAAGTCTGCAGTCGTGTCCTTATATTGTTCTATTTGATTTTGTTGACCTAAATTATTGTAAAAGATGACCATTTGAGGAACCAAGATAATGGATACTCCTAAAATGAAGAGCAGCAAATATCTGTTCTTCTTTTTATTTTTCATTTTGGCCACCTTCTTTTTTGCGCCTTATTCTGTACAGGATAATAATAACCACTAGAAGAATAAACATCAGTGCTGCAATAAAGTATATGATATTGTCGTTCTGTTCCTTCATATCTTTGATGGTGGCAGTTACTTTTGTTTCTTCCGCAATTTCTTGAGGCTCTTGATAAGCAACCCTATGGCCTGTAACTAATAGGCGATGCGTATTGATCATGTAAGGAGTACATGTAATCAAGGTGACCAAATCCTCACCTTCAACAATCTTCAACGATTCTGTTTCATCCGGCAATACCGTGATTATCGTATCCACCTCGTAGGCGAGTGTACCGTTTATGGAATGAATGAGAAAAACATCCCCAACAGTTAATTTATGCAGGTCTGTAAATAGTTTTGCGCTCGGCAATCCGTTATGACCCGTCAGAGTTGCATGAGTACTGATTCCGCCTACGGGCAAAGAGCTCCCTTCAAGCAGGCCAATTCCTTCCTGAAGAACCTTCTCGCTAGTGCCTAAATAGATGGGCATATCTAAATCCATTTTTGGAATTTCGATATGCCCTAGTGCCTCACCAACTGAACCCGACAAGGCATCATAAATGACAGGTTCTTCTTCAATAGAAGCAGCAACCTCACTCTCATCGGCACCGCTATCAGTGTCATTATCCAAAATACCTTCAAAAGGATCCACATACTCGATACCGGTCTGATTCAGCTTATTGTTGTATGCCATCATTTCTGCCAGCTCTTGCCGCTTTTCTTGCTCTGTCATCTGATCAATTTTATCTTGATAGGAATCAATCACCTGATTTTGAAAATACTCCACATATAAATTACTCAGTATCGGATACAAAAAAATGCCTAACCCTACAGCAAAGATGGTTGCCAATAGAATTTTCTGCATTTTTTTTGATATATTCATTTTCAACACAAACGCCCTCTTTCCTGATCAAGTAGAGAGTAGCAGAGGATGGCCACCTTCCAGCTCTCTTGAACGTGCTTTCTGTTCATAGAAGAGGCTTTCCTGGGAAAGCCTCTTCTATGAACAGGCGATAACATCGCCTGCCCATATCAGGACTGTTTATTTAATTCTGATTATTCTTCCACGCTTTCTTTCTTATACAGTTTCACTGCACCCATCATCAATACCGAACCGATTACGGTAAATACAATCGTGCCCATTCCCCCTGTAGATGGTAACGTTAATGTAGGCGCGTTCGTGATTGTCGCTGTGCTTGCATCTGCATAGCTCCCTAAAGCCACAGTGAAATCTACATCAGCTCTCAAATTATAGCCTGTTGGGGCTTTGGTTTCTTCTAAGGTGTAGTTGCCGTAAGCCAAACCGGTCACTTCAAATTTACCAAGAGAACCCGATGTGAAGATACGGGCTGTTGCCTTGCTGCCCCAAGTCCAGTCTGTTTGAAGATATTGTGTTGTTCCAGCTTTGAAAATTTTGAATTCTGCTCCGGACAAAGCAGCCGAATCCGTTGTTTTGCCGACTTTCACGAATTTCTTACCGCCTGTGTGCACTTCAGGCAAATCCGGGACATCCTCTTCGTAAGGTGTACCATCCAAAGTTGTTCTGATTGTAGCATTGTTTTCGATTTCATCATCCATCACTGCGTTCTCATTGATGCTTGTTTTGAATTCTACAGTCACTTTTTGACCAGCATAGTCTTTCAGTGATGCAGGATTTATATTGATTGAAAGTAAAGCCCCGGCCATACCTACTAGCGGTTCAGGAAAAATATAATCAACACTTGGCACGAGCACATGGTTTCCTGCTTTGATGCTGAATGAATTCTCATAGTCCAAGGCAGGATCCAAGATATCTGTGATGATATAGCTCTCATAATCCTTGATATCGCCAGGGATAGTGGTTTGTATAATCCAAGTTTTCAATTCATTGATGTTCGCTGTCTCTGTTTTGTTGCCGATTGTAGTGATAAATTTGTCGACCGTTGGATAAAAGAAGTTGTCGTCAGTGACACCTATGGTCTTGTCATGATCGGTGATTGTGATATCGAATTCTACTGGGGTTTTATTCAATCCATAACCAGTAGGGGCAATAGTTTCAATGAAGTAGTAGTGACCAACTGTTAGATTTTCGACATTGATTTTTCCGGTTGTTGCGTTAGTAGGATATGAACCGATTAATGTATCGTCGGCAGTCCCATCAGCGGCATCCCCTTTGTACAGTGCAAAAGTAGCCACAGGATAAGGCGTTACTGTATCTCCTTCGAACGACTTCGTTAATTCCGCTTTGCCCAGAACTAACTGATTTTTTGGATACACATGCACGTTTTCGTTCCATGTTACATTGTCGGGATTCATCATCGGAACATCAACCAAAAAGTTAGGTGTGAATGATTCGATCCCGGATGGCGTTCCAGCAGCCGTGATGTCTTCAACTACTAAATAGCGTCCAGCTGCTAATCCGGTAAATTCGGCAAGCCCTGCCGCATTCGTCACGAGTGATACAGGCGTAACACTCACAGGTATTGTAGTTGCTGTTGCATCATCCGCGACTTTGTAGACTTTAAATGTCACTCCCGGTAAGGCCGATGTCCCTGCAGGAAGTGCCGGTAAAGCCAAACCATCGTTATCGATGACCGGAGCCGTTTCGGTATGATATTGTAACTTGTGGATACTCAATGTACCGGTGGTTGGCCGCTCCGTAGCCGCATATGCTGCGCTTGGAAGTACAACACCAAACAAAACCATAACTGACAATAATGCGGTTAAAAGAAACTTGATTTTTTTACTCATCTTCTTCTCCTCCTTTAGACTCAGTTGTTACGTAAATTGCAACTATTTCTTTTTCTTATAGACAAATCCGGAACCAATCATAATAGCCAATCCGACTAAAGTGAACACCGTTGTTCCCATTCCACCAGTAGCAGGAAGTTCTTTAACGGGTACATTTTCAATTGTCTTAGAAACATGGGTATGGTCGGCATCTATGACAACTTCGATATCTTCATCCAGCAAATTGAATCCATCGGGTGCTTGGATTTCCACCAATTGATACGTACCATAAGGGATATTCGCCCAGGTAATCTGACCGTTAGAATCGGTCGTGCCTCTAACTTCATTGCCGTCTATATCTTTGACAATGCTGTCATCGACATTTCTGAGTTCAAAAATTGCGCCAGCCAGATTTTTGGTAGGATCAGATTTGTCAACTTTCAGTATAGCAAGTGAACCGACATTCAATGTGTTGGTGATCGTGAAGCCATTTTCTGAAGAGTTTACCACTGCCGTATATTTGTCGACACCCACCTCTTCGATTGTATAGATATACAACTCATTCGGGCTCTCAAATTTCGGAATATTTTCGAATACCCCACTCCACACGCCGTTTACATCCGGTGTAATGACAATCGTGTCGTAAGGTAAATCCCCTTCTTGGTAATTCTGGTAAATATTGACAGTAATGCTTGATGGCCTCGTTTGCAGCGAATTATTATTGTCATTCCAAGTCTTCATGACCGGAATATCCATTTTATCCACTGCATTTTTTATTACCAATGGATTACTTGGAACCGTTACAGCATTCGGCGTACCGGGCTTTGTCACGGTAACCTCCACCACTCCGGTAGTGCTTAATCCTACTGTCACTGTGTAGATTGTAGGATCTGCTATATACCCTGTCGGGGCGACTGTTTCTTGTAATGTATACGTTCCTCTTGTAAGACCGGTAAATTCGGCAAATCCATTCGCAGCGGTCGCTTGCGTTGTTGCAGTGCTATTTTTTGTCAGAGTGAAGGTGGCAGGATTGTCGGTAATCACCGTACCGGATTCATTTTCCTTCCTGATTGTCAAGCTGCCTGTTTCAACCCTGATCCACATATAGGCGATGGCCTTACAACCGCTGGAGTCTGTAACGATAAGCTTGTATTTCGTATCTACGGTAGCGGAAACAGATGGATTTTCCGCTGTTGAAATAACTGTATCGGAGCCATCCACATACCAAGCGTAGGTGTAGGTACCATTACCATCACCGCCAGTTATTGGGCTCATATAGTTTTGAGAAGCAGGATCGTTGCCGATTGCCAATTGAATGGAATCACCCAATAGAATAGTGGCATCAGTTAAACTCACACTTAGTCTCGTAGGAACATTCACCTGAGGTTTCGGAAACGTTTTCGTCTGATTAGCAACTCCATTCACGTTCGTGTAATTAAGAGTTGCCGATTCATTTGTGTAGGCTAATCCGCCTTCAAATTCCGGCTTGGATTGAACCGTGTATTTCAGTTGCGCATTTGTGATGATTGTTCCAGGACTCCACGTTATTGTTCTGGTTGTAGCATTGTAAACTGCTCCAGCCGGTAAACTGCTTTCAACAAGGTTGAAATTATTTCCAACCACATCCGTCACAACAGCATTTAGCGCAGAATAATTTAACTGTTGTGAAATAGATGCGAAAATTGTTTGTAAATCTTGTGCAGATGGGGCTTCATAAAATCCAGCATTTTGAGCTTTGGTCAATGTGTCAATGGCAAGTGTACGGACATTAGTAGGCATATTTTGCAATAAGCCGATGGTGAATATACGTGCACTTGTATGTAGTGCTTGCCCTGCGGTATATGCAGCAATTGTGTGTACATTGTGCACTGTTGGTTCGCTAGGACCATATTGGTTCCCATTGCTTGCTGTGGGTATGCCGTCAGTAAACATGATGACTACTTTATTTGAATCCGCGTTAGCTCCAGCTAATGTCGTTCCGGCTTGAATGAACCCTGCCTGAGTGTTTGTGCCTCCACTAGCAGTAAGGCCATTGATGGTATTAGTTATTGATGTCACACTTGTAGAAAACCCCAAATTTTGTGTCGCGTTACTCTGATTACCATAACCAGTAACGGTTTGAGGCCCACTGAAGCTTACTACTGCAACCCGGCTACCTGGAATAGCATTTGGACCGGTTAATACTAATCCAGCAAAATTAATAGCCGCTTGTTTTGCATAATACAAGCGTGAATACTGTCCAGCTGATTCGGACATGCTACCGGATCTATCCAAAACCAAAACGACATCAACAGGTTTCAGTGGGGGAATGCCGGTGATGGTCAAGGTTACTTCATAAGTTCTGCACCCTAAATTTCGTAAGGCTGTTTTATTTACTTGGATTGTGTCACTATATGCAGTCGCCGCTAGTGCTAGCCCTACATCCATAACGAACGCTAGAGTCGATTTACCGAACAACAAAGCAACTGTAGACGGCACCGGAATAATTGGATCATTTGCAATTCCTTCTAAAGAGACTGGTTCAGCGACTGAATCGAGTTCTGTTTCTTGTTCTGGCAGTTCATCAACAACAATTAGTTTTGAACTTTCTAGCGATTCCACAGTTGATTCAACATTTGCTTCAGACTGGGATACCGCCTCCGCTTCTGCCTGGGCTGCTGCTTCCGCTTCTGCCTGGGCTGCTGCTTCCGCTTTCGCCTGGGCTGCTGCTTCCGCTTCCGCCTGGGCTGCTGCTTCCGCTTCTGCTTGGGCTGCTGCTTCCGCTTCTGCTTGGGCTGCTGCTTCCGCTTCTGCTTGGGCTGCTGCTTCCGCCTCCGCTTGGGCTGCTGCTTCCGCTTCTGCTTGGGCGATCGGATTGACGAGAGATAATGTTCTTGCGTTACCAGACTCAAAGATGTTCACGGTCCCGGATTCATCTTCGCTGAGAGTGCTTACGAGCATTTTGATGGAAACTGTTTCAGCATAATGGTCTGTAATATCAGTAGTGAAAGACATGGTGAGTGTTTCTGCGGCGGTGCTGTATGTGTATCCTTTTAAGACTGTCACCGCACCGATATCCGTACGATTGATTTGTTGAACATTCGTACTAATATTATACGGCGTGCCTAGGCCGCTGCTGTATTCAAGTTCCAGTTTCGGAGCCCGTTCGTCCTCAGAATCAAATTTCGTTACGGTCACAACCCAATCAACAGCGGTTCCTGATCCGTTGACCGTTCCAGTTGCGCTCGCAGTCCCATCATCCATCGGCAAGGTCGTTTGGACTGTTCCGATTTCTGCGGCTAATACATCGATTGCGGTATAGGCTGACAAAAAAGATGGCATCAGTGTCATCAAGGTTATCAGCCAAAAAACAATTTTGTCGAACAATATAAAACGCTTTTTTCTCATATTCCTCCATCTCCTCTTTATTTTGAAAGTGACGGTACAAGTGGCTGAAGCATTGGATTGAAGCTGCTGTGAAGGACCGATACAATGAAAAGCGACAAACTCCTTTACTCAAAACGGATCTATCGAGAACAGAGAATAATCAAAGGGAGGGATATAAAACGTGGTATTTTCGGAGAATGCATCAGAGAGAAACAGTTAGCTTAAAATTGCTGGCAGCCAACCATTCAAATGCATACATCAAAATAAAGATTTTGGGCATGCTAAATCAGTTTGTTGAAAAAACTTACCTATCGTTAATATAACTTGTGATTCAAACATACAACTGCCTGTATAATCAAAGGTTTATCGGCATTCAAAATAAGCTGATTACTCAGTGTCATTTCCCATCGGATCTCTTTCGAAAAATGGGTAAGCGAAGAATAAAATCGGGTCTGTTGTGCTGGTGGGGTTTGCTGGATGATTTGTGAAAGGATTTTAAAACGAACGTAAGTTTATCGGAAATACTTTTGTTTGATTTGGAGAGATATAATTGTGAATGCGCTTGGGTGGATTGCTTCTTAGTTTGAACGGAGGTTGTATTTTTGGTGGTGCGGTGACGTGTTCACCGGCTTCTGGTGTGGGAGTCATTCTGGGTTGGATAGAATATCGCGATAGGATTTTCTATCTGCCTACAATATAGTATAAATAAGCGGTTTCGTCAATCGATAGCAAGCAACTTTCGGAAGACATCGGAGGCATCGCTGTTTCTTTTCAAAAAACGCTTGCTGTACCGCTGATTACCGATGCCTTCAAAAAAATGCATTATTGTATTTTTAAGTTACTCCAACATTTCTGCGGGAATGACGTTCTTCACGAGGGAAAGATAATTATCAGGCGTTATTTCCAAGCCTTCATAACCGTTCAATCCATGCTCTGAAGCCAATTTTTTTGGATAATCTTCCAGTTTATAGATTTTAAAATCACGCCGTGAATTCTCGACATTTCCCGGATCTGCAACATAATGCGAAACAGTAGGCTCGAATTGGACGTTTTCGACAGTCACCGTCTCATCATCAGCAACGACAAAATCAAAGGTCACCATGCCTCCGAGCGTATTATAATCCGTCAAGGAGTGGGCAATAAAATTCCCCAGAGAATAGACCACAAGTGTTTTATTTTGATTCGCGCCAGTCACCCACTCGATCGGCTGCAGGATGTGTGGATGGGTTCCGATAACGACATCGACCTCCAGATCGGCGAATAATTGTGCATAAGTATGTTGCATCTCATTGACTTCCTGTGTATTTTCGTCACCCCAGTGCGCCGAAACGATGATGACATCACTGATAGCTTTGGCATTGGCTACATCTTGGCGGATCTGCTCTTCATCAAAGTACGAAACACGATAGGAGGTGTCGGGCTGAATACCGTTCGTCCCGTATGTATAAGTCAAGAAAGAGAACGTGACGCCTTCCCTCTCGATCGTCCGGATTTCATCACGATCCGCCTGACTCTCATAAATGCCTGTGTAGACGACATCCTCTTGTTCATTCCATACTGATAGGGAATTGAGGGCTCCCGGATAGTCATAATCCAGTGCATGATTCGTTGCGCCGTTGACCAAATCAAAGCCTAGATCGTTCATGTCCTGAGCGATTTCTGGCGGTGTATTGAACGCCGGATAACCGGAATAGGGATAATCATCCCCTGCGCTGATTGTTTCTTGGTTCAGAAAAGCGATGTCGGCTTCCTCGATATCCTCCTCCACATTCTCGTAGATAAATTTGAAATCATAAGTGCCGTCCGCCAGTTCCGCATCCCGGAAAATGGAATCGTGGATCAGGTTGTCCCCGACTCCGATGAAGGAAATCACTTTTTCCTCCTGATTTTCGGTAGCTGCATCCTTTTGTTCGGAAGAGGCGTCCACGGATACAACTTCAGAAACCATATCCGGTTCATCCGCGCACCCCCATAAACCCAGTACTGCCATCGATGTCACTAACATTTTTTTCCTCATGTCATTCCCCTTTCTGGTGGAATTCTGTGTAATATTCGACAATTTGATTATACCGGACCTTTCTGCCTTTGTCACTTTGACCAAATCCCTGGTAGCCATATTATATTTTTTATGGATATGCATATTTCCTTCTGCAACTCCGGCTAAGTGGGGCTTGACCGGAGTTACGGCGAAAAACCACTATTCTGAAGACAGCAAAAAAGCTGTCTCAATTTTGAGAGACAGCCGCATTACTTAAAAATCTTTACAGTCGTGATTTGAAGTCTTCGTATCCGAAGGTTTTGATGACTTTCGTGCCGTCTTTGACCGTATGGGCAGCGATGGCCGGCAGTTGGATGCCGTTGAAGGTTGTATTCTTCACCATCGAATAGATGGCCATATCCGTGAAAATAAGGCGATCGCCGGGCTGAAGCGGTTCATCGAAGGAATAATCCCCGATGACGTCCCCTGCCAAGCAAGTCTGTCCGCCCAAACGGTAGGTGTGCGCCTTTTCATCCGCTTCACCTGAATCGATGATGAACGGACGGTACGGCATTTCCAACACGTCAGGCATGTGGCAAGTTGCCGATGTATCCAGGATAGCCAGATTCATTTGGTTGTAAGTCGTTTCCAGCACACTCGCGACAAGGAAGCCCGCATTCAATGCAATCGCTTCGCCAGGTTCCAGGTAAACTTGCACATCGTATTTTTCTTTGATGTAATTGACGATCTTAACCAATTTGGCGATGTCGTAGCCTTCTTTGGTGATATGATGTCCGCCTCCGAAGTTCACCCATTTCATGCCGCGCAGGTATTTACCGAATTTTTCTTCGAATGCGACCAGTGTCGCTTCCAAGGCATCGGATCCCTGTTCGCAAAGGGTGTGGAAATGCAGGCCATCCAAAAGTTCAACTTGGCTCTCATCAAAATTCACGGAAGTCGTGCCCAGACGCGAAAACGGGCTGGCCGGATCATAAAGTGCATGATCCTGCGTTGAAAGCTCCGGATTGACGCGCAAGCCGATTTCAATCGGACGCGGGCCGTTCTTGACCATTTCGGCGTACAGCTTCACTTGGTTAGGGGAATTGAAGACGATGTGGTCCACTATCGGGAGCAACGCCTCCATTTCTTCCTGCTTGAAAGCCGGCGCAAAGACGTGTGTCTCCTTGCCGAATTCCTCATGACCCAGTTGTGCCTCATGGACAGAGCTGGCGGTCGTGCCATCCAGATACTCGGCGACCAAAGGGTAGAAATGATACATCGAAAAAGCTTTCTGGGCCAACAAAATCTTGCAACCCGTCTGATCCTTGACCGATTTCAGGATTTCCAGATTGCGGCGCAATAAGGTTTCATCCACCACATAGCTGGGTGTCGGCAAGGCTTGAAAATCGATTGTCGTGTTCATTTCAGCCTCCTAATCGACCAAGGTAGGATTGAAGTCCTCTTGCCAAGGCAAGCCATAGACGTTCAATGCTTCCATGAATGGATCCGGATTGAATTCCTCGATGTTGTACACACCTGGTTTCTTCCATTGTCCGGTCAAGACCATAGCTGCCCCGATCATCGCAGGGACGCCGGTTGTGTAGGAAACGGCTTGCGAGCCGACTTCCTTGTAGCATGCTTCATGGTCGCAGACGTTGTAGATGTAGTATGTCTTTTCTTTGCCATCTTTGATGCCGGTGAAGATGTTACCAATGTTCGTTTTGCCTTTGGTGCGCGGTCCTAATGAAGCGGGATCAGGCAATACAGCTTTCAGGAATTGCAGCGGCACAATCTGCTTGCCTTCGAATTCGATCGGTACGATGGAAGTCATGCCGACATTCTCCAACACTTTCAAATGCGTCAGATAGCTTTCGCCGAAGGTCATGAAGAAACGGATGCGTTTGATGCCTTTGATGTTCAAAGCCAACGATTCGATTTCTTCGTGGTGCAGCAAGTACATATCCTTTTGTCCCACTTGATCAAAATTGTATTCGCGTTTGATTTCCATCGGTTCCGTTTCGATCCATTCGCCGTTTTCCCAATAGCTGCCGTTCGCGGTCACTTCGCGGATGTTGATTTCCGGATTGAAGTTGGTTGCGAATGGATAGCCATGGTCGCCGCCGTTGCAATCTAGGATATCGATCGTGTGGATTTCATCAAAATGATGTTTTTGGGCATAGGCAGAGAATACGCTCGTTACGCCCGGGTCAAAGCCTGATCCCAATAAAGCGGTGATGCCGGCTTTTTCGAAGCGTTCGCGGTAATCCCATTGCCATTTGTATTCAAATTTAGCTGTATCTTCCGGTTCATAGTTCGCTGTGTCGACATAGTCGGTTTTAGTTTCAAGACAGGCATCCATGATGGTCAAGTCTTGGTATGGCAAAGCCACGTTAATCACGATATCCGGTTTGTATTCATTGATCAGCGCCACTAATTCAGGAACATTGTTCGCATCCACTTGGGCAGTCGTGATTTTGGAACGCCCAGCATAAATGCCGCTTTCGATCCGATCTTTGATTTCATCGCATTTTGACTTTGTACGACTGGCAATCATAAATTCTTCGAACACTTCTGAATTTTGGGCACATTTATGGCATACGACGTTGGAAACGCCACCGGCACCAATAATTAAAGCTCTACTCATCTTATTCATTCCTCCTGTAGGGAAAATTCATTCATCCATCCTGTGGGCCTAGCGACAGACAAGACATTATAACATAAAGCGACTAAGGATAATATTTTTTTAGCGACAACGACAACATATCGTCATATTTGACGGACCTTGACGCAACTCCATCTTACAACAACTCAAAAAAACAAGCGAGAAATTCCCTCCGATTGAAAGAAATTTCTCGCTTCTTCGATTATGCGTAAATATTGTCCCATTTGGCTTCATACGCGTCGATCTCATCTTTGTAAGCCATTGTTTCGGTGATGTCATCAATGCCGTTTTCCAATTTGTGCTTCCAAGTCGCATCGATTGCGAATGGATACTCGGCAGTGCTGGTTCTGACCACTTGATTCGGCAAGTCGATCTGGATCGTTTCATCTGCAGGCAACTGCGCCAAAGCGTCACGCTGCTCTTGCGGCAACTCGATCAACAACAGACCATTCTTCAAGGAGTTCATATAGAAGATATCGCTGTAACTGCCGGCGATGATGACGCGGAAACGGTAATCCTTCAATGCCCAAGCGGCATGCTCACGGGAAGAGCCGCAGCCGAAGTTATCCCCTGTTACGAGGATCGTTGCTTCTTGGCGGTCGGCATCGTTCAAAGGGAACTCTGGATTCGGGTCGCCGTTTTTCAGGAAACGCCATTCATCAAAAACGAAAGCGCCAAAACCCGTTTTTTCGATCCGCTTCAGGAATACTTTCGGGATGATTTGGTCGGTGTCGATGTTGTTGTTCATCAAGGCAACGGTCTTACCGTTATGTACTTTAATTGGCTCCATAAGTCACTGCTTCCTTTCTGATATCCACAAATTTACCGTTCACAGCTGCAGCTCCCGCCATGGCCGGGCTGACCAAGTGCGTCCGCGAACCTTTTCCTTGTCGGCCTTCAAAGTTACGGTTGGAAGTGGAAGCACAGTGTACGCCTGCAGGCACTTTATCCGGGTTCATCCCCAAACAAGCCGAGCAGCCTGGTTCGCGCCATTCAAATCCTGCATCGATGAAGATTTTGTCCAAGCCCAATTCCGCGGCAGCATCACGGACCGTCCGGCTGCCCGGAACGACCATAGCCTGGATGTGAGCAGGCACTTTACCGCCCTTGACATACTTCGCTGCTTCAATAAGATCGGACAGACGCGCATTCGTACAAGAACCGATGAAGACAAAGCCCAATGGAATCTCTTCAGCCGTTTGGCCAGGTTGCAGATCCATGTAGTTATAGGCGCGCTCGTCATTCTTATCCTGAATCTCAGGGAATTTCTCGCCGAATGGCACGCCCATGCCTGGGTTTGTTCCCCAAGTTACATAAGGTGCCAAATCGGAAACCTCGATAGCGATGTCAGTGTCATAGACAGCATCCGGATCGCTCTTCAGCGTCTCCCAATCGGCAATGGCTTTCTCCATGTTTTCTGGTGCATAACGGCGGCCGCGCAGATAATCGTATGTAGTCTGATCCGGCGCCATCATGCCAATTTTAGCACCGAATTCGATGGACATGTTGCAGATCGTCATCCGTTCTTCCATCGTCAAGGCTTCTACAGTATCCCCATAGAATTCAATTGCATAGCCGCTCCCGAAGGCTGTCCCGTAAGTCGCAATCAGGTGCAGAATGATATCTTTCGCATAGACGCCTGCAGGCAATTTGCCGGTGATCTTGACGCCCATCGACTTCGGTTTCTTCTGCCAGATCGACTGCGTTGCAAAAACATGCTCCACTTCTGAGCTGCCGATACCGAATGCCATCGCTCCGAAAGCGCCATGTGTAGCCGTATGCGAATCTCCGCAGACGACAATCTTCCCTGGTTGGGTTGCGCCCAATTCCGGTCCGACCATGTGCACGATCCCTTGGTTGGCTGTTCCGATGTCCATCAATGGGATGTTGAATTCTGCGCAATTCTTCTGCAGCGCTTCGATCTGTTTCTTCGAAATCAGATCCTTAATGTTGAAGATATCTTCCGTCGGCACATTGTGGTCGACCGTTGCGATCGTTTTGTCAGGACGTCGGACTGGGCGGTTGGTTTCGCGCAAGCCATCGAAGCCTTGTGGTGAAGTGACTTCATGGATCAGGTGCAGATCCACATACAACAATTGTGGTTCACCTTCTGGTCCTGTAATAACGTGTCTGTCCCATAGTTTATCAAAAAGCGTTCTGCTCATACTGTCTACTCCCCTTCACTTTTCCAAAATGGCTTTCACTTGTTCAGTAAATGCTGTCGTTGTCGTCGTGCCGCCCAGATCAGCCGTCAGGAAACCGGCATCCATCACCTCGGAGGCCGCTTTTTCAAGCGCATCCGCCTCTTCATGCAGCTGGAAGCTTTGGCGCAGCATCATGGCAACAGACAGTATCATCGACATCGGATTCGCGCTGTTTTTCCCGGCGATGTCCGGTGCGGATCCATGGATCGGTTCATATAAGGATGGACCGGATACTGCATGGCTTCCGGAAGGCAGCATCCCCAATGAACCTGTGATGACGGATGCTTCGTCGCTCAGGATGTCCCCGAACATGTTTTCCGTCACGATGACATCGAATGCAGTCGGATTTTGGATAATTTTCATCGAAGCTGCATCGACATACAAATGATCTACGGTAACTTCCGGGTATTCCGTCGCGATTTCATTCACGGTTTTGCGCCACAGTTTGCTGCTGGCCAATACGTTCGCTTTATCGACGGAAGTCAGTTTTTTGCTGCGCGTCATCGCGATGTCAAAAGCTTGGCGGACGATCCGATCGATTTCGCTTTTCTTATAAAAGAGAGTATCTGTCGCTTCCTCATCATTCCAGTGCTTCGGCTGGCCGAAGTACAAGCCGCCTGTCAATTCGCGGACAACGATAAAGTCAGTGCCTTTAACGCGTTCTGTCTTCAACGGGGACAGGTGGGCGATGCTGTCGCTCACTGCTATCGGGCGGATGTTCGAGAAAAGTCCCAAAGTCTTACGCAATTGCAACAAGCCATCTTCCGGCGTTTTCTCGGCTTTTTCCCATTTTGGTCCGCCGATTGCGGCTAAAAGGATCGCATCAGCTTCGGAACAGCCTTTGATTGTTTGTGGTGGAAGCGGATCGCCGGTTTCATCGATGCCGGCTCCTCCGAATGGGTAAACCGTCACGTTGAATTCATGTTGAAATTTTTTGCCGATTGTTTCCAGCAAAGTCAATCCACTTTCCATTATTTCTGGTCCAATGCCATCTCCGGGCAATGCTGCAATCGTATAATTCATCTTACTTTTTCCCCCTCATCAGAAATGTGCTGATACTTTTTCTATTGTCTGTTTATTTTTTGCTTTACCGCTGGCTTGGATATAAGCTTTCGCTGATGCCGTCAGGACGTCGAAGTCGATGCCTGTGCCGTTATAGCTCTTGCCGTCCTCATCCTCCACGACCACGTGCACTTCTGCTTGTGCATCTTTTCCGCCCGTAATGGCTTCGATATTGTATTCCTTCAACATGATTTCTTGATCCAAGATGCGGTTGATGGTGTTGTAGATGGCTTCGATGCTTCCTGATCCGGTTGCTGAATCCTGCATCTTCGCGTCTTTATTGCGTTTGTCCTGGATGCCAACGATGGCTCCTTGGATGCCGTCCTTCACAAACTGCACTTGCAGACGTTTCAACTCGTAGACTGATTCGTCCTCGATCGATTTGCCGACCATCAATGCATGGATGTCCTCTTCGGTCACGTTCTTCTTCTTGTCAGCCAGTTCTTTGAAACGGGCGAACAATATTTTGATTTCTGCCGGGTCAGTGATTTCATAGCCCATTTGCGCAATCCGATCCACAAAGGCGTGACGACCGGAAAGTTTACCCAACGGCAACGAATTGTGCTCCACACCAACCAATTGCGGCGTGATGATTTCGTAGGTTTCCGGATTCTTCAGCACACCATCCTGATGGATACCCGATTCGTGTGCGTAAGCATTGCCTCCGATGACAGCTTTGTTGCGCGGAATCGGCATACCGGAAAGGCGGCTGACCAAATCACTTGTGCGCTTCGTTTCTTTCAGGACAATACCGGATTCCTTCTTATAATAGTCTTTACGGATGTGCAGAGCGACCGCTACTTCTTCAAGTGCCGTATTTCCTGCCCGTTCTCCGATTCCGTTGATGGTACCTTCTACCCGAAGTGCGCCATTTTCGACTGCAGCCAAGGCATTGGCTGTTGCCATACCCAAGTCGTCGTGGCAATGGGAAGAGAAGATGACGTCATCAAAGCGTGTGACATTTTGCTTCAGATATTTGAACAGGTTACCGAACTCGGTCGGATTGGTGTAGCCAACCGTATCAGGGATATTGATGACTGTTGCGCCCTTTTCAATGGCCAAGTTGATGACTTCCACCAAGAAATCCCAATCGCTCCGAGTTGCATCTTCAGGCGAGAATTGGACTTTCTCGAATTTTGATTTGGCATAGGCCACATGATATTCCACTGAAGCAAGAACTTCTTCTTTGCTCATTTTCAGTTTGTATTCCATGTGGATGGGGCTGGTCGCGATAAAAATATGGATCTGCGGATCGACTGCATCCTTCAAAGCATCGTAGGCTGCATCGATATCTTTCTCACTGCAACGTGCAAGTCCTGCGACGGTCATGTTTTTGACAGCACCGGCAATCGCCTTCACTGCTTCGAAGTCGCCTTCTGAAGAAATCGGAAAGCCCGCCTCAATACAATCGATCCCCCATTTTTCCATCTGCAAGGCAATCTGCACCTTTTCTTTTGTATTGAAGTTCACGCCAGGTGTCTGTTCTCCGTCACGCAAGGTCGTATCAAAGAATTGAATGTACTGTTTTTCAATCATGGTCTTTTCCTCCGGTTCTTTTTTCGTTTCTTGGTTTCATTAAAAATGCATAAGAGTAAATTTCGAAAAAAAATGCATCCACAAATAATGGATGCATTTCGAAGGTTAATAAATAATCGCTTCAGCCCCATTATTTGTCCATGCCAAGCAGGGCTCAAACGGCTGAATGTACAGCGTCCAAGCCCTACTATAATAATAAGCTGTTGAAAGAAGGGGTTGTCCCCATGATTACGTTAGCTGATACGTTTGCATCTTCCATGACGATCCCCTCCTCTTTTTTTGTAGCCTTCTAATTTTTAATTAAGTTTTATTATCGTATTCTCATTTTATGCAAAGTGGCTTCTTTTGTCAACCCCTTTTGCTATTTCCTTACAAAATCGTGTGACGTGATACGTAACGGAACCGGGGAGCGCGGCGGATTCGGCCCGCAGCTCCGGTGAAGCCCCTTCTCACCGGAGCTCACCGGTAACTTTCGCCTTCTTCTCCGGCGAAGCCGCTCTCATCGGAGAAGAGCAGGGAAAATGCAGGCCGAACTCCGGCGAAGCCTCCGTTCACCGGAGTTCCGGCTGTTATAATTGAGCTTCCAATCCAGAAATACTCGACGGCACAAAAAAACGAGACCATCCCGCTATAGGACAGTCTCGTTCTTAAATGCATAGGTTATTCCGGCAATTTGATGCTGGCAGGATCGATGCCCAGTGCTTCCGCCATCTCTTCGTTTATGACCAATTGCAGCGTCTCAGGGAATTGGACAGGCAATTCGGAAGGAAGCTTGCCTTCTTCCAGAATCTGTAGAGCCATCTCGCCAGTTTGACGGCCTAATTCCTTGAAGTCGATTCCGTAAGTCGCCAATCCGCCAGCTTCGACCATTTCAGTTGCGCCAGGGATGACAGGGATTTTGGCTTCCATAGCGATTTGGCCGACAGTAGCCATCGTGCTGGATAATGTGTTGTCAGTAGGGATGTAGATTGCATCGACTTTTTGTACCAATGACTCCATCACTTGCTGTACGTCATTTGTGGAAGTTACGGTCATGATTTCTACGTTCACGCCGGCTGCTTCCAACAATGCCTGTGCTTGATCACTCTGCACAATGGAATTCATCTCGCTGGAGTTAAAGATGATACCAACTGTTTCCGCACCAGGTACGATTGACAACAACAATTCGATTTGCTTATCCATCGGGCTCTGATCGCTTGTTCCGGTGATGTTTGCACCCGGCTCTTCTGCACTTGCCACAAGTCCGGCGTCGATCGGATCAGTTACCGCAGTGAACAAGACCGGATTTTCTTTTTCAGCGTTCGCTACTGCTTGCGAAGCTGGTGTCGAGATCGATAAAATGAGGTCATTGTTGCCGGCTAAACGCTCAGCCATACTCTGCAGGTTGGCTTGGTCACCCTGTGCATTTTGATAATCCACGATCAAATTGTCGCCTTCAACATAACCGGCTTCCTCCAAAACTTCCAAGAAACCTGTGCGTGCTGCCGATAAGGATTCATGCTCAAGTATCTGCAGGATTCCGATATGCACAGCATCCGCTGAGGCTGTTGAACTTGTTGCGGAAGAATCCGTCGCTTCTTCCGTACCGCCGGCGCATGCACCAAGCAATAAGGCAGAAGTCAGTGCCAATGTTGTCGCTACTTTCTTTTTCCAATCCATTCCAATCATTTCATTTCCCCCTATTTTTTAATTTGTGCGAGAACTGCTTAGGCAATCAATCGTTTGTTCCAAGTACGCAAAAGCCCATTTAGATACGATTATCTAAATGGGCTTTTACTAAGGTAAGTTTATGGAAACTCAACAGCCCAAATAGATTTTTTCATCTATGGGGCCCGTCACATCACGCAAAAATGCTTCAGCCTTCATAGATACAAACAAATTTTTGTTCATTGTTTGCATCCATGGCAGACATGTCTACAAACAGCATCTAAAGTAGCTAAAGTCAAAGCTAAGGATATGATTGTGGTCTGTTGATTGCGTTTGCATAAGTTCTCCTCGCACGTCATTTATTTGTTGCTTTTAGTTTATAAGAATTAAATAAGTATGTCAACGATAAAATTAAATTATGATGAGTATTTTCTCATTTTTAGGAATGTCGATTGCTCATTGAATCAGCAACCGATGTTCTGTAGGTTTCAACAACTTCCAGACCAAATTCGGGTCAGCTTTCTGATCCAGATAAAAGGCTTCATCTTCAGGGTCCAGTATCACCGGCATGCGATCATGGATGGCATGCATCTGTTCATTGGCGGCAGTAGTGATGATTGAAAAAGCTGTAAAAGGTTTCCCGTTTTCATCCTGATACGTCTTCAGGATACCTGCCATCGAAAAAATCGGGATATCCGATACGGCAATTTTTCGTTTCAACTTTTCTTCGCCGACTTTCTCCCATTCAAAGAATGCAGTCGCCGGCACCAGGCAACGTGCGGTGCGAAATGATTGGCTGAATGTCGGCTTCTCGAGGACCGTCTCTGCTCGGGCATTGATCAAAGGGCGCTTAGCGAAAGCCTCCATGAATCCCCATCGATGATGAACCAACTCGTTTCCAGGCAAGATAAGCGGTGTGTTGTTGGTCGGAAATATTTCCGCACGCTCTTCGACGTCCTCGCCCATTTCACCCAAAAGGTATCTTTCCCATAACTGTCTTTTTGTCGCTTCCAGCGCATACCGTCCGCACATTGTTCTTCCTCCTTCTGTCGTGCCTCTTTGACTTTGATTATAGAGGAGTCCGAAGCGTTGTACAAAAAAAGACGTTCGCTGGGGAACGTCTTTTCTCATCAATCACATAAATAATCCGAGGAGAATCGGGAAAAATACGGCAGGCGCATAATTCATGATCTTGAGATCCGTCAATTTCAGCATGTTCAAAGCTAGCCCGACAATCAACAGAGAGCCGACGCAAGTCATCTCGTTGATAACAGAATCGGTCAAAAGCGGCGCCAGGACATTGGCAAAAAGAGTAATCCCGCCTTCATAAATGAGGATCAAGCCGGCTGAAAGCAACACCCCGAATCCCAGACTGGATGCCATCACGATCGCGGCAATGCCATCGATCAAGGACTTGGCGAACAACGTATCATGGTTTCCGGTCAAACCGCTTTGCAACGCACCGACGATTGCCATCGCACCGACACAGAACAGCAGACTTGCTGTCACGAATCCTTTCGAAACGGAAACTTCATCATCAGCTGAAGAAACTCTCTTTTCGATCGTATCCCCCAACTGATTGATTTTTTTATCCAGATCGACCCATTCTCCGACCAAAGTCCCAAAAACCATCGACAAAATGGTGATCAAAATATTCTCTCCCTTCAACATGCCGCTCACGCCAATGTAAAGGACGCAGAGCGCTAAAGCATTCATCACCGCAATCGCTACTCTATCGGACAAGCCTTTCTTCAAAGTCAACCCGATGCCGCCACCCAATATTATGGCAGCACTATTGACCAAACTTCCCAACAAAACCACTTTATCCCCTCCGACTGTTTTTTACCTATAAGCTGAATACTTGATTCGAACGCTTGCTTGCAAGCTCAGTACGCTTCAGTATAGACGCTCGCTTTCAGAAAATCAATGGACGAAAGGTGAAGGAAGCATTTCTCAAAAAACGCAAAAAGACCGCCCAACTCGCACGGCGGTCTCCTCGAATCTCTCCAATTCTTATTCTAGCTATTAACGGATCGTTTTCAATGCTCCAGACCATTTGATCAATTCGTTGAACATCGCTGTCGCATTGCCTGCATGATAATCGTTCGGCACAAAATTGCTCATGTTCTCAAAATCAGTCATCAATGAGAAGTTTACTGTTGTGTGCACAGTCGCTACACTCAATTCACCAAGGATGACGCGCATGTTTTCGTGCGCGCGGGCCCCGCCCAAGCTTCCGTATCCTACAAATCCGGCTGCTTTATCGGCTACTTCAGGCTTCAGGAAATCCAACGCATTCTTCAAAGCGCCACCGACTGCATGGTTGTATTCAGGTGTCACAAACACGTATCCGTCGAATGAAGCCATTTTTTCTGACCAAGCTTGGATCGCTGCACCAGCTGCTGCTTGACGTTCTTCCGGCAATTTAGCGCCCAACAAAGGCAAGTCATAATTTGCCAAAGCTACGATTTCGTATTCGATGCCGCCGTCATTGCGTTTTTCGGCAAATTCATGGATCCATTCTGATACTGCTGCTGAGTTTCTTCCTTCGCGTACGCTTCCTGAGATAATTCCGATTTTCATAGTTGTTTTCCCCTTTTCGTCTATTGTTATTGTAGTTGTATTTTTATTCCCAAACAAAGCATTACTAATACGAGATATTATAGATGTGTTTTCCATTTTTTTCCTCCATGCACTTGATTTTCAATGAAGGACTCACCTCCACCTCTCTTACATTTCGTAAGCTTGATATCATTATGCCACATCCCGGAATGTATTTCAAGTTATATATTCACGAATTCGAGATATTTTTTCAAGAAAAAGCATCCAACCCCAGCAGACAGCGGTTTTGGATGCTTTTGAATCATTTATTTTTTTTCAAAAATCTGAATCAATGCTGGAATACGCGCACACGACCTTTTAAACGATCAGCCAGGATGATGGCCAAAACAGCTTTGGCGATGTCCCCCGGAATGAATAACAACATGCCCATCTGGAAAATTGCGGCCAAGTCGAATTGATTGCCCATGACAACATTCAGGATCATCGCCATATAAGGCAAACCGATTGCGTACATGACGATCGTACCGGCAACAGCTGCGATCCCATAATTCAAGAAGCTGCCTTCTTTATTATGCACGAGGTAGGAAATCAAAGTAGCCGCTGCAATAAATCCAAACACAAACCCGAAGCTAGGAGTCAAAAAGGCTTGGAATCCTCCAAGCAATAATTTCAGCAATAAAGGCAGCAGTTGCGCAAAAAAGGCAGCTTTCGGACGCAAGAAGAAGCCGGTCAGCAAAACCAAAAGTGTCTGCAAAGTGATCGGAACGGGTCCGACGGGGATGCTTAGGAAGCCGCTGACGAATGTCAAAGCCGCAAATATGCTGATTTGGGTCAAATCTCTTGTTGATAATTTCATGTTATTTTCCTTCTCTCTTTTTGATTTTGATGCTGATTTCGCCATAGGTCAGGGTTTTCGTTTCCCCATCGGGCAATGCTACAACTAGTCCGCCATCGTCGTCGATCGCAACCGCTTTGGCTTCGATCGTTTCGTTTCCTTGCGGGAAAGTGACCTGTTCACCCAAGACGAAACAGCGTTTGCGGTATTCATCCAGGTAGGAACGGGATGTCAAATCAGGGTAAAGGTCATAAAAACGATTGAGTATTTCGGCAGCCATTTGGTTCCGTGTCACCACGGCATTTTTTGAATCGAACAACGTGCCGGCAATCGATTGGATTTCATCAGGAAAATCCGTTTTAGGCGCCCGGAAATTCAGGCCGATCCCTAAAATGATCGTTCCGATCGTCCGCGATTCCATATCCATGATGCCTTCCGTCAGGATGCCGCAGACTTTCCTGCCATCCAGAAAGATATCATTCACCCATTTGATTTGGGGTTCTTTTCCTGTCAATGTTTCGATCGCCTGACAGACGGCCACAGCGGCGGCGGTCGTGATCAAAGTGGCGTTATCCAGATCAGCAACCGGCTTCAAAACCAAACTCATGTACAGGCCCGATTCGCTCGGTGAGTAGAAAACTCTACCCAAGCGCCCTCTGCCCTTTGTCTGTTCTTCCGATAAGATCACGCCTTCGAAGGTCGCTTCTTCGTTGACAATCCGTTTGGCCTCCAAGTTGGTCGAATCGATCGTTTTATGCGCAATGATCCGGTGACCTTTCAGCGCTTCCGATAGCAGAGGCACGATGGCGGCCTCCGACAACAAATCGGTTTCGACTGACAGTTGATACCCTTTATTCGTCGTTGCTTCTATCTGATAGCCTTCTTTTTTCAGGCCATTGATTGCTTTCCATACGGATGTTCTGGATACTTCCAATTGATCAGCCAAATCTTGGCCGGAAATACTTTCGCCTTTATGCTGCTCCAGAAACTGCAGGACTTTCTCCTTTGTTGACATCCTTTCCCTCCATTCTCTTTAAGAAAAGCTGAACGGGTTCGCTCAGCCCTGAAAGAAATTTAGGAAATCTGGCCCTGAATGAGCATCGTAGAGCGCAATGGGTCAGATTTATCTAATTTCCGAAGGGCTAACCCGTGAAGCTAGCCACCATGTTGAGATGCATAGAATATTTTGCTATCCTGTAAAACACCTATGGTGATGCACTTTTGATTAGAAAATAATCTTATACTTTTCTAGAATATAAAAAAACCACCACTTGAACCGAAGTGATGGTCTCAATGCTGTATTCAGTTTAACCGCTGGCAGGCTCTTTGTCAACCTATTAATTATAAAGGGTAACAATGTTTTTTTACTGTTTCTTTGCTTCCTTATACACGCTGACCATTTCCGCATAATCCGCCATGATCGTCTGCACTGTCGGATTGTTCATCGTTGGAATAGCAACCGTTCCAATTTTCGATATCGGCAGCACGTTATTGCCGGTTCCGGAAACGAAGGCTCCTCCAGCATCCTTGACCCACTCGACAGGGATGGCCGTCTCGTTGATCGGAATCTGCCTTTTTTCACATATTTCGAACACTTTCTTGCGGACAATTCCCAGAAGTACCGCTTTTGCAGGGGGCGTGTACAATTCTTCCCCTTTAACAAAAAAGACATTCGTGCGGCTGCCTTCCGTTATTTCCTCATTTCCATCCACAAGCAGCAGCTCATAAACGTCTTTATCCGCCCGTTCCTGCAGCACGGCTTTCTGATAATCCGACCGGACAAGCTTGATGTTCGGATCCAGCCGTTCGATACGGAACAGGCTCGTCGCGATGCCCTCTTCATAATAACTTTTTGGCGGGTAGATGCTCTGGGTGAAAAAGATCCACAAAACGCTTTCGCTTTTTGACGTTTTCCCAAGGATGAACTTAAGGTTCTGATCCCCCACCTGATTGGCGGCTATCAGTCGATAGACACGGTCCTCGATGGATTCTGCCGTAGCTGGCAGCGGCAGATCCAGATAAGCAGCGGACCGGAAAAAACGATCCAAATGATCCTCCAAAAATATCGCAATCCCATCCTCGACACGGATGACTTCATATACCGTCCGACCTTCAAATTCCGGATAGCTCCCGCCATCAGCATTCTTGACAAGATCATCGTTCAATAAGTAATATGGTCCTTCCACTTTTTCCATATTCGACGCCCCTTCCCGTTATCATATTCCCTATTCTACTCCGGAATACCGAAAAGTACACGCCAATTCGAAAAAGAGCGGATGTGACAGCCAAATGACAAACAATTTAAAAATTAGTAAAAGTGAAGAAAAACACAACGGGTCCCTTCCTTTTTTTCTGCTGTGGGTGTATAGTATGGGCATCATGAAAATTACAACCAAATCTACTTACATAAAGGATGATAGAATAAGCATGCAGATGCCACAATCCCATTGGAAAAATGATGTTGAATATGTCGCTTTGGTCGAAGATCTCATCTATCACGAAGAATTATTGCACATGGAGACCATTACCCATCACCACTTCACCAATCGTTTGGAGCATTCGATCCGCGTATCCTATAAGAGTTACCAACTTGCAAAAAAATGGAAATTGGATGCCCGATCCACTGCGCGTGCCGGCCTGTTGCACGACTTCTTCCATGAAGACCGCGTTGCTGTGGCCCAGTTGAATATCGGTGCCCATGCAGATGCCCATCCGAAAATCGCTTGCGAAAATGCTTGCCGAATCACTGAAATCAGCTCATTGGAGCGCGACATCATCCTCAAGCATATGTTCCTGGTGAGCCGTTGCGGCCTGCCGCGTTACAAAGAAAGTTTTGTCGTAACCTACGTGGACAAATATGTCGCGATCAGAGAGGTCGTCGAACCGATCAAAGAAATCGCAGGATCCCGTCTTCGCAATCTGGTTTCCAAATTGAGTCCGGTAAACCTGAACATCAACATTTAACTCATACTGAAGGGGCTGCCTCCCACACCACCGAGGTAGCCCCTTCTTTCTTATACCGTTTTTCGATTCGTAGGAGAATGTCAAAGGAGGTATGCCTGCTCTCGTTGTCCGATTCTTTCGGATTATCGGACAACATCGGACGTATGCATGATCGGCTTGTCCGATTCTTTCCGGTTATCGGACAAGCTCGGACGCATGCATGATCTCGTTGTCCGATTCTTTCGGATTATCGGACAACCACGAAGCAACGTCTGCTCGGAGTTGCCCACTTCCAGAATCGGCAAAAAAAGCTGAACCGCAATGGGTTCAGCTTTTTTGTACTATATTATATTGATTAGAAGAATACGTTCGTTACGCCATCGCCTGAAGCACGGAAGCTTTGTGCAGATGTTGTGCGGTTTCCGTTCAATACTTCATTAACAGCTTGGATCGTTTCTGCAGATGGAGTTTGTGCTGCAGCAGATCCGTTCGAAACTACTGAGAACTGACCAGAAGCATACAATACAGCGTCAATGGTCGTTCCGCCCCAAATTCCTGAGTCAACACGGTTCATGATGACAGAAGCAACATTCATTTTTTCTTGGTAGCTTGGGCCTGCTTCAGCTTGGACTACTTGATACAGGAAGTAGCTTGCTTGGTAAGTCGTTGCTGCTGCTTGAGCTACTGGAGCTGGCTCAACATATGTTTCTGCAGCTAGTGCTGCTACTGGTTCTGCAATTGGTGCAACTGGTGCAGCTGCTTGCACTTCTTCAACTGCTTCAACTGGTGTTTCAACTTCAACCGCTTCTTCAGAGCTGACATCGTAGCTCTTCACTTCAGAGTCTTGTTCAACAGTCACGATGTTATGGTCTGCTGACAATACGATTGCATTGCCGGCAATGATCATGTCTGCATTCCCGATGCTGTTGACGTCTACTAAGGCATTCACTGATACCTCAGTCGCCAATGCGATTGCTGATAAAGTATCGCCCCATTGGAAAGTGTATTTGCTGCCGCTCTCCAAGTTTTGGATATCTGCTTTGATTTGATCTGCTGTACGTGCTGTCCAAGTGGATGAATTATATTCTGTTGCGTTTGCTTGTGTAGGATTCGCTGTTGCCATAAAACCGATGGCTGCTAAAGTTGCGCTCGTTACGAATAATCTAGATTTGAAGTTTTTCATGTGTGTTTTGTCCCTTTCTTCTCTTCGCAATGTTTTCGTATTGCAATTTATACTCTTCATGACCTTTTTTATTTGATAAATGAAGTATTTATCCAGGTCTCGATCGGAGTTCTTTCAACAGAGACAATCCTATCATGAATCAAACCACCAAAGTTAAAAATACATTCTTTGTTATTCCATCTTAACGTGACTGTCTCAAATAACTGTTTATCTTACAAACATAAGTCAAATATTACGCTGTCGTAATATAGAAAATCAATTTGTAACAATTGGCACAATAGCTGTCTTTTTTCACAAACTCCATGTCAAAAAATATCCAAACTACTGATTTATCAATTGTTACAGCTGTAACATATGTTTCAATACATGTCATTTCTCAAGCAGATCGAACCTAATCCGCTTTTAATGCCTAAAAATTATTACAAAACATTTGCTTATTGTAAACATAAATAAAAAAACCTTACCGAATTTATCGGTAAGGTTAAGATGCATTCAATTCCGTAAGCGGGCGACGGGAATCGGACCCGCGACATGACCTTGGGAAGGTCGCATTTTACCACTAAACTACGCCCGCATGCTGGTCTGTTCGACCGGACTGCATGTTCCATTCTACTCCTAAATTGTGTTCACTACAATAGCCAAACAGAAAAAATGTACAAATTTGTGCGAAAAAAAACTCCCTCAGCAATCATGAGGGAGCCCGTGCACTGTTTTTGCTTATTTGCTGCCGGTTACTTTGAACTTCGTGTCGGCCAGCGCTTCATTGAAAGTCGCTTCGGAAATGTCTTGGTTCATCTTGACTGTCGCTTTCTTTCCTTCCAAGTCAACGGTTACCTCTTCCACACCTGCAATCGCAGAGAATTTTTCTTTGACAGTCGCTACACAACCATCGCATTTCATTCCTTCAAGCATCAATTCTTTTTCCATCATCTTTTCCTCTTTTCTATATATGATATTCCCTTACCGTTTTGAGACGGAGGGTTTGAATCCTTTCAGACGTAATGCATTCAACACAACCGACACCGAGCTGAAACTCATCGCTGCTCCGGCGATCATCGGATTCAACAAGGGTCCCCCGAAGACGTGCAGGATTCCCATCGCGACAGGAATGCCAAGGACATTATAGGCGAATGCCCAGAACAGATTCTCCTTGATATTTTTGATGGTCGCTTTGCTGAGTTCGACGGCTGTTGCTACTGCCATCAGGTCGCTCTTCATCAGGACGATATCCGCCGATTCGATTGCGACGTCTGTCCCCGATCCGATGGCGATGCCGATGTCGGCTTGGGCCAAGGCTGGAGCATCATTGACGCCGTCTCCAACCATTGCGACTTTGCGTCCGCCTTGTTGCAACTTCTTGACTTCTTCCGCTTTGTCTTCAGGCAATACCTCACTCAAGACACGGTCGATGCCCACCTGATTGGCGATGGCTTGCGCCGTACGTTTATTGTCACCGGTGATCATTGCGATCTCGATGCCCATCTCCCGGAGTTTTTTGATTGCGGCCGCACTGCTTGCTTTAACCGTATCAGCAACGGCGATGATGCCTGCCAATTCCCCATCCATTGCGATGTACATCGGCGTTTTGCCTTGTTCTGCCAGCGTGTGAGAGGTTTCTGCAAATGAACCGAGCCCGATTGCATGGTTCAGCATCAACTTTTCATTTCCCAACAAAAGCTCTTTTCCGTCGATTGTGACGGCAATACCGAAACCGGGCAGCGCATTGAAAGCGGTTGGTTTCAATAAAGACAGCCCTTTTTCCTCAGCATCGCGAACGATGGCTTCTCCAAGCGGATGCTCCGACCCTTTTTCGGCCGATGCCGCCAGCAGCAACAGTTCATCCGGATCGAGCCCTTCACGGACGAGCACATCCGTCACTTTCGGTTTCCCTTCCGTAATCGTCCCCGTCTTGTCGAAAACGATTGTCTGGATTTTATGCGTCACTTCCAGAGCCGTCCCGCTTTTGATCAGCACACCGTTCTCGGCTCCCTTGCCGGTGCCCACCATGATGGCGGTCGGTGTCGCCAAGCCCAAAGCGCAAGGACAAGCTATTACTAAAACAGATATCGTGATGGTCAGCGCGAAGATCCATGACTCTTGACCCAAGAAATACCAGGCCAGCCCCGCCAGAACAGCGAGCACGATGACGATCGGGACGAAGTAGCCCGAAATCGTATCTGCGAGCTTTGCGATCGGCGCTTTTGAACCTTGAGCATCTTCCACCAACTTGATGATTTGCGCCAAAGCAGTGTCTTTCCCGACTTTTTCCGCGCGGTACTGGATGGATCCGTTTTTGTTGATGCTGCCGCCGATGATGGCATCACCCGCTTTTTTCTCCACTGGCATGCTCTCACCTGTCAGCATCGATTCATCCACGGATGTCAGGCCTTCCGTCACTTTCCCGTCGACAGCCATTTTTTCGCCGGGGCGGACAACCAAAATGTCCCCAACCATAACAGCTTCCAGTTTGATTTCCTGCTCCTTGCCGTCACGGATGATACGTGCTGTCTTAGGCGCTAACCCCATAAGTTTTTTGATGGCTTCCGATGTTTTGCCTTTTGAGACGGCTTCGAAATATTTCCCCAAAGTAATCAGAGTCAAAATGACCGCAGCGGATTCGTAGTACAAGTTCATGACAAGGCTGTGATTGCCTCCGATCGATTCAATCGTACCGTATAAACTGTACAGGAAGGCAGTGCTGGTTCCCAAAGCCACAAGCGAATCCATATTTGGATGGCCTTTGACCAAGGATTTGAAGCCTACTGTAAAAAATTTCATTCCCAAGATCATGACGGGAATCGTCAACGCGAGTTGCGTGAGTGCGAACGTGACCGGATACATAGTCGGATGGAGGCTCATCGGCAGCGGCAAGCCCAACATGTGGCCCATCGCCAGATACAGAAGCGGAATCGTGAATACCGCCGAGAGCCAGAAGCGTCTCCACATACTTTTGATGTGCTTTTCTTTCTTCGCTTGGTTTTGGTCACTTTCTTCTATAGTAGCGTTCTCTTCGATCGCCTTGTAGCCGGCTTCGGCCACAATTTTTTCGATATCACCTGGATGAAGCACTGTCGGATCGTAGGAGACGACCATTTTTTCGGTGGCCAAGTTCACGGAGGCATCCGCAACGCCTGCCACTGTCTTGGTCACTTTTTCCACGGTTTGGGAGCACGATGCACAACTCATGCCTTCGATTAAAAATGTCTTTTCTTTCTTGTTTGCCACCAAAACATAGCCAGCCGCATCGACTGCAACCTTCAGGGCATCTTCGGAAAAAGTGCCTTCGTCGACGCCGACGGTCAATTTCTCGGTCGCCAAATTGACTGTGGCTTCCTTGACGCCTGCGACTTTGGCAGCCGCTTTTTCCACGGCTTGTGAACACGATGCACAACTCATGCCTTCTATATCATAACTTTTATTTTCCATCGGGCGATTCCTCCTTATGTACGCAACCGGTTTGTTTGCAGTTGCATTGTCCTGGCGTGCACATGCACTTCACTTCATCAACCGCCGTCCGTTTTTTTGCGGTGATCACCTTTTCCAGCAGCGCAACATCAGCATGGCTCAGCGTCGCTCTTTCGATCAGTTCCGCTATCGTGCTGCCGACTTTTTTCGTGCAGACATGCGCCAAAAGATCTTCGGTAGCACCGCCGACGCTTTCCTGTTCGGATACGTTTGCGCTGTAGATGAATTTATTTCCGATTGGTTCCGTCGCCAACAAACCTTTGTCGACGAGTCTTCCAATCAAAGTTTTGACGGTGGCTTGTTTCCAATCCATTTTTTCCTGCAAAACCGAAATGATTTCTCGGCTGGTCGCTTCCCCATTTGTCCAGACAACACGCATCACTTCCCATTCAGCGTCGGTTATTTTCTTTTGGGCTTGTTCCGCCATTCTTTTTCATCCTTTCTGTTTATCTTCTGATTATAGTTTACATTTGTAATCGTTTTGTGTCAACTATTTTTATCCGAAAAAAAAGCACCTTGCGTGGGTGCGTGATTGTATTCAGATAGTCAGTATGGATCCTCAGAATGATTCGAAAATCCGTTTGGATCGGCGCAATTGCCGCCTGTATCGGACGGGATCCACGCCTTCTTTCACTTTGAAGAAACGCGAAAATGCAAGTGGATCGGCCAAACCGATCTGCTCAGCCACTTCCTTCAGTAAAAATCGTGTATGGCCCAGCAAGTAACGGGCCCGATCCCTCCTTACCCGATCCACATAATCCATCATCGAAACGCCATAGATTCGGATGAAAACCTGCTGCAGTTCCGATGAACTTCCATGGCAGGCTTCCGCAATCCGGCTTACATTCAAGGTTTCCGGATAGTGGATTCGGATGAAGCGTTCCGTCTGACCGGCCCATTCCAGATCGGAAACTGGTTTTCCGTTGGGGCGGCATCTGCGGCAAGGGCCGTATCCGAGCGCCTCCGCTTCCTCCGGGGAGAAAAAAATAGTGACGTGATTGAATTTCGGAACAAGTGAAGGGCACGAAGGCTTGCAATAGACATGCGCATGGCGGTCGCCATAAAAAAACAGCCCGTCAAAGGACTGGTCCCGCTCATTGATCGCCTGCCATTGCTCCACCGTCACCAAATGCCCCTTTGCATCACTTGCCATCATCCGCTTCCATCCCCCACGTCCATTCAATCCTGCATCTATCCTATTATAGTACAGAAGCGGATGATGCGGGAAGGTTTGCGGCAAAAAAATTACAATCAGAGTAGCGCTGAATGGTGCCCGTTTGTCGGAGGTGCGCGGCGGAAAACAGGCGCCAGCTCCGATGTAGCGGCCGCTCCCCGGAGAACACCGGTAACTTCCAGCCGCAACTCCGATGAATCCCCGCTCATCGGAGAACACCATTTAAATGTTAGGCGAACTCCGGCGAAGCCTCCGTTCGCCGGAGCAGAGCAAAAAAAACGCAGCTCTGAAGAAGCCGCACTCATTTTCTAACGGATATCATTATGGAAGGATGTTTTCAGCGACTCATACAAAGCAATCGTATCATCGCACCACTGATTGAAGACGGGTTCTTCGACTTTCAGTTCCGGATGCGCGTCCATGTATTCCAAAAAGAGCTGCAGCCCTTTCCGCAGCGGGATTTTGCATGCGAATTTCGGATTGATCTGCTTCAATTTCGAGAGGTCGAAGATGTTCGACCACCGTTTATCGCCTTGGATGGACTGCATCAAATCATATTGCTTGGAGGCTATCAACAAATCGGTCGGGATGTAGACCGGATTGTAAGCGACAGCCAACAATGACGCCAACTCCTGATAAACCATGTCCCAAGTGTGCGGCTCAGGATTCATGAAAGGATATGTTCCCGGTCCCGCCGATAATCAATATTTTTCCCATTCCATCAAACCTCCGCTCGTTGATAAAAAGCATTCTGAAAAAGAATCGCTCTTTTTTGCATGCTTTCATTATAGCGGACCAGACTGCTATCCAAAACAATTTCCCCTCCGATTGGACCTCTCTTCCAGTACTTATCCAACTTGCGGGAAAATTTCGATTATTAGGTCCAAGAAAAAAACACTCTCCCGAATCGGAAAGTGCTTAAAACTGTCTTTATTTCCCAGTCAATTCCTCAGCTGCACCGGCATAAACAAAGCCTTCGCCGCGGACTTCCAGTAGCGCTTCTTCTATGATGGCCATGACCTTCTCTTCGTCTCCGAGGTTATTGATGATGTCAAAAGTATCGATATCGATTTTAATTTTGGCGCTTTGATCGTACTCCTGGAACCACTGTTCATAATTATTGTATAGCAATTCATAGTAGGCCAACAACTCCGGATCGTCCTCGATCTGCTCAAATTCACGGCCACGTTTGCGGATGTGTTCCAGGATTTTCTCGAAGGAACCTTCCAAATAGATCAACAAATCCGGCGCTTTTCTGGGCATTCCTTCCAACTCTTCCATCATGTTGGCCAACAGATCATTGTAGATATCCATCTCATCTTTTGAGATATTGCCTTGCAGATGGTTGACCCTTGTGAACAGCGCGTCCTCATAAATCGAACGATCCAAGACATTATTGTCGTCAGTCAAGGCAGCCTTGATGCTGCGGAAACGCGTATTCAAAAAATAGATTTGAAGGCTGAAGGCCCATTTTTGTGGGTTGTCATAAAATTTATCCAAGATCGGATTGTAATCGACGCTTTCGAAAAAGGCCTCCGTCCCCAATCTTCTTGAAATCATTTCGGTATAAGTCGACTTTCCTGCACCTATCATTCCTGCCATTACCAGCACGCTCAATCATATCCCTTCCTTTGGTGTTATCTGATTATTTCTGTATTTTTTCAACTTCCGATCCGCTTCCTCGCGGAACAACATTCAGTATCATACCATGGCCGGGAAACGAGATATAGTGTTTTATTATTAGAAATCAATGATGTAAAGCTCTCATCCTCCTACCGAAAACACTGGTCAAACGAACAGAAATGCACTATGCTAGAAAAAAAGGAGAGATGCCCATGAGTCTGAGCCATCGCACCATCAAAATCGCTTTTGCGACCGTCATAGCCATTTTGATCGCGCAATTTTTCCAGTTGAATTATTCCGTTGCGGCCGGGATTATCGCGATTCTCAGCGTGCTGGACACAAAAAAATCCTCGGTGCTGACAGCACTGCAGCGGGTCGCCTCCACCGTGTTGGCATTGACGATCGCGACGATCCTTTTTCGGCTTTTCGGATTCCATATCACCGTGTTCGGTGTCTATCTGCTGTTCTACGTTCCGTTGGCCTACCATTTCAACCTTCAATCGGGCATCGCGCCCTGTTCGGTGCTTGTGACGCATCTGTTGTTGGAAGAGACAACCAGTTTCCCTTGGCTTCTGAATGAACTTGCACTGATGATGATCGGCGCAGGAGTGGCTATTTTGTTCAATCTTTATATGCCTTCCAAAGCCAGCCAAATCATCGCCCTGCGCGAACAGGTAGAGGCGATGATGAAGGACGTGCTGCAGAGTTTCAGCGTCGCGCTTCGTGACGGGGAGGACCGCAACCAAAGTCTCCTGTTGGACGAACTGGATGACTTATTGCAAAAATACCGGCAGGTCGTCTATGCGGAATTCGACAATCAGCTGCTGGATCAGTCGACATACAATATCCGCTATTTCGATATGCGCAGCGAGCAGGTCACGATCCTGAAGTATATGGCCGCCAACCTCGGATTGTGTGCCTTGCCGACAAGAGAGAACAAAATTTTGGCCGGCTTGTTCTTCCTGACAGCCGCCCAACTGCATGAACAGAATACCGGGATTTATCTGATGGCGGACATTGATTCCTTACAGCAGTCCTTCCGTGAAAGCGAGCTGCCCGCCACCCGCGCGGAGTTTGAAAACCGCGCCATCCTCTTCCAGTTGCTGAATGATTTCAAACGCTTCATCCAAACAAAAAAAGACTTCTACGAAGCCTACGCCGCTGAAATCATCACAAAAAAATGAATTTATCCTGAGAAAACATTTGACACTTACTAATCGTATTGCTATTATCTCGTCTTTGACAGTAAAAACCACAAGAATGCTAATGTAGCAGGCATACTTGTGGTTTTTTTGCATTCAAAAATGAGTACTATTTCTTCTTTT
>NZ_QAOM01000024.1 GCF_003051085.1 Trichococcus patagoniensis | reverse complement strand
AGAGGTTGAATTTGTGTTACCTTCGATTAAATTATAATTGGTAACTTATTTTCTGTCATGGATTTGTTCGCGAAGCGAACTTAAAGTTTTTTGTGTGTTCGGTGTCGAAAAGATGGATATCTTTCGATTATCCATCTTTCTACCGTGTAACCAGAGCTTATTGGTCCGCCAGGTGGATGCCCCTTGGTCCGACCGAGGTGGAAAAGACGACCTGCGTGTAGGTCTTGCCGAACTGCTGCAGTTCTCCGATGAAAGTATCCAGTTCATTCGTAGTCGGAAAGGCGACCTTCAGAAGCATCGAGAATTCTCCGGTCACGCAGTTGCATTCCAGCACATTCGGGATGCTGTCCACGAAAGGATAAAACACCGGCTTTTGCTTGGGGTCGACCTCCAGATTGATGAAAGCCTTGATGTTGTAGCCCAGCGTCTGCAGATTCAGATGCGCGCCGTAATCTGTGATGACGCCGTTCCTTTCCAGTTGGGCGATCCGTGCCGAAATCGCTGGCGAAGACAGAAAGGTGGCCTCACCGATTTCCTTCAGGGAAGCTCGCGCGTTTATCTGTAGAATATTCAAAATTTGCTTATCGATTTTATCCATTAGTGGCTCCTCCCCTTGTTCTTGTTTGCTTTGTATTCTTAAGATTCTATATCAGACCTATCAAGGGAAGCAAACGAATGCTGACATGACTTAAGAAAATAAAGTTACATGGGAAATAGCGTGTGATTCTTCTGTGAAAAAGTCGAATATGCAGGTTTTGTTCGCAACATCCCTTGAACTGTTTCATTCAGTTTGCAGGGGTGGTATTGTTTGCACTATGAATTACAGAAAAATTTCAGGGGGCAAACAGAGATGAACATGAGAATTGAAGCAGACTCGATCGGAACGTTAGCAGTACCCGCAGAAGCGTATTATGGTGTGCAATCGTCGCGTGCAAAGGAAAACTTTTCCATCACGGGCACGAAATTGCATCCGGAATTGATCAGCAATCTGGCGCGTATTAAGAAAGCCGCAGCTGTTGTGAACGCTCAGTCGGGTAACCTGGCAGTCGGAAAAAAGGATGCGATTGTCCAAGCCTGCGACGAAATTGTGGCGGGATATTTTCATGAAGCCTTCATCGTGGATGCCATCCAAGGCGGTGCCGGGACTTCGGCCAATATGAACGCCAATGAAGTCATCGCCAATCGTGCCATCGAAATATTGGGCGGGAGAAAGGGCGACTACCGCATCGTTCATCCGAATGATGATGTGAATCTGTGTCAATCCACGAACGATGTCTTCCCAACTGCAGGAAAAATGACCGTCCTGCAACTTCTGCCTGAGCTGATTGCCGAACTAGAAAAGCTGGAGTGGGCGTTGGGTGATAAGGCCGAAGAATTTGCCGGGGTCATCAAGATGGGGCGGACGCAAATGCAGGATGCGGTCCCAACTACGTTAGGGCGGACGTTCCAGGCTTATCGGTCCTTCGTCAAACGGGATATCCGCCACCTCATGAGCGCTGCGGAAGAGATGAAGAGCCTTAACATCGGCGGGACCGCCATCGGTAACGCAATCAATGCGACGCCGGAATACTTGGAAAACATAACCGCTTTTGTGAGTGAAGAAGCGGGGATCGCCTTCACGCAGGCGGAGGATCTTTTCGATGCGACCCAGAACGTGGACGGTTTCGTCAGGGTGTCGGCGGCCATCAAGACGGCGGCTGTAAACTTGTCGAAGATGAGCAATGATTTGCGCTTATTGTCGAGCGGTCCCCGAGCTGGCATCGGTGAAATCAATTTGCCTGCCAAGCAAAACGGCTCTTCGATCATGCCGGGGAAAGTGAATCCGGTGATACCCGAAGTCGTTTCGCAAGTCGCTTTCCGCGTAATCGGAAACGATCTGACCATCACCATGGCTGCCGAATCCGGGCAGTTGGAGCTGAATGCCTTCGAGCCGATCATTTTCCATGCATTGTTTGAATCGATCGATTGCTTGGCGCATGCGGTCGCTACACTGACTGTCAACTGCATCCAAGGCATCCAAGCCAATGAGATGGTCTGCTACAAACAGGTGGAAGAGAGCGCCGGCATCGCGACTGCCCTCTGCCCGACGATCGGCTACCAAAAAGCCAGCGCGATCGCCAAGGAATCCCTGAAGACTGGCAAAACCGTCCGGGAATTGGTGCTTGAAAAAGGACTGTTCTCGGTTGAGGAAACGGACCGCATCCTCGATCTGAAACGCATGGCGGGTATCCCGGCTACGTTGGTGTTGCGGGATAAAGCCATCTAGTATAGCGTTATACAAAAAGCAGGGGTGTATATGGTAAGTGAATTCATGCTCATAAATAACCCGCCAAAACCGCTTTGGCGGGGAATTCCGCCATGAACTCGAACCCAGGATCAAACCTCCATACCACTGAACCACAACGAGGGCGCCTCATTTGATTATGAGACGGCCTCTGTTTTTTTTGTGCGACCAAATCGGTTCCGGTCCGATTTCTGGAAAATGCTTTTTTTGCTTGGGAATAGTATAATTGGGGCAAATGAGCAGGCTGCTTTTCGGCCTGACAGATGAGGGGGAATGAGGACATGTTGACGGACAGGATGAAGATTTCAATCGTTGCGGGCGCGCTTTTGGGCGTAGTCTGCATCGTGGGTGCCCAGTTGCGTTCCGGATTTGAGAGAGAGGCGCTTTATTTGTTTGCCTTCTGGTATAATCGGTTGTTGATGGGTGTAGTCATCGGCTTCGCGGGGGAAATGCAGGAATTGAACCGGGCAATGGTACGGGGAGCCATCCTAGGATTGTTGGTTTCGTTCGCTTTCTACAGTTCAACAGGATTCGAAGATGCCATTGGTTTTGCGGCAGGCATCTTTTACGGGGTCATCATTGAATACGTCGCCTACAGATTCGCCAATAAGAGCCGAGGCGGCAAGCATCTGAAGAGGGGCTGATGATTTGAAAAACAGAATCAAGGAAATTTCGGAAGAATTGAAGTTGGTCATCTCGGGGAAGACGTTCGATGCGCTGTTGCCTCCCTTGCTGTTTGCCATCGTCAATGGCAGATATCAGTTGGCGGTCGCCAGCATCTTGGCGATTGCTTTGGCTTTGCTGTTGGGGATTTTCAGGTTGGCAAGGAAACAACCGTTGCGCTATGCCGTGGGTGGTTTGGTGGGGGTTGTGTTTGCCTCTGGAATCGCATATTTCTCGAATAATGCCGCCAATTATTACCTTCCAAAGATAGTGACTAGCGCGCTGCTTGTATTGGCGGCGTTGGTGAGCCTGATCATGGGGAAACCGATGGCCGCATTGACGAGCCATTTGACGCGCGGATGGGATTTGGAGTGGTATTGGCGCAAGGACGTGAAGCCAGCCTATCAGGAAGTGACGGTCCTTTGGTTTCTGTTTTTTCTGATGCGTTTGGCTTTGCAGGTCATTCTTTTCAAGCGTGGCGATGTTGTCGAATTGGCTTGGACCAATACGCTCCTGGGGCTTCCGTTCACGATTGCAGGATTGATCCTCAGCTATCTCTACGGCATTTGGCGCCTCCACAACCTCAATGGACCAAGTGTCGAGGAACACCTGAAAGGAAAACAACAACCGTGGGAAGGGCAGACACGTGGTTTTTAATCGGAAGGATTTCGGAAAGAAGGAATTTTGATGGAAAAGGCGGAAACAGTCGCAGTGAAGCGCCGCTATGCCAATCGCATTCCCAACAAATACCTGTTTTTATTGCTGAGTCTGTTGCTCGTTGGTTGTGGAAGCTCCAATAATGACAATACTAGTGAAACTGATTTGGAAGAATTGGCCAAAATTGAAGTTACCGAATACGAAGGACAAGATTTGTCTTCTTTGAACGATTTCCGGGAAAACTCAATCAAAGGCCCCCAATATATAGACTTGGATGCCTACACGCTGACGATTGACGGCTTGGTCGAACAGCCGGTTGCCTTATCCTACGATGAAGTGCTGGAAAATCAGAAGTACACAAAGGTTGTGACGCTGCATTGCGTGGAAGGTTGGAGCGTCGACATCCTGTGGGAAGGGATTCTGCTTGCGGACCTATTCGAAGGAGTTGCTGTTCAGGAAACTGCCGATACGGTCATTTTTTATTCAGAAGATGGCTACAGCACAGCCCTGCCGCTGCGGACGATCATGGACAGGCAACTGATGATTGCCTATAAGATGAATGGGGTAGAGTTGCCGCCCGAAAGAGGCTTTCCGTTCCAACTGGTGGCGGAAGATAAACTGGGCTACAAATGGATCAAATGGATCACCCGCATTGAACTGTCTGATGACGCGGACTATAAAGGCTATTGGGAACAGCGCGGCTTTGACAACGAGGCGGATGTTGAACCCTAAGCAGAGCGGCCGGGGCTTTTGTCCCGGTCATTTTTCTGTCCTATCTCAGTTCACTCAAAACTATAGGCTGGAGTCCCAGCTTTTGGTATGATGGAGTTGTCATTTGAGCAAAAAATAATAGCATTGATGAGGATAAATATGATACTTGTAATAGATAATTATGATTCCTTCACCTATAACCTTGTCCAATACCTGAAGCAATTGGATGAGAACGTTGTGGTGAAACGGAACGATGAAATAACACTCGAAGAGATAGCGGCACTGGATCCGCTGATGATCTTGATTTCCCCTGGCCCGAAGACGCCTGATGAAGCAGGCATCAGTCTGGAAGTCGTCAGACATTTCGCAAGGACAGTCCCGATTCTGGGCATCTGCTTGGGTCATCAGACGATCGCCGGGTTGTTCGGAGCGGCAATCGTGAAGGCGAAAGAGCCTGTTCATGGGAAGGTTCACGCCATCCAACACACAGGGAAAGGCGTCTTCCAAGGTTTGAAAAGTCCGCTGAATGTCACAAGATACCATTCTTTGATCGTGGAAAAGGGGAGCCTTCCGGAAGCATTGGAAGTCACAGCATGGACAGAAGCTGGCGAAATCATGGGCTTTCTTCATCGGAAAGAGCTGGTCGAGGGGGTCCAGTTCCATCCCGAGGCGATCCTGACGGAGCATGGGTTGGATATGTTGCGCAACTTTTATGAGCGCGCCAAAAAAAAGCGGGAAGGGGCGATTTTTGATGAAAAAAAGCAAGACTGAGATCGTGATCAAGGAAATCGCCACAAGCCTGTCGAGTTTTGAACTGTTTTCTTTGTTCCGTGACCGCAAGCATTGTTTTTTCCTTGACAGCGGGATGGATCCGGAAAAGTTGGGACGCTATTCCTTCATCGGATTTGATCCCGAAATGACGCTGACCGCCAAAGCGGGCGTGGATGCTTTTGCAGAACTGAAAGCACTGTTGGAAGAATATCAGCTGGACTATGCATGCGAGCTTCCTTTCATCGGCGGAGCTGTCGGCTATTTCGGCTATGAGCTGCGCCATCAGGTGGAACGTCTGCCGCGGGAAGCGCACTATGATGTCCAGATTCCGGACAGCTTCTTTGGCATTTATGACGGTGCGATTGTGGTGGACCATCTTTTGGGCAAGGTCCATCTTGCCTCTCCGGGTCTTTTTGGCGATCCGGAAAAATGGGTGGCCGAGGCGGAAAAGGTCATCAGGGCTGAGCAAGGGGTGGAGTTTCCGGTTCAAACATTGGAATTGGCTTGCGATGCCAGACCGAGGCTCACCGCGAACATGACGAAAGCCTATTATCTGGACGCAATTGCGCGCATCAAGACGTACATCCGTTCCGGCGACATCTATCAGGTCAACATGACCCAACGCTTCCAATGCCGGACGGAAGCAACCCCCTATGAGCTCTACACACGTTTGCGCAACATCAACCCGGCTCCGTTCGCCGCCTACATCGACTTCGGCATGGGACAGCTGTTGAGCAGTTCGCCGGAGCGGTTTCTGCAGATCCGCAACGGCAAGGTGCAGACACGGCCGATCAAAGGCACCCGGCCACGGGGCGACACCGAGCAGGAAGATAGCGCGAACCGCCAAGAGCTGCTGGAAAGCGAAAAGGACAGGGCTGAATTGCTGATGATCGTCGATCTGATGCGCAATGATTTGGGCCGGGTCTGCAAGACGGGCAGCGTCAAAGTCACGGAAATGTACCATATCGAAGACTACAGCACGGTTTTTCAGCTCGTTTCGACCATCGAAGGGGAGTTGGAGGAAGGCGTCCATGCGCTCGACTGCATCAAAGCCGCCTTCCCGGGCGGTTCGATAACGGGTGCGCCGAAAATCCGGGCGATGGAAGTCATCGATGAAATCGAGCCGACGCAAAGGAACGTCTATACCGGCTCGATCGGCTATGTCGGCTTCAACGGCGATGCCGACTTGAACATCGTCATTCGGACGATTCTGCAGAAAGGCGACACCGCCTATTTCCAGGTCGGCGGCGGCATCGTCTGGGATTCGGATGCGGAAATGGAATACGAGGAGACGCTTGTGAAGGCGAAAGCGCTCATCGAGGCGCTGCAGGCGGAATTACCGGAAGGGGAATGAAAATGCAAGTATTTTTGAATGATGCCTATCTTGAGGAAGATTCAGCGCTGATCAGTCCGCTGTCCCCGGGTTTCATGTACGGATTCGGGGTTTTCGAGACGATCCGCGTTTCCGGAAAACATGCGCTGTTTCTGGACCAACATTACGCGCGCATGATCCGTGCGCTGTCCGTTCTGCGGATGATTTGCCCCTATCAAGAAACCGAGCTCCAGCCGATCATCGAAAAATTGCTGGAGCTGAATGGCGTCTCCGAAGGTTTCGTCAAGATCGTCTGCAGCAAACCGGCCCCGAAAAAACAGCCGCAGAAGGATGCGGACATCCTCATCCTGACAGGAACGAAAATCTATAAAGAAGAATATGGGACAGGCTTGAAAGTGTGCCTGGCCGATGCGAGAAGGAACGAATTCTCCAAAATCGTCAACATCAAAAGCATGAACTATACGGAAAACATCCTGGAAAAAGAAGCGGCAACGAGGAGAGGCTTTGATGATGCCATCTTTTTGAATACGCATGATAAGGTCGCCGAAGGGTGCGTTTCGAATGTTTTCTGGGTGAAGGAAGGAGTCGTATACACCCCGTCGTTGGAGTGCGGCATCCTGGAAGGGACGGCAAGAGCGCGGGTGATTCAGCGCTGCGCTGACCTTCGGATCCCCGTCCGTGAAGGAGCGTACGACCTTGATGAGCTTTATAGGGCGGATGAAGTATTCGTCACTAATGCCCTTATGGATATCATGCCGGTTAGTCTTCTGGAGGATAATAGTTTCGACCTCGGCGAATATCAAGTGGTGCCCCAGCTCCGGCGAGACTGACGCTCGCCGGAGCACACCGGTAACTTTCGGCTGCAACTCCGATGAAGCTGCCGTCATCGGAGAACGCCAGCAAATTGTTGGCTGAACTCCGGCGAAGCCTCCGTTCGCCGGAGCACACGGAAAAAAACGGACACCCCACAAGAAAGGAAACCCGATTAGATGGAAAAATGCGATCAAATCGAAAGAAGCCTCATCAAAAAATACCGAAAACCCTTATGGCGGCCCTTCATCAAAGCGATCCAGGAATATGACCTGATCGCAAACGGCGACAAGATAGCCGTCTGCATCTCCGGCGGGAAGGATTCCATGTTGATGGCAAAACTGATGCAGGAACTGCAACGGCATGGTCCGCTCCGGTTCGAGCTGGTCTTTTTGGCGATGAATCCGGGATACAGTGAACAGAATCAGCAACAGATTTTGGATAATGCCGCAATGATGGCTATCCCTCTGACCGTTTTTGAGTCCTCCATTTTTGATGTCGTTGAGAATGTGGACTCGTCCCCCTGTTATCTTTGCGCGCGCATGCGCAGGGGCAACCTGTACCAAAAAGCTCAGGAGCTCGGCTGCAACAAGATCGCTTTGGGACATCATTTCGATGACGTCATCGAGACGATCCTGATGAATATGTTCTACGGCGGGACCATCGAGACGATGATGCCGAAGCTGCACAGCCGGAATTTCGAAGGGATGGAACTCATCAGGCCGCTCTACCAAGTGAAGGAAGCGGATATCATCGCCTGGAAGGACTATCATCAGCTGACATTCCTCCAGTGCGCCTGCCGTTTCACGGAAATGTACGATAACCAGCCGAGCGATCTGGGAGGTTTCAAGCGCAAAGAGATGAAGGCGTTGATCGGGCAACTGCGCGAAACGAGTCCGCTTATCGATGCAAATATCTTCCAGAGTGTGCAGAGCGTCAACCTCGAAAAAATCATTTCTAGCCGAGATCGGGACGGAAGACATCATTTTCTGGAAAAATACGCGGATGGGGCTGAAAGGCCGCAGCAAGATATGGTAGAATGAGTCGAACCTCCGCGAAAAATCGGAGAACATTATTAGGGAGTTGAAAGAAATGACCTTGTCATTCGAAGAAAAAAAAGCGATATTTGATGATTATAAAGAACTGACGGCTGTTCCGGTCTCGATGAACCGGATCAATTATCATTTCAATGCGAGTGCGGTGGACCACAAAATCGCTGTCCGCTTCATGCATCCAAACGGCAATGCCTTCATTTATGCAGGCTACCTGCCGAAAGAAGAGACGGAGAAAGGCTATATTTCCGTATTGGAAAGCGACGAAGGCACGATCCGTTTCCTTTTGGAAAAGGCGATTTCCTTTCTGAAAAAAACCGAAGATGGCTATGAGGAAGGCTACTCGGAAAAATGGGTGGATTCGTCCGGAGAAGTTCTGTTACTGATCTACGATAATCCGATGTGGTCGGTTGCTTTGAAGAACGGTCAAATGGAAGGGATCTTCAAGACCCGTGATGCGGCTGTCGGTTATCTGAATGATGAAGGCTTCTCGCGAACCAATTAACCGCCAAACGCAGGCGAAAGGAAGGCTGGCATGGGAATCAGACAAATGCTTGCGGACTATTCTCCCTTCAATGAGCAGGAAGAAAAGGATCGTGAGCTGATGCTTCGGTATCTGGATCAGTTCGATGGTCTGTTCAGGCGCGAGAATGAATTCGCCCATTTCACCGCTTCGAGTTGGGTCGTCAATCGCGACCGGACCAAGGTGCTGATGGTCTACCACAACATCTACCGGTCCTGGTCTTGGATTGGCGGCCATATGGATGGTGAAGAGGATTTTCTGGCAACGGCAATCCGGGAAACGAAGGAAGAGACAGGCATCGAGCAGGTAAAACCGATATCGCAGGAACTCTTTTCGCTCGAAATATTGAGTGTGGACGGGCACGTCAAAAACGGCAAACGCGTGGGGACACATGTGCACCTGAATCTGACCTACCTGCTGGAAGCGGATGAGACGCAACAGACGAGCGTCAAACCGGATGAGAACAGCGGCGTCGCCTGGATGGGGTTGGATGAGGCGCTCGCTAAGTGCAGCGAACCTTACATGATGGGCATTTACGCCAAACTGAACGATAAATTGAACAGGATACAATAGCCGCTGCGATGGTTCTCATTTTCTATCGGCAACGAAAAGTGGCATAATGACAGTGGAGAGCACCAATCGCGCCGAAGAACGACTTCGGCGGGGCGGTGCAGCCGCTGTTTTTTTGTCCATTTGCACTGTCGGGGTCGGTATGAAAAAGATCAAGGGGGATTTTATATATGAATAAAATTGTTCCGCATTTTTGGTTTGATACGCAGGCTGCAGAAGCCGCCGCATGCTATACCTCACTGTTCGATAATTCCAAAATCACGAGCGTCAGCCAAATCCACAATCCACCACCATATGGAACGGCCGATATTGTCTCTATGACGTTGGCCGGGCAGGATTTCATGGCGATCTCGGCAGGACCGTATTTTCGCCTCAATCCGTCCATTTCTATCCGGATCGATTGCGCATCGATGAAGGAAGTCGATTTCCTTTGGGAAAAACTTTCGGATGGCGGCGCGGTGCGCATGCCGTTGGACACTTATCCCTTCAGCAAAAAGTATGGTTGGACGCAAGACCGCTACGGCCTGTCTTGGCAGGTCATGCACGTCGGCGAGCGGGAGATAGAGCAGAAATTGACTCCGACGCTGCTGTTCACAAAAAAACAGTGCGGCAAAGCAGAGGAGGCCATCCTTTTCTATGAAGCGGTATTTTCCGACACTTCAATCGATGGAATGGATTACTACGGAGTGGGTGAGGAGCCGGATGCGCCAGGGACGATCAAGTTTGCTTCGTTCCAACTGGAAGGCCAAATGTTCGCAGCCATGGACAGCGCCCAGGCTCATGATTTTGAATTCAATGAAGCCTTCTCTTTCATCGTCAATTGCGAAACGCAGGAAGAAATCGATTACTATTGGGAAGAACTGTCTTATGTACCGGAAGCGGAGAACTGCGGATGGCTGAAGGATAAATACGGGGTATCTTGGCAGATTGTTCCAACTGACATGAACGAGATGATGCAGACAGCGGATCCTGAAAAATTGGCACGCGTCACAGAGGCGACTCTGAAAATGAAAAAATTGGATCTTGCGGAACTGAAAAGAGTTTTCGAAGCTTAGTCACTGGTTTTTTTGCATGAAAGAAGGATGCAAGATGAAAAGGGTTGAAAAAACGGTTTGGTGGAAAGGCATTTTCTGGAGTATCAACTTGTTATTTTTGACGATTTTATTGGGGTTTTCGGGCGTTGCTTCGGCCACGACCATGAATGCGGAAAATCTGGATCATTTGGCTGCCGGTGAAACGATTGAAGGACCGGGTTTCTTTGCGGGTAATGTGGTGAAAATCGATGGAAATGTGGAAGGAACGACATTTGTGTCCGGGCAGGATGTCCGGATCAACGGCAACATCAATGGCGATCTTTTTGTGGCGGCCCAATCGATTACCATCAACGGGACGGTAACCGGCAATATTTATGGAGCGGGGCAAGCACTCATCTTTGATGGCCAGTCGGAAAGCGATGTCTTCTTTGCCGGTCAGAATATCTCCATCGGACAGGATGCTTCTGTTGGAAGGGATCTCTTCGCGGCAGGCGCAACCATCCTGCAGGAGGGGATGGTCCAACGCAACCTCTTCGGAGGAGGAGCCGAAATTGTGCTCAGTGGACAGATCGGCGGGGACGCCAATCTTCAAACGGACAGCCTGAAAATCCAGGACGGCGCGAACATAGCCGGCGACCTCAGCTACAAGGGTGAAAATGAAGCTAACATCGGCACTGGCGCAACAATCGCCGGAGACACCGATTGGGAATTTTACGAAACAATGGATAGGGGAACAACTGCGGTGCGGGAAACCCGCAGGCCGTTCATGAAATTTGTCTGGTTCCTCTGGAGCTTAGCGAGCGCCCTGTTGATCTGGTTCCTTATCCGGATCTGGCGCCCCGCTTTCTGGCAAAACACAGTCCGCCCCTTGGCTGAACAGCCGCTGAAGACGTTGGGTGTCGGTCTGCTGACATTGTTGGTTGTGCCGCCGATGATCATCTTGGCGATGGTCACCGTTATCGGGATCCCGATTGCGCTCATCCTTGGCGTCGTTTATCCGATCGCTTTGTATCTGTCGCGGATCATTGTTGCGGTCTTCATCGGACAGTGGTTGGCGAAACGCTTCAAATGGCCCGAGCTGCATAAAGGCATCTGGCTGGTGTTGTTGGGTTTGATCATCTTGGGTCTGTTGCAGATGCCACCGTTCATAGGCTTCCTGAGTTCCTTGCTGATCGTAATGGCAGGACTGGGATCGCTGGTGATGGCCCATCATCGTGCTTCGCCTGAAACGGCAAGCGAGCAGACCGAATTGGATCTGTAGCCGGATCAGCGGGGCAGAAACTGGAATGGGAATGCGAACGCGTCATTTTCTTTTACCAAGAACGCGCTCTTTTTGATATAATGGACCCTGAGGTGAATGCATGAAATTCGTAGTGGCAAGGACATTCAAAAAGAACGGCAGTGCGGCGATTGCAATCGATGCGGTGCCATCCATTATGGGCTATTCGGAAGAATTGGAGCAACGTTTCGGCCGGAAAATCGAGGTGCTCCTCCTGAGCGGGGACTCCGCGGAAGCCTTGGAAGAGGCGTGGCCGGAATACGCGCCTATCGCGGTGCTGGACAACAAAGAAAGCTTCGAACGCACGATAGAAGAAAAAGTCAGCCGGAAAAAATAGCAACGGATCGGAGCGGAAGCATATGGAAATGCTGCCGCTCCGGTCTTTTTTTGTTTTAATTCTCCGTTGAACCTCAGTCTGGTATAATCGATTCAGAAGCAAAAAAGCCAAAACACATGACCGCTTCGGCGGTCAAAACCACGAGAGGAGGGGCAAAAAAATATGACCTTAAAACAGCTAAGATATATGCTGGCTGTCGCCCAATACAAATCGATCAATGAAGCCGCAAAAAAATGCTTCATTTCACAACCGAGTCTATCTAATGCCATCAAGGACCTTGAGGAAGAAATCGGCTTGGAGCTGTTCATCCGGACCGCCAAAGGCATCACGCTGACAGCAGAAGGCAGCGAATTCCTGAAGTATGCCCAACAGGTGATCGAGCAAGCGGAATTGCTGGAACAGCGCTATCTCGACAAGAAACCGGCCAAGCAGTTGTGTTCCATTTCGACCCAACATTACGCGTTCGCCGTCAGTGCGTTCGTCAACATGATCAAAAAGAGCGGAGCCGATGAATACAAGTTCACCTTGCGCGAGACGCGCACCCATGAAATCATCGAGGACGTCAAAAGTTTCCAGAGTGAAATCGGCATCCTCTATCTGGATTCGTTCAACCGCAATGCGCTCGAAAAAATCCTGAAGGAGAGCCAATTGGAGTTCCATCCTTTGTTTGAGGCGGAACCGCACATCTTTGTCAGCGTCCGCAATCCGTTGGCGGCAAAAAAAAGCGTTACCTTGGCGGATCTCGAGGATTACCCTTATTTGTCGTTCGAACAGGGTGAGCATAATTCTTTCTATTTTTCGGAAGAGATCCTCAGCACCGTCTTCCATAAAAAAAGCATCCTGGTCAGCGACCGCGCGACTTTGTTCAACTTGGTGATCGGCTTGGATGGCTACACCATCTCCACCGGCGTGCTTAGTGAAGAGTTGAACGGCACAGATATCGTTTCGGTTCCATTGGATGTCGAGGACCGGATGGTGATCGGTTGGATCGCAAACAAGAAGGCGGGGATCAGCCGGCAGGCAGCCGCCTATATCAAGGAGCTGAAGGCAGTGATCCGGACCTATGGAAATTAACAGGTTCTGTCTATTGTTGGTATAGTTTTTTACTATAGCTAAATATATTTTTTTAGTGTTACTCTATATCTTCATTCCATGGCATACTATTGTAAATAAATGACTTCTTGCGGGAAGTCATCAACTGGCATGATCAATTATACACAAAGTAAGTGCGCTTAAAAAATTGCCACTTTGAACAAATTGAAGGAGGACATGATTATGAAGATTAGAGATATGCTCGAAAAAGGGGAACCGACCGTCTCGTTTGAAATTTTTCCGCCGAAAAGCAGCTACTCCCTTGAGACGGTGTTCGACACCTTGACCGAATTGAAGGGCCTGCATCCCGATTTCATTTCCGTGACGTACGGTGCTGGCGGGACAGCCCAAAGCAACACGGTCGAAATCGCATCGCGCATCAAAAAGGATTTCGGCATCGAATCGATTGCCCATTTGACCGGCTGCACCTCCACAAAAGAGGGCATGAAACGGACCCTGGCATCAATCAAGGACAGCGGCATCGAAAACATCCTGGCTTTGCGCGGGGACATCCCGCAGGAAAAGTTGGCGGACAAGAACTGGAAACCGGAATACCGTTATGCTTCCGAACTCATCGACGACATCAAAGCAGCAGGTGATTTTTCGATCGGAGCGGCCTGCTATCCGGAAGGGCATGTCGATTCCATAAACAAAGTGGATGACCTGAAAAATCTGAAAAAGAAGATGGACCACGGCGCCGATTTCATGATCACGCAGCTTTTCTACGACAATGATCTTTTCTATCAGTTCAAGGAGAAATTGGATCTGGTCGGCATCGAACAGCCGGTCATCGCGGGTATCTTGCCGGTCCTGAACATCAAACAGGTGAAACGGATCCAGGAAATTTCCGGCTGCAATCTGCCGCCGAAATTCCTGCGGATACTCGAAAGATACGAACACGATCCGGCATCGCTGCAGGAAGCCGGCATCGCCTACGCAGTCGATCAGATTATCGATTTGCTTTCTTCCGGAGTGGATGGCGTCCACATCTACACGATGAACAAGCCCGACGCAACAAGAAGAATCATGGAGAACATCTCCTGTGTCCGCAAGGCGGTCTGCAGAAAAGAGCCGCAAAGATGAAGACGGATCTGAAGCTGGTCGCGAAGTACCTTGGCTTCGGCAACAAACAACCGGACGAACGGACAAGGAGCGACATGGAGGCCATCGCCGCCCAGTTCGAGCAGGCAATCGCCGGGAAATGGACTTATGGGCACTACCTGCTGGACCACTCCGTTGAGAACGTAATTAAGCTGGTAGGGACCGCTGTAGTGTTGGAAGGGAAAAGCATCACCCGCACGCTTAAGCGATGCAATGAGGTATACATCATGGTCTGCACGTTAGGCGCGCAGGGGGACCTTCTCATTGAGCGCAATAAAATGATGTCACCGACATTGGGCATGATCGCTGATGCCTGTGCATCCGCATTCGTCGAGACGATCGCGGACCGTTGCCAGCAGGAAATCGAAAGCCAACTGCCAGCGGGAGCTGCATTGACTTTTCGTTACGCACCCGGATATGGGGATCTTCCGCTGGCCACCAACAAAACGTTGCTCGGGGAATTGCAGTCGGACAAGCGGATCGGGGTCCATCTGACGGATTCGATGCTGATGACGCCAAGAAAATCGATTGTGGCGATTTTGGGCGTTCTGGAGGAAGGCATCTCCAAAGGGAAGAACCATCGCTGCGGGAATGCCAGCTGCAGCGCGTGCGATCTGAACGACAGTTGTACGGCCAGAAGTTAAGCTAGGAGGCAAAGGGATGGATATCAGAAAACAAATTGGAGAAGAACTGCTTCTCTTCGATGGAGCGATGGGCACGATGCTCCAGACATACGGGATGAAAGCCGGCCAAAATCCGGAAGCGTTGAATCTGGAGGATCCCGAACTGCTTGGCCGGATCCATCGGGAATACGTCGAAGCAGGGGCACAATTCATCACGACCAATACTTTTGGAGCGAATGCCTATAAACTGCAGGAAACCGGCTACTCCGTTACGGAAGTGATCACTGCTGCCGTCGAAATCGCCAAAGCCGCAACGGCAGGAACCGGGGCGCAGGTAGCGCTCGATATCGGACCGGTCGGGAAGATGATGAAACCGATCGGGCTGCTTGATTTCGATCAGGCATATGATTATTTCCGCGAGCAAGTGACGATCGGGGCAGCAGCCGGAGCGGATCTGATCCTCATCGAAACGATGTCGGATCTGGCGGAAATGCGCGCGGCCGTTTTGGCGGCGAAAGAAAACTGCAACCTGCCGATCTTCGCGACGATGACCTTTACGGAGGATGGCAACACCTTGACCGGAACCGAGCCGGAAATAATGGCACTCTCTTTGGATGCATTGGGTGTGGATGTGCTCGGTGTCAACTGCTCTTTGGGCCCCAAAGAACTGCTACCGATCATCAAAAGGATTTTGGACGCCACAAACACGCCGGTGATGGTGCAGGCGAACGCCGGCATCCCTGTTACGGAAGCAGGCATCGCCAAATATAACGTTGGTTCCAAGGACTACCTTGAGGTCGCTAAGGAATTGACCGGATTGGGAGTCTCTGTGATCGGTGGCTGCTGCGGCACGACACCAGAATACATCCGCAATCTGCAGCAGGCTAAAGCGCTTTTTGTGAAAAGGGAAGCCAACCAATTGAAACGCTACGTCTGTTCCGCACAGAAGAAGGTGTGCTTGGACGGCCAAATCACCCTCATCGGCGAGCGGATCAATCCGTCCGGCAACAAGAAATTGAAGGAACAATTCGTGGCAGGCAATCCATTGGCGGCCATCAAAGTGGCTTTCGAACAGGTACAAAAAGGTGCGGATGTGTTGGACGTCAACACCTCATTGCCGATGATCGACGAAACGGACTACATGATAAAAATCATAGATGGAATGAGCGGTCTGGTGGAAGCGCCGCTGCAGTTCGATTCGACCAAACCGGAAGTGCTTGAAGCAGCCTTGAGGCGTTACAGCGGTGTCGCAATCGTCAATTCGGTCAACGGGAAAGAGTCCTCGATGGCCGAAATCTATCCGATCGTCCAGAAATACGGCGCCTTTGTCGTGGCTTTGTGCCTCGATGAAGCGGGTATCCCGGATGATGCGGCCGGCCGGACCAAGGTCGCCCAAAAGTTGATCGATCGTGCCGGAGAGTACGGCATCGGCGCGGGCAGATTGTTGGTGGATTGCCTTGTGCTCACTGCGGCGGCTCAACAGGAAGCGGTAATGGAGACTTTGAAGGCTTTGCGTTGGGTCAAGGAAAACACGCAGGCACTGACCACTTTGGGGTTGAGCAATGTTTCCTACGGGCTTCCTTTCCGAGCTCTGATCAACCGTACCTATTTCGCGATGGCGCTGACTTCGGGACTGGATACGGTCATCATCAATCCAGGGGCCGACGGAATCGTTGACACGATGCGCGCGTTCAATGTACTGTCGGGTCAGGACGAAGGCGCCATCGACTATATCGACTACAACAATAAAAAGGCTGTGGTCAAATCCGATGGGCCCAAGCAGGAAAACGTGGTCCGTTCCTACCGGGAAATGCTCTTGGAGGGCGACGAAACTGGGATCATGAAGGCGACCAACACGTTGCTTAAAGACAACACTCCGTTGGCGGTCGTGGACGATCACATCGTGCCGGCATTGGATGAAGTCGGCAAGCTCTATGAACAGAAGAACATCTTCCTGCCTCAGCTGATCCGCGCCGCCGAAACGGCCGGTAAAGCCTTCGAGACGATCCGGGCAAAACTTGCGGCCGGTAATGAGAAGCTGGAATCAAAGGGGACCATCGTCATGGCCACCGTAAGAGGGGATATCCATGATATCGGAAAAAATCTGGCTAAAGTCCTGCTTGAAAACTATGGCTACGACGTCATCGACCTAGGTAAGGATGTCCCGATCGAGGAGGTTGTGGCAGTTGCCAAGCAACATCAAGTTAAATTGGTCGGACTGTCTGCGCTGATGACGACGACCGTCACGGCGATGGAGGATACGATCACAGCCTTGCGCGAGGCTGGTTTGCCTGTGAAGGTCTTCGTCGGGGGAGCCGTACTGACAGAAAAGTACGCCAAAGCCATCGGCGCGGATTACTACTGCAAAGACGCCCGAGCCGGCGTCACAGTAGCTGAAGAAGTCTTCGGAAAAGCATAAGAAAAGGAGGTGTCCCACAACTAGAAAGTACCATTCTAGTTGTGGGACACCCCTTTGATTTTATATCGTAATTGAATTTATGCTCAGAAATAACCCGCCAAAACCATTTTGGCGGGGGAAAACGTCCGAAGAAAGCACGAGATTCCCCTCCAACGCCTTTTTGGAGGGGAATTCCGCCATGAACTCGAACCAAGGATCAAACATCCATACCACTAAACCACAAAATCGTGGGCTGCCTCAAAACGAGGCAGCCCACGATTTTTATTTGTTGTGTCAGTGATGGACGGGATGTCTTCTTTTTTCGTCCGGTTTTGCCCGCAGCAGGAACGCGCTGATGAAGAAGGCTACGGCATACATTGCCAAGATGGCATACAGGATATTGTTATAGGAGCCTGTCTTCGCGATGATGAAGGCGCTCAACTGATTTCCGGATAATCCGGCAAAGGCCCAAGCCGACAAAGCCAGTCCATGGACGGTGCTGATGGTATTCATTCCGAAGCGATCCGCCAACAGCGGCGGAAGACTGGAGAAGCCGCCGCCGTAACCCGCGTTGATGACGCACAGCAACAAAATAATCAGCGGAGCGATGGCATTATTCACGCCGTTCGCCAAAAGCGTAATTGCTGTACCAGCAATCGATAAACCAAAAATCCAGATATAGATGGTATTCCTGTCTTTCAGCCTGTCTCCAAATGCTGAAAAGGCGAGTCGGCCACTTGCGTTAAAAATCGCGGTCAAGGAACTGATTGTAGCGATCGCTCCGAAACCGATGAAATGCAGGAGATCCTTTTCTTGGGAGATGAGCGCCAATCCGCAGGTGATGTTGAGATAAAACATCACCCAGATGCCGATGAACGTCCTGTTCTTGAAGATGTCCAACGTGTGCCCGCCTTCCGTCTTCGTGGTCACTTCCACCCAATCCGCAGGCTTCTTCAAAAGAAGATGGCCGATGAACATCATGATGAAGTAGGCTACAGCCAGGATGTAGAACAGTTTGTAGAGACGAGTCGGGTCAACCATGGTGCCGTCAGCGTTCGTTGCACCCAGCAGCGTCTGGATGATCGGGCTGGCGATGACTTTGGCCAAACCGAACCCGGCCACTGCTATTCCGGTGGCGAGGCCTTTATTGTCCTTGAACCAGAGCATCAATGTCTTTACCGGCGAAAGGTAGCCGATGCCGCAACCGATGCCCATCAAAACGCCATAGGTCAGAAAAATCCCGATCAGCGATTTCTGTTGGATGAAAAAGCCCGTTCCGGCCATCCCGGATGCGAAGCAAACCGCTGCAATCAGCGAAGCTTTATGGATATCCTTTTCGACGATCTTGCCGGCGAAGGCAGCAGACATCCCGAGGCAGAAAATCGCCAGACTAAAGGCCCATTCGACTTCGGGTAAAGGCCTGCCGATATATTCGGCGATGCCTCCCTTCAGCAGCGACCAGCAGTAGACTGTCCCGATGCTGCAATGGATCAGCAGTGCCGGGACAGCGGCACGCATCCATTTATTTTCAATGTTGTTCATTTTGAAGCCCCCCTTAGGTAATGATATGATGGAATTAGTGAATATATAATCAAGCTATCGTCATCATACTCTCGAATCGCCGTTAATGCAATCGCTTTCTGACATAGTGGGAGAGCGCGGTTTGTTCAATCCGGGTAATGTTTTTTTCCGGGAGTCTGTGCAGAACGAATTTTCTGGAAAAATCAGCGACTTATCGGTAATATAAACAGTGGACAGAAAAGAGGGATTCAGAAGATGCAAGTGAATATAAGAAAATCTGAGCTGCAGGATTTGGATGAACTGAAAATAATAGAGGATTCGTGTTTCCCGGAGGCCGAGGCGGCGACGCTTGCATCACTCAGCGAGCGGCTGCAATTGTTCCCGGAGAGTTTCCTGATTGCCGAAGCGGACGGCGAAATGGTGGGATTCGTGAACGGAGCCGTCATCGATGAACCGATCATCAGGGATGCCCATTACCACGATGCTGCGCTGCATAATCCGGAGGGCGCTTATCAAAGCGTATTCGGTTTGGATGTGAGTCCGGCCTACAGAAGGCAGGGAATCGCGGGGAAACTGCTGACAGCATTGATCGACGCGGCCAGGCAAGCAGGCAGGAAAGGGTTGACGCTTTGCTGCAAAGAGGAAAAGATTCCTTACTACGAGAAATTCGGGTTGGTCAACAGCGGCAAATCGAGCTCTACGCACGGGAATGCCGTCTGGTATGATATGATTCTGCATTTTGAAGGGGAATTGGATAGGGGGAAACGGATGGATCCGAAAATCATTTTGGCGAGTCAATCGCCGAGGCGCAGCGAATTGCTGTCCTTGTGCATAAAGGACTTCGCGGTCCAAGTTGCGGATATCGACGAAAAGGCGATAGAAGAGCGCATCCTGGCCGAAGCAGAACAAGAGATGTTCATTGACACCGCGGCGGAGTTGGTGGAGACATTGGCGCGGGAAAAGGCGGCGGTCATCCACAGTGACAACAGAGCAGCGATGGTCATCGGATCGGACACTGTGGTCGTGTTGGACGAAAAGATACTTGGCAAACCGGTTGATGAAGCCGACGCCTATGCGATGCTGCGCGCAATGGCAGGCAAGACCCATTCGGTCCTGACCGGTGTCAGCATTTTGTGGGGCGAAAAGGAAGTGACTTTTGCTTCTGAGACGAAAGTCAGCTTCTTTGAATGGGACGATCGGATGGATGAGGAAGTGCAGGCATATGTTGCATCGGGCAGGCCGATGGACAAAGCCGGAGCATACGGCATCCAGGAGGAAGCAGCGCTTTGGGTTTCCGGGATTGAAGGGGACTATAACACGATTGTCGGGTTGCCGGTCGCCTTGGTCGATAAAGCAATCCACCGTTTGTTGACGGAAGCAGAAGCATAGGCCGAGAACTGATCCGTCAATAGCAAGGAAAACGATAACGGTCAGCTGCATCCAGCTGACCGTTATCGTTTTTCAGCATTTTTGACCGTGTTCTCCGGTGAGGCGCTCGTTGGCGGGAGGAACGCACCAGAATGAGCACGTGAACTCTGGCGAAGCCTCGCTACTTCGCCGGGTTTTTAACAGTTTTCCCCCAACCGCCGCAATCAGGAAGGATCGGAAAGCTCGATGTGACGGATTATGCGCGCCGGATTCCCTGCAATTACGACATTATCCGGGAATGATTTGGTCACGACGCTGCCCATCCCCACGACGACATTGTCCCCCAGCGTGACACCCGGACCGATCACGGAAGAGCCGCCGATCCAGACATTGTCCCCGATTGTGATCGGTTTCCCATACTCCCATCCGCTGTTCCGTTCGACCGGATCGATCGGATGAGTAGCCGTATAGAAGCTGACGTTCGGCGCGATCATCACGTTGTCCCCGAATGTGACCGGACACGTATCCAGTATCGTGCAATTGAAGTTCGCGTAGAAATTCTCGCCGACAAAGATATTGGAGCCGTAGTCCAGCGAAAATGTTGGTTCGATATAGATATTTTTACCGGTTTTTCCGAACCAGTTTTTCAACAGTTCGCTGCGCTTGCGGGAATCCGTTTCGTTGTTGAAGAGGCGCATCTTTTCGCGGGAACTTTGTCGCATTGCGGAAAGCTCCGGATTGCTTGAAAAATAAAGTTCGCCGGCAATCATTTTTTCTTTTTCTGATTTCATTTTACGTTCTCCTGACATATGGTATTTTTTTGAGTATCTTTACTAATTATAGCGCAATATTAATCGGATGGATCGATGAAAAGCAGCGGACGCAATTTTTTCGTTCATTAAATCTGTTTCGCTTTTCCGGATATTAAAGCTGGCAAATTTTGGATTGTGGAGCGGAAATGCAGTAAGATGTATGTAAGCGATAACGTTTACAAGGTGGATGATTGGGGTTGATGATATGAAAGAAGCCATGCTGTACGAAAAACTGGCGGACGGCAGAGTCAGGTGCGGCGTCTGTCCGCATCGTTGCGTCATCGCGGAAGGCAAACGGGGTATCTGCGCTGTCAGGGAAAACCGTGGGGGAACGTTGTATGCATTGAATTACGGGAAAGCAATCGCGGTTGCGATCGATCCCATCGAGAAGAAGCCGCTCAATCATTTCCTTCCCGGCACTACAGCCTACTCCTTCGCTACGATCGGCTGTAATCTGCGCTGTCTCTGGTGCCAGAACTGGGCGATTTCGCAGGCATCCAAACCGGATCGTCCGATTTATGGGGAGGACATCAGCCCGGAAGAACATGTGCGGCGGGCTTTGACCGCCTGCTGTCCTTCCATCGCCTATACGTATACGGAACCGATCATCTTTGTCGAATATGCGCTCGACACGATGAAACTGGCCCGTGAAGCGGGATTGAAGAATATTTGGAAGACGGCCGGCTATGCGACGAAGGAGACGCTGGATGCCATCATTCCATATCTGGATGCCGTCAATGTCGATCTGAAGGGCACTGATAACGAAGTGTACAAAGAATATTGCGGCGGCACAGCGCAACCGGTCCTCGATACCATCAAATATCTCCATGCAGCGGGCGTGCATCTCGAAATCGCCACGCTCGTCGTCCCTGGGGTGAATGACCGTATCGACCAACTGGAACGAATGGCGCGTTTCATCGCCGAGGAGGTCGGCAAAGAAGTGCCGTGGCATGTCAACCGCTTCTTTCCGGGCTGGAAGATGATGGACACCGCCAGCACTTCGATGGAGACTCTGGAAACAGCCGCAGCGCTTGGGAAAAAATTCGGATTGCTGCACGTGCACATCGGGAACGTCTGAAAAGGAGGGATCCCTTATGTTGGTTTTTGGCGTCATCAGTCCGCATCCACCGCTCATCATTCCGGAAATAGGCGGGAAGGACATCGAAAGGGTAAAACGTACAGTGGCGGCTTTGGAGATGGCAGCCGAAAGACTCGCTGCCGCAAAGCCGGCTCGCCTGCTTATCATCTCGCCGCATGAAGGCCACGGTTTTGAAGTGCCGCTGCATTATCTCAGCAAACAGCTGCCGGCCGATTTGGAAACGGAAATGATTTTGGTGACGGAATCATCCTACACGCACTATTATGAATGGGGAAAGCGCTACGGGGAAGCTTGCGACCAATCGGATCAGCGCACGGCCATCATCGCCTCTGCGGACCTGTCGCATGTGCTGAAGCCGGACGGACCCTACGGCTACCATTCGGCGGGGCCTTTGTTTGATAAATTAGTAATCAAAGCGGTGAAGGAAAAGGATGTTGGTCAACTGTTGCGGTTGGATCCCGGCTTCCTGGAAAGGGCGGCGGAGTGCGGGCTGCGTTCCATCCTGTTCCTGATGGGAGCGTTCGAAGGCCGGGACTACGAATCGGAAGTCCTCTCCTATGAAGGGCCGTTCGGGGTCGGTTACCTTGTGGCCACCTTCTCGCTATCCTGATACAGCCACAGTAAATTTAAAAAATGAGGCGATTGCTATGAAGAAAACATTTTTCACCTCGGAATCGGTAATGGAGGGGCATCCGGACAAACTCTGCGATCAGCTGGCCGATGGGATTCTGGATGCCATTCTGGAGGAGGATCCGTTCGCACGGGTGGCCTGTGACGTTTCGGCCAGCACCGGTCTGATTACGGTTTTCGGCCAGATCACGACTGTCAGCACGGTGGATATTCCAGCTATCGTCCGGACCATCATCCAAGATGTGGGCTACACGGACAGCGACTATGGCATCGATGGGAAGTCCTGTTCCGTTCTGATCGGTCTGGACAGACAATCAGCGGACATTGCCATAGGGGTAGGTTCCTCAATGGAAAAGCGGCTCGGTTCAGACGATGAAACGGACCAATTGGGCGCAGGCGATCAAGGGCTGATGTTCGGCTATGCCTGCAACGAAACACCGGAGTTGATGCCCTTGCCGATCACGTTGGCGCATAAGCTGGCCGAGAAGGTTACGGAATTGCGGAAATCAGGGGAACTGGCTTATTTGAGGCCGGACGGGAAAACGCAAGTGACCGTGGAATATGCGGATGGTCAGGCCAAACGGGTCGATGCGGTCGTCATCGCCTGCCAGCACGACGAGTCGGCCGACCAAGAACGGATCAAACAGGATATGCTCAATAAGGTGATCACTGCCGTCATCCCTTCGGAACTGCTGGACGAACAGACGAAGTATTTCGTCAATGCCACCGGCCGTTTCGTCATCGGCGGTCCGGCAGGAGATTCTGGCTGGACCGGCAAAAAAATCATCGTCGACACTTACGGCGGTTATGCGCGCCACGGGGGAGGCTCCTTTTCCGGGAAAGACCCGACAAAAGTCGACCGGTCCGCAGCCTACGCTGCCCGATATGTGGCGAAGAACATCGTTGCCGCAGGTTTGGCGGACAGATGTGAAATCCAGCTGGCCTATGTTATCGGTGTGGCCAAACCTGTTTCCATCCGCGTGGAAACCTTCGGGACAGGCAACATTGCTGAAGAGCAGATCGAGGAACTGATCAAAAAGCACTTCGACTTGCGCCCATTCGCCATCATCCGTGATTTCGACCTGCGGAAGCCGATCTACCGAAAGCTCGCCTGCTACGGCCATTTCGGCAGACCCGAATTGGACCTGCCTTGGGAGCGTACCGATAAAGCGGTACAGTTGGCGGATGGAGCGGTGGATTTGCAACGGATTCCGAAACACCCGAATCAGGCAGGGGATGAATTTCATGGATAGAAAGCAGATTCGGCAGGAAAGGCGCGATTTGCTTAAGTTGGTCCTGTTCCGTCTTTTTTCAGGCTTGCTTCTGATCGGGGGAATCCTGTTCGCTCTGGCCGGCACTTTCCGGTATTGGCAGGCTTGGCTTTTTCTGGCGGCATTGGCGTTGCCTTTGGTCATGACGCTCGTTTTTTTGTTGCGGAAGGATCCTGCGTTATTGGCAAAACGGATGAACCTGAAGGAACCGCGCAAAGAGCAACGTAAAATCGTCCAAATTTCAGGGATGTTCATGCTTTTGGGGTTCTTCCTGCCGGGACTGGACTACCGTTTTCAGTGGTCCGCTGTCCCCATTTGGCTGATCGTTGTCAGCGTCGTTGTGTTCGAATGCGCCTATGCGATGGTGGTCGCTGTTTTCGCCCAGAACAGCTATGCCTCCCGGGTCGTCGAAATCCAGGAAGGGCAGCAGCTGATCGACACCGGGCTCTATGCCATCATCCGCCACCCGATGTATTTGGCTTCCATCATCCTGTATCTGTCGATTCCGCTGATGCTCGGGTCCTACTATGCCGTGATTCCGATGGCGTTGAGCTGTCTCGAAATCATCGCGCGGATCAAGGACGAGGAGGAGATGCTGAAGGAAGGGCTCCTGGGCTACACCGCCTATACCCAACGAGTCAAATACCGCTTGCTTCCATATATATGGTGAACAGTAAAACGTCCGCTTTTCAGACAGACAAAACACCCCTCCGACAAAATAGCCAGAGGGGTGTTGAATCATTTTTTCAGATATTCTGCCAGTCCGGCGTTGCGGAGTTTGCAGGATGGGCATTCGCCGCAGCCGCCAGGGACGCCCATATAACAAGTATGGGTATGTTCCTCGATGTAGGCGAGACAACCCAGCTGATCCGCCAGCTCCCATGTCTGCGCCTTTGTCAGGTACATCAATGGCGTTTCGACATTGAAATTGTAATCCATAGCCAGATTCAGGGTCACGTTCATCGATTTGACGAACACGTCCCGGCAGTCCGGATAGCCGCTGAAGTCCGTTTCGCAAACGCCCAATATGATGGTGCGGATACCCTTGGATTTGGCGAAGATGCCGGCCAACAACAGGAATAGGGCGTTCCGGCCGTCGACGAAGGTATTCGGGTAGTCTTCGGCATCTGCTTCCTCGATTGTCTGCGATTCGTCCATCAAGGCATTCGTCGTGACTTTGCCCATGACAGTCGCGTCCAGGATGTGGTGCTCGCCGCCTAAATCTTTGGCGATCCAGGCGGCCCGTTCCAGTTCGATGCCATGGCGTTGGCCATAGCTGAAGGAAAGGGCCACCACATTTGCCGCGCCGTACTTTTGGATGGCTTGGATCAGGCAAGTCGTGGAATCCTGCCCGCCGGAAAAGATGACCAAGGCTTGTTTTGGTGTTGTTTCGTTCTTATTTTCCATTTAGCGGTTGTCGACTTTCTCAGGATAGAGATCGTGCTGCGCCAAACGTTGCCAAGCCACGTCTGCCCATTTGGTATCGGGCTTGCCGTAATTGCAGTAAGGATCGATGGAAATGCCGCCACGCGGGGTGAACTTGCCCCATACTTCGATGTACTTCGGCGCCATCAAAGCGATGAGATCCTTCATGATGATGTTCATGCAATCCTCATGGAAATCGCCGTGGTTGCGGAAGCTGAATAGATAGAGCTTCAGCGATTTGCTTTCGACCATGATCTCTCCCGGTACGTAGGAAATGTAGATGGTCGCAAAATCGGGCTGTCCCGTCATTGGGCATAAGCTGGTGAATTCGGGACAGTTGAATTTCACAAAGTAATCATTATCCGGATGCTTGTTCGGAAAAGTCTCGAGGACTTTCGGATCGTAGTCCTGCGGATATTTTGTCTGTTGGTTGCCCAATTGGGTGATGCCGTTCAGATCGGCTTCATTTCTGCCTGCTGTCATAAATTTTCCTCCTTGCACTCAGGATTTCAAAAGCGCACTCTTATAGAATCGTTTTTCCAGTGCCTGCACCAAAAAGTAGCCGACGATAGCCGGTACGGATTGGCCGATGCAAAGGCTGATGACCAACGGAAGGAACGGGATGGCCAAAAGTTGCGACAGGTAGATCGGCACGCCGACTCCTGGGATGAAAATGATCGGCAGGATCAGACACCACTTCGGCAGGTTGTACTTGCGGACAGCGTAAACGAGCGAAGCCGTAATGATACCGACGATGGTTCCGCCAAGCATGTCGATGATCCCCAGTCCGCCGAAGAATAGGTTCGACATAAGATTGGCGAGGCCTGCCGGGATGATCAGGAACGGGTTAAAATAAGCTAGGGCGTAAAGAGTTGTGGCGATGCGGATTTGATATTGTCCAAAAGCGAAAGATTGCGTCAGAGCCATGATTACGATGTACATAGCGATATACATTGCTGAGAAAGTCAATTTTTGGGTTTTTGTGAATGTTTTTTGCATCGGTCCACCTCCTAATATTTTTTTCAACGCCTTACAAGAATGCACAAAAAAAGACGCATGGATGCCGAGAAGGTTGTCTCTAAGGAGAAAACAAGCCAACTCAAAAAACATTCCTGCGTTTTGATTGCATGATTCTATTACCCTAGTTTTATTTAACGACAGGATGGTTACGAACTGTCCCGAACAGTTTAACAAATATTGACGAAGTTGCCAAGGGTAGTTTTCGAAGTTTGCCGACCCAAGTTTGTATAAGGGAATTTATTTGATTATAATGAAGCTAAAGATAACGCTATCAAAGTCGTATATGAGGGGCAGTAGGTTGAGTCAGCAGGAAGGGTGGATAAAATGGACTACATCAAGAGCCACATCAAGAAAAGCATTTTTATCGAAGCACCGCTCGGCAAGGCATGGCAATATGCCGCCAATGTGGGGAACTGGGGAGACATTCATGAAGGCCTGAAAATCGTTAAGCAGATCAGCGGGGACGGCGGGCTGGGCAGTGTCTACCAAGCCGAATACGATATGTTCGGGAAAATGGTGCCGGTGAACATCGAGGTGCAGCAATCGGAACTGTTCCCTGAGGAATTCGTCATGCGCGCAGCGATCCGGGTGGACACGTTCGATCCGAAAGAAGATTCTTTCGTACGGCAAAATTACACGGCCAAAGCGGAGGAAGGCGGAACGACCTTAAACTTGGAAAGCATCCAGAATCTTCCTTATGTAGATAAGAACAAAACGTTCGACAAGGAAGCTTACCAGGAAAAACGGGATGAAATGGCGCAGCAAGCGATTGAGCGGATCAGGTTGTTCTGCGAAGACTGAACGGACGCAAACGGTGATGATGGAACTGGAAGCGGAACCCTTTGCGGGATTCAGATCCGGTCCCATTTTTTAGTCCCATGCTGCACCCTGTTTTCACAAAAACGCGGATTTATTGATGTTTTCCTGTTATACTGAGACGACAAATCAAAAGTGAAGGTAGGACAAGATGAATTATACAACATTTGAAGGCTTCGCAATCAGCGAAGAAATCGTTACGGCACTAAAGGCATTGCGTTATTTCAAACCGACGCAAGTACAACAGGAGGTCATCCCGATGACCTTAAAGGGCAAAGATATCATTGTGGAATCACAGACCGGCAGCGGCAAGACCGTCAGTTTCGGCGTACCGTTGTGCGAAAGTGTGAGTTGGGAGGAAAACCGTCCGCAAGCGCTGATTTTGGTTCCGACTAGGGAGCTGGCTCTGCAGGTGAAAGAGGACATCACCAACATCGGACGGCTGAAGCGGATCAAGGCTACTGCTGTTTTCGGCAAGACTTCCTTCGATACGCAAAAATCGGAATTGAGACAGAAAAGCCATATCGTAGTCGGCACTCCGGGCAGGGTATTGGACCATCTGCAAAAAGGGACAATGAAATTTGACAAGATACGCTACCTGGTGCTTGATGAGGCGGATGAAATGCTGAATATGGGCTTCATTGAGCAAGTGGAAGCCATCATCGATTTCCTGCCGAAACAAAGACAAACGCTGCTGTTCTCCGCGACCATGCCGAATGAAGTGGTGCGTTTGGCCAGCTTCTATATGAAGAACGACCGCGTTTCGGTGAAAATGGAGAGCGACGAGGCATCCAAGCCGAAGATTCTGCAATCCTTCATACGTGTCCAAGAGTCAGGCAAAGCGAAGCAACTATTGGATCTGCTGACCGTTGAGAATCCCGACAGCTGCATCATTTTCTGCAATACGCAGGAAGCCGTAAACGGACTGTACACATTCTTGAGCAAAGCCGGTTTGCCGATCGATAAAATGCACGGCGGTATGGTGCAGGATGACCGCACAGCCGTCATGGAGGATTTCCGCAAAGGCAGACTGCGTTATTTGGTGGCTACGGATGTGGCTGCGCGCGGCATCGACGTCGATAATGTGACGCATGTCGTCAATTATGATGTCCCCGAGGAGAAAGAGAGCTTCATCCACCGTACTGGCAGGACCGGCCGCGCTGGTAAAACTGGGATAGCCTTGACCTTGGTTACGCCTAATGAGGAAAGAAGCTGGCAGGCAGTGAAAGACTTCGCCCAGCAGGAAATCAGCGAAATTAATCCGCCGAGCGCCCGCTTCGTGCAGCATCATAAAGCGACTTTCGAAAAGAAACTGCAGGAACGCCCCGTCATCAAACAGGCACGCAACCGGGAATTGAACAAGGACATCACCAAAGTCTATTTCAACGGCGGCAAGAAGAAAAAACTGCGCGCAGTCGATTTCGTCGGTACGCTGACGAACATTCCCGACATCGATGCGGATGACATCGGCATCATCACGATCCAGGAAAACGTGACCTACATCGAAATCCTGAACGGCAAAGGTCCGCATGTGATTTCCGAGATGCAGAACCGCACCGTCAAAGGCAAAGCGTTGAAAGTGCATAAAGCAAAGAAATAGATGCAGCAAAATTGAACGTTTGATTGCGAAACGACCCGCATGTCTCCGTTGATTGAGGAGCTTGTCGGGTCGTTTTGATGCGCTTGCCTCAAGATTGCAGGTGGCATTCCTGTCCGACAGAGGCTATACTAAGAGTCAGAAAGTGGTGAACCAATTGAAACCAGTCGCAACGTATGAAGAAATAGAACAGCAACGCGGAGACAAATCGATCTTATATGTGGATGTACGGAGTCCATCGGAATATGCGGATGCAACCATACCGGGCGCCGTGAATGTGCCCGTCCTGGGTGATGAGGATAGGAAAACAGTCGGGACACTTTACGTTGCCGGCAAGATCGACGACGCGAAAAAGCACGGCATCCAGACCATTTCCCCAAGATTGCCTGAGATGTTCAGCCTCTTCCAGGAGTATACAAAAGCCTACGACCAAGTCGTCATCTTCTGCAGTAGGGGCGGATTCCGCAGCAATTCGATCTTTTCTTTGCTCAAATCTTTGGGGATGAATGTCCACCGGATGGAAGGCGGCTACAAAAATTACCGCAACACGATCAACAATCTGATCCCTGTCTTGTTCGAAAAGGTCCAGTTTGTGACCCTCTACGGCAATACCGGGACCGGGAAAACCGCCATCCTGGAGGAACTGAAGAAGCGCGGGGCCAATGTGCTTGATCTGGAAGCCTGCGCCAACAACAGAGGGTCCGTCTTCGGAGGCGTCGGCCTCAAGAAGAAACAACCACACAACCAAAAAATGTTCGAAAGTCTGTTGGTCGAGAGCGCCGCTGGCTGGAAGGAACCGCTTATCGTCTTTACCGAAGGCGAAAGCAAGCGGATCGGACAGGCCGTATTGCCGCCTTCCTTGGTGGAAGCGATGTATAAAGGCCTGAACCTGAACATCGAAGCTTCGTTGGATTACCGGATCGCACAGATCAAAAAGGACTATCTCCACAGCAATGAAGCGGAGCTCCTCGCAGCGCTCGAACGCTTGAAAGCCTATCTGAACGAAGCGCGTGTCGAGGGGTACAAAGAGCAGGTGCGCCAGCACGATTTTGACGCGGTCATCGCGGATCTGTTGGTGAAGTACTACGATCCCCGCTACAACTTCAACAAGAAGGAATTTGCCGCCATCTTCCGGAACGAAGACGCCGCAACGACGGCTGAAGCCATTCTGGAATGGATGAAGCAGATGAACGATTGATAAACAAAAACAAAACAGAGCTGAGCAGCCACCCCTGATGATTCAGCGGGTGGCTGCTCAGCTCTGTTTTTTGTTCTGTAAGAAGGTACTCGTACTATTGAGCTGGCCGCACGCTGGTTGTCCGATTCTTCGGAGTTATCGGACAACCTCGGAAACAATAGCGTTCTGGATGTCCGATTCTTCGGACTTATCGGACAAGCCCGGAAACAATAGTGCTCTGGATGTCCGATTCTTGGGGCTTATCGGACATCCTCGGAAACAATAGCGTTCTGGATGTCGGATTTTTTGCGGTTATCCGACAACGCGTAAGACATTTGTGCTCAGGTTGTCGGATTCTTTGCGGTTATCCGACAACGCGTAAGACATTTGTGCTCAGGATGTCGGATTTTTTGCGGTTATCCGACAACGCGTAAGACATTTGTGCTCAGGTTGTCGGATTCTTTGCGGTTATCCGACAACGCGTAAGACATTTGTGCTCAGGATGTCGGATTTTTTGCGGTTATCCGACAACGCGTAAGACATTTGTGCTCAGGTTGTCGGATTCTTTGCGGTTATCCGACAACGCGTAAGACATTTGCGTTCTGGTTGTCGGATTTTTTGCGGATATCCGACAACGCGTAGGACATTTGCGTTCTGGTTGTCGGATTCTTTCGGTATATCGGACAACCTTTGACTATTAGCCTTCTTCTGCTAAAATCCTGAGCGCTTTGGCTGCATAGTCTATTTCTTCCACTGTGTTGAAGCTGGAGAAGCTGAAGCGGACCATGCCGGTTTTTTCTGTTCCGAAGGCTTGATGGATGAGCGGGGCGCAATGGGCGCCCGGGCGAACCGCAATCGCGTAATCCATGAAGAGCGCATCGCTGAGGTCGCCGGAGGACCAGCCCTCCAAATTCAGCGAGACGACCGGCGCGCGTTCCGCTGTTTCATCAAAATGACCGTAGAGGGTGATTCCCGGGATATCCTTGATCTGGTCATGGAAGCGGAAAGTCAGCTCCTTCAGCTGCCGGCTGATTGTATCCAGCCCTTTTTGCCTGATGTAATCCAAACCGGCGGAAAGGCCCGCCAAGCCGTGGACATTCTGGGTGCCGGCCTCGAACAGTGTCGGCATCTGCGCAGGGTACTTTTTGTCGAAAGAATGGAAGCCGCTGCCGCCCGTGAACACCGGCACGAAATCCAACGGCCGGTTCCCGAGACAGATGCCGCCGGTTCCTTGCGGGCCATAGAGACTTTTGTGCCCCGTGAAGCAGAGCACGTCGATGTGCTGCCGGACCATGTCGATGGCAAGGACGCCTGCGCTTTGGGAAGCATCAACGATGAACAACAGATCGTGTTCGCGACAGAAATGGCCGATCCGTTCCAAATCAACCGCATTTCCGGTGACGTTCGAAGCGTGGTTGACCACGACGGCACGGGTATCGGGGCGCAACAGGCGCTCAAAATCAGCGTAACGGAGCACACCTTTTTCATCGACGCCGACAAAAGAAAGGGCAGCGCCCTGTTCCTCCAGTTGGTAAAGCGGACGCAGGACGGCGTTGTGCTCCGTCACAGTGGTGATGATGTGGTCCGCCGGCTTCAGCAAACCCTTCAGGACCATGTTCAGCGAGGCGGTCGCATTGGCCGTGAAAGCGACATTTGCCGCATCCGGCGCTCCGAATAGGGCGGCCGTTTTTTGGCGCAGCATCTCCGTCAACCGCAGCGCATTCAAGGAAACAGTGTGGCTTCCCCGGGCCGGGTTGCCGAGCTGACCATCGGCGATGGCGTGATAGACAGCTTCAGCCACCGCAGCCGGCTTCTTCAGCGTGGTTGCGCTGTTGTCAAAATAATAGAGTTCAGTCATGCCATCCCTCCACGGATTTTTTCTGGTTCTCAAAGCGCACTTCGTAGCAGCCATCATTGGAAATGGAACGCTCCGACAACAACAAGCGGACAGCAGTCAGTTCGGCTAGATGCGTCTGCAGCACAAGTCCACATCCGGCCGAAATCTGTTCAGGCATAGGGATCAGCCGGCATTCCCGACCGGCATCGAGGACAACAGCTTCAGCGGCTGCAGCGGCCTGGGAAGTCGGAAATGCGACGATGCCGTAGTGTCTGCGGTCGATCATGGCGATACGGTCTTGGCGGTGCGCAGGATTTCAACGATGCGGTACATGTTCGTGAAAGTGCCCACAGCCAATTTGTCCTTCACGCCATAGAATTCCCCGCAGATGCCGCACGTCAGCACCTCGACGCCATCTTCCTCCAGCGCTTTAAGGTCTTCCAACACGGGCGAGCCTTCCGCCGTCAGCAGCGCGCCGGCATTGTAGCAAAGCACTTTGTCGGGCAGGACTTCCTGCTCCGTCAGGGAGAAGAGGAAGCTTTTCATCAGTGTGCGGCCCAATTCTTCGCTGCCGTTGCCGATGAAGTCGCTGTTCAATACGACGACATAACTTGTGCCCGATGTTGCGATTGTGTCGGCGCTTTGCTCCGGAAGCGCAGTGTGTTCGGCGGTGTGTGATTCGTTGCCGGAATTCGGATCCGAAAGCTGGACTTCATAAAGGGAATCGTTGATTTTTTTGACTTGGACGGAAAGTTTCAGCTGCTCCGCCATCTTGGCAAGATTCTGCGTCGCAATCTCATTATCCACGCTGATGAGGACCGTCTCTCCATTGCTCTCCTTCAAAGCCCGTTTGGTCAGAATGACCGGCATCGGACAAGCCTGTCCGACTGCATCTATTTTTTTCATGCTTGTTTCCTCCTGGTAAAGTTATATTATTTTGAATGCAGAAGTGCATCACTGCAATTGTTTTACAGGTTGGTAAAATATTCCATACATTCCAAAGTGTTGGCTAGCTTCACGGGTTAGCCCTTCGGAAATTAGATAAATCGGTCCTATTGCGCTCTTCGATGCTCAGTCGGACCGATTTCCTAAATTTCTTTCAGGGCTGAACGAACCCGTTCCGCTTTTCTTGTTTAATGGACCACGGTGATCTTTTTGTCGCTTTTTTCGGTCACTTCGCCGATGATGCCGCAGGGCAAGCCCAAAGCCTCGATTTCGGCAAGCAGAGCGGCCGCTTCTTCGACCGGGACGCTCACCAGCAGGCCGCCGGATGTCTGCGGGTCGAAGAGGATCTCCTCCAAGGCGTAGTCATCGATCCGGAAAGCCACATCGGCTTCCAGGTGATTCCGGTTGCGCTGCCCGCCGGCTGTGATCAGGAATTCCTTGGCTCCCTGATAGGCTCCGATCAGACAAGGCACGCTGTCGGCGTAAACGGTTGCTGAACAGCGGTCGCTGACCATTTCCGACAGATGCCCCAACAAGCCGAAGCCGGTGATATCCGTGCAGCTGTGGACGGTATGCTTTTTCAGTACTTCCGCCGCATAACGGTTCAGCGTCGTCATCGAGGTGACTGCTGCATCGAAGGCGTCCTGGGCCATTTCCCCGGCGCTGTAGGCCGTTGTGATGATGCCGGTCCCCAATGGTTTCGTCAACAGCAGGACATCGCCTGGGATGCACGTGTCATTCCGGTAGATCCGATTGGGATGGACTCTTCCCAATACCGAGAGGCCGTATTTGGGCTGGGGGTCGTGGATCGAATGTCCGCCGACCAGCACGCCGCCTGCTTCTTGGACTTTCTTGAAGCCGCCAGCCAAAATTTTCCCGAGTGTATCGGTGCTTTTTGTTTCGGGCCAGCAGACGATGTTCATGGCCGTCAGCACTTCGCCGCCCATCGCAAATACATCGCTCAATGCGTTGGCTGCTGCAATTTCCCCGAAAAGCGAGGCATCCGCAACCATCGCGGGAAAGAAGTCCAACGTCTGGATCATGGCCGTCTCGGCGTCTATCCGGAACACAGCCGCATCATCGGACGAATCGAAACCAACCAAAAAATTCGGGTTCTCCTGTTTCGGAAACTGGCTGAGCAGGTCGCCCAGCACGCCGGGGCCGATCTTCGCATTGCACCCCCCGCAGATAAATAGTTCATTTGATAATTCCTGTTCCATATTGTTCACTCCTGTAGGTCATGACGTATTCACCTTACAATTATATACCACACGTCAAAACTTAAGGCGGATAATCTGCATATTTTATCAATGAAGGCTTCGATCGGGGAGTGCCGTACTATTTTTGTGCGGGAAAAATAGGCTGCGGATGTGATATGATGAGGAGGTCATTTCTGATGGTTTGCCATTGCTTTCTTGAGTAAAGTCTAAAGGCAAGGCCGTTCAGGAATATTCGGTCAATAAGAAAAGATAAACAATTAAGGATGGATGCAAGTGGTTGATAAAGAATTACTGTACGCGACGCTAAAAAAATATTTCGGGTATGACAGCTTCCGGGAAGGCCAAGAGGAGCTGATCACGAACACGCTGCAGGGGAATGATGTGCTCGGGATCATGCCGACGAGCGGGGGCAAGTCGCTCTGCTACCAACTGCCGGCGCTGCTGCTGGACGGCATGACGATCGTCGTATCCCCGCTCGTGTCCTTGATGAAGGATCAGGTAGACAGCCTGCGGGAAATGGGGATTGCCGCGGCGTACCTGAACAGCACGCTTTCCAGAGAAGAGTTTCTGCAATTGATGGATGACATGCGTTCCGGCCAGCTCAAACTGCTCTACATCGCGCCGGAACGAATAGACAACGAGTCATTCATGAATGCCTTGCGCTTTGTGAAGGTGCCGTTGCTGGTGGTCGATGAGGCCCACTGTATCTCGCAATGGGGCAGCGATTTCCGCCCTGCCTACCAAGGTGTGGCCCGGCTGTACGATCTGTTCGACAGACGTCCGATGGTTGCCGCCTTCACCGCCACGGCCACCGAACCGGTGCAGGACGATATACTGGTCCAATTGCGCCTGCAAAATCCTTTCCGGTTGGTGACCGGTTTCGACCGCAGCAATTTGGCCTTCAGCGTGGAAAAACCCGCCGACAAGTTCAAGTTCCTCGTGAAGGACCTCAACCCGAAAGAAGCGAGCATCATCTATTGTTCGACCAGAAAAAATGTGGAATCGGTCCAGAAGAAATTGGAACAAAAAGGCTTTGCTGTGACGCTTTACCATGCCGGGCTGCCGGAACACGAGCGCCAGCGGAATCAGGATGATTTCCTGTTCGACCGCAAGCCGATCATGGTCGCAACGAATGCTTTCGGCATGGGGATCGACAAAAGCAATGTGCGGACCGTTTACCACTACAACATGCCCAAAAACATCGAAAGCTATTACCAAGAAGCCGGAAGGGCGGGTCGTGACGGAGAGGAAGCGCGTGTCATCCTGCTGTTTTCGACGCAGGATATCATCATCAACCAGTTGCTGAACAGCAAGACGAATGACAGCGAAGCGACCAATAAATTGAACAAGATGATCAATTACTGTTACACGAACCAATGTCTGCGCCGGTACATCCTTGAATATTTTGGCGAAACGACAGCTGAGCTGAATTGCCAACACTGCTCCAATTGTCTGCGCCGCACGGAGCAGATAGACATCACCGAAGAAGCCCAAAAAATCCTTTCCTGCGTCGTGCGGGTGCGCGGACGTTACGGCGTCCAGAAAATCATCGGCATCCTGACTGGGAGCAAACAGAAGGGCATCACCGATTTCGGGCTGGATAAGCTGAAGACATACGGCTTGATGAGCGCTTATAATGATGGGGAAATCCGCGAAATGATCGGGGTATTGATTGCGGATGAATACCTGCAGGTGACAGGCGATCAGTATCCGTTGATCCAAGTCACTCCGAAAGCGCTGGAAATCCTGAAGGAAGGTAAAAAAGTCGGGATGTCCTATGCGGTCGAAACCGGGAAGGGCACCGCCAAACAGAGCGGAGGCGGCTTGTACGATACCGAGCTGTTCGACCGTCTGCGCAGTGTGCGTACGGAAATGGCGAATGAGCATGGAATCCCTTCCTATATCGTCTTTTCGGATAGCACGCTGCATGAGATGGCCCGCAACTTTCCGACTGATGATGAGGCCTTCCTGCGCCTGTCCGGGGTCGGCGAAACGAAGCTGGAACGCTACGGCGAAGTATTCATGGGCGTCATTTCCGATTACGTGAAGGAATTTCCTGATGCCGCATCGGTTCTGCAGCAGAAATTGTCGGAGCAGAAAGAGGAGAATGGCCAGGCGGGAAATCCGGAACATAAGGCAAAACGCCCGAAACCGGCGCAGAAAAATTACGCCGGCACCACTTTTGAGGAAACCTATCGCCTGTATCAAGAAGGCAAGACGGTCGAGGAAATCATTGTCATCCGAGGATTGGCGCGGATGACAGTCGAAAACCATTTCCGCAACTTGGCCGAACAGTCGGCCTACGAAATGCATTTGATGGATTTCGTCACGGACGAACAGACGGAGGCCATCGCCAGAGCGATCGAGGAAGCGGAGGATCAGCATCTGAAACCACTCAAGGAAAAACTGGGGGATGACTACAGCTATTTCCAGATCGGGATGGTGCTGGCTTTCCGGAAAAGAGAACAGTAGCATGCATCAGAAAAATTTGGGGGCTGTCTCAATCGGAGGCAGCTCCATTTTTGCGTTTCGGCTGACTACTGGCCGGAGGATCGCTAAAGATTCGAGTGCCAACTCCGGCGAGGTGGGCGTTCACGGGAGCACGCCGGTAACTATCGCTTTGAACTCCGGACAAGCCGATCTCATCGGAGAATGCAAACTAAATGTTGGCCTCTCCTCCGGCGAAGCCAGCGTTCACCGGAGGAGAGCGGTCAGTGCTTGTGTTTTTTTTACGGGGGATAGTTTGGTATAATAGAGAAAAGAAAGCGTTTGTGTATAGGCATTCCATTATTTGTCGCTTACGGCCCGGTAGTATAGGGAGGGATTTCGATGAGAAGAAACATTTTGTTTATTCTGTTGGGGTTATTCATTGTTGCCGGATTAGCCCCTGCCCGCATCGCGGCTCCAGCATATTCGTTGGAGAACGGTGTAGTTTTCCAGAAAAGTTTGCTGGGGCTTTATGATCCAGCGTACCTAAATATAGATGGAACGCTTGCCGAAACCGGCAAGGATTATGTCACGCATCAGACAAGAAGCGTCGCTGCCCTTTCGGGGGCGCAGGAAATTCCGCTATCCCCGGCAACGACCGGCAGCGCGGAATTAACTTATACGACTTATGTTCAGGACAGCGGTTGGCAGTCCGAAGTCCAGGAAGGCGCAATCAGCGGCGGGGCGGCTTTGCCGCTCGAAGCCATTCAGGTGCGCTTGACCCATTTGGCCGAAGCAGGCAGCATTTCATACCGGACCTACAGGCAGGACAGCGGTTGGTCGGGCTATGTCTCCAACGGAGGGACGGCCGGAACGACTGGAACCATCGAATCGATGGAAGCTGTGCAATTCAAACTGACGGGGGCTTTGGCCGCTCAATACGATCTGTATTACCGGGTCCAAACGAGCCGCTTCGGATGGCTGGATTGGGCTGGAAACGGCGAGACAGCCGGAACGGACGGTTTCCGCTATCCGATTGAAGGAGTCGAAATCGTTCTGATGAACAAGGAACAGACTTTTTTAGGCAAACGTGAACAGAGCTTCATCAAGCGTACCGAACCGGTCCTTTCCTATGGCAGTTATCTGACAGATTCGGGCTGGCAGGATCCGGTCCTCAATCCGGCGCAAAGCGGCTCCCCGGATTCCTCGCAATCTTTGGAAGGTTTGCAGGCGAAATTGGATTCCCAACCGTATCCGGGATCGGTTTCCTATCGTGCCGCCACAAGTGAAAACGGTTGGTTTGAATGGACACAGGACGGATTGGAAGCCGGACTGCCAGGAACAGGTCAACGCATCGAGCGGATCGAAATGCAGTTGACGGATGAATTGGCTGCCCACTATGATATTTATTATCAGGTCCATGTGCCCGGTGTGGGCTGGTTGGATTGGGCCAAGAATGGCGAAACAGCCGGAACGCAAGGATACGATTATGACGTCAGCGCCGTTCAGATGCAATTGGTCCAAAAAGACGCGGCAGCACCGGGGAACACGGCGATAGCCTTCATGAAATACGTACCGAAACCGCCGCCCGCTCCGGTTGTTCCTGTTGCTCCGCCTGTCCCAACCTATCCGACGGGACCAGACTGGACGGTGCAGGATGGCACATTCCGGACGAACGCCGGCACCAATTATTATGTTGGATCCAGTTACATCATCATCAGCATCGCTTACCAGCGCGTTTGGGCCTACATCGGCAGCCAGCAGATCGTCAATGCGCCTGTCATCACGGGCCGGCCTTCGATGCCGACGCCTAGAGGGCTGTTCGCGATCCAACCGTATAAGGAATCCCCTAGTGTCCTGGTAGGCGAGGATTATGCATCGTCGGTCCAATATTGGATTCCGTTTTTGGGCAATGCTTACGGCTTGCATGACGCCTCGTGGCAAACCCAAGGCTTCGGCGGCGATCTTTACCTGTATTTGGGATCGCACGGCTGCGTCAATACCCCTTACTATGCGGTCCAAACGCTTTACAATACCTATTCCGTAGGCACGCCGGTCGTGGTTTATTGACGGAATCGAAGGGGCGCCAGCAACAAATCAGAAAAGATGCCGGAACAGGGTTGGATGCGGATCCCTGTTCCGGTATTATTTTTTCTGTTTTGGCCGACGGGAACCAAACACAAGGAATAGTGGTTACTTGCAATAGTAAATTCCAGTTTGTAAAACTAAATTCCACACCGGACCGGGTGAAAAGAGAAATAGACAAAAAATGAAGACCCAAAAGGG
>NZ_QAOM01000023.1 GCF_003051085.1 Trichococcus patagoniensis | reverse complement strand
CCCCAAAAGAGAAAAATTCTCTTCTGGAGTTTGTGAATGTGGCTCCCTTATTTCAACAGATAAAATGTCTCATCAACACCATTTGACAGAGAGCCCAAAAAAAGGAAGTGCTCCAACAATCGGAACACTTCCTCCTAAATCAGTAGTCTCATCTTCGCTTCATTGATTGTTCAATCTTAATGATCTACGAACTTTTCAATACTAGTTATGCTTGTCTTTCAGGCAAGTCATGTAAGCTTTCGCTTCTAGCTGCTTGAATGAAATCTACTGTTTATTAATCTTAGAATGGTTCAAGTTTTCATGTCTTAGAAATGCATCTAGAACACAAATTCCGAACCATCTAAGACTTTGCATTAACAGCTTAACTGAAAAGCTGTTAACCAGAAAATCTTTTTGAAGGATTTCCCTGAAAGAGTGGCATACTCTTTTGTGTTTCTTTGTTTTACTTAGTATGTTTCTCTTTGTATAGTTATAATAACATGTAAGCGTTACCATGTCAAGCGGAAAATGACGTTTTAAACAAAATATTTTCGCCCAAATTTTTGTCTAAAACGTCATTCCGTTCCTGCATATCAGTCTATCATCAGACTCATCAATACGCCATCGATAAATTCCCCATCGATCAGCATGGCACGCGGCATCACCGCTTCTTGCTGATAACCCATTTTCTCATAGAGATGGATGGCCCGTTCATTTTCTCCATGGACTGTCAACTCCAAACGGCGGATCACGCCGCTCTCGATTGCCCATGTTTCGATTTCTTCCATCAGGACCGAGCCGATTCCGAATCCCCAATAATCCTTCTCGACGGTGATACCGACTTCCCCTACATGCCTAAGCTTCGGTTTGTCTGTTGCCCCGACGGACGCCAACCCTATCAACTGTTTGTTGTTTATCGTCGCAATCAGCATCACATTGTTGTCTTTCTCCATCAAATCTTCCAGATACAATTCTTCGAAGGCTTCGGACAATTCCAAGCCTTCAGCCCCATATGCCAAATAAGGCGTTTCGGCGCCGGTTTTTTTGCTGAAGGCGATGATGTCCTTCGCATCTGCCGGGATGGCTTCCCGGATCATGATTTCGACTTTCTCTCTTTTTTTCCGCATGCTATTTCCCTTCTTCCTTGAGTATTCCCTGTAGTGTTTCGACTAAAGTGGCGTATCGTTCTCCAGTAGGGAGAAAAGTGATTTCTCGGTTTTCAAAAAATTCCCCGGTAGGAACCAGTCGGATCGTCAAATAAGCATCCGGCAACTCTTCTTTGATGAATTGAGCCCATTCGATCACGGAAACGCCATTACCATAGAGATATTCTTCGAACCCCAGATCATCGCCGCCGACATCCTCCAAACGATAGACATCCATATGGTACAGCGGCAGCCTGCCCTTTGTGTACTCTCTGATTAAAGTATACGTGGGGCTTTTTATAACAGTGTCAATGCCCAGCCCCTTTGCCAGACCTTTTGTAAAGGTGGTTTTGCCGGCCCCCAAATTCCCCTCAAGGAGAATGACATCTTTGGGTTCCAATAGCTGCGCCAGTTGTGCGGCTAGCTCCATCGTTTCTTCTTCATTCTTTGCTAGTAAGGTGAACATTCTGAATCTGCCCCCATCTTCACCAATTTATTTTATTCCATTCCTTATTATAGGAATATTCACTCCGGAATGCACCTTTTTTCTGCGGATGGCCTATTTTCAAGAACAATAAAAAAAGGAAAGCCCGATTTGATCCAGGCTTTCCGATATTTCATTAATCAAGTAATGTTTGGTTTGCTGTGATGATGGCTGTTTTGTAGACATCTTCTTCGTTACATCCGCGTGACAAGTCGGAAATCGGTTTGTTCAAGCCTTGCAAGATTGGGCCTACTGCTTCGAACCCGCCGAAACGTTGTGCGATCTTGTAGCCGATGTTTCCTGATTGGATTTCAGGGAAAATGAATACTTTAGCTTGACCAGCTACTGTTGAGCCAGGAGCTTTTTGTTTAGCGACTACTTCAGAAAAAGCTGCATCGAATTGTAATTCGCCGTCGATGTTGTATTGAGGCGCCAATTCTTTTGCGATTCTTGTAGCTTCCACGACTTTGTCGACTTCCGGTGATGCTGCTGAGCCTTTTGTTGAGAAGCTCATCAAAGCAACGTTTGGTTGGATTTCGAACATTTCAGCCGTTTTAGCACTTTCCACTGCGATTTCAGCAAGCTCTTGTGCATTTGGATTGATGTTGATTGCGCAGTCAGCGAACAGGAATCTTTCAGTACCACGGAGCATAATGAAAGCACCACTTGTGCGGCTTACGCCTGGTTTTGTTTTGATGATTTGAAGCGCAGGACGGACAGTATCACCTGTAGAGTGAACAGCACCGCTCACCAGACCATCGGCTAAGCCCATGTGTACCATCATTGTTCCGAAATAATTCTCATCCAACAACAATTTTCTCGCTTGTTCCTCAGTTACTTTACCGTTACGGCGAGCGACGAAAGATGCAACCATTTCATCGAGTTCAGCATAATCAGCTGGGTCGATGATTTGGATACCACTTAGTCTAAATCCGCGGCCTTTTGCAGCTTCTTTGACTGCATCCACATTTCCGATAACGATTGGTTCCACTAAGTCTTCCGCTTTAAGACGTACGACTGCCCCTAAAATTCTTGGTTCTAAGCCTTCCGGGAAAACGATTTTTATTTTTTTTCCTACGATTTTTTGGCTTAAGCCTTCAAACATGTCCAAAAAAAATCCCTCCAGATTCGATTTATAATACTCAACTATCATACAGCAAACGAGAATAAAAAAACAGTCATTTATGGAAATTACTGTTACAATTTCATCATTTCTCATCAAACTGTCATATCTCCTTCGATTTTTGCCAGGGCTTTTCTTTTGCAATCCTTTACATTGTTGTTTATACTATGTTTTAACACGTATAAGTAGCATAACCAAAGGAGTCCTTCGATATGTCCATATATGAATATCATGTAAGAAAAACAGATCAGTCATCTGTACCATTGGAACAGTACAAAGGAAAAGTCATCTGCATCGTCAATACAGCTTCCAAGTGCGGCTTAGTGGGTCAATTGGATGAACTGGAGGAACTTTACGAGAAATACAAAGACAAAGATTTCGTCGTTCTAGGATTTCCATCGAACCAGTTCAATAACCAAGAACCATTGGACGGCACCGAAGCAGCTGAATTCTGCCGAATCAACTACGGTGTCACTTTCCCGGTTTTCGATAAGATCGAAGTGAATGGGGACAGTGCAGATCCGCTCTACAAATATTTGGTCGAACAGACCGGTGGCGGCGCCATCAAGTGGAATTTCACGAAATTCCTGATCGGCCGCGATGGCGAAATCATCAAGCGTTTTGCGCCGATCACCACACCAAAGAAAATGACGAAGCTGATCGAAAGTGCTTTGGAGCAACCAATCAGCAACGATTAGACAAAAAGAAAAGACATAGCCACTGAATTTCAGTGAGTATGTCTTTTCTTTTGGTTCCATTTCATTTTTCCGTATAGAACTCCTGTAACAACTTGCTCATCTCTTGATAACGAGGGAACATCGCTGCATAGACAGACTTGCTGTCTTCATTCGGTTGATGTTCGATCGATGCGCCCATCATTTCCTCCGCATCATCCACAGATTCCACCAACCCCAAGCTCTTCAGTGTGATCAAAGCGGCACCCGTACAGGAACTTTCGAAAGTTTCCGGGAATTCGATCGGCATACCGATGATATCCGTCAAGATTTGGCGCCAAGCCTGCGAGCGCGAAAATCCCCCGCTGGCCATAATTTTTGTCGGTTCGCCGTTCATCGAGATGACCGACGCTAGCACATCCTTCAGATTCAGGCAGATGCCTTCCAAAACGGAGCGCAAAAAATGTTCTTTCGTGTGCAACATGTTGATGCCGCTGAAATTCCCCCGGGCATCCGCATTCCATAAAGGCGCCCGTTCGCCATTCAGATAAGGATGGAAAACCAATCCATCCGCTCCCGGTGCAACGTTTGCGATCATCTCCATCGCTTTGTCATAGAGATCTTCATCAGCAATGTTCGCCGGCAAAAATTGTTTGATGGCCCAATCAAAGATGTTTCCGCCATTGTTGACGGCGCCGCCGTTCACATAATGGTTTTCATCCAGGATATAACTGAACGTACGTCCTTCCGGGCTTACATAAGGTTTTTCGCTCGTCATCCGGACCGCACCACTCGTACCGATTGTGATTGTTGCCGTACCCGCGCGAATCGCTCCCATACCCAGGTTGGCTAAGCAGCCATCATTCCCTCCAACTATAAAGGGTGTATCCGCAGCCAGCCCCAGCAACTCAGCAACTTCCTCCGAGAGCCCGCTCAGCTGGTGACGAGGATTTACCGGCAACGACAACATTTGACTCGTGATACCGCAGAATTCGAGAATTTCCTCATCCCAGCGGAATTCCCTGATGTTGAACAAACCGGTAGCCGAGGCAACGGAATAGTCCACGACGAATTCACCGAACAGGCGCCAAAAAATGTATTCCTTGATGCCGATGAACCAGCGCGCTGCTTGGAACACTTCGGGCTTTTCCGCCTTCAGCCAGAGAATCTTGTTCAAAGGGGACATTGGGTGCAATGGTGTGCCTGTTTTTTCGTAAAAACGCTGGCCCACTTCGGAATGTTTCAACATGCTTGCGTATTTTTTCGAACGATTGTCGGCCCAAGTTATGCTCCTCGTCAACGGAGTACCTTCCGCATCCATGAGGATCAGGCTGTGCATAGCGCTCGAAAAACCGATGCCGGCAATATCCGTCGGACCCAGTTCCGCTTTCTGTATGACTGCTTTTATTGTTTTTAATACGGCTGAAAAGATTTCATCCAAGTCTTGTTCCGCCATTTCGGGATTCTCTTTAATTAATGGATAATGCGCGTACGCTGATTCATAAGCTGAGCCATCCGTTTCGTACAGTACGGCTTTTGTGCTTGTGGTACCGACATCCACTCCCATGACATATCGTGCTGCCAAATAAAAAACCACCAATCCAAAAAATTTATCTTATTTTTCCACGACCTTAACCATTATAGCAAAATTCAACAAGCATTGGTGCAAATTTTTTGATAATGTTTGATATTCTGCCTTCGATCGTTTACATTTTCTTAACGCAATCTTTTCTTGAAATCCATCGCTGTCTGCTATACTGATGGCATCTACGCACAAGGAGGAATGATTTTGGGATACTACGATCAACATATGCATACGTATTTTTCGCCCGATTCTGCGGAATCATTTGAAAATTATCTGGAGCAAACAGACGGTCTGCTCGTCACAACCGAGCACTTGGATTTTCATGATGCCTACAACGGCGGCGTGGATACAGTCCTGAATTATGCCGCCTACTCAGAAAAAATAGCTGCTTTGAACGCGCTCCATGACGGACGCATCCGCCGGGGCATCGAAGTCGGCTACACGCCGGAATCCCACGACCAGATCATATCCTATCTGGAAGGCAAAGCGTTCGACGTCATCCTGTTAAGCGTCCATCAAAACGGGCGCTATGATTACCTGCAGCCGATCATCGATGAGCTGGATCCCAAAGCGGTCATGCAGGAATATTTCGAACTATGCGCGGAAGCCGTAAGGCAAGTGGATGGCGCCAACGTGTTCGCGCACTTTGATTACGGGATCCGTCGCCTGCCGGTCACTGTTGACGATCTGCGGGAATTCGAGCCGGCATTGAAAGGGCTGCTCGCTGAAATTTTGGCGAAAGACATGGCGCTTGAATTGAACACGCGCAGCATGTATGAATACAAAAATTCAGACTTGTACCGCTATATGGTTGGTCTTTATCTGGAAATGGGCGGCTCCCGTTTCAGCCTTGGTTCGGATGCGCACAGCATTCAAAAGTACCGTTACCATTTCGACGATGCCATCGCGTTGTTGCGCGAATTGGGTGTGACCGGATTGACCCTGTTCAAAGACGGGATTGCTTATACAGAAAAAATCTGATTCCGCTTTTTGGCGAAAAAAATTGTTGGAGGAAATTTATGTCCTATTCGAAAGAAATATACAAAGAAATCTGCCTTGTTTTTGCGCGGCTGGGCCTCTTTGCCTTCGGAGGTCCGGCCGCCCATATCGCCATGATGGAGGACGAACTGGTGACGAAGCGCAACTGGCTCACCAAATCGGATTTCATGGATCTGCTCGGCTTCACGAATCTCATCCCCGGACCGAATTCGACGGAGTTGGCCATCGCTTTGGGCTACAAGCGTGGTGGAAAGCTTGGGCTTTTCCTGGCGGGCATCTGCTTCATCTTCCCAGCCATGACGATTGTGCTTTTGCTGGCGATGTTCTACAAGGAATATGGTGCAGTGCCGTTCATCGAAGCGATCTTCACCGGCATCAAACCGGTGATTGTGGCTGTCATCATCCAGGCGCTTTTCCGCCTGGGGCAGACGACCATCAAGGATACCAAATCACTGGTGTTGTTCCTGGCGGCCTATCTTTTATCGTTGATGGGTGTCGGCGAAATCACGATTCTTATCCTGACCGGGTTGACGATGTTGCTGGCGCAACAGTTATCCAAATGGCGCTCGCGCCACCTGGCGATCGAGCCTATGTCACTGACCTTGTTGTTTCTGACTTTTTTGAAAATCGGTTCGGTCCTGTACGGAAGCGGCTATGTTCTGATAGCGTTTCTGCAAGCTGAATTCATCGACCGCTATGCCGCGTTGACCAGCACCCAATTGCTGGATGCTGTAGCGATCGGACAGTTCACCCCCGGTCCCGTCTTCACAACGGCAACTTTCGTGGGCTACCTGATTCAAGGAGTACCCGGTGCCATCTTGGCGACCGTCGGCATCTTTTTGCCGTCCTTCCTGTTGATCCTGTTGCTGCATCCCTTGTTCAACAAACTGCGTTCATCAAAGATCTTCGCCGGCATTCTGGACGGAATCACCCGAAAAAAACCTCTCCGCCGCCATTTTAGGCAACGGAGAGGTTTTTTAAAACTCCAGGACATTACGTTTCTCCACTTTCAAAAAGACGCGCGCGCCTTTATCAAGCAGATTGAAGGTTCGGTAGAGATGATCCGCCCGTAAATGGACACCTTGATCGGTTTCGATCACATAGGATAAGATATTCCCGCTGATTGTTTCGTCGATTACTTTCCCTTTAAAATATAAATGATCTTCCGTTCGGGGCTGAGGCTCCTTGAAATACTCGATGGCTTCCGGACGGATGGCAATTTGGCTTGCCTGCGTTTTTTTCTGGGTCAATTTTTCAAAATCCGAACTGCTCAACAGATTATAGTTGCCGATGAACGAAGCGACGAAATGCGTTTCTGGATGCGTGTAAATTTCGGTCGGTGTGCCCGACTGCTCGATTTTTCCGGAAGCCATGACATGGATGACATCCGACATCAGCATCGCTTCATCCTGGTCATGCGTGACAAAGATTGTTGTGATATGCAGTGCCTTCTGGATGCGGCGGATTTGCTTTTGGAGATTTTTCCGCAGCAACGCATCGATGGCGGACAAGGGCTCATCCAGCAACAACACTTTCGGCTCTGTTACGATGGCCCGCGCCAAGGCTACCCGCTGCTTTTGACCGCCTGACAGCTGCGTCGGATAATGGTCCTCTTTCCCCGACAATTCCACGAGTTCAATGATGCGGGCGACTTTTTCTTTGATTGTCGCAGCGTCCATTTTCTGCATCTTCAAACCGAATGCGATATTTTCCGCTACATTCATGTTGGGGAACAACGAGTATTGTTGGAAAACCATCCCGATATTCCGTTTCCCCGGCGGAAAATCCGTCACATCCTGGCCGTTTATGTGGATGCTGCCCCCGTCAATACTTTCAAAACCGGCAAGCGAACGCAGCAAGGTAGATTTCCCGCACCCGGACGGTCCTAACAGAGTGACCAAATCGCCTTCATTCACCTGCAGATTGAGATCTTTCAAAACTAAATTTTCACCGTCATATGATTTTCGAATGTTTCTGAACTCTATATACGCCATTATTTCTCCTCTATACTTCACAAAATGTGGTTCTTATTCATTTGTTGTGGCGTTCGTTTTTGCTTTTTTGGTCTCTTTCGATCCCAAATATCCCGCCAAATTGGTCAAAATCAGCATCATGCAGAAGATGACTACCGAAATCGCGCTTGCGGCATGACCCGATACGCTTCTGGTTTTATCCAGGAAAATGCTGGTTGTTTCGTAGTAGCTGCCGGCAATGATGTTAACCAGCACGAAATCGCTGAACAGGATGCCTATCGAGAGCAGTATCGTCGCAACCAACCCTTTCAATACACTGGGCACGATGATCCGGAAATAGGCATAAAGCTTGCTCGCCCCCAGTGTCTCCGCAGCCTCCAGAATCGGCATAATTTCCAATGTGGTCAACGCATTTTTTATGCCTTGGTACATATAGGGCAGAATCACGACCCCATAGGCACAGCTCAGCAAAAAAATACGGTTCGACAGAAAAGTGCTGGAAGAAGCATATAGCGAAATGATCGAGACCGCGAGGATGACCCCTTGGATGCCATACGGGATTTTCGACAACAGATCCAGGTATTTATCCCACTTTGGATAATGGATCTGCACGACATACATCGCCAATAACAGAAGCACCAATAAAACGAGCGTCGGTATGATGGCAATCACCAAAGACCTGCCGATCGCGCCTGTCATGCCTCCCGAACCCGCAAAAATATCTGCATAGAACGATAAAGTGAAGCCTTCAGGGATGATGTTGCTCAAGTCCCTGAACAAAGAATTCAGCAGCGTCACAAACAGAGGCAGCAACAGGAGGATCGAAAGGATCAGGATTATGAATGAAGAAAAGGCATTGCTTCGTTTCTTCATTTTTCACACACCCTTTCTGAATTTCTTCAATAGACTGTTGCTTATCAAGGTCATCGTGCTCATCAATACGAGCATCACGATCGACAAGGCACTTCCCAATTCCACTTGTTGCACGACATCGCCCGTGAACATGGATGAAATCCTGATCGGCAACAAGGCATAATTGTTCCCCAACAGAGCATAGGGTGTCGCATAGGCCGCCAATGCATTCGAAAACAGAACGGAAAATGTTCCGAAAATGCTGGGCAACACCAATGGGAGACCAATTTTTGACCAGAATTGCCAAGTCGTCGCATTCATCAGACTGGCGGCTTCCTTATATTCTGTCTTGATGCCGTCAAAAGAAGGATAGAGCAATAAGGTAGCCAATGGTATTTGGAAATAAATGAAGGTAATCAGGATACCCGATGTTGTGTACAGATCATAGTTGTTCAAGGCGGCCAAGTTCCATTTTTCACCCAAGGTTGTCAGGATCCCTGAATTCCCCAAGAGCAGAATGAAGGCAAAAGCCAATACGATGCCTTGGAAGTTCGAGGTCATATTCAATGTCGTGATATAGAGCTTTTTCATTCTGTCTCCTGCCGTATGGATGGCATAGGCGCCCAGGAGCGCGATCGCAATCCCGATAAATGCGGAAAGCAAGGAAACGAACAGGCTGTTCTTGATCGACATCAGATAATAATCGCTCGTAAAAATGGTCGTGAAGTTGGCGAACGTAATGCCGCCTGTTCCGGGTTCCAAAAAACTGTTGATGAGGATATTGGCTAACGGCAGCAGTTCGAACAGGAGGATCAGCAGCGCGAACGGCAACAACAATACTAGGTACTTGCGTTTTTCATTCCGCTGCATCATCATCTGAGCCCCTTTTCATAAGGATGCCCTGAATCGCCTGCATCCGATCCCCAGCCGGAATGCCCAATAATCTGCATAAGAATGGCGCTATTTCCAGTTGGGGCACAACGGCACCTTCTTTGCGGAAATCCTTGATGATCACTTTTTCCGAAAACAAATACAGCGGGACAAGACGGTCTTCATCCGAGATGCCATTATGCGTATGATAATCATTCATGCCGTGGTCGGAAGTGACCACAATCTGATAGCCTTCGTTCATCCATCTCCAGATGTACTGGGAAAGTTCGGCATCCACTCGGACGGTCGCCTGGACATATTCCTTGCTGCCGGCACCGAATTTATGGCCCGCGTCATCGATGTTCATCGAATGGATCAGCGTATAATCCGTCGCCTTCTTCCGGATCAGGTAATCGCCGTCCGCAATCAGATGGCTGTCCGGGTAATGATCCTCGTGATAAAAAATGCCATGCTCGATGAGGGAATCCGTATCCAGTTGGATCCTGTCCTCCATCAATTGAAACGGTGCGCGGTTATAGAGTTCGCTTACCCAGTAATAACTGGCTGCACCCGTTTTGAGTCCATTATCCTTGGCGATCTCAAAAACGCTCCGTTCTTTGGAACGACGGACCGTTCGGTTTGAGGTAATGCCATTTTCAGAAGATGGCACACCAGACTGCAAGACTTCATACAGAGGCCTTGATTGCGCAGGCATCTCTGATTTGACGGTATAAGCCGCCATAATTCCCTTTTCGACCAGATGCTCCAAGAAGCCCATATGGTTATGGGCTGTCTTGGCATTCAATCCGTCCAACACTACAAAAATCACTTTATCCACTGTATTCAACCTCGATTATTTTACTTTCGTCAGGACTTCTTCTTGCCATCTTTGGCCAAGACCGGCTGCAGCCTCTTCCCATGCATCGAAATCGGAAACCGGTTGTGCCTTGACATATTGTTCTGCCGGAAGCAGGATATCCTGCACTTCTTGCGGCAATTCGACATTATCGCGGATCGGACGTGCATAGCCTTTTGCCAAATTGATCTGTCCTTCATCAGAAAGGATATATTCACGGGCCAATGCTGCGGCATGCGGGTTAGGCGCGGTCGCATTGATGACTGTTGCGTATCCGCTTTGGATCGTTCCATCCTGCGGAATGGTCACTTCAAAACTGGCGTTCGGATTCGTTTCTGCAACCTGGTTTGCATAATTCAATGCGTTGAAGTCCCAGAACAATCCGACTTCGATTTCGCCTGATTCCAAACGGGCCAATGACGTATCGCCCAAGTCCAATCTGCCTTGTTCAGCTAATTGCGCGAAGAAAGCAATGCCGGGATCTAAGTTTGTTTCATCTCCGCCATTAGCGATTGCCGCTGCCAATACTGCGTTTTGCGCTTGTGTAGCGGCATTTACATCGCCAACCGTTACTTTGTAATCGCCCGCCAGGATATCGGCAAAGCTTGTCGGGGCGTCTGTTACTTTTTCCGAATTAGTGATGAACGAAAGCGTTCCGTAGTATCCGACGATCCAATCGCCGTCATCATCCTTGGCCCACTCGGGGATATCATCCCAATAAGAAGTTTTATAAGCTAAGGTCAACCCGTCCTCTTCTGCTACGGGCCCGAACGATTGACCGACGTCGCCGATGTCTTTCGTCGGATTATTCTGTTCAGCCTTGAATAACGCCAATTCTTCCGCTGAACTCATATCCGTATCGGCATGCGTCAAACCATATGTCGTATCCAGCTCTTCCCAAGTCTCGCCCCAGTTAGCCCACGTATCCGGCATCCCTACTGATTCCACATGGCCCTCTTCTTGGGCTTGCGTTTCGATTTCACCCAGTGTCAATGCATTCAGATCGACTTCCGCCTCAGTAGTAGTCGCTGCCTCTGTTCCGCACGCACTCAAAATTAGCATACTGCTTAAGGCCAAACCCGCAAACAATCTTTTGTTGGACAATCTCATTTTTTTCTCTCCTTATTTATGAATGATGTTTCATTCATTCTCATTCCGTATTTGACTACAAATAAATACTACCAGATGGTTGTAAATATCAGTTAAATTCGTTGTAATGGTTTTGTAAACAGCAATGAAACCATGCGGCTGCAGCATTTTTGTACAGATAGGCAGTCAGGTATAGCCATAAAGATGGATAATCGGAAATTATTCATCTTTATGGTCCGATTTCAGGCTGAAACCATGGATAAGCGGAAATTATTCATCTTTATGGCCCGATTTCAGGCTGAAACCATGGATAAGCGGAAGTTATTCATGGTTTCAGACCCAATTACGAGCCAAACCATGGATAAGCGGAAGTTATCCATGGTTCTGGCCCGATTTCAGGCTAAAACCATGGATAACAGGATGTTATTCATGGTTCTGACCCTGGCTCAGCAAGCAACCCTAGAATTGTCGAGGGACATATGCAAAAAAGCAAGGAAAGCAGCGAATCGATCCGCCGCTCTCCTTGCTTTTTATTTTAATCAATCCATTTGACGTAATCTTCGTCTTCCATCGCCTCGACGGCACCCAACAGGTAGCCGTTCCCGACTTGCGAGAAGAAATCGTGGTTGCTGGTGCCGGTCGAAATACCGTTCATGACGATTGGATTCACATCATCAGCCGTGTCAGGGAACAAGGGATCGAAGCCCAAGTTCTGCAGGGCTTTGTTCGCATTGTAGCGGATGAAAACTTTGACGCGCTCCGTCCAGCCCAACTCGTCGTAGATGTATTGCGTGTATTTCACTTCATTGTTGTACAGTTCATACGTCAGCATATAAACCCAATTTTTCATTTCTTCCTGTTCCGTTTCGGACAGTTGGTTAAATGCGATCTGGAATTTGTAGCCGATATACGTGCCGTGGACCGATTCGTCGCGCAGGATCAGTTTGATGATCTCCGCCACGTTCGGCAATTTATTGTTGCCCAGATACCAAAGCGGTGCGTAGAATCCCGAATAGAAAAGGAAAGATTCCAGCAGCACGCTGGCGGCTTTCTTTTCCAACTGATTCCCGGTCTTGTAGATATCGTTGATCAGACTGGCTTTACGCTGGATGAATTCATTGCTGTTCGTCCAGTTGAAGATGTCCTCGATTTCAGCCTTCGTGTTCAACGTGCTGAAGATCGAAGAGTAGCTTTTCGCGTGCACAGATTCCATGAACTGGATATTGTTCAATACCGCTTCCTCGTGTTGTGTGCGCATATCTTCCTTCATGGCTGCGATGCCGTCCTGCGATTGCAGCGTGTCCAGAAGCGTCAATCCGCCGAAAACTTTTCCCAACATATCCTGCTCGGGTTTGCTGAGGGTGCGCCAGTCGTCCAAATCATTGGACAATGGAATCCGCGTATCCAACCAGAATTGTTCCGTCAGTTTCTCCCATGTCAACTTGTCCAGCATGTCTTCGATGCTGTTCCAATTGATTGCTATATAAGGCTTGTTTGCCATCCTTCATTCCTCCGTTAGACTTTCCGATTATTACATGACGGGTAATCAAATACCGTTGCGCTGCATCATCAGATCGTGCATGATTCGCAAGCATTCGCTCCGATTTCGTCGTTGTTTTCCGTAAATGTACGCACATAATAAATGGATTTTGCGCCTTTTCTCCAGGCGTAATTGCGCAGAATGTTCAGGTCGCGTGTCGTCATTTTATTGGTGCGGCCTTCTTTCCATTCGTACATGCCTTCAGGTAATTCGGAACGCATGAACAACGTCAGGCTCATGCCTTGATCGATGTGCTTTTGGGCAGCGACATAAATATCGATGACCCGGCGCATATCGATATCATAGGCCGAACGATAATAAGGCATCGTTTCGTTGGAAAGCTGCGGTGCCGGATAATAAGTTTTGCCGGTTTTCTTCTCTTGCCGCTCTTCAATCAGACGCGTAATCGGGTGCAGGCTCGCACTCGTTTCATTTACATAACTGATAGAACCTGTCGGCGCGATCGCCAAACGGTTTTGGTGATACAAGCCGAATTCATGGACGGATTTTTTCAGACCAGACCACTCTTCCTTCGTAGGCACCTTGATTCCTTCGAAGATTTGTTTCACTTTTTCGGATTGGAAGACGACATCGGAATCGGTGTACGCATCAAAATATTCGCCTGTATAGTATGTGGATTTCTCGAAATTGACGAATGCTTCCCCGCGTTCTTTAGCGATTTTGTTGCTGGCCGCCAACGTATAATAATTCAAAAGCATAAAGTAGATGTCCGTGAATTCGATGGATTCCGGCGAACCGTAATGCATCTGATTGGTTGCGAACATCGTGTGCAGGCCCATGCCGCCCAAACCGATCGTATGTGCTTGATCGTTCCCATTTTTGATTGTAGGGACCGCATCGATGCTTGAGTGGTCGGTTACGTAAGTCAAGGCGCGGACCATCGTTTCGACCGATTTTCCGAAATCAGGCGATTTCATCAGGTTCGGAATGTTCGTTGAACCCAAGTTGCAGCTGATGTCCGTTCCCAGCACTTCATATTCTTGTTTATCATTCAATAAGGAGGGTTGCTGCACTTGCAGAATTTCCGAGCACAGGTTGCTCATGACGATCGTTCCGTCCACCGGATTCGCGCGGTTGGCCGTATCGATGTTGATGATGTACGGATAGCCGGATTCTTGCTGCAGTTTGCTGATCTCGTTTTCAAGGTCACGGGCACGGATCTTCGATTTGGAGATTTCCGGATTGTTGACCAGGTTCTCGTATTCCGCGGTGATGTCGACATAGGAGAAGGGTTTGCCGTAGATCCGCTCCACATCATACGGGCTGAACAGGTACATCTGGTCGTCCTTCGCCGCCAACTCATAAAATTTATCCGGAATGACCAGCCCCAGCGAAAGTGTCTTCACGCGGATTTTTTCATCGGCATTTTCCTTTTTCGTGGACAGGAAAGCCACGATGTCCGGATGGAATACGTTCAAATACACCGCACCGGCTCCGTTGCGTTGGCCCAGCTGGTTGGAATAGCTGAAGCTGTCTTCGAGAAGCTTCATGATCGGCACGACGCCGCTCGACGCATTCTCGATTTTTTTGATCGGATCCCCGGCTGCCCGGACGTTCGACAGGTTGACGCCGACGCCTCCGCCGATGCGGGACAACTGCAGCGCACTGTTGATCGTGCGGCCGATGCTGTTCATGTCATCCGTCGTTTGGATCAGGAAACACGACACCAATTCCCCGCGGCGTTTTCTGCCTGCATTCAAAAAGGTAGGCGTCGCCGGTTGGTAACGTTGATGGATCATCTCTTCCGCCAAGTCGACAGCCAACTGCTGGTCCCCGTCAGCCAAAAAGAGTGCATTGAAGACGATCCGGTCTTCGTAACGCTCCAAATAACGCTTGCCGTCGTTCGTCTTCAGCGCGTACTGGGTATAGAACTTGTAGGCCGCCATGAACGATCTGAAACGGAATTTCTTGTTGTACGTATCCTGCATCAACTTTTTGATGAAATCAAGTGGGTATTTCTCCAGGAATTCTTTTTCGATATAATCGTGTTCGATCAAATAATTCAATTTTTCATCCAAAGTATAGAAGAAAACCGTGTTTGGATTCACATGTTCCAGGAAATACGCCCTGACGGCTTCCTTATCCTTATGCAAAGGGATGGCATTATCAATCGGACGATTGATTTCATTGTTCAATTTATAATAGGTTACATCTTCTGTTTTGGTTACTAATTTTGGACTATCCAAGTTCCGTCACCTTCTCTTTCAAAATCTGAATGTCTTTCTCGTTTCCTTGAAACTCAAACAAGTGCAGCAGCGGGACGCCATAATCGTGTGCCAAGTCTTTTGCAGTAAACCCGAAAAGCTTACCGAAATTCAGGTTCCCACCACCTGCCACACCTTTGAAATAAGAACGGTTCCGATCGGTCTCGATGAAATCGACCAGAATATCCGTTACCTCTTTATCGTAGGTCGGGGCCACGATGATGAACGGCTCCTCAATCGGTTGGAAGGCGTTATCGGCCGTCAATTCGATAGTCTCAAGGTTCAGTTTGTTTACGAACTTCCTCGTTTGGCCGGTCAACGACATAAACACTACCTTCATTTTACCTCACCCTTTTCACAACTGTTATTCACCCATTATACGGTTGCGAGGATATAATTACAACAAGAAAGACACAATATGTAGTGTGCGTTTTTATAAATCACGCAACATATTGTGTCTTTGTTCGCATTTTCACTTTATCCGTCCAAAAATTGCGCGGCAGCGAATGACTGCCCCCGGCGACATTTCAGATTTTCATTCTAACATAATTTCCCGGAAGCACCGCCTGATACGCTCCGGAAATCACAAGGATGTATAGAATTTTTTTGCAAGACGTTCCAGCACTTTCGGATCATCCACGAAAAAGCCATGGCTTCCCCCGGGTACGATATATTTTTGCGATCCGGGAATCAGGCGATGCATCGCCTCCGTTTGGTCGTCGCGGATCAGATCGAATTCCCCCGCCAGCAGCAAGGTTGGCGCTTGGATGCTGCGCAAGGCTTCAGCCGAAAGGTCCAATTCCTCCAGCATCAGATTGTGGATGCAGAGGCGATGGATTTTTTCCGGATCGGTATCCGGCAAAGCAAGCAGCTCCTCGTATCGTTCCAGCGTCTCCTCATTGCAGGCGTCGGTCAGGCCGTCCGCTTCATAATTCGCCCCCATCGCGATCAATGAAACAATCCGATCCGGGTGATGGGCCGCAAAATACAGGCCCAGATTGCCTCCATCACTGAATCCCAGCACGTGGACCCGTTGAATCCGTTCCTTTTCGAGCAATGCAAGGATGTCCTCCGTAATCTGTTTGAATGTCAATCGCTCCACTCCCAGATCCGATCTGCCATGGCCTCGCGTATCGAGCGCCAAGACCCTGAAGTGTTTCGTGAAATAGTGAAACTGCTGAGCGAAGATGTCCGAACTCTCTCCGTTTCCGTGCAACAGAAGCAACGCATCCCCGTTACCGCCTACCTGATAGTAGAGTTTTCCTTTTCTGGTCTTCAATGATTTCCCTCTCACAGGCAGCGCCCCTTTCTTCTATTATTCCGGCAATTGCCAGTCGATCGGCTCCATACCGAACGATTTGAGTGCTTCATTCGTTTTGGAAAAAGGCTTCGACCCGAAGAACCCTCTATAGGAAGATAACGGGCTTGGATGCGGCGAAGTGAGCACAACATGTTTCGTTGCGTCGATGAACACTTTTTTGGCTATCGATGCATTTCCCCAGAGGATGAAGACAACCGGTTCTTCCCGCTCATTCAGCGCTCGGATGACGGCGTCGGTCAACATTTCCCAGCCTTTTCCGCGATGGGAATTGGCTTCCCCGCTTCGGACCGTCAGGACCGTGTTCAGCAGGAAAACGCCTTGCTTCGCCCAAGATGTCAAGTCGCCATGTTTTGCAATCGGAATGCCGAGGTCATCCTGCAGTTCCTTGTAAATGTTGACCAAGGAAGGCGGCAGCTTGACGCCTTTCTGCACGGAAAAGCTCAAGCCGTGCGCTTGGTTGGGTCCGTGATAAGGGTCCTGCCCCAGTATGACCACTTTCACCTTTTTGTAAGGCGTCAATTCGAAGGCTTCCCAGATATGCTGCATTCCGGGATAAACCGTCTCGTTCAGATACTCTTCCTTCAGGAATGCACGCAGCTGTTGATAATACGGCGCTTCAAACTCCTGTTCCAGCTTTTCTTGCCACTCGTTGTGGATAATTGCTTTAGCCATTTTTTTCACATCACTGTCCCTCAATATTTTCATTACTCGCATCGATAATCTTACCATAATAAGCAGATCTTTTTCAGTCCATCCGGCTTCCGTGCGGTTATTTTAGCCGGGCCTGAACAAATTTCAGGTCAAACTGAAAAAGCGTGGTAGAATATAAGTGTGAATATACTGCAATTACCGAACAGGAGGATGAATGTATGATTGAACTGATCGTCTCGGATATGGACGGCACTTTATTGAACGATAAGATGGAAGTCTCCGCATCGAACGTGAGCGCCATCAATGAAGCAAATAGATTAGGCATTAAATTTATGGTCGCTACCGGCAGAGGGTATACCGAAGCTGTTCCGGCCTTGCAGGAAGTCGGCATCGATTGCCCTATGATCACACTGAACGGCGGACAAGTCTTCGATGAAGACGGACAACTGGTCGAAAACTTGGGCATCGACAAAACAACCACCCGCCATATCTTGGAGGATGTGAAAAAATACGGACTCTATTGCGAAATCATGACATCCAAGGGCATCTTCTCGGATGACAAAGTGCGCCGGATCGAGTCAATGACTTCCTTGCTGCATGAGACAAACCCTGACACGACCTTCAAAATGGCGCTTGTTCTGGCGGTCGCCCGTTTGGAAGTGATGCATGTAAACTACGTTGAAAATTTCAAAGAAGTTCTGGAAGACAACGCACAGCAAGTCCTCAAGATTCTCGTCTTCAGCGATGTCGGCCAAAGCGAACTGGAGCCGATCCGCGCCAAACTGGCCGCAGACAGCCGTGTGGTCGTGACCTCCTCCTTCAAAAATAATATCGAGATCAACCATGTTGAAGCGCAAAAAGGGATCGCTTTGGCAAAGTTCGCCAAAAAAAGAGGGATTCCTTTGGAGAATGTCATGGCCATTGGGGATAACTTCAATGACGTCTCCATGCTGAAAGTAGCAGGCGCCAGCTTTGCAGTTGCCAATGCCGAGGATGGGGTCAAGGAATTCGCGAAGTACCTCACTTCCAAAAACTCAGAAAACGGCGTAGCCGAAGCCATCATGCGCTGCATCAACGAAAATTTGTGATTCCGACACAGAAACGCTGACAGTTACACATCCCTTCTTTCCTGCGTCTTTATAGATGTAGGAAAGGAGGGAAAATGAATGGATGCGAACGTGGATGTGCTGGCGTATATGGAATTGATCAGCAATACCGGCTTTCCGATCGTGATCGCGATGTACCTGCTGCACCGGATGGAAAAAAAGCTGGATGCACTGGTTGGCGCGATCGAAGACCTGAGCCGGGCCTTTAAATGATCACACACTTGCCTCACCAGACCTAAAAAAAGCCCTGACATGACAGCTTTTATGCCATCATATCAGGGCTTTTTGCTTTGCATTTCCGAACGCCCCCAAATATCCCGGATTGGTTGACACTTGTTTGTTAGCGTTTTTATAGCGCTCGGTTTTCGTGTTAGTTTTTCTAACATCATTTTGTCGTTATACGATTGTGGTTTCTGTGAATTTAAAATATAATCTCAATGTGGTATTATATGAATATTCAAGCAGAGGCTTCATCGTAATCTCATGGTTATTCAGAAGGAATGCTGATTATAAGGAGGAAAAAATATGTTAAGCAAGAAACTGCGACTAAAGTTGCCGATGCTCTTCATGGCTTTGGGCTTTTTTATTTTTGGGTCAGCCCAGCACGAAGTAGTTGAGGCAACAGAAACACAAATGTTTGTCATCGCGACAGACACCACTTTTGCACCATTTGAATTCCAGGATGTCAACGGAGAATTTGTCGGCATCGATATGGACCTTATTCGAGCGATTGCAGAAGATCAAGGATTTGAAGTGGAGATTCGTCCTTTGGGATTCAACGCTGCGCTCCAAGCCTTGGAAGCAAAACAAGTTGACGGCGTCATCGCCGGCATGAGCATCACGGACGAACGGAAACAGACCTTTGACTTTTCGGAACCGTATTTTGAAAGTGGCGTGGTCATGGCAGTTGCCGATGACAGCGACATCTCAAGCTACGAAGATTTGGAAGGCCAGAACGTAGCCGTTAAAACCGGAACGGAAGGGGCAACTTTTGCCGAATCCATCAAGGCTGAATATGGCTTCACTACAACTGTTTTTGAAGATTCCGCCAATATGTATCAGGATGTCCTATCAGGCAATTCTGTGGCGGCATTTGAAGATTACCCAGTAATGGCCTACGCCATCGAGGACCAAGGTCTGGCACTGAAACTGGCTACCGACAAAGAAGCCGGCGGTTCATACGGTTTCGCTGTAGCCAAAGATACTAATCCGGAATTGTTGGCAATGTTCAATGCCGGTTTGGCTAATCTGAAAGAGAATGGCAAATACCAAGCCATCCAAGAGAAATACCTCGGTGCTTCCGCGGATACGAGCCTAGATGTCCCGGCACAGAACGGAAAAACTTTTATCATCGCAACCGACACAACTTTCGCCCCATTCGAATTCCAGGACGCTAACGGCAACTATGTGGGTATCGACATGGATCTGATCCGCGAGATCGCTAAAGATCAAGGTTTCGGAATCGAAATCCGTCCACTGGGATTCAACGCAGCCCTTCAAGCGTTGGAGGCTAAACAAGTGGATGCCGTCATCGCCGGCATGAGCATCACCGACGAACGCAAACAGACTTTTGATTTTTCCGAACCGTATTTCGAAAGCGGCGTTGTCATGGCTGTGGCTGCCGATAGCGATATCGACAGCTATGAAGACCTGGAAGGCAAAACCGTCGCAGTGAAAACCGGTACGGAAGGCGCAACATTTGCCGAATCCATCAAGGATGAATTTGGTTTCACTTTATCGACTTTCGATGATTCAGCCAATATGTATCAAGATGTCATCGCCGGCAATTCCGTTGCAGCATTTGAAGATTATCCGGTAATGGCTTACGCTATCGAAGGCCAAGGCATCGCTTTGAAGCTGGCTACCGATAAAGAAGCCGGTGGTTCTTACGGAATCGCAGTCGCAAAAGATACGAATCCGGAACTGTTGAACATGATCAATACGGGATTGGCTAACTTGCAATCCAACGGCACGTATGAACAAATCGTGAATAACTACTTGGGATCCGACATTGAAGCAAGCAATACTTCTTTCTTCGGACTGATCCAAGAAAACTGGAAAACATTATTGCAAGGTTTGGGAAGAACGATCCTGATCACTTTTGCATCCATCGTGATCGCATTGGCATTGGGTATCTTCATCGGCTTGTTCAGCGTATCCCCTAACAAGGCATTGAACTGGATCGCAACCATCTATGTTGACATCATGCGCGGTGTGCCATTGATCGTCTTGGCATTCTTCGTATACTTCTCGATTCCGCAATTGATGGGCATCCGGATGAGCTCGACGGTTGCCGGTATCATCACGCTGAGTCTGAACGCTGCAGCTTATCTGGCTGAAATCTTCCGCGGCGGTATCAAAGCCGTTGATGTCGGACAGATGGAAGCAGGACGCAGCTTAGGATTACCTTATCAAACGACGATGAACAAAATCATTTTGCCGCAAGCAATCCGCATCATGATTCCATCATTCATCAACCAATTCGTCATTACCTTGAAAGACACTTCGATTTTGTCCATCATCGGACTTGTCGAGTTGACACAGACCGGTAAGATCATCATCGCCAGAACCTACGCTTCCGGTAATATGTGGTTGATCATCGGCTTGATGTACATCATCGTCATCACGATCCTTACGAAGATTTCCAAAAACCTTGAAGGGAGATTAAAGAATGGCTAACGCAAAAATAAATGTCATGAACCTGAAGAAAAGCTTCGGCACCAACGAGGTTTTGAAAGGGATTGATCTCGAAGTCGCTGAAGGCGAAGTGGTCTGCATCATCGGTCCATCCGGTTCAGGAAAAAGTACCCTTCTCCGCTGTCTCAATAAGCTGGAAGAAGTCACCGACGGACACGTGCTGATCGACGGAAAAGACATCACCGAAAAAACAACGGACATCAATGAAGTACGCGAAGAAATCGGGATGGTTTTCCAACACTTCAACCTTTTCCCGCACCTTTCGGTAATGGACAATATCACCTTGGCTCCGGTTGAACTGAAAAGGGAAAATAAAGAATCCGCAAAAGCGAAAGCTGTGGAACTATTGGAAACAGTCGGACTTTCCGAAAAAGCTGATGCATTTCCGAGTTCCCTTTCCGGCGGCCAAAAACAGCGTGTCGCAATCGCACGCGCATTGGCAATGAATCCGGAAATCATGCTTTTCGATGAACCGACATCCGCGTTAGACCCGGAAATGGTCGGCGACGTTCTTGAAGTCATGAAAGAATTGGCGAAACAAGGGATGACCATGGTTGTGGTTACGCATGAAATGGGCTTCGCAAGAGAAGTCGGCCACCGCGTCATCTTCATGGATGGCGGATACATCGTCGAAGAAGGCACGCCTGCTGAAGTATTCGGCAACCCGCAACACCCTCGTACGCAAGATTTCCTGAACAAAGTTTTGTAATAAGAAAAGCGGAACGGGTTCGTTCAGCCCTGAAAGAAATTTAGGAAATCGGTCCGCAACGTTCCCTACAGTCACCTTGTACTGGGGCTCTAAGGGATGAATCCCTAAGAGTCCCCATGCAACTGAGCATCGTAGAGCGCAATATGCTGAGAGACTTCCTGCGTCAGCAGGTTAGTCGAATAGTATCCTTGGCTCGTAGAGCCAAGGGGTTCCTTTTATTCTTTCCGAAGGGCTAACCCGTGTAGCTGGACAACTCAAACAGGCTGCTTCTCAAAAAAGAAGCAGCCTGTTTTTTGGCTTTTTTGCGTGAATGTGACAAAAACAGGAGCGGGAGAATTGGTTCGCCGGAGAAGCGCAGCGTTCGAGAGTCTGTCAACTCCGGAGAGCCTTTGCTTGCCCGGAGAAACGGAAGAACTCGGAGCTCGAACTCCGGCGAAGACCGGCTCGCCGGAGAAACGAAAGATAGCAGCCCCCGAACTCCGGCGAAGCCTCGCTTCTCCGGAGTTCGGGGCCGGAAAAAGCAGAAATAGCGTGCGACGGATACGTTCCCGTCGCACGCTATTCAAATTTCTATCTATTGCAGTATGGTGATCGTCAAAGTCTGTCTGCCGAAAGCAAGTGCAGCGTTCAGATCTTCCATATGCAAGTCAATTTTGTTTCCTATGATCGCTCCACCGGTATCCCCGGCAATCGCGATGCCGTAGCCCGGTACGCTGACTAAGCTTCCCAACGGAATCACGGAAGGATCGACCGCAATGACCATCGGATTGACCGACAAGTCGATGCCTGTAGCGGTAAAATTGGATAGGCCGGCTTCGTGGCGCGAATAGGCTGTTGCCGATACGACCAATGTTTTGCCTTGCGCAGCAGGTGTTTCCGTCACAGTCGGAGTAGCAACAGTCACGACTGGCGCGGTTTCAACTGCGGCAACGGAACTGTCTGTGATTTGGCTAACCGGTGCTTGCACGGATGATGCGACAGCACTCTCTTGCACGGACGCTGACGATGCCGATTCGGCAACCGCAACTTGCTGTTCTTCTGCCGCTTTCGCTGCAACTGCAACCGCCTCTGCATCAGCTTTGGCTTGAGCCTCTTCGGCAGCCAAGCGGGCAGCTTCATCCGCATACTCCGTTTTCACTTGCGACAACACGGTTTGGTTGTCGGATAGGATGCTCTTCAAAGAAGTCAATTCTTCCGCCAAGGCAGTGGATTCGGATTTAAGGCGGCTTTCTGCAGCCTTGACTGTTTGGATTTCATCAGCCAACTGCTCTTCCAATGCCGTTAGTTTCTCCTCTTCGGAAATGGCAGATTCGATTTGTTCATTATCGGCAGCCTGCAACTGACCGACTACATAGGCCCTATTGATGAAATCAGCAAAATTTTTGGAATCGATCAACATCAAAATTTGGTTCGTCGTTGCGTCAGAAGTCTGCAAGGCAACGAGCCGTGTTTTCAGTTGTTCCTTCCGCGAAGCGATCACTTCTTTTTGCGCTTCGATAGTCGCTCTTGTCTCGATTTGGCTCTCTTCAGTAGCAACAATCTGTGCTTTCAGGTCATCGATCCCCATTTTCTTCAGGTTGATCGACGCTAATGTTTCACCGATTGTCACTTCCACGGAAGCAATTTGGGCTTCCGTCTGTTTTTCTTCTTGGGTTAAGGTATCTAAGGTGGAACCTTGAACTTGTGTAATGGAAAGGGTCAGACTCGCTGCCAAGCCGGCCAACATCAGTTTCCCTATACGCTTTCTATGATTCAAAATCTCACGCCTCTCTTTTCTCGTTGGAAAATGCTCCTTCATTATATCGAAATTCCCTTAACGAAGGGTTGCAATCCTTTTACCGTTTCGTATCAAATGATTCAACCGCTGCTTATTTTGCCTTTTAACGAACGGTTTTGTAACCTGTCCGTAACATAAGATTCCCGACCGTAACAAAATTCCATGTTTTCTTACCTAAATCGGCAACAGCAAAAGATAATTTTATGACAAACTTGCCGAATTCCAGTAAAATGGAAAGTGAGGAATCTTGGAAGATCCGGGATTCAGAAGGAGACGCTCATGTTATTAGAGAGAATAGGTTTAATCGATATTGGATCCAACACCATCCGGTTGGTCATCTTTGAAATCGATGAACACTTTACGATGTTCCAAGTCCAGAATATCAAGACCCCCGCAAGACTGTTTCAGTATTTGGACAAAAAGAAAAAGATGTCCCAAGCAGGGATCGATGTCCTCATCAAAGTCCTGAAAAGTTTCAAATCGGTAGCTGACCAGTACCAAGTCAGCACGCTGATGCCGATAGCGACAGCCGCTATCCGCCAGTCCACCAACCGCGACGACATCATCGCGCAAGTGCGCAAGAAGACAGGCATCGAAATGCTGTTGTTGCCGGAAGAAAAAGAAGCCTTTTATGGAAATTATGCCGTTCTGCATACGACCCAATCCCCTAGCGGCATCACGATCGACATCGGTGGTGGCAGCACTGAAATCACTTACTATGAGAATAAAGAGCTCCTGCAATACCACAGCTTCCCGTTTGGGGTTGTGACCTTGAAACAGATGTTCTTTGACGGCAAGGAACACAATGACCCGAAAGCGATAAAGAAGATGCAGGAATTTGTGAAGGAACAGTTCAAATCGATCAAATGGCTGAGCAAGAAACAAGTGCCGATCGTAGCCATGGGCGGTTCTGCCCGCAGCATCGCAAATGTCCACCAACGCCAAGTCAATTATCGTTTAGCGGGCGTGCATGGTTACCGCATGTACCGAAATGACCTCCAACGGACAGTGGATTTGTTCCAGTCATTGAGCATTCCGCAACTGCAGAATCTCGATGGGTTGAGCCGGGACCGCACCGATTTGATCATACCGGCTAATGTGGTATTCAACACGCTCTTCGATGAAGTGAAGGCCCCAGTATTCCTGTTCAGCAATAAAGGCTTGCGCGAAGGCATTGTGATGGAATTTCTTAACAACAAGTACGAAAATAAAGCCTTCAGCGTTTTCAACATAGCGGCTCAAACGGTCAGCAGGTTGGCCGCCAGCTACCACACCTTAGCACATGTCGCACAACAAAGAGTGAAATTGGTCGATATGCTGTATGAGGAATTGTGCCGACTGGGTATATTTGAAAAAAATCCGGATATGGAAAAACTGTTGCATTTCGGAAGCTATCTTTATTATCTGGGTCAATTCGTCGAGACCGGCGCCAGTTCGCAGCATACTTTCTACATCATTTCCAACAGCGACTTGGATGGCATCAGCCACAAGGAACGGGTAAGCATCGCTTTACTGGCCAGCTTCAAAAACCGGTCGCTCGTCAACCAATACCTGGTGGGCTATACGGAGTGGTACACCGTGACCCAGATCGATCAGCTGCAATCAATGGGCGGCATCATCAAGTTCGCCGATGCCATCAACGACTCCCATATGGAAGTCATCCGGGACATCAAAATCAAAAAGACAAAAAACGGGCACGATCTGGTGCTCTATTACAAAGGTGATATCCTTGCCGAAGAGTACCGTGCCGAGCGTCAACGCAAACATATCGAGCGTCTGCTCAACGGAAAACTTAACATTGTATTTACAGAAATTTAACAAAATTATGCTATAAATAAAGCTTACAAATCGAACGAACGGATGTGTAATATGATGGAATCAGATAGTAAACCCAATCTTGCTCATGCAGATTATTATTTCAATCGAGAGTTGAGTTGGCTGGACTTCAACAAACGTGTCATTGAGGAAGCGAAAGATCCTCAGAACCCTTTGCTTGAACAGCTGAACTTTTTATCCATAGCAAGTTCCAATCTTGATGAATTCTACATGGTTCGGGTTGCCGGATTACAGGATCAGTTCAAACTTGGCTACCATATGACTGACCGCAAAACCGATATGAGACCCCTTGAACAGTTGTCTGCCATCTCCGAGAAGAATAACGGAAACATCTCCTTACAATATGAATACTATTATGAACTTTTGAATAAATTAGCTGAAAAGCATGTCCGCATCAAAAAAATCAGCGATCTTTCCAAAAGTGAATTCGCGCTGATAGAAGAAACCTTCCATGAGCAAATTTTCCCTGCTTTGACTCCGCTCGGGATCGATGCCTACCGCCCCTTCCCTAACTTGAACAACAAACTGATCCACATTTTCGTCAACTTGGAAAAGGAGGACACGACCCGGGTTGCGATAGTCCCTGTTCCCGCTCCGCTGCAACGGTTCATCTTGTTGGATGAAGACAAAAACGACATCGGCATCATCCTGCTGGAAGACGTCGTGCGCCATTTCATCCATACCTTATTCAAAGGCTTCAACGTCACGAACAGTTTCAGTTGCCGAATCACCCGCAATGCGGATTTGGAATTGCATGAGGATGGTGCGGATGATCTGCTGTTGGTCATCCAGGATTACCTGAAGAAGCGCAAAAACGGAATTGCAGTCCGCCTTGAAGTCGACACACGCGATACAATCGATTCACTACAGGGGGATGTGCGCTTTCTGCAGACAGAATTGGATCTTGACGATCGCGATGTCTACCTGATCAACGGCCCATTGGATCTTACTTTCCTCAGCAAATTGACCCGTCATCTGGCGATCGCTTCTCCGGATGACGTTTACCCTAGCTTCGCTCCTGTCACACCGAGTGATCTTTCAGGAAAAGACATCTTTGATGTGGTCGAAAAGCAGGACGTCTTCTTGCACCATCCTTATGATTCATTCGATCCGGTCGTCGATTTCATCAAGAGCGCCGCTGAAGATGAAGATACGATCGCCATCAAGCAGACCCTTTACCGCGTCAGCAAAGATTCGCCGATCATCGAAGGGTTGAAGACGGCAGCCGAATCCGGCAAACAGGTCACCGTGCTTGTCGAGCTGAAAGCCCGTTTCGACGAAGAGAACAATGTGCAATGGGCCAAAGAATTGGAAGAAGCCGGTGCACATGTCCTTTACGGGATGACCCACCTGAAGACCCACAGCAAGATCACGATGGTCGTAAAGAAACATCATGACCGGATCGTGCGCTATGTCCATCTGGCTACCGGCAATTATAACGACAAGACAGCCAGACTTTATACCGATATGGCCATCTTCACCGCCAATAAGGAAATCGGCGAGGATGCCACAAACTTCTTCAACTACTTGAGCGGCTATTCCGATCAACCGGAGTACACTCACCTGCACGTCTCCCCATTCGAAATCCGTGATTCCTTCATCGAGTACATCGACGACGAAATCGCCTCGCATGAACAATTCGGGAATGGGCATATCATCGCGAAAATGAATTCCTTGACCGACAAACGCGTCATCATGAAACTGTACGAAGCCAGCCAAGCCGGCGTTCGGGTCGATCTGATCATCCGCGGCATCTGCTGCCTGAAACCCCAAGTGCCGGGCGTCAGCGAGAACATCCATGTCCGCAGCATCGTCGGACGCTTCCTGGAGCATAGCCGGATCTACTATTTCCATCATAATGGCGATGAAAATCTTTTCCTGTCTTCCGCTGACATGATGACACGCAACATGATCAAACGCGTCGAAATAGAGTTTCCGATCCTGGACAAAGCCATCAAGAAGGAAATCCTGTCTTTGATGGATGTCTACCTTGCCGACAACACGAAAGCGCGCGAACTGCACCCTGACGGGACCTATCGACACGTCCGTAACGATAAGCCAGCCGTGGATGCGCAAAAATATTTCATGGAACTGGCGAATAAGGAAAAAGAAATCCCAATACTCTCTGAAAAAGATTCCTGGTTAAAAAAAATCCAACGAAGATTCAAGAAATAACGGAGAGTAAGACTGTCTCGCTGAGACAGTCTTATTTTATTGGAAAAACTTAGGGCTCTAAATGGCTCTCCTCCGGTGAACGCAGGTTTCACCGGAGGAGATGCCGACATTTAGTTTGCGTTCTCCGATGAGATCGGCTTCGCCGGAGTTCACGCCGATGGTTAACGGCGTGCTCCGGTGAACGTACCGCTGGCCGGAGCTGGGACTCGAATTCGCCGCCATCCTCCGGCCATCAATAGGTCAGCCAGCACTACGGAAAAACGGGGCTATCTCCGATTGAGACAGCCCCGTTCCTTCAATTTTTATGCTGTTTTATTGTTTTTCGAAACCGCCAAGCCGATCGCAAAACCGATCACGGATGGGATCAGCCACCCCATTCCGATATCTGATAAAGGAATCGCTGAATCGGTCCAGGCGATGACACCGTTCATGCCGACAGCATCCTTGATTCCTTGCGGCAAAGCTTTCAGGAAATCAATGGTCGCGAAAGGCAAGGTGAACAGGGTCGTCATCTGATAGACAATCGTCCGGTCATTGAAAAGGCTGCTCATGATCGACAGCAAAATCAAAGTGATCGCCAATGGATAAAGGAACATCAACACCGGAATCGAGAAAGCGATGATCTGACTCAAGCCCAGATTCGCCAAGCCGAATGAGATGGCTGTAAAAAGGTAGACGTATTTTTTGTAGTCCAATGAGTTAGGAAACATAAGCACAAATGTTTCGCTGATCGCCGTGATCAGCCCGATGGCCGTTTTCAGACAGGCCACGGTAATGATGGCCGCAAACAGAACAGCACCGAAGATGCCGAAGTACTCGTTTGAGATTTGCGCTAAGGCGATACCGCCATTGTCGCTTATTTCCAAAACACCACGGCTCGTTGCACCCAAGTAAACTAGCGAACCGTAAATGACAGCCATCAACAGCATGCTGATCGTTCCGGCTTTTATCGTATCCCTCGCGATGGTAGTCGTTTTTGTGACGCCCAGGCCTTGGATCGTCGTTACGACGATGATGCCGAAAGCCAAGGAAGCCAGAGCATCCATCGTGTTGTACCCTTCCAAAAAGCCTTTGAAGAATGCGCCTGTCTGATAGCTCGCATCCACCGGTATCTCACTCGCTGTACCCATCGGCGCGAAAAAGCCGAAGAGGATCAGAATCGAAAGAAAAACCAGGAAGATCGGGTTCAGAACCTTGCCTACCCATTTCAAAATTTCCGATGGCTTCAGCGAGAACCACAGCACAGCCGCGAAGAAAAGCAACGAGAACAGGAACAGCGCCATTTTTGTCATTGATGGATCCAGATATGGCGCAAAAGCTGCCTCGAACGAGACGGTCGCGGTACGCGGCGTCGCAAAGAAAGGCCCGATCGTCAGATAGAGTGCCGCTGTGAAGAAAACGCCGTACTTCGGATGGATCTTGCTCGCCATTTCCAACAGGCTTTCTTTACCGGACAACCCCATCGCCACGATACCCAGAAACGGCAGACCCACTGCCGTCACGATAAATCCTAGTATCGCCGGAATCAAGTTTTGTCCAGCCAATTGCCCCATATGGACCGGGAAAATCAAATTGCCGGCGCCGAAAAATAAACCGAAGAGCATGGAGCCTATGTATATGTATTCTTTATTCGATAATTTCTTATCCATTAAGTCTCAGCCAACTTTCTGTTTCAATTTTGTTCATTCTATCACGGCATTTCACCTGAGACTAGAATTGGGAGCGTTAACCAAAAAAACTTACCAATTTCTCATTTTCTCATCTATCCCCCAAGCATTGGTTGCCATCCGCAAAATAACAGCAATATTGCAACAAAACAGCACAAACGATTGCCACAAAAGATACAATCTCACTCGATTTTTGTAAACAGTATGTAAAATCCTTTTATTTTTTCAGGAATATGCTAGAATTAATTGACTATAAACAAGAATTGAGGAATGTAAAAAAATGATTACCGTATCAAATGTCAGCCTACAATTTTCCGATCGCAAGCTGTTTGACAATGTCAATCTAAAGTTCACCCCTGGTAACTGCTATGGCGTCATCGGTGCTAACGGAGCTGGAAAATCTACTTTTTTGAAGATTTTATCAGGCGTCATCCAGCCCACCACCGGAGATATCATTATGGATCCAAATGAACGTTTAGCTGTACTGAACCAAAATCACTATGGTTTCGAAGACCATCAAGTACTGGACACTGTCATCATGGGTCACAAACGTCTTTATGCCATCATGGATGAAAAAAATTCCATCTATGCAAAAACCGATTTCACTGAGGAAGACGGCATCAGAGCCGGCGAACTTGAAGGCGAATTTGCCGAATTGGATGGATGGGAAGCCGAATCCGATGCTGCAAGTCTCTTGCAAGGTTTAGGAATCGGTGAAGACTTGCACTTCAAGCAAATGAGCGACCTATTGGAGCCGCAAAAAGTAAAAGTTTTACTGGCGCAAGCATTATTCGGCAAACCGGACGTATTGCTGTTGGACGAGCCGACAAACGGTTTGGACAAAGAATCAATCGAATGGCTATCCGAATTCCTGATCAATTTCCCGAACACCGTCATCGTTGTTTCCCATGACCGTCACTTCCTGAATACGGTTTGTACGCACATGTGCGACGTCGACTTTGGAAAGATCAAACTTTATGTCGGAAACTACGACTTCTGGATGCAATCCAGTCAATTGGCTTCTAAACTGGCAGCCGATTCCAATTCGAAAAAAGAAGAGCAGATCAAGGAATTGCAGGACTTCATTGCGCGATTCAGTGCAAATGCATCGAAATCCAAACAAGCTACTTCACGTAAAAAGACCTTGGATAAAATCACCTTGGATGATATTCAACCGTCATCCCGTAAATACCCATTCGTCGGCTTCACCCCGGAACGCGAAATCGGTAATGACTTATTGATTGTTTCGAACCTTTCCAAGACAATCGATGGCGTCAAAATTTTGGACAACATCAGCTTTGCGTTGAACAAAAGCGATAAAGTCGCTTTCGCAAGCCGCAAAGATATCGCTACTACCACCCTCTTCAAAATTTTGATGGGTGAAATGGAAGCTGACGGCGGTACCTTCAAATGGGGCGTCACAACGTCACAAAGCTACTTGCCGAAGGACCACACGAACGAATTCCCGGTTGCCGACATCACTATCTTGGAATGGTTACGCCAATTCGCAGGCAAAGAAGAGGACGACAATACCTTCTTGCGCAGCTTCTTGGGCCGCATGCTGTTCTCAGGTGAAGATGTCATGAAGAAAGTTTCTGTCCTATCCGGGGGAGAAAAAGTACGTATCATCCTATCGAAAATGATGCTTACCAAAGCAAACGTCTTGGTATTGGATGATCCGACGAACCACTTGGATCTGGAATCCATCACTGCCTTGAATGACGGCATGATCGCCTTCAAAGGCGCTTTGTTGTTCACTTCACACGATTACGAGTTCATCAACACGACTGCGAACCGCATCATCGAAGTGACTCCAAACGGCGTTGTGGACAGAATGGAAACAACCTATGAAGACTTCTTGGCGGATAAAGATGTCCAAGCAAGAATCAACGCACTTTATAAAGAACAAGCATAAAGACGATTACCTGAAAAGCCTGAAGCGACCAGTTTTATCTGGTCGTTTCAGGCTTTTTTGAGGTTGCAGCGTTCTGTCGGGTTTTTGATCCATTTTCGTCGGCGAAATCCCGACACTGAGGCGTTCTGTCGGGTTTTTGACCCGCATTCGTCGGCGAAATCCCGACACGGGGGCATTCTGTCGGGTTTTTGACCCATTTTCGTCGGCGAAATCCCGACACGGGGGCGTTCTGTCGGGTTTTTTTCCCGCATTCGTCGGCGAAATCCCGACACCGGGGCGTTCTGTCGGGTTTTTGATCCGTTTTCGTCGGCGAAATCCCGACACCCAGATTTTTGTAGCCCTAACGCATCTTGCGGATCAAAAAAGAAGCAACAGCCACCGCATTGGGTCGCTGCTGCTTCGTTCTCATACTTTTTTCCAGATCATATGGGCTTCGCAGGCCAAGTCTTCGCCGTTCATGATGCGATGGGCAGTGATGATTTCGCCGTTCTCCGCTTCTTTCGTCGACATGACGCTGGTGATGCTGTTGCCGTACTCGACTTCTTTTTCATACTTGATGGTGACTCCGGACATCTGGTGATCCATGATGAACTTCGGGTCGATCGTGTTGATGATCCAATCGAAATATTTCGCGTTGTTGACATGGCGATTGTAGTCGATATCCAAGTATCTGACACGAAAATCCTGTTCTTTGCGGTTTTCCGGCTCCAGTTGGATCGGCTTCTGCATGCGCACCATCGTCCGGATTTCATCGGCCTGATAGACGGTCAGCAGGTCTTTTTGGATCTGGACCATTTTACGGGTCTCGATGTCCATCATGACGAAGTTCGTCATCACTTCCACACACAGTTGTTCGCTTTCATCATAAGCCCGGAAGCGGCGATAGGTGAAGAAGCGGTTATAACTCATCGCTTCCGTTTCCAGGATGATTGCTTCTCCCCTATGCGGCATGCGTTCGATCTGCATGTCGGACTGCACGATGATCCAACTGAGTCCTCTTTCGGACATCTGATCATTCGTGTTGCCCAATGAATCGCTCTGCTGTCCCGACAAATCCATCATCAGATTGACGAGCGATGGCAACGTGATTTCACCTGTGATGTCACATTCATAGCCTTTGATGCGATGGTTTCTGCGATAAGTTAATCCACTCAAGGTTTTGCGCCTCCAAAATCAATATTATAACAGAAAGCATACCACACTTCACAAAGCGATCCAACAAAAAATGGACAGGCTCAGACCCGCAGTTGCTGTCTGTCGTTGTAAAATTCGCGGTAGGCCAAGAAAGAGGCGATGTAGGAGGAGATACTAGTCGTCGCCACCAACATGAAAGTCACCATGATCTGATACATGATGGCCGTCATCGGTACGGTCCCGGCAAACATCAGACCCGACATCATACCAGGCAAGGATACGATGCCGATTGTTTTGGCGGAATCCAAGGACGGCTGCATGCCTGATTTGATTGTTTCCCGCAAAATGGTGCGCGATGCTTGATTAGGAGTCGCTCCCAGTGAAAGTTTTTCCAGAATCTGCTGGCGCTGATCGCGGAACAAGGAATTCAGGTTGCGGTAACACAAGCCGATGGTCGTCATCGCATTCCCGGCTATCATTCCGGTGATCGGCACGATCTGTGAGGGAATAAATTTGACCGATCCCGATAGGACCAGTACGGATAACGTCAAAATCGCTGAAGAGGAGATGGCGATCAAGGAAATCTTCAAGGAATTCGGGATACTGCTGCTGCGTTTGTGGGCATTCCATGACGCATTGAAAACGATGACCGCAACCATCACCAAGGTGACGATCGTATTGTTCACATTGAACAAATACGTCAAAACGTACCCTACCGCAATCAGCTGTACAACGGCTCTGGCGATGCTGTACAAAATGTCTTTGGCCGTGCCTAATTTTTCTTTGTAAGAGATGTAAACTCCCACCATTACCAATGAAAAGCTCAACATGAGCGTGATTGGGCTGACTTGTAGATCCATCTTAGTTCCCCTCCCCTTTTACGATTTTTCCAGCAACGATATGGATGTTCTTATCCGCCAAGCGGGACTCTTCCTCGTTATGGCTGACCATGATGATCGTCATATCGGCATGCTCGCGCATTTCGTGGAGCCATTTCCAGATGATTTGGCGATTCGCTTCATCCAAGGCGCTCGTCACTTCATCGAGCAAGAGGATTTTTGGTTGAAACAGGACGTTGCGGATCAAAGCGACACGCTGTTTTTCCCCGCCTGACAAGGTATTTATTTCTTTATCCAAATATTCCTTCAGCAGCCCGAGCGACTCCAGATATGCGACAGCTTTCTTTTCATCAAATTCTATTTTGCGGATTTCGTAAGGGAAAGCCAAATTATCGCGGACGGTTTTTCCGAACAAAACGGGTGTCTGGAACGTGTAGGAAACCTCCTTGCGGTATTCGGTGGGCTCGTAAGCATCCAGCGATTTGCCTTGGTACCGTATTTCCCCTTCGGTACGCGAAAGGATCGTCGCAATGATTTTCAGCAGTGTGCTTTTGCCGCTTCCTGAAGGGCCGGTTATCGAGAGAAACTCACCCTCCTCCAGCGAATAGCTGATGTCGTCCAGAATGACTTTGCCATCCGACACAAAACTCAGATGTTCCATTTCCAATAATGCCATTTTTAAGTTACTCCTTTATCATTCATTATGCAGCCGAATCCGGTGCGACCTCCAAAGATTGCTGTTCAGATTGGCTATGCCTCATCCCTCTATTCTATCACTTTTTGCCGCTTTTTCATTAATGATAATGATTATAATTTGGTAATAAATACAAAAAGATACGCAACTACCTAAACCCTGGCTGCGCTGCCCGCTCGCCGGAGGAGCGCAACGGTTTCTTCCCTTAGCTCCGGTGAGGCGGCAGCTCACCGGAGGACACCGGTAACTGTCAGCCGCAACTCCGATGAAGCCGCCCTCATCGGAGGACACACCTCCAAACGCTGGCCGAACTCCGGCGAAGCCTCCGTTCACCGGAGAACGACAAAGGCTGTCCCAAAAATGGGACAGCCTTTGTCGTTGCTCATTTCACTATTCTTTCAATTCAGCGTACGAAATCAACTGGATTGCCTCATCTTCCCGAATCCGGTCCGCAAAATCGGAATGCATCAAGAATTCCGCCATGTAGGCCCGCTCCTTCTGCAGACTGCTCACGCGTTCCAGACTTGCGTCGACATAGCCCGGATGGACAATCAGTTCAACCGATATGTCCGATTTTTCCATGACGGCCATGATGTCATCCAATTTCTCCATTACGTCCATCCCCAATTCGGCCTGCGGTTTTTCGGCTACGAAGCCAAGGTCGAATTGACGATCCGTGTGCAACACCCCATGGCTGCCTTCAAAGTGATCCCGGATAGGCAGTTCGTACTGGATCGCCAACGACAGGATGACTTTGTTGAGCGGCTCCAACATATGCACATGGTGATGCGAATCCAAATGCGTTGGTTTGATGCCCGCCTTGCGCACCTTTTCGATCTGTGCATGCCACTCCGCATAGACTTCATCCAAATCCAGCGAAGCCGCATGCTGCTGCACGTATTCCCTGGTGAGGAAACGCCCATTGGCACTGATGCTGTCTGCATCAGGCAATAAAGGCTTCCCGAGCGTCAAATTCAGATGGACACCGATTTCCAGATCCGGATAATCGGATGCCAATTCCACCGCATGATCGAATGCGGCTCCGTTCGCCAGCAGGGTCGTCGAGGTGGTGATGCCGTACAAAAAACTGTCGATGATGCCGTAATTCACGCCATTTGTGAGACCAAAATCGTCTGCGTTGATGATTACTTGTCCCATATTTCATTCTCCTGTCTGTTTCGGATGGCGGCTCGGCTTCAAATCGCTTTGACTGCCCCACCATCCACATATAGTGTGCTGCCGGTGATGTACGTATTCGCCTCGGAAAGAAGGAAAACGACGGCCTTCGCGAATTCTTCCGGTGTACCGTAGCGGCCTAAAGGAATGCCTGCGATCGCGTTCTTGTCGACTTCCGCCAATGACAACTCTTTCGCTCTGGCATTCGCTTCATTCAGGTATTTCAGGCGATCGGTTGCGATTTTTCCCGGCGCAACGACGTTCACGAGAATATTGTCGGGCGCCAATTCATCGGCAAGCGTCTTGCTCAGGCCGACGATGCCGTTCCGGAACGTATTGGACAATACCAGATTCGGCAACGGCGTCTTCACCGAAATCGAAGCGATATTCACGATGCGTCCGCCCTCTTTGCGCAGATCCGGCAGCACTTCGCGGATGATCCGGATATAGCTCAACAAGTTCAATTCGAATGCCTGTTGCCACGCCTCATCTGAAAAGGAATCGAATGTCCCGCTTGGTGGACCACCTGCATTGTTCAACAAAATATCGATTTTCCCGAACACTTCATGCGTCCTTGCCACAAGCTTTTGGATATCCTCATTTTTGGTGATGTCACAAGGAAAATATGCGACCTTACCGCCATGCAAGGCTTCCAGTTCTTCTTTCACCTCAGCCAATCGGTCTTCACTCCTGCTCGTGAGCATGACATGTGCGCCTTCTTTGACGAGTTCCTTCGCCACCGCCTTGCCCAACCCTTGGCTCGAAGCGATGACCAATGCCACTTTATTCGTTAACCCCAGATCCATTTCGGCTCCTCCTTCAACTGCTTTATCTTCCTTATCTCATACCCATACTATAGCCCAAAAGTGCCAACATCACTAGCATTTCACTCACCCCACTGCATTTGTCCCTGCTAGCCTCCAGGATAGTCTGTTATAATGGTAGATGAACTTATTTGCCTTACCGATAAGATACGCGCAACTGTTTTTTACAAAATACTAACCGATGGACAGGAGACTTTCCCATGAGAATACTGCATACAGCTGATTGGCATCTCGGCAAAATCGTCAATGATTTTTCCATGCTGGACGATCAGCGCCATTACTTGATGAAGCTGATTGAAACACTCAAAGAAAAAGATATCGATGCGATCATCATGGCCGGAGACCTTTACGACCGCGCTTTGCCACCGAAAGAAGCGGTGGCGCTGGCCAACCGGACACTGACCCGGATGGTGAAGGAATTGGGCGTGCCTGTGTTCGTCATCGCCGGCAACCACGACAGCAACGAGCGGATCGAATATGCCGCCGATCTGCTGGCCGAAAGTCGCCTCTACATAGAAGGAACCCTGAAAAAAGAGGCCATCCGAAAAGTTACTTTCGAGGGAACCAATTTCTATCTGCTGCCCTTTGCTGACCATGTATATGTCCGCGAAACGCTTCAGGACGACACCATCAAAAATATGGAAGATGCCGTTCGTGCGCAGTTGGCGACCGTCAAAGCAACGATGAACCCGGATGAAGTGAACATCCTGATTGCGCACGGTTATGTGATCCAGGCCGGAAATGACACAAGCGAACCATCCGATTCGGAACGTCCGCTCAGCATCGGCACTTCCGAATACGTGGATGTGTCGCTGTTCGAGGACTTTGATTACGTCGCTCTGGGACATCTGCACAAAGCCCAGAAAGTCAAAAACGACAAAGTCCGCTACAGCGGCTCGATCCTGAAGTATTCCAAATCGGAAACCCCGCATCAAAAACAGACGAGTATCGTAACCATAGAAAAAGGCAAGCTGGAGATTGAACCGCTCCGCATCAAACCTTTACGGGATATGCGCACGGTCAGAAGCACGTTCCCTGAACTAATGAAAGGCCAATCCGACGATTACCTGTTTTTTGAACTGGAAGATACGGAATATGTGCTGGATGCGATGAATCAATTGCGCCGTCGCTATCCGCAGGCGATGGGCCTCGAATACGTCAGCCGGAGAGAAACCGAATCGGTGGCCCTGCAGCATAACCGCGAGGACCTCCAACAGTTGTCCTACCCGGATCTGTTCAAGGACTTTTATGAGCAATACCGCGCCATAGAATTGGATGAATCCGGTCAAAAAATCGTTGCGGATGTCTTTGCCGCTCTGGGGAGGAAAGATTAGATGAGACCCTTAAGATTAGAAGTGAGTGCCTTCGGGCCATACAAAGAAAAAATCGTATTGGACTTCACGCAATTCCAGAACCAAACGCTGTTCCTGGTGAGCGGGCCTACGGGTGCCGGAAAAACCACGATTTTCGACGCCATTGCCTACGCCCTTTACGATGTAGCCAGCGGCAGCAGCCGGGAAAAAGACACGTTCAAGTCCCAGTTCGCAACGGAAGAGGCAATCTGCTACGTCGATCTGACGTTCGAATACAATGGAAAGACTTACCGCGTCCGACGCTCCCCTGCCCAGATGGGTCCCGGAAAGAGCGGGAAAATCATCAATCTGTTGGCTGATGTGGCCTTTTATCACGATGACACCGTGACGACGAAAGCGCGCGATGCCAATGCTGAAATAGAACAGCTGCTTTCATTGAACTATGAGCAGTTCAAACAGATCGTCATGCTGCCGCAAGGGGAATTCAAGAAACTGCTTGAGTCGAACAGCAACGAAAAAGAGACGATCTTCCGGAACATCTTCGGGACCGAAATACTGAAAAGTTTCCAGGAGGAGCTGAAGGAAAAAGCCAAATCGCTCCAGAGCCAAGCGACTTCCGCTCAGGATTCCCTGCAGACCGCCTACTCGTTTGCCTCCGGAATCAACGATGACGCCCTGCAGGAAGTACTCATCTTGCAGGACACCGAGCGCATCCTCGTTCGGATCGCGGAACTGTTGGCGGCCCTCGAAGAAGAACGCAACGCCAAAGAACTGCAGCTCACCGATTTGCGTTCACAAAGCCAATCCGCTTCCGATACCATCAGATTGCTTGAGGAAATCGCACGGCTGGAAGCCATGTTGAAAGTTCTTGAGGAAGAAGAATCGTCTGTCCTCGAATGGAAACAGCAGCTGGAACGCCATGAACAAGCCGTCAAAGCCGAGGAAAAAAGATTGCTGTGCGTTACAGCATCCACAAACCAGAATGCAAAACAGGAAAAAGCCAAACAAAATGAGGATCTTTTCGACCAATTGAATCAGACTTCACGCGACAAAAAACCAGCGTTCGAAGCAATTTCGCAAGCCTTTTCCCTGATCCCGGGCATGCGTGAGCAGATCGACGCCGTGAAGGAACAGGAAAAACAGCTTGTCACATTGGCGAAGAAAGAGAAAGAACTGACCGGTTGCCAGAAAGCGTGCGAAGATGCCACGAAAGAACTGCAGAAACATGCGGATCTAAAACAAGCGCAAAAAGTAAAACAGGAACAGTGCCAGCAGAAGCTTGCGGAAGTGAAACAAGCTCAAAAGGATGCTTCCATCATTCAAGGGCAATTGAATGCCTGCAGAATGAACGTGCAGCAGTCCGATCAGCTTCACAAAAGGATTACCCAAACCGAAAAATTGTTGGCGGAGCAGACGGTAAAAGCTGAGCACTTCCTGATTCTCGAAAAAGAATACACGACGGTCGATCAACAGTTCAAGGATGAAACCCTCCTCTACAACCGCAACATCGCCGGCATCTTGGCCGAGCAGCTAGTTGGCGGAGAGGCTTGCCTTGTCTGCGGTTCAACACACCATCCCGCACCCGCGCAAAAAACGGCGGACACCCTCTCGGATCAGGAGCGGGAGTTGCTGGAGAAAAAACGGAATCAGGCCTATGCGGATTACCAACAGGCAACTGCCGAACTTACCGGCATCCGAAAACAGCTGGCAGATCTCTTCGATGAATTCGCCGTCCCGGCTGAAACGTTCGAAATCTACAAACAAGAGCAGAAAGAAAAACGCGATTCGGAGATCGCGTCAGAAAAAGCATTCCTGTTGGAGATGAAAAATCTGCAGAAGGTGCTTGATGAAGAAGATACTCTCGTTAAGGTGCAAAGCGACATCGAAGCGAAGCTGCAGGCGATCGAACAGAACCGTATTGCCCTTCAGCAAACGCTGCTCTTGAACGAAACCCTTTCCCGGGACCTCTTGGCCGAGATTGGCCAGGATAAACAAGTTTTGGGCGACAAGGACCTTGCAACCGTGCAAAAAGAGATCCTGCAGCTCAACGAAAAGATCGATACTTGCACAAGCGACTACAACCAACTGAAAAGCGAGTTGACCGAACTCGAGAAACAGCTTGCTGTCTGCCTTGCCAACCGGACCACCTACGCAGCTCAGGTAGAGGAAGCCAAGACTGCTTTGCTGGATGCTGAGACGATATACGCAACCGTTCTGGTTGCTGCCAGTCTGGAAGAACCTTTCAACCATCTGATACTGGATAAGTCACTGTTTCTGGACATCCAGAAACGGATCCGGAGTCATGAAGACGACCTGAACGTCACTGCGACCCGTTTGAACGACCAAAGGAAAGCCGCAGCAGCACTGGATCCAGATCAGACAATCGCTGCTTGCGCCGATCAAAAAGTGCTTCTCGACAGTGTCATCCGCGAGTTGGAAGAGCAAAAAGATCAGCTCGCAGGCGACATCCAAATGCTCAGAAAAGCAGCCCAAGAAATCGCAGCAATCTACAAAAAGCAGCAGCAGATCATTGCTGATTACCAGAAATACAGGACCTTGTCGGACATCGCCAACGGTACCAAAGAAACCGACTACATTTCCTTCGAACGCTATGTGCTGGCGATCTACTATGAAGAAATCATCGAAGCCGCCAACCTGCGCTTCCAACAGATGACGAACAACCGCTATCTGTTGTTGCGCAAGGAAGACAAAGGAAAAGGTGCCGGAGCCAAGGGTCTGGATCTCGATGTATTCGACCATTATACCGGCCAAACCCGCAGCGTCAAAACCTTATCCGGCGGCGAAAGCTTCAAGGCTTCACTGGCGCTTGCCCTTGGCCTCAGCGACGTGATGCAGAGCCGCAGCGGCGGCATCCAGATCGACACCCTCTTCATCGATGAAGGCTTCGGTTCGTTGGATCCCGAATCATTGGATTCCGCAATCGAAGCGTTGTTCTCCTTGAACAGCAGCGGACGTCTGGTCGGCATCATCTCGCACGTCGAAGAACTAAAGGCGCGGATACCTGTCCACATCGAAATCGACCGCACAGCGGAAGGAAGCACCGCAAAAATTGTCCTCTAGACAAAGGAAAGTCCAGCTACATTTACGTAACTGGACTTTTTTTGCGTCTCCTGATTCGTTTGTTCAAAAGCGTCTGATTAATTTTTCCTTACGATTAATACATCACACGGCGCATGTTTGATGACATGATTCGTCACCGAGCCGACCACCAATTTTGCGATGGTGCCCTTGCCTGTCGCCCCCATTACAATCAAATCACAATTCCATTCCTCCACAAGCGTCTTCGCAATCATTTCCTTGGCGTTGCCTGAGCGCATTTCCTTGTGGACAGCGACCCCGTTAGCCCGCGCGTATCTGTCCAATTCATCGAACAAAGAGTCCTTATCCTTCTGCAGCTGTGCGGCTTCTTCGGCATTATCTTTTTTATCCATTATCGCAATCAGATAAAGCGCGGCATCGTTCCTTTCAGCGATATGAACCGCCTGTTTGAACGCCTTGATCGAAGCCTCCGATCCGTCCACAGGGATCAAGATGTTTTTATACTGAACCATTCAAACCCACTCCTTTGGAATAATCAACCAGAAAACGCTTTCCTTACTCTTATTTTACTATACTTACAGAAGAAACAAAAGATTGGCCGTCTTCGGTTGATAAATTTAGGTTCTATAATAAATGGTGTTGATGAAGTAAATTTCATCAACACCTTTTGTTTGAAAATAAATAGCTGAAAAATGCGCAAAAAGTCACTCCCATGCTATAATTTAAGTGGAAAAATTTTTTTTAGTTTGCTCTAGCCTGT
>NZ_QAOM01000022.1 GCF_003051085.1 Trichococcus patagoniensis | reverse complement strand
GATGGCAAGAAGGTCACACCTGTTCCCATCTCGAACACAGAAGTTAAGCTTCTTAGCGCCGATTGTAGTGAAGGGTTTCCCTTTGTGAGAGTAGGACGTTGCCGCGCATTTGTATCATGGAGGTTTAGCTCAGCTGGGAGAGCGTCTGCCTTACAAGCAGAATGTCGGCGGTTCGATCCCGTCAACCTCCATCCATGAGTTATTAGCTCAGTTGGTAGAGCATCTGACTTTTAATCAGAGGGTCGCAGGTTCGAGCCCTGCATAACTCATTCATCATTCTTGCGATAATGATGGAACAATTGAATATTACGAGACGCCGGCTTAGCTCAGTTGGTAGAGCATCTGATTTGTAATCAGAGGGTCGAGGGTTCAAATCCTTTAGCCGGCATCCAAAAATGCGGAAGTAGTTCAGTGGTAGAACATCACCTTGCCAAGGTGGGGGTCGCGGGTTCGAACCCCGTCTTCCGCTTTTTTTTATTTTAAAGACTCTCGTTTAGCCGGGGTGGCGGAACTGGCAGACGCACAGGACTTAAAATCCTGCGGTGAGTGATCACCGTATCGGTTCGATTCCGATTCTCGGCACTTACGCACCCATAGCTCAATTGGATAGAGTACTTGACTACGAATCAAGCGGTTACAGGTTCGACTCCTGTTGGGTGCATTTTTCACATAATTATGACCGGGAAGTAGCTCAGCTTGGTAGAGCACTTGGTTTGGGACCAAGGGGTCGCAGGTTCGAATCCTGTCTTCCCGATAAATAAAAATAGACGCAGAAATCATTCCGATGGTTTCTGCGTCTATTTTGTTTCTCTGGATATATTGCCGTTTTTTCCCTTTAAGTATATAATGAGGAACATTCCAAATAATTCTGTTGGAAATGTTTGGGGAATACGCTGTTGTAGAGGGAGTAGCAGGCAGTCTGGATGGGTTTCAGCTTTCTTGACTAGTTTGCCGCAAACGTCCTCGGATAGCCCTTTCTGATTAATTGGGCGAAAAACCCGGCATTTTAATGCCGAGATGAAAGCCTTTTTTTGGTTCATATTTTTTGGTGCTTACATATGGTAGATGGGTATAATGTAGTCAGAGGTGATAACATGACTGACAAAAATCGTTTCACGCATGGTCGGACTTCTGTCTTTCGTTTGGACTATCATATCATTTGGCAAACCAAATACCGCAATCCGGTCCTGTTCGGAAAAGTCGATTCTGACCTCAAACAGATTCTGTCGGAAATAGCGAGCGAATATGGATTTGAAATCCAACACATGGAAATCGATCTCGATGACCATGTCCACTTGCTGGTGTCTGCGCCGCCGAAATTGTCCGTTACAAATATCGTCCGTTGGCTGAAAGGGATCAGCGCAAGAAAACTGTTCCAGTTGCACCCAGAACTGAAAAATTCTTACTGGCTGGCCGAAGGCAATCGGCACCTTTGGGCGCCAAGTTATTTTGTTGAAAGTATCGGCACAAGCAACGAACAGGCAATAGCCAAGTATATTGACGACCAGCGGATAAAGGAGGCGAAAGACAATGAAACTTAAAGGCATCAAAATGAAGTTGCTGCCGAATCAGGCCCAAAAGGACCAGATCGACATCAATATCCAACTTCGTCGGTTCATCAAAAACAAGATGCTGGATATGCAGCAGGCACGCTACAAAAACGGCGGTCAATACGTCAATAAATTCGGCATGAACTACCTCATCAAAGTGTTGAAACTCGAATTTCCGTTCCTGAAACAGGCCGAAAGCACGTGTCTGGAATATGCCTGCGCCGATTTAGATCAGGCGTATCAGCGCTTCTTCACTGGCCAAAACAAACACCCGAACTTCGAAAGCCGTAAACGTCCGCACAACAGTTACAAATCCAAATGCATCAACCAAAACATCCAAGTCGCGGATAACCATTACATCAAGCTGCCGAAACTCGGTTTGGTCAGGGCCTACGGCCTTGAACGGATCCGCGGTCAAATCAAGAACGCTGTTATCCGTAAGGAGCCGACCGGCGCCTATTCCGCGACGATCCAAGTGGAACACGAACCTGTTCTGTTGCCCAAAACCAACAAAGAAGTCGGCATCGACCTGGGCATCACCCATTTGGCGATCCAGTCCGACGGATTCAAGCTGGAAAACAAGAACTTTGAACGTTCCTTGGCAAAAAAACGCCGCAGCTGGGAACGTAAGTTGGCGCACCGGCGCACGCAGGCTTTGATCAAAATCAAGGAAGCCGAGACGGCCGGGGTCGAACTGGATCTTTCGGAATTCAAAAACGTCCAAAAAGCCAAACAGATGGTGGCCAAACTCAATCGCAAAATTGCTAATCAACGCGAATACCACCTGCAGAAGTACACGACCGATTTGGTGCGGCACTTTGACCTGATTGTCCTAGAGGATCTGAAAACCAAAAATCTTCTGCAAAACCACCATCTTTCCCGTTCCATCGCGGACGCAGCCTGGGTGAAAATCAAGTCCATGCTGGCGTACAAATGCGACTGGTACGGCAAGGAATTGGTGCTGGTCAACCCTGCCTATACGAGCCAGATCTGTTCGCATTGCGGCGAGAACACCGGCAAAAAGCCGTTGCGGATCCGCACGTTCGCTTGCCCGCATTGTCACACCAAAAACATCGATCGGGACGTGAATGCGGCCATTAACATCCTCAACAAAGCGTTGGCCGAACGTTAAACGGCAAGAGTGTGGGACACGCTTTGGTCCATAGGAATAACCTCTGGCCGGTTGGCTTCCAATCGGTTAAGTCCGTTCCGTTCCCAGAAGCTCAGGCACTTGAGTGCCGAGCAGTCCCCATTTGACAGTTATGTAGGAATAGCATAATATAAACATATAATAGTCAAAATTAGTCAGGGGAAGGGAGGCGTCCATTCCATGCATGGTCAGAACATGTCAGATATCATCGAAGCGTATATCAAAAAGATTCTGAATGCAGAAGAGCAGATTGAAATCAGAAGGAATGAAATGGCAGATCGTTTTCATTGTGTACCTTCACAAATCAACTATGTCATTAATACCCGTTTTACGGAACAGCAAGGCTACTCGGTCGAAAGCAAACGCGGCGGGGGCGGCTATATACGCATCATGAAGGTGAAAATCCTGGATCAAGCGGAATTGTTGGATAAGCTGATCGCTATCGTAGGCGAAAGCATCAACCAGAAGGATGCGTTTGCGGTAACCCAAAATCTATACAGTCGCGGTATCATTACGAAACGCGAAGGAAACCTGATGTTGTCGGTATTGGATAAGTCACTTGCCCCATACACAGGCGAACATGAAGAAAGAATACGAGCCCTGCTGTTGAGAAATTTCATGAACAGTTTGCGCTTTGAATAGATAGCCCGTAGAGGAGGCGTTAAAAATGGATGAATTATTTACAGAAAAAGCCAGCCAAGTATTGTTGTTGGCAACAGAAGAAGCGCACAAATTTAAGCATCAATCCATCGGAACGGAGCACATGCTTCTCGGACTAGTCAGAGAACAAGAAGGCATTGCCGGAAAAGTGTTGCGTGGATACGATATTGATGAGGAAGGAGTCCGCGAAGAGATTGTCCATCTGACCGGTTTCGGCCAAATGAATGCGGAGGACTTCAACGCGCCGTTGCCATTTTCTCCTCGGGCAAAAAAAGTCATTATGTATGCGACAAACGAAGCGCACAAATTGGGGGTTCCATTGGTAGGAACCGAACACCTTTTATTGGGCTTGTTGAAAGAAGAAATTTTGGCAGTCAAAATCATCAAAAATCTGCAGATCGATCCGAATTTGCTGCGTAAGTCCCTCTATGAGAAACTGGGCATCAAACAACCGACAAAACCGGATATGCGTTCAGCCAAAAAGACGGAGAAAGTGGAAGAGGGAACGCCGACGTTGGATTCCTTGGCCCGCAATCTGACTGACTTGGCACGGGAAAACCGGATGGATCCGATCGTAGGACGCGACAAGGAAGTCCGCCGCATCATGCAGATCGTTTCCCGCAGAACGAAGAACAATCCTGTTTTGGTAGGGGAACCGGGTGTCGGCAAGACCGCCATCGTGGAAGGTTTGGCACAGAAAATTGTAGCCGGCGATGTTCCGGATACGTTGGCGAACAAACGCATCATGATGTTGGATATGGGTTCACTGGTGGCAGGTACGAAATACCGCGGTGAATTCGAGGAAAGAATGAAAAAAATCATCGACGAAATCTACAATGACGGAAATGTCATCCTCTTTATCGATGAGTTGCACACCTTAATTGGTGCAGGCGGAGCAGAAGGGGCGATCGATGCCTCCAATATCCTGAAACCGGCATTAGCAAGGGGCGAACTGCAGACAATCGGTGCCACCACCTTGGATGAGTACCAAAAATATATCGAAAAAGATGCGGCGTTGGAAAGACGTTTCGCGCCTATCCATATCGATGAGCCCACACCGGAGGAATCGGTTGAAATCATGCGTGGCTTGCGTTCCCGTTATGAGGAGCACCATGGCGTGGAAATCACTGATGAGGCGCTGAAAGCAGCTGTCCAGTTATCTGTGCGCTACATCACTTCCAGAAGATTGCCCGACAAAGCCATCGATCTGATTGATGAATCCGCGGCAAAAGTCCGTTTGGATGTCACACACGGGGATACGCCGATCGGGAAACTTGAGTTGGAAATCGCGAAGTTGTCGAAAGACAAAGAAGAAGCCATCCTGAATCAGGACTTCGACAAAGCTGCCCGCATCCGCAAACGCGAAATGACGAAGAAGCAGAAATTCCAAAAAATGGTGGAACAACAAGCCCAAACGATCACGCACTACGATCTGAAAGTGACAGAAAACGACGTAGCCGAAGTGGTGGCTTTGTGGACCGGAATCCCGGTCAACCAGATGGAGCAGAAGGAAAGCGACCGTTTGATGAGGCTGGAAAAAGTGCTGCATGAACGCGTCATCGGCCAATCCGAGGCGGTAAGTGCAGTGGCCCGCGCCATCAGACGTGCACGTTCCGGGTTGAAGGACCCGAACCGTCCAATCGGTTCGTTCCTTTTCTTGGGTCCTACCGGTGTCGGGAAAACAGAGTTGGTGAAAACACTGGCTGAAGCGATGTTCGGGACAGAGGATGCCTTGGTTCGCTTGGATATGTCCGAATACATGGAGAAATACAGTACCAGTCGTTTGATCGGCTCTCCTCCCGGCTATGTTGGTTATGATGAAGGCGGCCAGTTGACGGAAAAAATCAGACAAAAACCCTACTCGGTCATTCTTCTCGACGAGATTGAAAAAGCCCATCCGGATGTCTTTAATATCCTCCTGCAGGTGCTAGATGACGGTCATTTGACCGATTCCAAAGGACGGAAGGTCGATTTCCGCAACACGATTTTGATCATGACTTCCAACTTGGGTGCAACGGCTTTGCGTGATGAAAAATCGGTCGGATTCGCGGCGAAAGACCTCAAGCATGACTATAAAGCGATGGAGAAACGCATCCGCGAAGAGCTGAAGAACAGTTTCCGTCCGGAGTTCCTGAACCGTATCGACGAAACAATCGTCTTCCATTCCTTGGAGAAAGACGAGTTGCATGAAATCGTCAAATTGATGGCGAACGGCATCGTGAAACGCTTGAAAGATCTTGATATCCATGTGCGCATCACGCCTGCAGCCATCGATGTCATCGCAAAAGCCGGTTTCGATCCGGAGTACGGTGCACGTCCGATCAGACGCGCGATCCAAAAAGAGATCGAAGACAAATTGAGTGAAGAAATGCTGAGCGGCTTGATCAAATTCGGTGATACCGTCACGATTGGTGCCCAAAAAGGCAGTATCCGGATCTCTGTGAAGCCCGCCAAGGCAGAAAACAAAGACAAAAAAGTGCCGGTAAATTCTTAAGAGCAGCAGGTCCTCCTTTGGAAGACAGGGTTATTGTTCGGCTATCGCTACCGTTTGTGCTAATATATAGTTACAGAAGTTAGAGGAGGGAACAAAGATAATGAAAAATTCTAAAAAGGCATTGTTGATCGGTTTGGGTGCTACAGCAGCGATTGCGGCAATTGCAACAGCCTTGGCATACGAGGAAGAAGCAGTGGACAAAATCGGCTCTTATTTGAACCGTCAACGCATGAAGAGTTTCGTGAAGGACCATCTGAAAGGTAGCCAAAAATTTTTGAAGGCAATCGAGGATTTGACTGATGATGAAATCGACGGATTCTTGCGCGTTGTTGACAGAGCAGGCGATTGGAAAGAATCAGCAATGGACCTATTCTCTGATTTAAAGGACAAAGCTGGCGATGTAAAAGACACCGTAGGCGACAAGCTGCATAGATAAGAATTTCAAAACAAGGATTGCCTCATCTGAAAATGAGACAATCCTTGTTTTTGGTGTGCTTGTTGCAGAATGTCCGATAACCCGGAAGAATCGGACAAGCAGAGCGCAAATGTTCTGGAGGTTGTCGGATAACCCGGAAGAATCGGACAAGCAGAGAGCAGATGTACAGGGAGTTGTCCGATAAGCGGAAAGAATCGGACAAGCAGAGCGCAAATGTTCTGGAGGTTGTCGGATAACCCGGAAGAATCGGACAACCGGAGAGCAAAAGTTCAGCGAGTTGTCCGATAACCGGAAAGAATCGGACAAGTGGAGCGCAAATGTTCAACGAGTTGTCCGATAACCCGGAAGAATCGGACAAGCAGAGCGCAAATGTACAGCGAGTTGTCCGATAACCCGGAAGAATTGGACAAGCAGAGCGCAAATATACAGCGAGTTGTCCGATAACCCGTAAGAATCGGACAAGTAGAGCGCAAATGTACAGCGATTCGTCCGATAAGCCGGAAGAAGCGGACAACCGGGGTATATTTTCACATGCAGAAAGGGACCGCCCTAGTTGGGGCGATCCCGTTTTAGGTACTATGAGATTCTGTTGTTGCAGTAACCGCGAGATAAGCCAAAGCCAGATCATCCATGTTCTTCAGAGCCAGGCCGGTCGCATCGAAAAAGCGATCGATCCGGTACTGGAGCGTGTTGCGGTGCAGGTAAAGATCTGCTGCCGCTTTCGATAGATTGCCTTGATTCCGCCACATGGCCGCAATCAGCTCGTGTGTGCCGTCGACGGAACCAATCGTGGTCTGCAAGGCCAGCAGTACCAGACTTTTGCTGCCGGATCCGGATAGGAAGTAAGGTAGCGCGATGGCTGCAAGGGTCGTGATTTTGTTGCCTTTCGCGATCGTGCGGCTGACCGCGAAGATTTTCCGCTCTTCCTCGAAAAGTAGCGGCAAGCCGGAATCGACAGGCCAACGTTGTCCCAGATACAAAGCAGTACGCAGGCTGAAGTCATCATCCAGAATATCGAGCACCGCCGCCAATTCCTCGTCGATGCAGTAGGGTTCCGGGCTGTCCAGAATAAAGAGCCCATTTTTGTCATCGAGAAAGAAGCATTCGCGGACTAGCGGCAAGGTTTGGCTGAAGGCATCGAGCCAGAGTGTCTGGTCGAAAGATCCCGCTTCCTCTTCCCGGTAGGAGAGGCTGAATTGGAGCAGCTGAGTCTGCGCCAAGCCGGGCGGAATTTCGCTTGAGTGGCCCAACAGAAACCGGGCCCAAGGATTATTCGGGATTTCGGAGGGCGTAGCGTCCCTGCTGAGCAGATTTTTCAGGAGAACTTTTTCCCGGCCGCTCAAGGTATGTTCCGGGATATGCACCCACTGTTTTTTGTAAGGCAAGGTGAAATAGTCCGGTCCAAGGCTGGGAGCAGCCGTGATTTTAGCTTCGGGAAATAGTTGTTGGAGTTCGTTTGGGTTCAAACTGTCACCTCGTTTTTGGATGGCTGCCTTCATCATGGGAGGCTTTTCATTTTATTCTAGCACTAATATATCCAATTTGCGAAAAAAATCGGAAATATGCTATGATTAAAGGAATCAAAAGGGACGAGGTAGCGGAAGATGGATGAGTTGAAGGAAGAGTATATGCGGGAAGCCATCAAGGAGGCGGAAAAGGCTGCAGCAATCGGGGAAGTGCCGATCGGAGCGGTGATCGTCTGGAAAGGTGAGATCATCGGGCGCGGCCACAATGAACGCGAAGTGACGAATGATGCAACGACACATGCGGAAATGACGGCGATCCGGCAAGCCAATGCGTTCAAGAAGAATTGGCGGCTCGAGGAAGCGGAGCTTTATGTGACGCTTGAGCCGTGCCCGATGTGCTGCGGCGCCATTCTGTTGTCGCGGATCAAGAAAGTCTATTACGGCGCATCCGACCTGAAAGGCGGGACAGCAGGCACTTTGATGAATCTGCTCCAGGACGAGCGTTTCAACCACCAGACCGAGGTGGAGAGGGGCGTTCTGGAGGAAGAGTGCCGGACAATGCTGCAGGATTTTTTCCGAGCGTTGCGCAAAGAACGCAAGAAAAACAGCCGGAAGCATCTCCGCGAACACATGCAGGCTGAAAACAAAGACTAGCTTTTTATTTTTGGCTATGGTATGATAAGAAATGCCGAAAGGCCTTATGGCAATGGCGATCTTATGAATTGAGTCAGATCCGGAAGGAAGCAGCTATAAGTAGGTATCGCCATGTGCTGTAAGTTATTATAACTTATACAAAGAAGCAGGAAAAACCGTCCAACGGTTCTCCTGCTTCTTTTTTTGCGTTGATTTTGTTTTCTTTCGTTAATCGGGGCGCTACTGCTCCGAATCGTCAACGATGATCAAGATATTCCCTTCCTCCAATTCGGAGAAGTATCCTTGCATCTTGCGCTCCTGTTCTTCTTCCTGTTCCGGTGTCATCTGCGTATAAGGATGCTGAGGGGATGGTTCGTATAGTGCTTCCTCATCGAAGGATGGATAGAGTGGGGCGAGTTCTTTCCAATCAAAGTTCTCATCGTGTCCGGTTTCGGTGATGACTTCAATGCCGGTATCTTTTGCCAGTCGCTCTTTTTTATCCTGAGAGTTGGTAACCAGAAGGAAATCTGTTTGCTTGTGCCCTTTTTCGATCAAGCCCTTGATGGCTTCCTCCACAGCTTCGATGGTTGCGTACGAACCTGCCACAAATTTTGGCATATCACATCAGTCCTTTCATTTTTCATGGTTTAGAGAGCTGCTTGATGGGGTCGAGTAGGAAGTTTTTATTCGTACGATTCCTTTGTGATGATGACGATGCTGCCGTTTTCGATGGCAGCGATGCGGTCTGCAAGAAAGTCTCTGCCGTCGGGGAAAGTACCGGTCCTATTCTGGAAATCTTCGTATTGCTTCAGGTTAAAAAGATAGTGAACCTTCTCCAATAACGAATGGCTTGAGAAAATCGCACCGTCCGCACCGCGAAGATCCCAATTCTCCAAAATGGCTTCCTGATAGGCGTTGTTCGTCACCAAGGTGATCTGTTCCTTCGTGTAGCCCTTTTTATGCAGTTCCTCAACCGCCCGTTTGCACTCCTCAATGGAATGGACGCTAGTATGGATGGTATAAGTCATGATGATGTCCTCCTTCTCAAGAAAAAGAAAGCGTTCTCTTTTGATTTGAGTATAAGCCTTTGCATCAAAAAAAACAACAATCGCACTGTTACGGCCGTTCGCGTGCCGCTCTCCTTTTGAATCAGTTTCGATTTTGCCTGAATACCGCCACGCTGGACCATTTGTCCTCGTACAGGACGTGCACATTCCGGATGCGGTCGAGCGCAATCCATTCTTCGCCGATCAGGATTTCATCCTCACCGCAGTAGCCCTTGAAAAAGCCTTCGATGGACTCGGTTTGGCGCCCGAAGCGGTCCTTTTGGTTCAATTGGACCGATACGCGGCGATTTTTTTTTAAGGCTTCCGCCAAGGATGCATCGATTTCGGTAAGGCTCATCTGGGGAAGTGTCGGGATATCCTTCATGGCTTCCGCTTTTCCTGCAGAGATGGATTTCACAAGTTCATCCATCGCGTAGGCCGTTACCCATTTGATCATGCCGCGGTCATGGTAGTCGTTGTAGTCCTCAAATACCTTATCTGTCCGTTCTCTTGGTTCGTTCAGCATTGTCTTCACCTTCCTCCAATCCGGCCATGCCGCCCGCGTGTCCTCCCACCAATGAGCTGCGCGCTATCGCGCGGCCGCCTTCCAACAGGCTGACTGCCCGCACGAGGGAGCGGAACCCGTATTTTTTGCGGATCGAATCGACAATCAGGTCCTTTTTTTGCTCATTAACTTGTTCATCAGGATTCTGGAACAGGTCCAGTTGCAGAAAATCCGTGTAGATCAGATTCCCAGCGCCCACGCCGACGTTCCGGATCGATTGGTCTTTATAGTGCTGTCCAAAAAGCATCAGAATATGGGCCACGAGCTCACTGGATGCATTGGTGGGCGGGATTTTCAACTGCTGATGGAAGCCGGTCCGGCCCAATTGGTCGATATAGTTGATGCTGTAGCCGATGCTCAAGCTGATAAGCTGGCTCTTGGCTCCGGATTTGCGCAGGCGCGTCGCCACCTGGTCGGCCATCTCGATCAGGACGATCTCGATTTCCGAGCGCACCACATAGTCCTTGTTGAGAACCTGTGAATTGCCGATCGATTTGGAGCCGACTTTAACGCTTTGGCCCAAAAAACTGCGGTCGATTCCCCAGCTGTGGGCGTAAAGCTGTGCACCCATGACGCCGAGCCGGCTTTTCAAATCATAGTAGTTGGTGTGCGCCAGGTCATAAATCGAGAAGATGCCCAATTGGTTGAGCCGCAACTGGGTCCGTTTGCCGATGCCCCAAAAATCCGTCATATCGGGAATTTTCCAGACAGTTTCGGGAATATCCGGATAGCGCCATTCCGCAATCATATCCGGTTGGTGTTTGGCTGCATTGTCGAGCGCCAGCTTAGCCAGCAAAGGATTATCGCCGATGCCGATCGTAGTGTAGATGCCGGTCGTCTGCAATACGTCGGCCTGAATGAGTTTGGCCATTTCGTAAGCTGAGTTTTTCCCGAAAAGTTTCTGGGCGCCGGTGATGTCGACGAAACTCTCGTCGACCGAATAGACGTGGTGGTTCGCTTCGTCCGCATACTTCTTGTAGATGTTGTTGATTTCCGTGTTTTTCTGCATGTACAGCCGCATCTGCGGCGGTGCAATCACCAAGCCCGGCGGATAGGGGAAGGGCAAGTCCCTGGCCCGGCTGATGTTCGAAATCCCGAAGGCCTTTTTCGCAGCCGGGGAGGAAGCCAGGATCAGCCCGCTGCCGCGCTCTTTTGGATCGGTGGACGGATAGCTCATGACAACCAATTTCGTTTCGAGTGGATGCAGCCCGCGCCGCACGCATTCCACGCTCGCATAGAAGGATTTGCAGTCGATGCAGAGAATGTCGCGACTGGGTTCCTTCGCATAATCAAAAACCAATTCCGTTTCATACATAAAAATCGTCTCCAATCTCTACGTCTCTATTATACGAACGTATGTTTGTATTTGTAAAGCGAACACGGACAAATATTTTTGGGGAATGACAAAAATGCAATATGAAAAAACAGGGAAGCTCCCCAAAAAGGAAGTTCCCCTGTTTTATATGGTAAAAAGCTAATTCATGATTTGCACAATCCAACTCACGCATATAAGCGCAAAAACACTGACACCACAAAACATACTGATCCGGTTATTTTGTTTGATTGCCCCCAATACTATAGCCGCGCTGCTTATTATTAGAAATAGATGGACCCTATTTGAGAAAGGCAATGGTTGACGAGGTGTTATAACGAAATACAGAAGGAAGAGCAGGAGTACCGCTATATGCACAAACAAGTAGATTTTTTTCATGGTCTTTCCTTTATTTGAGATTCTTTTGTTCACGTCTAACTCTTAACAATTGAAGCAACATTAAAAATAATGCTGTATAGAACCCTGAACCAATGAAATCTCTGTTAATGATGTATTCTATAGCAATTCCTATTAGACTTGCTATAGACAAACTTATTAGGACATTAAGATACGGATGGTTCTGATAAAATTTTTTGTACGAATTCATGATGTTTACACCTGGAAAGTCGTAGAACGGTTGCATTAATTTTTTTTTATAATCCATATTGTTATGTCAGCTCCTATTTTTATTATTTGGTATATAAATAGCTTAGCATAACACCTAATAGGTAGCCTCAAAAGTAACCTGTATTTCCGGGACGCCTAACTATGATTTCATAAAAATCAGCTGAAAGCATTGATATTAATGGTTTTCAAGTCTTTTCCGCAACGCATCAACCTAGTTACATTTTGCATATTTCGGTCGACGGTGTAGTGGAAAAGTCAAAGAGTCAGCAAATTGCTTATAATTTTAAGGGGGATACATGATGAAATTCTCGCGAAAAAAATGGATTAGCGGTATCATAGATATGTTGAAGATAATCGGTAGTGCTTCTATAGTCATTTATTGCATTATAATTGATTTATTTTCTTCCGGATGCTTGGATAACCTCATCCGAAAATAAAAGACGGATACCATTCGTGTTGGCAGAGTTGCATTGGGGGATTCATTATGAATATTGAATATTATGTGTTTGACAAAATGAACGCACAGTCTGAAAAAGTGGAAGTAGCTATTGAAATAATGCGTTCGCTAAGCATGTACAAAGACTTATTTAAAGATTCCAATAATTATTTTCTGTATTCTTTAAAACATTCGCAAGAAGAATTTAAAGAAAATAAAGATGTTTGGAATTTAATAGAAACCCATGGAGTGGATATCTTACCTATCGTTTGTATAGACAAGAAAATATACAAAACAAAAGATGTTTTAAGTGTAGAGGAAATGGGAGTGCTGACGAATAGCGGCATTTCTTATCAAAGAGATGATACAAGTCCTTGAAAAAATGCCGCATCCACCACGACCAAATATAAAAACGCTCTATTATAAAAGGCAAAGTATCATGTAAGCAATCAGAATCCCGGAGGCAACTAATGAAGAAAATATTGTTAACTGTCATAAGTATGGCGTTGCTGGCCGCGTGCTCAAGTAATGAGAAACTAGAAGTTTTTTCATTTGATGCTCGTACCAAAGATGTTGCGCTGGAAAATTTTGTTTTGGTTTCAAACGGGACCGAAGCTTATGTGCAACCCACTTTTCAACTTTACGGAATTGAAACATTGGAGAACGAAGCGGAAGTAGTCAGTGGTGCAGGCATAAGAATCTATGACAGCAAGAAGAATCTGATTTACTCCCTTAATGTTGGAGAAAATCAGTATGGTGTCCTCGACACTAGAACATCGCCGCTTGAAGGAGAATTAATTGGTCCCGTGCTGAAAATTGAGAAGATTGAAGTGGGAGAAACAATTTATGTTGAATTTATATACGAAAAAGATTCTCTCGAAGTCAGGGAGGAAGTAGAAGTAATTCTAGGTAAAAATTAAGTTCTGCAATTTTCAGGGAATGATTAGGTAGCTTTTTGAGGAGTGGTGGCTAAAATGAATCGGTTTGTATTGTATGAATTCCTGTGCGCTGGAAAGGTACCTGACTCAGAGAGGAGAACTGCATGCAAAACACAAAAAATTTGAAAATCACTTTTGGCGCAGGGGTGCTTATCCTGAGTGTGTATAGCCTGTGGACAAAAGATTTTACCTACCAGAACATCACGTTATTCTTTTTGGGCTTGTTCATGTGCGTACTCGGTGTTGAGGAATCGAAAAAGAACAAGGGCCGGCGCTGGAATCTCTATGTTTTTACAGCAATCTTCCTATTCGCAACGTTATTGCTCCAATATGTATGATGATTTTTTTTGATGCGAATGGACACTGAGTGCACCAGAGTAGCAACACTTATGCAAAGGAGATGGTTGAAATCAAAAGGCTGAAAACTGGATGGTTTGTACTCGGCTCCCTGATCGTATTGGTAACAGGGTTCTATGCGTATGAGTTTCCTTTGAAAAGCTACATCGCGCAAAAAAATCTCTATGAGTTGCTGGAGGGAAAAGAAGGGATTGCGGAAGAAGATATTCAGATACAAAAAATTCGGAAAGATTACAAGAGTGCCCGAAGCGGCTATGTCATTTATTTTACAGTGAAGGAGAGTCCGTTAGATTATTGTTATGACTATTCTTTTGAATTTGATGATTGGATAATGGGATACGTTTCTGAAGGGACGATTTATTCGACTGATAAAATTATTCTCAGAGAGGAGTAAGGGCCATGATTGAAGTTTTCGATGCTGGGTGGACGTTAATAAGCGCACTAGCTATTATCGCAATTCTAGGTTGGATCGTCCGTTATTTCTTAAAAAAGAGATAGCAATAAAAGAAAGCGGGTGGATGAATGAGTACGCGAGACAATCAGAAAAAGTACGATGACAAAAGCAATGTGGACAGTTCCATTTATTCGAGGGTCAATATTGGCCAAGGAGCAAACAATAAGTTTGATGGCCCGAACCTTACGCATTCGGGAGGAAGCATGAACAATCCCGATGAGCGGATGCATCATAAGACCAGTTCCCTAAACACAATCAGCTATTATGTGATTGGCAGTGTCATTTCCGCCGCGATACTATTCGCAGGCATGCAGATCTTTCACGATTACTTCTATGGCGAGGGACTCAACAAGCTACTTCCTTCGCTGCTGTTGCTATTCGGATCTACGGCGATAGGATTTTTCTGTTCAAAATGGATCATGAAAAAATTTGTGCACTTCAAAAAGAAATAACCCACTAAAGAATCTAATTTTTATCAACAATAGATATTCTAACCGGATAGGATGGTGCTGGGAAATGATGAAAAAGCCAATCGTAACAACAATATTTTTCCTTTCAAGTATTCTGCTATTGAGTGGGTGTGGCGATTCCACTTCCACCATGAGTGTCGTGGAGTCAATCGGGAATGCGGCTCAGAAGAATGCGGAACTCGAAAATGCTCGTTTTGAGACACGTTACTCCTTGGATAGTGAAGCAAAGCCATTCGACCAAAGCTCGGAAGGGGCCTTCGTGAAAAAAGCGGAGTATGACTATGAGTGGTATCAGAAGACTTCCTTCGATGAAACGAATACCACGGAAACGTCTCAAATCGGCGGAAAGCAGTATCAGAAAATCAGTGTACCCGGGCAAGCGGAAACGCATTGGGTGGAGGTTTCTTCAACTGGATTTGCGTTGCAAGAACTCTTGCGTTCGCTCTTTGAGAATGACCTAGTGGAAGCGGATATTGCGGAGAGCCAAGTTGAGGATACAGGAGGCCGCAAGGAATATACACTCACCATGAACGACGCTTATGTCGAGAGGATAAAAGCGAAAAATGTGGAAGCGATCCAGCAGAACATTGAGGAATTGAAACAGGACGACGAAGAAGAGCTAGTCATCGAGGAAATGGAAACCCTTCTCCAGGAAATTGAGGAGACCAACTATCAAGGTGTCACCATCACCTATGAAATCAACGGAGAAGGTTTCCTGACGGCTTTCCACTCCGAATCTACTGCGGTGCCTACGACTGGGGAGTCCTACACCATGGTCAGCAGTTCCTCGCTGACGGAATATAATCTGAGCGATACAGAAGACCTGCTGCCTCAAATCGCAGAGTAAGGGAATTTGGAGAAATAATTAACATTCCCTAAATAAGCTATGTCGCTGGGGAACAATCCGTTCCTTTTGTGATAAAATCTAACTGGAATGATAATCAAAAATGCTTTAAGAAGTGAGGATATAAGATGATTGCAAAGACGGAAGAGGATTTTAATGGATTAAAGGAAATCGGCGGCATTTGCGGAGCGATCCGTGATGAAATGGTCGAAGCCGCGAAACCGGGAATCACTACAAAGGAACTTGATGATATTGCGAAGGCGCTTTTCGAAAAGGCAGGAGCAGTGTCGGCACCAAAAGGAGAATACGATTTCCCGGGGTACACCTGCATCAGCGTAAACGAAGAAGTGGCGCACGGGATTCCGAGCGATCGGATCATCGAGGAAGGCGACCTGGTGAACATTGATGTTTCAGGTTCCAAAAACGGTTATTTTGCGGATACCGGCATTTCCTTTGTTGTCGGGCAGGGCGATCCAGTTTTGCAGAAAATGTGTGACGTTGCCAAAGAAGCATTCGAAGCGGGGTTGGCGAAGGTAAAACCGGGCGGAAAAACAAGCAATCTCGGAAAAGCGGTGCACAATGTGGCGAAACGGCATGGTTTGACGGTCATCAAAAACCTGACCGGACACGGTGTCGGACGCGCGATTCACGAAGCACCGGACCATATTTTCAATTACTACTCGCGCTGGGATGACGAAATTCTGAAGGAAGGCATGGTCATCGCCTTCGAGCCTTTCATCTCCACATTCGAAGAGGAAGTTTTCCAAGTTGAAGATGACGACTGGACCTTCTTTACAGAAGAAAGCATGGTAGCGCAATACGAGCATACGATCATTGTGACGAAGGAAGGGCCGATCGTTACCACGCTTTGAGAGATTTGAAACTCCAATAGGCGCGTTTGCGGGACAATGACAAATACTTGCATGCAAAAAAGCACAGATTGATTTCTGTGCTTTTTTGCATACCATTTCTGCTCTATATGATTTCGCGTAATCACGTATTGGATTTTTTGAACAACAACAATCCTGCAAATATCATCAACCCACCAACGTATGTCGCCAAGGTAGGGATCTCTCCCATTATGAGGAAGCCCATAAAAGCGGCCAATAAAGGAGTAACAAACATATAATTCGTTATATCGCTTGTTTTTCGCGCCATCGTTAGTGCTTTTGACCACAACATATACGCAAGTGCACTTGGGAAAACACCCAGAAAACCCATCACCAACAATTGCTGGAGAGGGGCATTGCCGAATTGTACTGTCGCATCCGGTAAAAACCACAGCAGAAATAGGGTTCCAGCCAAAACGCTGTAAGCTGTTGCTTGTAAGGCAGAATATTTTTTCAGTAAAGAACGTTGCAGCAGATTATAGCCGCTGATGCAGACAGCTGCGCCAAACATCCAGAAAATGCCTGCGTTCACCGAAAGGATGCCGTTCCATAACGTCAAAATCAGAATCCCGAAAAATTCGATGATGATTGCGATCCATCCCAAGACCTTGATTTTTTCCTTGAAAATGATTCGTGCGAACAGAGCAGTCAGGATAGGTGCTGATGCGATGACAACACTGCCCGTTGCTGCCGTCAGCGATTTGGATGCTTGGTTGAAGGTGATCATATATAGCGCAAAACCTAAAACGCCGGCTAGCAGGAATTTAGGGATATCCTTTTTCTCCGGCAATCCAATTTTGTAAAAAATTCCGATTGCTATAAATAATAGAGAGGCGATCACATAACGAAGAACGCCTATCGCTTCTGCGGTATAGTAAGTCAGCGCGATTTTTGTAAAAACAAATGCCGATGCCCACAGCAGCACTGTAACAAAAGCATATAGTTGAGCCTGATTTTTTGTCTTTTGCATTTTTCCCTTCGCTTTCTTGAATAAACAAGTCACTCCTGGTGAAAATTCATTCATCTTTATAAATTCTCTTTTTGGTATAATTATAGGATAATTTAATGAAAAAAAGGCATGCAAGATGCAACATAAAGAAGATGATCTCGATAAGCAATCGGGTCATCTTCTTTATTTTTTCTGATGTAAAAGTTGAGTTATGTCTATTTGAAAAGATCTGCATGACTGCCTGTACGCTCAAAAATAATAGTGTTACGAGAAGGCGCATAGTAAAAAATTAACACCCAATCGCTATTTTTCCCTCCAATATGGATATCCCAACGCTTAGGTATTTGATTTTTTGGTTCTAATGGATGAAGTTTGAACTCGCTTCCTAATTCCTCTTCATTAAATCAGCAAATTCATTGCTGACTGTAATTTTTCTATTGGCTTACCTTGCTTAATTAATTTTTTTAAGTCTTTGTCAAACCTTGAAGTTGTTTTGAAATTAAGCATGCATTTCCTCATCTGCTTCTCGTTTCATTCTTGAGAAGTAGCTGTTTAAATCTTCCTCATTCTCCAAATCTGATCTCTTTATCATGTCAGTAGTTTCTTCAAATGCTTTTTTTGTTTCTTCATTTGGTTGATAATCGAAGGATTCAATTTCAAAGGGAAATTTACCTGTTTTGACAAATCTCGTAAGAAATATTTTTACTGCAACTGAAGTATTCATCCCAACTTCATCAAACATTTTGTCAGCATCTTTTTTGAGTTCATCATCAATTCTGATTGTAGCCATGGAAATTCGCCTCCTTTAATATGCAACTATTATAACACATATGTAAATAAACGTATACATATGTATACATAGGAGCCCTCGATGCCAGTGCATCCCCACCAAAATGGTTTTGACGGGTTATCTCATTATAAATTCTATTCCCATACAGCTCCATTTTCTTTCATTTTTTCTGACAACGACTCGGATAGAACGATATCTATTAAAATTAGAATTTTCTCATTGACAAGTCAAACAGATGCCCCCATAATGATGTAAATGAGAATCATTCTCAATTGAGTTGTGGGTTGATACGGCCTGGACTAATACATTTAAAGGAGAATCAATATGGATACATTTCTGCCCGCATTTATCATGGGTTTCAGGGAAGGCCTCGAAGCATTCCTTATCGTCAGCATCATTCTTCAGTATTTAAGGAAAAGCAAAAATGAACAGTTGCGAAAATATGTTTACTACGGGACAATCAGTGGCATTGTTGCTTCACTGGGTATCGGGGGCATTCTTTATATTCTGTCCAAAGCGATCGACCGAATGGATCAAGTGGCGAAATTATGGGAGAGCGGAGCAAGTTTTGTTGCGTTGATATTGGTTACTACGTTCATTTACTGGATGATCAAGCACGGCAGAAACATGGTTTCGACTGTGGAAACCAGTGTCAGCCAAAACCTATCTGCTCTTGGAATTGCCAGCGTCGCTTTCATAATGGTGGCGCGTGAAGGAGTAGAGGTCGCAATCTTCACTTTTGCCGGGCAGTACGCACTCGCAGCCTTGTTTGCGGGAATTGCAGCAGCGTTGGTTTTGGCAGTCCTGATCAATCATTCGCTGGTGAAAGTCAACTTGAGGATTCTGTTCAACATCACTTTGGCCTATCTTATCCTGCAAGCCGGCTTTTTGCTTGGTTATGGCATTCATGAAGGTTTGTCCGCGCTTGGCTCGATGAACCTGTTATCCAGCGATAATCCGCTGTTCATAAAAGCTTTTGATCTCTCTGAGACCGTTTTTTACCATAAAGAAGGACTGCTAGGCTTGCCTCTGTATGTCCTGTTCGGATGGTATTCAAAGCCGGAAATACTGCAATTCATTCTGCAATACGCCTATACGGGTTCGCTTTTTTATATTTGGCACAAGGAAACAAAAAAAGAAGCGCGTAAATTGAATTTAACCATCTAAGCTGAATCAAATTCCCATTATGTTCGTATTTATGCACCATAAGAAAAAGCATGGAGACCTTTGTCTGCATGCTTTTTCTTATGGTTTTTTTCGATCACAATTAAACATATTCGATGATGCCGCGTTTTAGAAGCTCTTTTCTCAAGTCCCCATTTTCTACCCGCAATCTTTTTACATCTGCCCTTAAAGCAGAATTATGTTTACGAACTGCACTTACGATTACCATCGTCAAAACAGGAACCATTAGTATTAAAATGAAAAATAAAGTTATTTGCATAGTCTATATCCTTCTTTCCGGATTATTTTTTTGATTTCATAGTCATAGCATACTAGGTGATTATGTAGACCGTATGAAGAATCAAATCTCCATTAAATCTACACATTGCTCCGGTATATTAGGGTTAACAAATTCTCAACGTATTCATAAGTAGCACGAATTGGTGTTTAGTAATCAAGGGTACTATAATTAACAATGTAGAGACGATCGTTGATGCCACGGATTTCTGTAAGCATAATTTATCAAAACTTCAAAAGACGAACTACCGCTCCAGAATCGCTTTAAAGGTTTAGTGGAGAAAGAAGGCGAGTACATGAAAAACAAGCATCCATTAGTGTGGGGTGTGATTCTGTTTGGTGCAATTGCCATATTGATTGGGTACAGCATCTGGATGTTTATGTTCACAAAAAGTGTTGGAACAGTCGGTTACAATCAAGGGTATTACAGCAACGGCATGATGGGTGGCAGAGTCAACAGCAACCAGAACAGCAGTAATGAGAAATTGACACCCGACCAGATCCTGTCGGATGTGGAAAATTACTTGAAGGGTTATGGGAATAACCTTCAAGTGGCGGATATTTTTGTCTTCACCGATGCGGATTACTACGTTTCAGTGGAAGAGAAAGATACCGGCAGAGGGGCAATGGAAATCTTGGCCAATCCTTACACGGGACAGATTTACCCCGAGCCAGGTCCCAACATGATGTGGAATGAGAAATATAGCATGATGATGGGAGGCTCCTTACGCTACAATACGAACACAACGTATACGGCAAATGTGGACCGGACAGAAGCAGTCAAAATTGCAGACGATTTTGTGAAGAGCCAGTTTGGGGCAACTTTTTCTGTTCAGGGTGAGGGGCACGCGTTTTATGGTTATTACACTTTTCATATCGAGGAAGACGACAAAGTAATCGGGATGTTGAGTGTCAATGACCTTACCGGAGAAGTCTGGCACCATGATTGGCATGGCGATTTGGAACAAGTGATTTCTGAACATTAGCAGAAGGGGAGCGGGGAAAATGATGAATTATTACGGATATAACATGATGGGTGGCTGGGGAATTTTCATGATGATTATCCTCCTAGTAATTTTAATAGTTATCATCGTGTATGTTGTGATGAAACTAGTCCAGGGAGGCAATAATGCTGGCACAACTTCAAATGGCCGAGATGAGGCACTTGAAATCCTTAATCAGCGTTATGCAAAAGGAGAATTATCTGACGAAGAGTACCAACAAAAGAAGAAAATATTGAAAAGTTAGTTAGGGAAATTCGAGCATTTGATAAATGAAAGGAGAAAATCATGGCAAAAACTAATATCCACACACCATTCTTTGTTTTTAACCCCAAATCCTATTTGTTTGGAGAAAACTTATTGGAACTAGTTAGAGAAGCAGATGCGCTAGCGGAAGAATTTCCGATTTCAATTTTCGTAACCGCGCCCTTCGCCGATATTGCAGCCGTTTCATCAAATTCCAAAAATATTATTGTGACAGCTCAGCATTTAGATGGCATTAATCCGGATAAAGGAATGGGTCATGTGTTACCCGAATCACTTTATGAAGCAGGTGCACGTGCAGTATTTCTAAATCACGCTGAACGTCCCTTAACTCTGAACGGATTAGCTAAAGCAATTACGCGCGCAGCTGAACTTGAAATGATAACAATTGTATGTGCAGATTCAATTGCAGAGGCAAAGGCAATCACAATGCTAAATCCCGATATTATTCTGTGCGAACCTTCAGATTTAATTGGTACCGGTAAAACAAGTGATGAGAGCTATGTTAAAGAAACAATCGAAGCTGTTAAGAGTCTTAATCCGAATGTGTTAGTTATGCAAGCAGCTGGAATAAGCACGGCAGATGATGTCTATAGAACAATTTTGCTGCAAGCTGATGGAGTTGGATGCACTAGTGGTATAGTGAAGGCAAAAGCCCCCCAAAAAATGCTGAGAGATATGGTTGAGGCAACTGTAAAAGCATCAAATGAAAACAACAAATAAGGAAATGAGACCTTATTAACGGAAAAACTCCTTTTACTCAATCTTGAAGATAAAAATTCAGAATAAGGCCTTTCAAAGCCAGCAATTAGTGCTCAACAATATGATATCGTTAAAGGTGGCCTCACACGGGCTTTGTTTGAAAGAGTAAAACAATTTCCGACGGGGATACAGAGTAGTGCCATTTATCATTTTCGGCCAGAAGACTCCTACCTCTAGGAATGAAAAGGACGCAGCCCAATGAGTAGGCGAGAGATGAATGGCGGTAGGCATCAGCCTATTTTTTTCGTAAAATTCTTGCCGGTAACGAAGGCCTATCGTTACCGCGCTGTAAGGCAATCAAAACAATAAGAATGCGGATGTTGATTTAAAAATGTCGTAGAGGCTATTATCAAAGATGAAAAAGGAGAATAGTATGCTGAACAGAAAAATTACATTAGAGCGTATACCCGAGCCGCAAGTGTTCGAGCGTGTCGCCCCTACCTTTTTAAATGCTGGAACGATTACTGAACGAAAAGAAAAATTGTTGCAGAGAATGAGTGAAGAAAACGTTGAAGCTTTGGTTATTTACGCGGATAAGGAACATGCCGGCAATTTTGAGTATTTAACCGGTTTTATTCCCCGTTTTGAAGAGGGCCTATTGGTTGTCGAAAATCCAGAGAAATTTACCTTGATTCTGGGCAATGAGAATTTAAAGCTATGTGCGCATTCACGTGTTCCGGCAGATTTGATTCATTACCCACAATTTTCATTGCCTAACCAACCCATGGAGAATGAAAAAACACTCGAATCCATATTCCTTGATTTGGGTATCGCCAAAAAGAAACGGATCGGCGTGATTGGTTGGAAAATGTTTACAACTAAACAAAGCAATCCATCCACTCTGTTTGATGTGCCGTACTTTATCGTAGATGCCCTCAAAAATACAATCCCAGCAGGTTGTGATTTGTTTAATGGTGCGTATGTGATGATTGGGGATAACGGAGCCCGGACGACAAATAATGCCAACGAAATCGCGCATTACGAATATGGCGCTAACCTGTCGTCGCGCTGTATGTTACGTGCCATGAATGCTATTGAACCGGGCTGCAAAGAAACAGAAATCGGAAATCTATTGAACGCCGATGGACAGTACAATTCAGTTGTGACGATTGCGGCGGCAGGACAGCGTTTTGAATTTGCCAATATATATCCCACTCACAAAGAAATTCAATTGGGCGATCCCATGTCCTTGACCACTGGATTCAAAGGTGGTTTATCCAGTCGAACCGGGTTTGTGGTTGAGCAAGCAGAGCAACTTCCGGAAAAGCAAAGAGATTATTTGGAAGCCGTAGCAAAACCTTATTTCGCGGCTGTAGTAAGTTGGCTGGAAAATATAAAAGTTGGAATGGCCGGAAATGAACTGTATCAGATTATCGAAGCTGTTTTTCCAAAAAATGAGTATCATTGGCACCTGAATCCTGGGCACCTGACATCTGATGAAGAATGGATGGCATCCCCAATCTATGCAGATTCTTCTGAGAAACTGAAAAGTGGAATGATTATGCAAATTGATATCATTCCATCGGTGCCTGGGTATACAGGAGTGAGTGCCGAAGAGTGCGTTGCTATAGCCGACGAAAATCTGCAGCATGAAATACAAAAATTCTATCCGGAATTATGGGAACGTATTTCTGTCAGACGGAACTATTTAAAAAATGTGCTGAACATCAACCTAAGTGCGGATGTGCTGCCTTTATCCAACACAGTTGCGTATTTGCGACCATTCTATTTAGCGAAAGAAAAAGCTTTAAAGGTGGAATAGACTATCCGTCTTTTTTCCTGGCATTTCAGCAGAAGCTAAGTTTGGATTCAAAATGGACCATTAAATGAAGACTGCCTCCCGATAAGTGTATCGGGAGGCAGTCTTCATTTATGATCCGTATGTCCTTGGCAAAGTTCCCCTCACCCTTATGCTTCTAATAATGCTGCTATTTCCATTAAATTTGATACGGTGTACGTGCTCTTAGGTGCTAATGGCTCAGGTTGATTTTTTTTACGGTTGAACCAGACACAGTCCATTCCTACGTTGAGAGCCCCTTTGATATCTGAGGACAAGCGATCCCCGATCATTAAAAATTCTTCTTTATGCCCTGTGTTCAAAGTATCCAAAATATGTTGAAAGAAAAGAGCATTCGGTTTCTCATACCCGATTTCTTCGGATATAAAAATATCTTCAAAATAGCCTTGCAGCTTGGAATCTGCTAATCTTTTTCTTTGCGTACTGCCTACGCCGTTTGTTCCAATATATAATTTGTATCCCTGCCTACTTAACGTGTTTAATAATTCAGTTGCGTGGGTAATGGTTGAATGCCCTTGATTTAAATGCTCGCGGTACATCGCCTCAACTTTTGATCCGCTCTCATCTATCTGAAATTCTTTCAAAAATAAAGAGAAGCGTGTTTTTAAAACTTTCTCGCGAGAAATCAAGCCCTCTTCTAATTGAGACCACAACCTATCATTAATACCCTTATAACATGCAATAGTCTGTTTGTTGTAAGGCAATTTATACAACGTGATAATTTCTTTTAAAGCCTGCTCTTCCGTGTCTTGGAAATCAAGTAGTGTATCATCTAAATCAAAAATGATATGTTTATATCTGTTCATTCTTCTCCACCTCTTCTTTGTAATATATCGCATATCAGAATATAATAATAGGAGATATATCATAGTGAGGTGACAAATTGGAGAAGATTCGTCTAAAAGAGTATGCTGCACAATCTGTCGATGTATATAGAAGCATGCAAGCAATTTTTCCGGAAGCAATGTTACATCAAGCTTACATTTGCAAATTTTCCTGCAATGAATATATTGTGCGTTTTGACGAAGAGATTCGCTGCTTATTTTTATTGTTGGATGGGAGGGCAAAGATCTATTTAGTGCATGAAAACGGAAAACGCGCACTGATTCAGTTTCTAAAGAAAGATGATTTTATCGGTGAATTATCTTTAATTGAGGTAGAAAAAAATTTAAAAGATGTTGTGGCTATAAATGACTGTACGTGCTTGGTGATTCCGTTAGCATCAGCGAAAAAACAGCTGCTGGAGGATAATGCTTTTCTTCTGCATTTATCAAAGTATTTAGGTGATAAATTGCTTAAAAGAACAGATCATTACACAGCTATGCAAGATTATGAACTCAAAAATAGATTAGCAAAATACATTCTTCAAATTGAAAATAATGGCTATTTTCAAGAAAAACTTACGGAGACAGCGGAATATGTGGGAGTAAGCTACCGACATTTATTATACACGCTCAACAAATTCCGTGAAGAAGGATTATTGGAAAAAAGAGGCCGACAATATTTCATTGTCAGTAAAGAAGCGTTGGAAAAGTTAAGTTTGAAAACCAATGGATATACCAACCAAAATTCCCACTAGTGACATAGAAGTCACCACTCGGTAAAATAGACGATTAAATCAACAACACCTCGAATATAATGAATAAGCAAACGAGCGGGCTTCATTCATTATATTCGAGGTATTTTTTGCTTTATTTTTATTTACTCCGTAAAGAACGAATGAATGTTATCTTTTTGCCACGACTTCTATTTCCACATCCGCACCGAGCGGTAATTCGAAAACTGCGACACAAGTCCTGGCAGGATAAGGCTCGGTAAATTTTGTTTTATACACTTCGTTCATCCTCTCGAAATGCTTCATACCCGTAAGATAGACATTTGCCTTTACGACGTTCGCTTCTGTAAGTTCCAGTTCGTTTAAAATTCTGTTGATATTCTTGAAACATTCTTCCGTTTGTTCTTCAATAGTCAAGTCCTGTTTTTCCAGCGTCAAAGAATTCTTGGCAGTCTGTCCGGATACGTATATATATTCTCCAGCGTCTATCGCATGGGAATAAGGGCCTGAACTCATGACGTCTTTTGCGGTATAAGCTTGTCTCTTCATGATGATAGTCTCCTTTGGTTTTTTTGTTGACGGTTTCTGTTTGATTATAGCATATTGTGTATAAATATATTGAATAATTGATGCACCGCGCTATGTGTATTTTGCATATAGCTTTAAAGCTAATTGTAACGACAGGGTATGATTCGCATCGTTGAAGTCATAATTGAGAATATCTTTGATCCTATCTAATCGGTACAAGAGCGTATTGCGATGAATGAATAAATCCCTAGAGGCAGAGGCAATGTTATGATGGTTTTTCAAAAAGACATCCAACGTGTCCACTAAATTCGAGTTGTTTTCTTGATCATATGCAATGAGGTCATGCAAAAAATAATCTATAAATACCGAAGAATCTGGATCGGATATTTGCTTAACCAAAAAGGCTTCTAAATACAAATCATTTAGAAAATAAATCCCATTCCTGTCATCGGAAAGAGATTTGAGGATATTTTCGGCCTCATCGTAGCTTTGGTTCACAGATAATAGCGGTTGAGTCGAACCAACAACCACAGCGGATTGAAGTGTGTTTGAAAACCGTTCTTCCAAAAACAGCTTCAATTTCTTTAGAATGGTGATTTGCTGTAATTGTGAGGCGCCGGTAGCTAACCTCTTTTCCGTACCCAGAATCCCGACCAGTTGATGTCCGCGTTTAAAGAGATGGAAGGGCAAAAAATTGGACTGGGTATATCTTTGGCAAGCGCCCAGGATCTGTTCCATGGTTTCTTCTTCTCGACGGAGTTCCAGAACAGACTTGTTTTGTGTTTCAGGAAAATGAATGGTGAAGATGCAAGCTGCATAATTCAATTCGTAGTCTATGGTCATGTTCAGTTGTTTTAATTCCTCTAAAGTTTTGAAATTGCCAGCGAGTAAATCGGATAAAAAGTCTCTATAAATACGATTTTCAATGCGATTTTTTTCTTTTTGATGAACAATTTCCAACGCTAAAGACATCGTGCAACTCTCTATTGCAATATAGTCCATATTCAATAGAGGACGATTGCTTACATAAACGATCACATAGCCATAGTGCGTCTGGTTAAAGTAGATGGGCGTGATGCAGCAGAGTAGTTTTTGATTGTTCTTCTCGATATTGCGATAAAAAGGATGCTTTATTTTTTCTGTTTTAACAGGCAAATCGTTGAAAAGATGATGCGGGAAAACGTATTCATTTTGATGATTATCCAATGTTCCCAAAAGCTGTCCATTCAATCCTTCATGTGCCATAATCTGCCAGTTGCTCGCCGTTATCACGACAGGATTCCCGATTATTTTTCGTAATTCTTTGGTAATCGAGGCAATGCCGCCACTATTTAAGCTAGTCTCAAAAAATTGGGAGTGAATATCAAGGGCTATTTGTTTTTCGTTCTCTAATGTCGCTTCGATTTGTTGCATAACCGTTTTGATGATCTTAGAGAAAGCGATACCATAGGGAATTTCAATCAAAGGGAGAGCTAAATCGTTGCAGAGTGCCTTTAAATTGGGTGATATTTCTTTCAGAAAAAGTTGTGGTTTCACACAGACGCCCGCAATATTCATTTCCTTAAAACGCGTAAAATATTTTTTTTGAGCTTCAAAACTCTCTTTAAAAAAGTATCCAGAAGTGACGATGAGTTCACCCGCAGAGAGCCAATCATCTGCGAAAGGATTATCCATGATGTTGACGCCGGTTATGTCATTGGCGCTGCCTTTTTCGCCGGCAACTAACCTAAAATCGTGTGAGGTTGGTAATTCTAGGAAATCGGTTATATTCATTATGCGTATCCTTTCTATTTTTTCAAACAGTATAATGGATTTGGTTATATTATACAAATGAATACCGACAATTTTTGTTGATTCAACTGTACTAATGATGCCAAAGTATTGTTACAGTAAGATAAAATCCAAAGATAAAAAGGAGTGAGCGTATGAAGCTGCTGATTCAAAATGTACGATTAGAGGCCGGTTACTTGTATGAGAACGAGACCGTTGTAGCCACCCAAACAGAAATCGGGGCGCTTTTGATCGAGAACGGGCGCTTTGTTAAGTTTGCTGAACAGATAGACCCGAACGGAGCCGAAATTCTGGATGCTCAAGGCCAGTTGTTGCTGCCTTCGCTAAAAGAAATGCATGTGCATCTGGACAAAACCTATTTTGGTGGCGAGTGGCACGCCCCCTCGGAAGCGGCGAACGGTATATTCACCCGGTTAGAAGAAGAAAAAGTGTTATTGCCCGCACAATTGGCAAGCGCAGCAGACCGTGCCCATCATATGATTCAGCATTATATTGCGAATGGTCATACGCACATTCGCACGCATGTAAATGTTGATCCCCAAATGAAAACGAAGCACGTTGCAATAATCAAAGAAGTGCTGGATCAATATAAAGACAGAATCACCTATGAAATCGTAGCCTTTCCTCAACATGGGCTGCTGCGAAATGGAGAGGACTTCTTAACGGTCATGGAAGAAGCGCTCGCGATGGGCGTGACTCATATTGGCGGAGTGGATCCGGCTATGATGGATCATGATATCGGTGGGGTTTTAGAGAAGACTTTTGAACTGGCGGAAAAATATGGTGTAGGCATAGATATCCATCTTCATGATTTGGATACGCTGGGAGCTTTTGAAATGCATCGCATCGTGGACACCATCGAAGCGCATCACTTTCAAGCACCCGTAACGATCAGTCATGCCTTTGCTTTAGCGGGAGTCCAAGGTGCTGAACGTGACGCGCTGGTGCAACGAATGGCAGAAAATCACGTAAACGTCACCACTACAATTGCGATGGGAGACGATCCGATTACGCTGCCTATTGCTTATTTGGATAAGAAAGGGATTCAAGTTGCATTCGGGCATGATAGTTTAATCGATCATTGGTCCCCATTTGGTACAGGAAATACTGTTCAGAAACTGAATCAAGTTGCCAGACGGTTTCACTGGGTGGATGAGTACCGGATAGGCCAATCTTTAAAATTCGCGACAGGTGGGATAACGCCCCTGAGTGAAAAAGGCGCGCGTATCTGGCCCAAAATAGATGATAGTGCCAATGCCATTTTGGTGGATGCCGTCAGTTCAGCGCATCTGATTGCACGCCAATGTCCCATCTCTACTGTTATTTCAAACGGAACGATTATTCACAAAACTGATATTGACTTGAAAGGAGCCTATCGCGGATGAATTGGATATGGAATGTTCGGTTGGAAACGGGAGAAAGTATGGATTCTTACGGCAGAGTGCAGACAGAGACCGGTCTTTTCCATCTGAAAGTGGATGAGCAAGGACAAGTTGTTGAAATCAGTGCTGCCGAGAACAGGCAACCCGACGGAGAAGGTTTTGACGCCAAGCAAAAATTGGCTCTACCGGCATTTAAGGAGCTACACAATCATCTGGATAAGACTTATCTGTCCTTAGAATGGAAAGCAAGCCGTCCTTCCAAAAACCTGGATCACCGCTTAGAAATGGAAGCAGCAGAATTGACGGAGCTAGCAAAAACAATAGAGCAGCGTGCACAAACCATGATCGAACGGCATCTGAAAAATGGTGTGAATCATATTCGGACACATGTGAATATTGATCCGTTTATTCGCTTGGAAAATCTGAAAGGCGTCAAAAAAGCCTTAGACAAATACAAGGAGTACGTCACCTATGATATTGTTGCCTTTCCGCAGCACGGTCTGTTACGGCATGCGGAAGTGCCCGACTTATTGAGGCAAGCCTTACAATCAGGTGCCACGATGCTGGGCGCGCTGGATCCAGGTGGGATCGATAAAAATATCGAAGCGTCCTTACAATTAACGATGGATATCGCAAAAGAATACCAAAGTGATGTGGATTTTCATCTCCACGATTCTGGTCATTTAGGGTATTATACAATGGATCATTGGCTGCGGATGGTGGAACAGCAGGGATACAGAGGGAAAACGAGTTTTAGTCATGCGTTTGGGTTAAATGGTATCGGCGAAAGCAAACAACGGGCGTTTGCAAAACGTTTGAAGGATAACAATGTTCAAATCTTGACGACGGTTCCCATCAGTCTGCAAAGAAAACTGATCCCTATCGATCTTCTGACCGAAGCGGGTGTTTTTGTCGGGATGGGGTGTGATGGCTTTTATGACTCATGGGGTCCGTATGGATCGGGCGATGTGCTAGAACGGGTAAAAGAATTTTGTGAGTACACAGGCAAGACCACCGAAAGAAAACTGCGCGAAAGCCTCGCGTACATTACGGAAGGTGTGACGCCTCTTGATCAGGAGTCAGTCTATCAGTGGCCCAAAGTCGGCGATGAAGCGAGTTTTGTTTTACTGAATGCGTCATGTAGTGCTGAAGCTGTTGCTAGAGCTCCGCAATCGCAAGAAAGAATCCTTATAAACAAAGGCAAAATATACAATCCTTATAAACAAAGGCAAAATATACAATCCTTATAAACAAAGGCAAAATATACAATCCTTAATAAACAGTACGTCTATTGGGAAGAAGGGGAAAATATGACAGCAAATAATCATAAAATACAAGAAGCACTAAACATTTTAAAGAAGACGCCATTGGACAGTATCGATGAGCATGGGCAAAGCCCGCTCATGCATGCAGTGCAAAAAAATGATCTTTTGCTTACGGCTGCGTGCTTGAATGCCGGTTTCAGTCCCAATCAAAAGAATAGAGACCAACTATCGCCCTTCATTGCGGCAGCGGCCAATGGTTTTTCAGATGTCTTTCAATTGCTGCTCGCTTATCAGCCGCAAGTAACGCAGACGAATCAGTTTGGCGGGACCGCGCTGTTGCCATCCAGTGAAAAAGGCTATCTAAAAGTAGTGCAAGCAGCCATTCGTGCGGGGGTGCCGGTTGATCATGTCAATCGTCTCGGTTGGACGGCTCTCCTGGAAGCCGTTATTCTCGGAGATGGTGGCTTTTTATACCAGGAAATCATTCTTGAACTGCTGCGGGCACAAGCAGATGTAACAATAGCAGATTTTTCAGGAAAAAATGCACTGGATTACGCAGAGGAACTTCACCAGACGAAGGTGTTGGCTATTTTAAAGAAGCCGTATTCAGATGGTTATGCAGATGTGCGCGCGTTATTGCGGGCAGAGAAGTATTTTGAAGCACTAAAACAGATCGCTCCGTTACCGGATGATACTCAAAAATTATTTTTCTTGGGCTACACATTTGAAATGATCAAAGACTATTCCGCCAGCGCTTTTTATTATTCCGAAGGACTTGCATTGGACCGTCAGTTTGCCTTTTATTTAGCAAATTTAGAAAATAAAAGAGACAACCCGGAAAAAGCGCTAGACTATTTGGACGGGGGAGTCCGTTCGACCAACAGCGAATTTCTTCGCTACCATAAGACCAACTTCTTGAGGAAGTTAGGACGCCATGAGGAAGCCATAGAAGAAACGGATCAATTGTTGGATGAATTGCCCAATCGGGTAGACTATCTGTTCCACAAGGCGAACAGTCTGAAGAGTCTTGGGAATACAGCAGCTGCAATAGAAGTACTCAGCCAAGCCAAAGTCATTATGCCTCAAAATCCTTTGTTCGAGGAACAAATGAACCGCTTGATGAGCAAAAAATAGGTACACGAATAAAAATGATTTGAAAAAAACGGAACCGCCGGATGCCGGGATAAAAGCTTCTGCTTTACCCGGCATTGGACGCTGTTGGTTAAAGTAACCAGAAAAAGTCACTTTTTATTGTAAGGAGTGTCCATTTTATTTTTAAAAATTTGGGTTATATTATGAGTAGTTAATAAATTGAAAGGAGGAACCGTTATCAGAGTGCATACCTTCGATAAACAAATACCGATTCGGTTAGAGGATCAGCGGTTGGAAAGAATGCACACCTTTAAGAACAGCATAAACTTTGGAATAAATAATGAAATTTTATTGACCGTCGCTACACGAAGGCTGGATAGGGCACCGCTCACCATTCTTTTTGATTGCGATAGTTTGGAATGGTTCGAACACGATTTCATTGGTATCCGAGCTAGCGAATTGATCGCTGAAAATCCAAGTCGCACGTATAGACTTGAAAAGGAAGCTGCATTTGAATGTCTGCCGATTATTTTTTTGCCAGAAAATGAAAGCGCTGTATTTTTGGGGATTTTCGAAAAAGGTCAAGCCACTGCTCAATCCAGTGAAAAAATACCCGTAATCAACCCAATGGATCATTATGCAAGGGAAAAAATTGTAGTTGAAATGGATGGATTTAAAAACTGTTGGCTGAGAAATGAAAAAGAATTAGCCTATCAGCAGTTATTGCGGATTTTAGGACTCGGTATCGGGTTGACACCTACCGGAGATGATTTTATAACGGGACTCTTTGCCAGTCTATATGCGAAGAAATCTTTTCCTTCTTTTTATTTGCAACTAAAAGATAGTGCGAAATCAAAAACAAATGCCGTAAGTTACGCGGAGATCCGGGAAGCAGTGGAGGGACGCTTCTCGCAAACCATTCAAAACATCTTTATTGCTGCATCGAAAGGTGAAGAACAGGGGATAACGAAAGCAATACATGATTTGAAACAGGTGGGATCGACATCCGGCAGTGATATTTTATGGGGGATTGTTTTTGGACTAAAATTATTTGGAGAGGAGTTTGAATATGGCTATTCAAACAGTAATTAAGAAAAGTACTTATTTTGATTCAGTGACATTAATGACAATCTCAACCCGCGCGAACGAATTGGACTCCGTTAAGGCGGCAATGATCGGCATGGGGACAGATATGAATATTGAAGTCATCCGGAATGTAGGCTTGTATACAGCCGATCTGGATGAAGTGACAACAGGAGATTTAATGATTGTTTTGGATTTAGTGGACGAAGCCGATCCTGAAGCAGTCTTAGCAGAAGTGGAGACGCTTTTTGAAAAGAAAAAAGAAGCATCCTCCAAAGACCTGAGCTATAAAACGCTGGATTCAGCGCTGAATGAAAATCCGGATGCAAACATTGTCGTTATTTCAGTCAACGGGAAGTTTGCCTATCGTGAAGTAAATAAAGCCTTAGATCAGGATAAACACGTTATGTTATTTAGTGATAATGTGAGCATCGAAGAAGAGTTGCTATTAAAACAAAAAGCACATGAGAAAGGACTCTTCATGATGGGACCTGACTGCGGAACGGCCATCATCAACGGTGTTGGTTTATGTTTTGCGAATGAAGTCCGCGCAGGAGACATCGGGATTGTCGGCGCGTCCGGAACCGGGAGTCAAGAAGTCAGTGTACAAATTCATAAAAAGGGATTCGGTGTATCCCAACTGATCGGCACGGGTGGACGTGATTTGTCCAGCGAAATCGGTGGCATTATGATGTTGGACGGAATTGACGCGCTTATGACCGATGAACAAACAAAAGCTATCTTATTGATTTCGAAACCACCTGCAAAAGAAGTGGAACATAAAATTCTTGAAAAATTAAAAAACACTTCTAAGCCGGTAGTGATTTACTTTATTGGAAGTGAACAAACCGATTCCGCCCTATCACATGTGACTTATGCCAAAAATTCTTTGGATGCGGTCGAAAAAGTCATTCCATTTAGCCAAATGGAACCGCAAGAGACCGTGCTTTTCCCGGATCCGACTGCAAGCGAGCTACAACAGATCGCCAAGAATCAAAAAGAGTCTCAAAAGTATATCAGGGGGCTATTTTGTGGGGGAACGCTCTGCGATGAATTGCTGTATGCGCTGATGGACAGTTCGGTAAGCGTTTACAGCAATATCAGTAAGTTTGAAGAAGGGCAGTTAACGGATCTGAATGTCAGCCAAGGAAATACCTTGATTGACTTCGGTGATGATACCTTTACTGAAGGACGACCGCATCCGATGATCGACCCAACGTCTCGTATCTCTCGTCTGATTCAAGAAGCGAATGATCCAGAAGTAGCTGCAATTGTTTTGGATTTTGAGCTCGGTTATGGATCCCATGAAGATCCTGTGGGCGCCTTGGAGAATGCGATCAAGGAGGCGAGAGCCATTGCCAAGGAAGATGGCAGAGAATTGGCGATTATTGGGTATGTTCTAGGGACCGAAAAGGATCCTCAAGATGTCTTCGAACAACGGGAAAAGCTTGAACAATTAGGCGTGATCGTTGTGGATAGTAATTATCAATTGTGCGAAGCTGCAAAAACATTCATCAAAGGAGCGTAAAAATATGACAAAGAGAAATGAATTGTTTCAGTCAAAAGTAAACACAGTCAACGTGGGCATCGAATTTATTAACGAAGATCTCAAAAAGCAAGGGATTGAATCTCATCAAGTAAATTGGGCACCGCCGGCAGGAGGAGACGCGGAGTTGTTGAAATTATTGGATCGGTTGAACGAACCAGGGACACTTGAGAAAATCCAAAAAGCAAATGAAGAGGCCGTCTCCCGTATTATCCAATCGAAACCCGTTTTAGTTGGATATGATAAGGCACTCAACGTTATGCCGAATATGACTAAAAATACCATCCTGCACGCAGGACCGCCAATAGCGTACGCAGACATGTGCGGCCCGATGCAAGGAGCGATCCAAGGTGCCATTGTTTTCGAAGGCTTGGCGTCTGATTTGGAAGAAGCAGATAAAGTTGCGCGTTCGGGTGAGATTATCTTCTCGCCTTGTCATGAACACGACGCAGTAGGTTCGATGGCGGGCGTGACATCAGCAAGCATGTACGTCCATATCATTAAAAACGAAACATACGGTAATATCGCCTACACAAACTTGAGCGAGCAGCTTGCGAAAGTGTTGCGTTTTGGGGCTAATGATCAAACTGTGATCGATCGCTTGGTCTGGATGAGGGATGTCATGGGTCCTATGCTGCATGATGCGATGAAATTATGTCCAAAAGGCATTGATCTACGCTTGATGCTTTCACAAGCCTTACATATGGGAGATGAATGTCATAACCGTAATGTGGCGGGAACCACGTTGCTCGTGCAAGCCTTAACACCTTACATTGTACAAACGGATTTCACAAAAGAACAAATGAAAGAAGTTTTTGAATTTATCGCAAGCTCAGATTACTTCTCGGGTCCTACATGGATGGGGGCAGCCAAGTGCGCGTTGGATGCAGGTCATAACGTTGAGAACAGTACCCTTGTTACGACAATGTGCCGGAATGGCGTGGAGTTCGGAATTCGGGTCAGCGGTATCGGCGGAAACAACTGGTTCACAGGCCCAGCACAACGAGTCATTGGGCCAATGTTTGCCGGTTACACCCAAGCGGATGCTGGATTGGATATGGGGGATAGTGCAATCACTGAAACCTATGGTATTGGGGGATTTGCTATGGCGGCAGCGCCAGCGATTGTTCCATTAGTTGGGGGGACAGTTGCCGAAGCATTGAATTATTCAAGAGAAATGAAAGAAATTACGACCGCAGAAAATCCAAACATTACCATTCCGGTATTGAATTTCATGGGGATTCCATCAGGGATTGATGTGCTGAAAGTAATGGAAACAGGCATGTTGCCGATCATCAATACCGCTATCGCTCATAAAGATCCAGGTGTTGGCATGATTGGGGCAGGTCTGACAAATCCTCCAATGAATGTTTTTAAAGAAGCTTTGGTAGCATTAGCAGCAAAAATTCACTGAAAATAAATGGAACCGCTCAGGATGCGTCTTGAGTGGTTCTGATTTGGAGAGAATATATGGACACCAAAAATATAAAAACAGGCCCGTTACTGGCCTTTATTGTTAAAATTGCGACAAGTTTTATATTATATTTTTCTCTGGTGAATATTAGAAACAGCACAGATTTTTACTCCTATAATGATGTGGTCTCGAGAGTCAATGACAGCTATTTTTATAAGACTGTTTATTTCTTCATGAATTTTACAGAAGGAGAATTTTATGGGGGTATTTTTACAACACTGTTTCTGATTATCGGTGCTTGCCTGGCATGGCTTCTATATAAAAAGAATTCAAAATGGCAAGGATTCGGTATTACTGCAGGTTCGGGAACATGGCCTTGGGTGTTTGCGTCCCAAGTGCTGTCATTGTTTCTGACGGTCTATGTATTTAATTTTGTCCGCTTTTTTTCGGAGGACGTCATGTGGTTGCCCACATTTATCGTAGTAGTTGGAACGCCTCCTGCATTAACGATTGTCTATGGACCGGGCTGGAGAAAATTATTCACCATTTCTATCTTGAGTTCATTATTTACATTCCCGTTTGCCCATTGGATGAACCAATACATCATGCCCACGCTGCATATCCCGGGTATGGTCTCCAATATCGCGACTATGGCTTTTGTGGGTTTTGTTGTATCGATCATCTGTCATCAATTGCCTTGGATGAAGCCAAGTACTGCAAAAATTGCCCTGGAACGAGCAAATTTACCGATGAGGCAAGAGGATACGGAGACTTTTTTATGGTCTATCCGTCGTACCTTAGCTGATTTTTCGGAAGCATGGTTTTACGGGAATGAGCTGATTGGTATTTTTGTCATCGTGGGTGTCATCACCGACTGGCTCATCAATATTAATCATATTACGAACGGATCTGGACTCGTCCCTGAAATTTTGATGGGACAAATGATCGCTTCATCAGTAGGGATTTTGTTGTATCGTAAGCGATATGCTGAAGACGGATGGTATCCTACATTTATGCCTTTAGTGAGTACGGTACCCGGCATCATTTTGATGATGGGTGGAGGTATCTGGATTTCCGTTGCAGCGGCCGTCCTATCTGGAATGATGGCTGCACCTGTAGGAAGCTATCTGGCAAAACGACTGCCGAATTATATGCCTGGCGCAGTAGGATTTGTTTCTGGGATGACGATCGTTACCATTCTGGTCTCAGCTATTTTGAATAGCTTTGAAATTTTTTTGTAGTCCGAAACAGCAGACATGCTACGCGTACGCTGAGATTAGACATAGACTGAAAATATAGGATATAAATAGCCGGATGACTTGCGCAGGAAACGCAAATTGTCCGGCTATTTATGTTGGGGATTAAAAGGACGGGGTATTTATCGTTTTTATAGAGAGAAAGACTACTACTGATTGGCTACTCGTTCAACTTGTACAATACCCATGCCTGTGATTTGTGGTGGGAGCATTTTCAATTAAGGTAACGTGTACGGTATCTCCTTCAAGGACGTCCTTGCCCGTTTCTTGATTAATAATATGAATGCAGAAGGCTTTAAATTTGATTTAGACTCTTTTTTCATCCATTTTTCCAAGAGCATATGTGAAAGTGTATGTGTCAAGAGTGGATTTGAAAAAATCCTTACCAAAGCAGTCCCGAATGGCGTCAGACCATCTTACAGAAGTGTTCAACTCAGCAATAAATGCCGTCTTGGCGCGCTTATCCAGAAATGTATGACAGCGTTCACAAAGTATTAACAATAAAAAGATTGTAACCGTTTACCATTTGATGGTATTCTTTCCTTAGTTCTTACAACCGAGTTTTATTTAAATGATTACGCTTGCTTGTAAAAGAAACGCAGTTCCATAATGCGATACAACCACTCGGCTTCGTAAGTTCAAAATTTCATATCATGGAGGGGATTTTTATGTCAAAGAATGCTTCAGCGTCTTTAAGCGAAACGAATTACAACCGCGCAAAACTATGGCAGATCGTGTTGTTCACTCTGAATAACTCATCAACAAATATTTATTTGTTCGCTTTTGGTTTTGTCACCTATTATTCCACAGGTCTTGTAGGGTTGACCGCACTATTCGTAAGTCAAATCATGGGTTACATCCGTATCTTTGATGGGGTTATTGACCCAGCTATCGGTGTTTTGATCGACAAAACAGACACCAAATTCGGCAAGTATCGTCCCATTATGGTTTTAGGCAATCTTATTACTGTTCTTTCATTCTTGGTGTTATTCAATATTCATGGTTTGGGCGAAGGAATGAAAATTCCGGTATTCTTGTTAGCATTAGTTGTGCATAAGATCGGTTATTCCTTGCAAGCGACGGTTACAAAAGCCGGTCAAGCTGCTTTGACAAACGATCCGAAGCAACGTCCGATCTTCAATATCGTTGATGGCTGGGTAACGACTTTAATGTTCACTGGTGGCCAAATCGTCGTGGCCAACCTGATGGTGCCAAAATACGGCGGCTTCACACCGGAATTCTTCAAAGTATTCATTCCGGGAATCATGGTCATCTCAGCGATCCTCGGCATTCTGGCGATCATTGGTATTGCCCAAAAAGACAACAAACAATTCTTCGGTATCGGTGAAAAAACGACCAAGACATCGTTCAAGGATTACTGGCAAATCGTTAAAGGCAACAAGCCTTTGCAAATGCTGACGATGGCGGCAGCTTTTGTGAAATTCAATGCGCAAATGTTCGGCGATCAAGTTGTATTGATGATCCTCTTCGGTATCATCTTCGGTAACTTTGGTCTATCCGGAACAATCTCGTTAGTGCTGATTTTGCCTAACCTTTTGTTCACAACTTTTGCAGCGACAATCGCTCAAAAAAGAGGGTTGCGTTACTCCTACGTCCGTTACTTGCAAGGTGCCGTCATTTCCTTGGCGCTGTTGGGCGGCTTGCTGTTCTTTGCAAACCCAGGCGATTTGAGCTTCTCTAACTTGTCATTATGGACAGTTGCCTTCACAGTCGTTTTTGCTTGTGCGAAAGGCTTCACTTCCACACCGTCAGGCTTGGCATTGACAATGGCAGCGGATGTCTCCGACTACGAAACAAGTGTATCCGGACGTTATGTTTCCGGTATGTTGAGCACCATGTTCTCCTTGACTGACTCAGTGGCATCCTCCTTTGCACCAATGTCGATTGGTTGGATCCTGGCCGCTGTGGGATTTGCGCAAGCTTATCCAACTGCTGACACACCACTTTCGCCACAATTGCGTATCGCCGGTATCGTCATGATTTCCGTGTTGCCTTTGGTTGGTACACTCATCGCGTTGGCGTTCATGAAATTCTATCCATTGGACAAAGAAGCCATGGAACGCGTTCAAATCAAAATTGCAGAAATGAAACAATCAGATTCAAACGATGGTGCCGGTGCAATGCCAGAAGTAATGCCTGAAACAGTCCCTGTACTGAATGACTAAGGCAACGAGCTTTCCGTTCTAAGGAAACGTATACAAAAAGATCGGCAGCACTGACCATGGATTTGGTTGGCGCTGCCGATCTTCTTTTTTGCGTGGCGGCAGTGTGCTATGCGCCGTGGTTGTTTACGCCCAGGCCGGATTTATTAGCCATTCAAATCTTCTGCGTTCTCCAGTGTAGTTCGATTCATTGTTGCTTGTATGGATTCCTGATTTTGTGCCTATTGTACAGATTGCTTCAAAAAACGCACAAGGTACACATACTCAATACAAAGCTAGCTTGCTATAGTTGAAGCTGTGGTAACCGCTTTATCGGTTGCTGACTCAAGAAAAATATATCTAAAAGGGGATACAATTATAATGAGTGGCTACAACGCAGTACTGGCAAGAAATACGGAAAATGCACCAAAAAGTTCTCTATCAACACAATCGGTAGCTTTCTCTCACTATAACCATCTATCCGCGCAATTACCGTTGGACCCACAATCGGGTAAATTGGTCGTCGGTGGTGCAAAAGAGCAAGCCGAACAGTGCATGAAAAATATCAAGGCAATTGTGGAAAGTGTTGACCATGTTATGGATGACGTGGTTGCCGTCACTATCTTCCTTAAAAACAGTGCCGATATGGATGCTGTAGATGAAGTTTGCACAAGCTTCTTCCCAAATGTTCTTCCTGCGCGGACAACCGTTGCAGTTTCAGCTTTGCCTATGGATGCTTTGGTGCAGATTGAAGCACTCGTTTCACACGGTGAAGGCACCATACCGAACGCACCGCAAGCAGGCGATCTCATCAAGGTTACAAATAATACGTCGAATGCGCCAAGAAGTCCGCTATCTGCACAATCGGTAGCTTTTTCTCACTACAATCATCTATCCGCGCAATTGCCGCTGGATCCACAATCTGGCAGCGTGGTAGCCGGTGGTGTGAAAGAGCAGGCTGGGCAGTGCTTAAAGAATATCAAGGCGATTTTGGAAAGTATCGATGTTCCTTTTGACGATATCGTTAAAATCAATATCTTCCTTAAAGACCTATCGGATATGGAAGCCGTGAATGAAGTTTATACAACCTTTTTCCCGGACTCAGCGATCGCCAGAGCCGTAGCTTATGTCCCAGCCCGGACAATCGTTGCGGCGTCAGGATTACCGCTGGATGCTTTGGTACAAATCGAAGCGGTAGTGTCACACGGAGATGGTACACCTCCGCAAGCAGTAGAAGACAGACACGGACTTATCATAGAAGCAAGAAATACGGAAAATGCACCAAAAAATGCACTGTCTACACAGACTGTCGCTTTCTCTCACTACAACCATCTATCCGCCCAATTACCATTGGACCCACAATCTGGTAAATTGGTGGTCGGTGGCGTAAAAGAGCAAGCCGAACAGTGCTTGAAAAATATCAAGGCAATTGTAGAAAGTATCGATCATGCGATGGACGATGTGGTCAAAGTAACCGTACTTCTTAAAAATTATGCTGATATGGCAGCTGTAGATGAAGTTTATACAACCTTTTTCCCAAGCGGTATCCCTGCCCGGACAACCGTTGCGGTTGCAGCGCTGCCTATGGATGCTTTAGTCCAGATCGATGCAGTTGTATCAAACGCTGAAGGAACACCTCCAATAGCTTAAAAAACAGCCGGATACTCCGCGATTTTTCGCGGAGATCCGGCTGTTTTTTAATTTTAGCGGACTACTTAGACTCTGCAAAGGCTGCACAATAATTACTGACTAGCCAAAGTTAACCGAATTTAGTCATTATAGACATTTTTATTTAATCAGATGCGGTATAATACTAGTATAGAATCTAGCTTTAATTTGATGAGGAGGCACTAACAAGATGCGCTCTCACAAATAAAGAACGCCCTTCTGGTATGCCCCTAAGTATTCTGATCGGAAAGATTACGTCAATCCTTTAATTCACAACTTATATAGTAGATAAAATAAGTAATGAAAGGGCTGAAAAAATGAAGAATATAGTTTTATACAAAAGCAGATATGGAAATACTTTTCAGTATGCGACTTGGATTGCTGAAGCACTTCATTGGGAAATCAGAGAATTTTCGGAGTTTAAAAAAGAGGAGATCAACGAATATCAGAACATAATTTTTGGAACGGGTGTATACATAGGCAAGATGAATCAAATCAAAAAAGTCCTGAAATGGTTTGAAGACAAGTCCATTATTATTTTTGCCTGTGCGGGTAACAACAATGTACGAGAAGATATTGAGGTAATCAAGAGGAACAATTTTACGGAAGAACAGTTGGCATTTCACAAGTTTTTTTATCTGCCCGGAGGTGTTGATTTTTCAAAAGTGCAAGGACTATTTAAAAGTATGTTAAACGTGTTCAGAAAAGTCCTGGAAATGAAAAAAAACAAAACTGAAGAGCAGAAAGCTATTCTTGAAGGATTTTATCATCCGACTAATTATGTCGACAAAAAACACATTGAACCTATTCTTGCCTTTGTTCAAAAATCTGATATCTCATAAGAAGCATAACTAAAGTAAATGTGAAATTAGCAAAAGAATATTGCTCAATAGCTGAATCATAATTGTGACAAATGGAGGAGAAGAAAATGAAACTTAAAACAAAATCATGGATCAACGCAATTTTATTGATTTTCACATTAATCGTAAATGGCATGGGTGCTTTTGGTGTCATCAACGGTCTTTCACAAAAAGAAGTTTCTGATATGTATCCAACTCTAATCACACCCGCACCTTCAACTTTTAGTATTTGGAGCATTATATACACTTTCTTAATTATTTCTATTATTGTTATGATTTTCAAGAATCAAGATTCTTACTATGAGCGAGCAATTGATGAGACAATGTCATTAACTTAAGCGACTTGACATCTGAAAAAAGCGAGAATGCATTCAATTGTGCATTCTCGCTTTTGTTTTGTGTTGGAAGGAGGAT
>NZ_QAOM01000021.1 GCF_003051085.1 Trichococcus patagoniensis | reverse complement strand
AAGTACTCAAGTGGCTGAAGAGGCGCCCCTGCTAAGGGTGTAGGTCGTTAACGCGGCGCGAGGGTTCAAATCCCTCCTTCTCCGTAGCTTTATCAAAAAAAAATAAAAGCATGGTCCGTTGGTCAAGCGGTTAAGACACCGCCCTTTCACGGCGGTATCACGGGTTCGATTCCCGTACGGATCATATATTTACCAGCATTATGGAGGTTTAGCTCAGCTGGGAGAGCGTCTGCCTTACAAGCAGAATGTCGGCGGTTCGATCCCGTCAACCTCCATTGGTTCCGTGGTGTAGGGGTCAACATGCCTGCCTGTCACGCAGGAGATCGCGGGTTCAAATCCCGTCGGAGCCGTTTAAGTTTCTGGAAAGTGGGCTATACATCTGACAAGATGGCTAGCTTCTCGGATTCTGATTTTTTTATTATGTTGGTCTGATAGCTCAGTTGGTAGAGCACTTGATTGAAGCTCAAGGTGTCGGCGGTTCGAATCCGTCTCGGACCATTTTTTATATGATGGAGGGATAGCGAAGTGGCTAAACGCGGCGGACTGTAAATCCGCTCTTTCGGGTTCGGCAGTTCGAATCTGCCTCCCTCCATTCTTATGATGGCGATCGTGGCGAAGTGGTTAACGCACCGGTTTGTGGATCCGGCATTCGTGGGTTCAATTCCCATCGGTCGCCCTCTTTATTGGGCTATCGCCAAGCGGTAAGGCAACAGACTTTGACTCTGTCATTCGTTGGTTCGAATCCAGCTAGCCCAGTTTTTTTCTAATAACAGCATTTCGGCGGTATAGCCAAGTGGTAAGGCACAGGTCTGCAAAACCTCTATCACCGGTTCAAATCCGGTTACCGCCTTTCCATAACAACAAGATGGAACATTGCAAGCTTCATATCATGCCGGCGTGGCGGAATTGGCAGACGCGCTGGACTCAAAATCCAGTGCCCGCGAGGGCGTGCCGGTTCGACCCCGGCCGCCGGTATCACACAAAGCAGGATCCTGACGATGACATCATCGTTGGGATCCTGTTTTTTCGGTAATAAACGATGAAATCGATCTTTATCCGGAATACACCGGAACGGGATTGCTTGTCGTATTAAAGATGGATATGGAGACCGATCCCCAGAAAGTATATGACACGATCAAAAAAGAATATAACGAACAGTTTGATCTGACCTGGTTGGATTATGCGCAAGCCAATGACAGCGCAGGGCTGGTCATCAAGACGAGCGTAGCCGAAAAATATGGCATCGCTACGATTTCCGATCTGCAGGAGCATGCCAGCGAGCTTCGTTTCGCTTCCCAGGGTGAATTTGATCAGCGGGAAGACGGCCTACCGGGTTTGGCAAAAGCTTACGGCGAATTCAACTGGAAGAGTTCGACGGTCTACGATAACAGCCTGAAATATGAAGTCTTGAAAAATGACGAGGCGGATGTCGCCCCAGCCTACACGACAGAAGGACAACTGACCAATACAGAGGAGTTCACCGTTTTGGTGGATGACAAGCAATTTTGGCCGCCGTACAACTTGGCTCCAGTAATCCGCAATGAAGTATTGGAAGCGAATCCTGACGTGGCGGAAATCCTGAACAACATCAGCAGCACGCTGGACACAGAAAAAGTGACCGCATTGAATGCCAAAGTCGATGTCGATGGCCAAGAATATGAAGAGGTCGCCAAAGAATACTTCGATTCGATAAAGTAAGGAGGCATTGAGGCCGCATGCTGCAAACCGTGATAGAATTCAAAAATGTGACGAAGCTATATGGGGAAGAGAAATCGAAGGCGGTTGATGACATCTCCTTTGCAATCAAGGAAGGCGAGTTCATCACTGTCCTGGGGTCTTCCGGATCCGGCAAAACAACTATTTTAAAAATGATCAATCGTTTGATCCGCGAAGATTCGGGAAACATTACCTTCTTTGGGGAAGACATCAGCGAAATGAACGAAGTGGATCTTAGAAGGGAAATTGGTTATGTTGTACAACAAATCGGCCTGTTCCCGCATATGACCGTAGCCCAGAATATCGCGACAGTCCCGGAACTGCTGAAGTGGGATAAAAAGGACATCCAATCGCGCATCAAAGAATTGTTGGCGCTGGTCCAACTTGATCCGGAAATATTTGCCGACAGAAAGCCTAAAGAATTATCCGGAGGGCAACAACAGCGTGTCGGCGTTGCGCGAGCGCTTGCCGCAAATCCGAAAGTGATGCTGCTGGATGAGCCTTTTGGAGCAGTTGATGCGATTACGCGTCTGCAGCTGCAAAAGGAACTGCAAAAGATCCATAAAGAATTGAGCGATAAAACCTTTGTCTTGGTTACCCATGATATCAACGAGGCTTTCAAGTTGGGAACGAGAGTGCTGATAATGGATAAAGGAAAAGTTTGCCAATTTGATACGCCGCAGGAAATCATACGCAATCCGAAAACGGAATTTGTTGTGAATTTGATCGCCACCGTAAAGGAACATGAGGCATTTTGGGGTGAGTTGAAATGATTGCCTATTGGAATGCCTACCATGAGAAACTACTGTTGGCCACCATGCAGCCCAGCCTATTGCGTTAGTGGGTACGACGCTATTGATAGCCATCCTCATCGCAAGTGGAGTGATCCTGGCCTGCATACATCATGAACGGGTCATGAACGCTTTGATTTACTTGACATCTTTGCTTTATTCGATCCCAAGCCTGGCGCTGTTTGCCATTTTGATCCCGTTGACGGGATTGGGCAGGAATACAGCAATCATCGTATTGGTGATTTATTGTCAATATATACTATTGCGCAGTTTTGCTACGGGGATCCGGGAAATCGATCCGACGATCATCGAAGCCGCTGTCGGAATGGGCATGACCCGAAATCAGATTTTCCGGAAAATCCAAATCCCATTGGCAACGACAGCCATCATCGCCGGGATCCGGATTGCCGCTACCGCAACGATCGGTATCGCAACCATCGCCGCAACGATCAATGCCGGCGGACTGGGGACAGTCCTTTTCGATGGCCTGCGGACATTCAGCGTCGTTAAACTGCTGTGGGGCACTTCGCTGTCGATTTTGTTGAGTCTGTTTGTCAATGTCATCTTGTACTTTGTTGAGGTCGTATTGCGACGTAGATTTTCTTGATTTTTGCAGAGCCAAGACAGTTTCGGGAAAGTAATCGTGTTGGATCCGAGCGCTGAGGGAGAAAGAGCCTCTGAATAGGGTTGCGTTTCCGTAGGTTATTGGTTAGAATGGAATGAGAAACACTGGGGGTGCGCAACTGCGCTGAGACCGACGCTGTCGGAACTCTTTGTACCTGATCTAGTTCATACTAGCGTAGGGAATGTGGCGTTTGACTATTCGCATAGATAGACATCAAAACGTTATATTTTCTGATTTTCGCATCAGATCATATGGCGTTTTTTAATTTCAGTAGGGGTGCGCAACTGCGCTGAGACCGGTATTTTCGGAACCCTTCAAACCTGATCCAGTTCATACTGGCGGAGGGAACTGAGGTCGAGCTGGAATCCGTACGTATTTCCAAGACATCTCAGGGGAGGTGTCTTTTTATTTTCGTTAAACTCAGGGAGGAGGGCAAGCGTTCGGAAAGATAGGGTTAAAAAAGGGATCGAAAAACGAATAAATCAGACTGAAAAGGGGAAAACAAATGAATACCAAAAAATTAGTCACCACTGCCTTGATCATCGCTATGGGGGTAGTCAGCAACAGCATATTCGTCATTCCGATCGGCATTGCCAAAGTAGCACCGATGCAGCACTTATTGAATGTTTTGACCGCTGTCTGGTTAGGACCCGGATATGCCGTCCTGCAGGCTTTTGGCGTTTCCGTACTGCGCAACTTGTTGGGGACGGGAACCATATTTGCTTTTCCTGGCAGCATGATTGGAGCTGTTTGCGCAGGTCTTTTTTATGCCAGAACGCAAAAAATTGGTTACGCTGCACTGGGTGAGTGGGTAGGGACGGGCATCTTGGGATCGTTGGTGAGTACTTTGTTGGCGCAACTCTTTATGGGAATGGAAGCGGCATTGATGATCTTCCTTCCTAGCTTTGCGATCAGTTCCGCCATAGGAGCGGGGATGGCTTATTTCATCATCCGGGAAATGGAAAAAAGGAATGTGCTGGTGCGGAACAGAATGTAAAACCAGCTCCATTTCCGATCTGTTTTTGGGAAGTCAGACAGGTCGGATAGATTAACGAAAAAACAATCGGAAAGCGACCCGGTTGTTTTTTTGTCGTTCTCCGGCGAACGGAGGCTTCGTCGGAGTTGAATCTCGCATTCTGAACTTTTCTCCGATGAGTACAACTTCGCCGGAGTTAAGCCCTATTGTGACCGCTGTTCTCCGAGCTAAAGCTGCTCATCGGAGCTGGCGATTATTTCCGCTGCTCTCCTCCAGTGAACGGGTGAGCATAAGGGTAGGCAACTAACCGGAATGCGAAAGAAAATAATTTTCATTAAATAATAATTGAAAAAACTATTTTCATGTGTTATTCTATCAGCGTAGAGAAAAGGCGAAGTCAAGAAATGCGCACCGCGCATTTGACGTTTGTGCAAAGTAGGAGGCAACAAGCAGTGACAATCATCGAGGAAATCCAAAACCAGTATTCCGCTTTTTCCGCAAATGAGAAAAAAATCGCGGATTACATTCTCCGGAACAAAGCTTCCATCAAAAATATGAACATCAAGGATTTGGCGGCGAAGGTGGATACCTCGACGTCCAGCATCACCCGCTTCTGCAAACATATCAACATCGATGGGTTTGTAGATATGAAGATTGCGTTGCGCTCAGCGACAAGCAAGCAGCCGTCGAAAGAAATGCTGACCGTCTATGATGATATTTATGGCTATTATACGCAAGTCATCGATGAAACCAATCAGATGATCGAGGACCAAGCGATCGAAACGGTTGTCGATTGGATCAAAAACGCAAGCAAAACTGTCATCTACGGCATCGGCAGTTCCGGATTCACCGCCGCAGAATTGGCGCAACGCTTGATCCGGATGGGGCTGAATGTCACGGGGGTCGCAGATTCCCACCTGATGATCATCAACAGCTCGATCATCAAAAAGGATGAATTGGTGATCGCTATTTCCAATTCGGGTGAAACACCGGAGTTGATTATGTCATTGGAGATCGCGAAAAAGAAAAAAGCGAAGATCATCGCGCTGACGAGCTTCAAAAACAGTTCGCTGACAAAACTGGCGGACGTCACGTGCTTCGGTTACCACTCGCGCTTCGTCAACAACACGGTGTTCGTCAATACGCAGTTCGGGATGATGTATCTGATCGATGTGATCTCGACCTTCCTGTTGCAGGACGAGGATTTCCAATACAACATGGATCTGACGAGAGCAAATGTGCAAGGCTATTCAAAAAAAGCGGAGTAGCGAGGGGCCGGGCTTAGTCTATGTGGCTGTGCAAGTCAAATAAAGCTCAGGATGAAAGAGGGAAAAGACAAATGAAAAAAGTGATCATCCATGCAGAAGTGTATACCGGGGAAACCGTCATCGCCGATGGGTTTGTCCGGTTCGGAAAAGAAATCAGCGCAGTCGGGGATATGTCGGAATACGTTGCCGAAACAGACGAGGAAGTGATCGATGCCACAGGAAGCAGGCTCATGCCGGGCTTCATTGATGTCCACAGCCACGGCGGATATGGCGTGGACAACATGGACGGTGATGCCGATGAAATCAACCGGATGATTGAAACGATGCACCGAGAAGGAATCACCAGCTATTTTCCGACAACGATGACGCAATCGACTGAAAATATCGAGAAGGCATTGATCGGTATCCGCAAGGCTGCAGAAAAACATCCTGTCATCCAAGGCATCCACCTCGAAGGGCCGTTCATTTCTGTTGTCCATAAGGGGGCGCAACCCGAAGAGCACATCAAACTACCGGATGCAGCCTTAATGAAAAAGTGGCAGGACTTGAGCGGCGGTTTGATTCGCTTAGTCACCTTTGCACCGGAGACGAGTGATGCGACTGCCTTCGAACAGTACTGCCTGGATAACCAAATCGTACTTTCAGTCGGGCATTCGGATGCTTTACGCAAGCAATTGCAGCAATCCAAAGCAACGCATATCACCCATCTCTACAATGCGCAAAGGGGACTCCACCACCGGGAACCGGGTGTGACCGGACATGCATTCCTGGAGGATGGCATCTATGCGGAAATGATTGTCGATGGTCTGCATATCGATCCGGAAATGGTGAAGATTGCGTTCAAACAAAAGGGTGCCGATCGCATCGAATTGATTACCGACGCTATGCGCGCCAAAGGGATGGGCGATGGTATCAGCGAATTGGGCGGGCAAAAGGTCATCGTCAAGGATGGAGAAGCCCGTCTGGAAAGTGGAAATCTGGCAGGAAGTGTGCTTGAATTCCAGGAAGCTTTCAAGAACATCATCAGTTTTACCGGATGCAGCATTGCGGATGCGGTAAAGATGAGTTCGGTCAATCAGGCACGCGAATTCGGCCTGGTGCGAAAAGGGGGCATCGCTCCTGGAAAAGACGCGGATATGGTGCTGCTTTCGAAGTCATTCACGGTGGAACAGACAATCAGTTATGGACAGACAGTATTCAAAAAAATAGAAAGTAGGGCGTAGATAATGGAAATAATCATCAAAGCGAATCCAGAAGAAGCTAGTCGTTGCGCATTCGAAAAAATCCAGGAGGAAATAGGAAGCGGGGCAAATGTGCTCGGGTTGGCTACCGGCAGCACACCGGAGAGGTTGTACCGCATCATGCGGGAAAGCGATCTTGATTTCTCAGGGATGACATCGATCAATCTTGACGAATACATGGGATTGTCCGAGGACAGTCCACACAGCTATCATCACTTTATGCATGAGCATTTATTCGATGCCAAACCCTTCAAGAAAAATTATCTGCTCGACGGATTGTCGGATGAGACAGAAGAATGTGCGCAATTTGAAGAAATCATTGCAGCGCATCCTATCGATGTGCAGATTCTTGGCATCGGTACGAATGGGCATATCGGTTTCAACGAACCCGGCACCTCTTTTGATTCTCGGACCCAGAAAGTGGCACTGTGGCAATCCACTATCGATTCCAACAAACGCTACTTTGAAGATGAAAAGGATGTCCCGCGTTTTGCCTATTCGATGGGGATCCAATCAATTCTATCAGCTAAAAAAATCATCCTGATGGCTTTCGGAAAAGAAAAAGCCGCTGCCGTCAAAGCAGCGTTGGAAGGACCAATCACGGAAGAGTTGCCGGCGAGCGTTCTGCAGACACATAAGCATGTGACCGTGATACTGGATGAAGCAGCGGCGCAAATGCTCAGCAAAAAATAGTGAATCGACAATCTGCAGGCTATTCTCCAGGAGCCTCCGGATTGTCGTTTTTGCATAAAACGGTTACAATGGAAGCAGAGATAGCATGTAAAGCGTGTGCTTGAGGAATCCAAGGCGGTGATGGAAATGTTGACTGTCGAAACGTCCAGAACATGGTTGAGCCTGTTCATCGAAAAGCTAGAAAAAAACGAGAACTATCTGAACACGTTGGATGCTCCAATCGGGGATGGCGACCACGGTACCAACATGGTTCGGGGAGCAAGGGAGCTGCGGAGCAAACTGGCGCAGGAGCCGCCTGCCGATTTGCCGGAGCTGTTCGTAACGGCCGGTTGGTCCTTCATCCAGAAGACCGGCGGTACAGCCGGTCTTCTCTACGGGCAAGCCTTTCTGCATATGGCACGCGCTTTTCAGGAGAGTGCTGATCTGTTGAGAGGCCTTGCAGGTGGTCTGGAAGGAATCCAAAAGGTCGGCCACGCGGAACTGAAGGAGAAGACCTTGGTGGATGTTTGGATTCCGGTCATGGAAGACATCCGGAACCAGCGCCTGTCGTTGGAGAGAATCAATGAGCATGTCATCAGCACAAAGGATTTTCAGGCGAAGAAAGGTCGGGCGGCGTATGTCTCGGAGCAATTGAACGGGCATATCGATCCCGGAGCGGCATCCTGCGGCTATTTCTTTGAAGCGATGCTGGAAGCGGGGGTGTACGATGAGTGAACAGTACGGCATCTTGTTGGTTTCGCATGTCGCTGAGCTCGCTGACGGGCTGGCCAGATTGCTGAAGCAAGCAGCGAAGGATGTAAACGTGAAGGCGGTGGGCGGAACGGAAGACGGCGGCATCGGCACCGATTTCGATAAAATTATGGGCGCACTCGGCAAAATGAAAGAACCGGAAATCCTGGCCTTCTATGACTTGGGCAGCGCAAAGATGAACCTGGAGCTGGTGCGCGATCTGACCGACAAGAAGCTCATCATCTGCGATGTTGCCTTCGTCGAAGGAGCCTATACGGCAGCGGCTTTGGTGCAGGCGGACACACCATTTGACGATCTCTGCGAACAATTGCAGGGATTGAAAGTGAAATGAGAAACTGAATCCAATAAAATAGCCCATGAGATTCTCCTTTTCAAAAGGAGAATCTCATGGGCTATTTTTTTATTTCGAATAGGCGAGTTTTTTTGAGATTTCCTCTGACATGCGCAGCATGTACTCTTTAATTTTCTCCACTTTTTCATCGGTCATGCGGAATACGGGGCCGCTGATGCTGATGGCTGCCACGACTTTTCCGGTGTAATCGATAAGCGGCACCGAAATGCATTTGGCTCCGATTTCGCATTCTTCGTTATCCATCGCCACGCCTGTTTCCTGGACAGTTTCCAACTCTTTGAAAAGAGCTTCGGATGTTGTGAGGGTTTTGGCGGTCAATGCCGGCATCCCTTTATCTTTCAGGATAGCCTCGATTTCCGTCTCCGTATAGTTTTGAAGGATATTTTTTCCGACGCTGGTCGCATGCAAGGGAGCCCTTTTTCCGATCCGTTGCATCGTCTTCAGCATGTTGTCCGGCCCGTTGATGACATCGATGTAAACCACTTCGTGATCTTCTTCGATAGCCAAACAGGAAGATTCCTGGAATTCTTTCGACAACGCAACCAAGTCATCATGGACCAAGTTACGGATATCATATTGTCCACTCACCAGGCTGCCTAGTTGGGCCAATTTCAAAGTGAGTGCATATTTTGATGAGTCGGCATTTTGGTAAACATAACCGAAGGAATGCAACGTGCTTAAATAACGCAATACGGTGCTGCTGGGTGAATTTACTTGATCCGCGATGTCCTGAAGCCGCATTTCACCACCTTGGGATACGAGTAGTTCGATGATCTGCAGTACTTTTTCGACGGATTGATTTTTTTTGACTTTTTTTTCGATCACATTGTTTCTCCCCTTCATGAAAGGATTTCTCTTGATTGCAGTTTACCATATCCATCATAATTACTCAATTTTTATTTCACTAAGAGAAATTTAATTTCAAAAGTTGTTGACAGCGAGAAAAGCCTCTGCTAAACTGTGGTTACACAAAAGTAAAAATCAATTTCACAGAGTGAAATGCCTTGGAGGTAATGATATGTTAGTAGCAGAAGCGATTGTACAAATTTTGGAAAAAGAAGGAATTGAAGACGTTTTCGGAATCCCAGGTGCAGGCATCAACCCAGTCTACAAATATTTGGAGAAATCCGATTCCATCAAACACATGGTCATGAGACACGAAGAAGCTTGTACCCACGCAGCAGATGGCTATTACCGTTCCAGCGGGAAAATGGCAGTGGCTGCTTGTACAGCCGGTCCCGGAGCAACGAATTTTATTACGGGTATTTATACTGCGAACATTGACTCCATTCCATTCTTGGCATTGACAGGACAATCCGTAAGATCACAACTGAACAAGGATGCTTTTCAATCAGTGGACATCGTGTCGATCGCTAAACCGATCGCAAAAGGCGCTTGGTGTGTCATGGATCCTAATGATACCGTCGAGATTTTCCGTGAAGGCTTCCGGATTGCACGCGAAGGCAAACCAGGTCCGATTCTGATTGATTTGCCGTTGGATGTACAGATGGCCGAAATTGACTTTGACATCGACAGCTACGTTCCTTATGAAATCGAAAGACCAGCGCCAGAAACAGATAAAATCAAAGCGGCTTTACGTTTGATCTCAGAAGCGAAAGCACCAGTCATGATTATGGGCGGCGGAGTCATCCTTTCTGAAGCAACAAGCGAATGCGTTGAACTTGCTGAAATGTTGCAGCTACCGGTTATTACTACCTATATGGCTAAAGGCGGAATCCCGGTTAATCATCCATTGAATGCAGGACATGCCGGTATTCAATGCGGTGGCCCGCTTGGAAACAAAGTATTGAGCGAAGCGGATGTTGTTTTGGGAATCGGTTGCCGCTTCACGGACCGTCATACTGGGGATATCAAAGTTTATTCGGAAGGCCGTAAATTCATCCATATCGACATCGAACCGAGCCAAATCGGGAAAATTATCCCGGCTGAAATCGGCATCGTAGCGGATGCGAAAATGGCAATCGAAGCGTTGCTGTCTGAGGCTAAAAAAATGGAATCGTTCGGAGCCAAAGGGCTTGTGTCGGAATTACCGCAATTGAGTATCGACATGAAGCGAAAAACTGACTACGATAGCACACCAATCAAACCACAGCGCGTATTCCAAGAGATGAATGAAGTGTTCGGTGATGAGGTTATGTTTACAACCGGCTGTGGTTTGACGCAGATTTGGTCCGGTCAACTGCAGGATATCAACCGTCCGAGAAAGTATTTGCCATCAGGCGGAGCAGGTACTTTAGGCTTTGACATCCCTGGTGCAATCGGAGCTTCTGTTGGAGCGCCGGGAATCAAGACCGTTGCCGTTTTGGGTGATTTCGGATTTACTTTCATGGTTGAAGAAATCGCTGTTGCGGCAGTCAACGATATCCCGTTGGTTGTTGTCATCGTCAACAATGCTTACTTAGGTTTGATCCGTCAAAACCAAAAGTATGGCTATGACTTTGACTACGGAGTATATATGCCCGAGAATCAAGGTGTAATGGATTATGTTAAGGTTGCGGAAGGCTTCGGTTGTGAAGCAGAACGTGTCTTGAATCCGGAAGACATCAAACCAGCTTTGGAACGTGCGTATGCCTCTAAAAAACCATACATTATCGATATCGTATGTGACGAAGATACAGACTGTTCAATGGGCGCAAGCATCGCGGCTGTAAGAGAATTCGTATAAAATCGCTGCAACAAGAAGGCGGCATCTCCGTTTGTGGAACTCGGCAAGCGGGAATGCTGCCGTCTTTATAGGCAAAGCGGGAATCAACCAAAACAGTGAAGGTAGGGAAAACCATGATAGAACCAATGAATAAATATTTGCAGATCGGCTTGATCCATTTTATGGCCTATCCGCAAGCGATGAACTTTAAAGATCAAGGGAACATTGTAGAGACTGTAAAAAAAATAGTTGTGGATGATTACTTTGATGCCATCGAAATTTCGCATATCGAGAAGGATGAAGATCGTGTAGCAATCAAAAAAATGCTGGATTCCAGCCATATGAAAGTCTGCTATGGCGCGCAACCACGCTTACTGACAGCTGGTTTGAATCCGAATGCCATCGATGAGACGGAACGATTGAAGGCGGAAGCAATCCTGATCGATTCGATCGATGAAGCGGAATACTTAGGTGCAAAAGGGATAGCTTTCCTTGCTGGTAAATATGAAGAAATCACTAAGGACGAAGCTTTCCGTCAACTGATCAAGACGACAAAGACTATTTGTGAATATGCAGCTAAGAAGGACATGAGCATCACTTTAGAAGTTTTTGATTATGATCTCGATAAGAAATCTTTGATGGGGCCTGCACCTTATGCTGCTTTCTTTGCCGCGGAAATGCGGAATCTTGTGGATAATTTTGGATTGATGATGGATCTGTCCCATATTCCGCAAACACATGAAACTTCGAAATTTGCAATCCAAGTCACTAAACCTTATGTCACGCATCTGCACATGGGAAATGGTGTATTGAAAGAAGGCGCGGAAGCCTTCGGAGATACACACCCACGCTTCGGTTTCCCGAACAGTGTAAATGATGTGCCGGAATTGTTGGATTTTTTGAGAGTCTTGCAAACTGAAGGATTCTTTGATAGTGTCAATCCGCCAGTGCTATCATTTGAAGTGAAGCCATGGCAAGATGAAGATCCAGATGTAGTCATTGCGAACGCTAAACGTACGCTGAACCGGGCGTGGAGTCTGTTATAAAACAAGGAGGAAACGAAATGAAAATAGTTGTATTGGATGGTTATACCCTTAATCCAGGCGATCTCTCTTGGGGACGTTTGGAAAATTTCGGGGAATGCGCTATCTATGATCGCACCCCGAAAGATGAAGTTATCTCGCGAATCGGGGATGCTTCGATTGTATTCACAAATAAAACGCCATTAACGGCTGAAATTTTCGCGGCTTGTCCGAATATACGCTACGTAGGGGTTTTGGCGACAGGATACAACGTTGTGGATGTGGCTGCAGCCACCGAACATGGTATAACCGTTACAAATATCCCGACTTACGGAACGACAGCTGTTGCGCAATTTACTTTTGCACTGTTGTTGGAAGTCTGCCATCATATCGGTGAACATGATAAGGCAGTCAAACAAGGCCGTTGGCAGGAATCTGGGGATTTTTGTTTCTGGGATTATCCGCTGATAGAATTGGCAGGCAAAAAAATGGGTATCATCGGGTTTGGCCGCATCGGTCAAACTGTGGCAAAAATTGCCATCGCATTCGGTATGGAAGTGTTAGCTTATGATCACTTCGCCAATAAAGCATTAGAGAATGAGCACACTAAAATCGTGGATTTGGATGAGCTGTTGGAGCATTCCGATGTCGTTTCCTTGCATTGCCCGTTATTCCCGGAAACCGAAGGGATCATTAATGCGGCAGCTTTGGATAAAATGAAATCCAGCGCTATTTTGATCAACACATCACGTGGCCCGTTGATTGTCGAAGAAGATCTGGCGGCAGCATTGAATGCCGGCAAGTTGCAAGGTGCAGCAGTGGATGTCGTTTCGACAGAACCAGTGACGGAAGAAAATCCATTGTTCACTGCAAAAAATTGTTTGATCACACCGCATATCGCATGGGCGCCGATTGAAGCCAGATTACGCTTGTTGAATATCGCAATCGATAATGTTGAGGCATTTTTGGAAGGCAATCCAGTGAATCGCGTTTCTTGATGAAACAAAGCATAAAGGAGAACAGACATGAAACTGAGAGATGATGCAACGCAGATCATAAATCAATCAATTCAGGCGGTATTACCGGATAAAGCCGTCACAAATGCCTTAAGTAAGATGGATATAGATGGAAACATCCATATCATCGCAATCGGAAAAGCAGCTTGGCGCATGACGAAAGCGGCGGTCGATTGTCTGGGCCAGCAATTCAAAGGCGGGATGGTCTTGACGAAATATGGACATTCCCTTGGTGAAATAGAACGAGTGACCATTTTTGAGGCTGGCCATCCCATACCGGATCAAGCGTCCATCGACGCAACCACTGAAATTTTGCAGTATGTGTCCGATATTCCGGAAGAAGACGCAATCATATTTTTGATTTCCGGAGGCGGTTCCGCCTTGTTTGAAAAAACGCGGAATCAGATTTCCTTGGCTGAACTGGAAGATATCAACAAGCAACTTTTGAATTGTGGAGCGAACATTGTCGAAATCAACACAATCCGTAAGCATCTCTCGGAAGTAAAAGGTGGCCAATTTGCCCAGTTGTGTTCTCCTCGTCAAATACATGCCATCATCCTATCTGATGTTTTGGGGGATCGACTGGATACGATCGCATCCGGTCCGGCTTACCCTGATTTTTCGACGAGCACAGAGGCGGAAAAAATTGTGGAGAAATACGATTTGAAATTGTCGGAAAATGCACAAAAAGCCTTGCTGAGAGAAACGCCTAAATCGTTGGATAATGTAAAGAGCACATTAATCGGTAGTGTGGATATTTTATGCCGCGAGGCGGTAATGCATGCGCAATCACTCGGTTATCACACAACGTTGCTGTCGACCGCCATTGAAGAGGAAGCTTCTTCGGTAGGGGAACGCCTTGGGAAGCTTGCCAGAAAAATTGTCTCTGGGCAAGAAGATGCACAACTCCCGTGTGCCATCATCTCCGGTGGGGAACCTGTTGTTACGATCAAAGGTGATGGTTTGGGCGGCAGAAACCAGGAACTGGCGTTGGCAGCAGCTTTCCAGATTTCCGGATTGCCGCAGGTGGTCTTGGCATCGGTCGGATCGGACGGCACGGATGGGCCTACGGATGCGGCTGGAGGACTGGTTGATGGCGATAGCTTAGCGCGCATGAGGAGAAGCTATGCAGACGTGGAAGGGTTGTTGGCGAACAATGATTCCAATAAGGCCCTTGCAAGCAGTGGAGATCTGATTGTTACAGGTCCTACTGGTACGAATGTAAATGATCTGATTATATTGCTGATCGAGAAAGCGCCGGTCTGATAAAGGCAGTCGCACAACAAGAAGAAGGGTTTGCCTCTAACTGAGGTAAACCCTTCTTCTTGTTGTGCGCTTCCCAGTCGGAGGAGCGCGGTGGTATGCGTGCGCAGCTCCTATGAAAGTACCACTCGCCGGAGCACGCCGGTGACAATCAGCATTACCTCCGGCGAAGCTATTCTCACCGGAGGACACAACCAGAATGTCCGCCGAACTCCGTTGAAACCTACGTTCGCCGGAGTAGCCGTCCCTTAGCTGCTTTTCTTGCTTAAACCATCAAGCCAGTGAATCAGTTGTTGATATGTGCGTCGTCCTGCTAGCTTTGTCAGATCAGCATCAAAGTCGTGCGGCATTCCCAGAACAGGATGGAGCACAACTTCGGGTATCAGCTGAGCAGCTTGTTGGGTGAAATGGTAGGGCACGTCCTTGTCGGCCGTGCTGGCTGTAAGAAAAGTAGGCGGTAACAACTGCAGTTCTTCTGCGGTCAAATTGAAGGCCGTACGTTTTGTTTTGTCCTTCAGGAACAGTGGAATCCATTTTCCTGTCTGGCGGGCATGAAGGTATAGCGGAAACCTCGCAGTAACGGGTCCCACAGCAAGCGGCTGCTTTTGGATCAGCTGCTCCACATAAGACGCAGGAACTTTTGGGAAGGTGTTGTAGTAAGCATTCGGCTGATGGAAAGAGGGCTCATCCAGTGAATAGTAACCATAAAAACTGACCAGTCCTTTCAGATGGTGATCCGCCGAACGGGCTGCCAACTGAAAGGAAAGGTAGGCACCGGCTGAACGGCCGAAAAGCACATAATCCGCCGAACCCAAGTGGAACAAATTTTTCCCGTCCTCGTTGAACCAAACCACGGCTTGCTGTAGGCACAGCATGATTTCGGGCAATTGAGCTTCCGGAGCCAAGGGATAATCGATCGTCAGCAACGCATATCCGGCCTCCGCCAAAAGTTTTTTATATGCATCGGGGAGGTCATCGCGGTCTCCGAACACCAACCCGCCCCCGTGCAGGTAGAGGAGCGTCAATGGTTTAGGGAATTCTGTTGCAGCGGGATAAAACGTCGCCTGCAGTGGCAAACCTTCATATACAAAGTAAGTTTCGGTTGAAGCATTCATTCTTTTATCATTCCTTTCGCTGAAGTCCCTTCAACTTTATCACAATCGCCTTCATTTAAAACGGCTCGATGTGTACACTTGGCACAAAAATATATCCGATTTTGTGTATTATGTTAATGATAAGCTGCCAAGAAGCGCTTACAATATGAGTATGATATTTCGGAGGAGGAAACGGAAAAATGGACTGGTTTAAGACAATTCAAGAGAATGTTGATTTATTATCGGGTATCGGCAGCGATCCAACGGGCGGTATGACGCGCTTGCTTTACTCCGATTCTTGGTTGGAAGCTCAGAATGCCGTAAAAAACAAACTGGAAGAAATCGGAATGGAAACACATTTTGATGAAATCGGCAATCTTTTCGGAAGAATGGAAGGTTCGGAATACCCGGATGAAACCATCATGTCCGGGTCCCATATAGACACTGTCATAAATGGCGGCAATTTGGATGGCCAATTCGGTGTGATAGCGGCTTATGTAGCCATGGCTTACTTAAAAGAGACATATGGTCAGCCGTTGCGGTCACTCGAAGTCATCTCGATGGCCGAAGAAGAGGGCAGCCGTTTTCCGACTGTGTTTTGGGGAAGCAAAAACTTCGTAAATGAGGCCAAGATTGAGGATGTTGAGGCGATCAGTGACTTTGAAGGCATCCGATTTGTGGATGCGATGCATCAAGCCGGTTTCGATTTCAAGAAGGGCACGCAAAAAAGAAGAGAAGATATCAAAGCCTTCGTGGAACTGCATATCGAGCAAGGAAACGTCCTAGAAAATGAAGGCCTCCAAATCGGCGTAGTTAACAGCATCGCCGGACAGCGCCGTTACACCGTCGTTCTGAAAGGGCAAGCGAACCATGCAGGCACGACACCGATGGGTTACCGCCGCGATGCAGTCTATGCTTTCAGCCGCATTTGTTCTGAGTCGATCGAAAAGGCGAGAGCAATCGGAGATCCGTTGGTGTTGACCTTCGGAAAAGTGGAACCGAAACCGAATACGGTGAATGTGGTGCCGGGAGAAGTTTTGTTCACAATCGATTGCCGCCATACCGACAGCAACGTGCTGATCGATTTCACCCAAAAATTGGAGCAACGCATCAATGAAATCGCGAATGAAATGGATATCGAGGCAACCATCGACCTTTGGATGGATGAAGCGCCGGTTCCAATGGCTGCAGACATCGTATCGATTCTCGAAGAAGCCGCTAAAAAAGCAAATATGAAATACCGTGTGATGCACAGCGGAGCCGGACATGACTCCCAGATCATCGCGCCGCATTATCCGACAGCCATGATCTTTGTTCCGAGCATCGGGGGTATCAGCCACAACCCGGCTGAAGCAACCAAGCTGGAAGATTTGGTGGAAGGCGTCAAGATGATGGCAAGCGCACTTTATGAATTAGCGTATAAATAGAACGATACCAGAGAGATAGGATGGAGAGAGAATGGGGTACAAAAACAATAATACAGGCTATAGAGACGGACTGTTGGAATCAAGAGCCGTAATCAAGAGACACAACTATGCTTTGCTTCCGCATGATGGATTGGTGAAAAACGTCGTTCCCGGCTTTGAAAATTGCGAGGTCACCATTTTGGCTTCACCAAAATTGGGAGCCAACTTTGTGGATTACATCATTTCGATGCAGGCGGGCGGCAAAAATGAAAAAGGTTTCGGTGCTGAAGGAGTAGAAACCTTCGTTTACGTCTTGGATGGAAAATTGAAGGTCAGCGACGGAATGGAGAGCCATGAGCTGGAAACCGGCGGCTATGCCTATTTGCCGGCAGGTGTCTTGATGTACTTGGAAAACAACCAGGAAGCCACTACGGAAATCTTCCTTTACAAAAAACGCTACGAGCCTTTGGAAGGCCATGAAGCGCATAAGGTCGTGGGCAACAGCAATGACTTGATTCCTTCTGAATATGAAGGGATGGAAGATGTCTTGTTGTGGGATCTGTTGCCTACAGATATCGGTTTTGACATGAATTTCCATATCCTTTCCTTCGAACCGGGCGCAAGCCATGGCTACATCGAGACCCATGTGCAGGAACACGGAGCCTATATCCTGTCGGGCCAAGGCATGTACAACTTGGACAATGACTGGATGCCTGTCGAGAAGGGCGATTATATCTTCATGGGTGCGTACGTGCCTCAAGCTGCCTATGCAGTCGGCAGAGGGGAGCCGTTGCGTTACGTCTATTCGAAGGACTGTAACCGCGATCCTAAAATTTGATGACAAGGAGCATAACAATGGAAGGGACTGGAATAGAAGTCGAGGCGAAATTAGTGACTGTAATGCCTGATGAACTTCATCGACTGATCAAAAATAAATTAGAGGGAGCCGGACTGTATTCTGAGCAAGCAACTGAGGTCGCCAACCATCTGGTGTTTGCGGATTCTTCCGGAATCCATTCCCATGGTGCCGTCCGCGTCGATTACTATGCCGAAAGGATCTCCAAGGGCGGCGTGACGCTTGAACCCAATGTTTCTTTCAAAAAGACAGGAGCAAGCACCGGGATTTTCCATGGAGATAACGGGATTGGCCAGTATATCGCAAATCTTGGACTTAAGGAAGCCATTGCCATGGCCAAGGAAGCGGGTGTGGCTGTTGTCGGCATTTCCAAAATGAGTCACAGTGGTGCGCTATCCTATTACGTAAAACAGGCAGCTGAGCAAGATCTGATTGCGATCGCAATGTGCCAATCCGATCCGATGGTTGTTCCTTTCGGAGGTTCAGAAATCTATTACGGAACCAATCCGATCGCGTTTTCAGCGCCAAGGAAAAATGGTCCTCCGATTGTCTTCGATATGGCCACGACTGTGCAGGCTTGGGGGAAAATCCTCGATGCCCGTTCAAAAAACAGGGCCATACCGGATACCTGGGCAGTGGATAAAGAGGGGAAACCGACAACAAATCCGCATGATGTCCATGGACTGCTGCCGATTTCGGGTCCGAAAGGCTACGGGCTGATGATGATGATCGACATCCTTTCTGGCGTGCTGTTGGGCTTGCCTTTCGGAAAGCATGTTTCATCGATGTATGACGAAATTTCTGAGGGACGCAACCTAGGGCAATTATATATCATCATCGATCCCAAAAAATTCACGGATATTGAGAGTTTCAAGGACAAAATCGAGACTACGGTGGCGGAATTGCATGCAGTCAAACCGGCAGCCGGTTTCCGTCAAGTCTATTATCCGGGCGAAATCAATCAATTGAACTATGAAAAACATCAGGAGCAGGGCATCCCTGTCGAGGAGAGCATTTACGCCTATCTGAAAAGTGATCTGATTCATTTTGACCAATACGGCGGCAAGGGAGCTTTTGCGGAATAAATAGAGGTTCGAAGCACATAAAAAGAATCGGGAAACCGGGGAAGAGAGGCAATCAATGTTACACACAATCATCAAATCAAACAGCTACCAGGATTCCATCGTTTTGATGCTGTTGACGAATAAAATCAATACAGTCGCAGGCGTCACAAAAGTTTCCATCATGATGGGTACGCCTGCCAATAAAGACATCTTCAAAACAGGAGGGCTGTACACACCGGAACTGGAAAAAGCATCGTCGAATGATATGGCTGTCGTTCTGGAAGTGGAGGATGAAGCAGTCATCGCTAACGTCATGGAAGAAATCGATCTTTTCCTGGAGGAACAGGCCAAAGGGAATAGCGGCGCTTCTGTAGAAGAGACCGCCCGTACGTGGGATAAGGCTTTGGAGATGGCGAAGGATGCGCAAGTCGCACTCTTCTCAATTCCAGGAACGCATGCGGCACTTGAAATCGAACGCGCATTGGACGCCGGCAAACACGTCTTCTGTTTCAGCGACAATGTATCGGTCGAAGATGAAAAACGCCTGAAATTGAAGGCGCATGAAAAAGGTTTGCTGCTGATGGGACCGGATTGCGGCACAGGGATCATCAACGGCATCCCATTGGCGTTCACCAATGTCATCAGACCCGGAAAAATCGGCATCGTCGGTGCATCGGGAACAGGAATCCAGGAAGTTTCCACGCTTATCCATAAATTGGGTGGCGGTGTGACGACCGCAATCGGAACCGGCGGACGCGATCTGAAGGAAGCTATCGGAGGCATCACACTGATGGATGGCATCGTCACCTTGGAACAGGATCCGAATACGGAAGTGATCGTTGTCATCTCCAAACCACCGGCAGCCAGCGTCAGGGATAGGGTTCTAGCCTTACTGAGAAAAATTTCCAAACCGGCCGTAACCATCTTCTTGGGCGAAAAACCAACTTATCACGAACCAAACCTTTACCATGCCTATACATTGGAGGAAGCGGCTGAACTGGCTGTCAAATTAGTGAACAAAGAAACCATCGACTCCGTTGCGGATGCATTCGATGTGCCTGTTGTCAGCTTCTCCGCTGATCAAAAATACATCAAAGGCTATTATTCCGGCGGTACTTTGGCAAATGAAGCAGCCATGCTGATCAAGGATGGACTCAACTTGAGCGGGGACTCCGAGAAGAAGGAAGGCTACATCCTGAAGAACGAGGGCTATGAAGTCCTGGATTTGGGAGACGACATCTATACGCAAGGCAAACCGCACCCGATGATTGATCCGGAAAAGCGGATCGAAATGATCAGACAAGCCGCGGACGATCCGAAGACAGCCGTCATCTTGTTGGACATCGTTTTGGGCTACGGATCGCACATGGATATGGCAAGCGAATTGGTGCCGGCCATCAAGGAAGCAAAAGCGAAAGCTGCTTCTGCAGGCAGAGAATTGGCATTCGTTGCGACGATCGTAGGGACTGACGCTGATCCTCAAGACGGCCAGGCGCAACAAAAATTATTGGAAGATGCCGGAGTCATCATCCGGATGAGCAACAACCAAGCTGTCCGCACGGCTTTGGCTATGCTGGGCATCCGTATCCAGGACAACAAGAAAGATCTGGAAGAAATCGATGCACCTGCATTTACGGAAGAATTAGCGCCTTCACAGGCTATGTTGGACCTTCTGCATGCGAAAGAATTTTTGAATATCGGGCTGCGCAGTTTCTCCGATACCATCCGTGAAAACGGCGGGAAAGCGACGCAATTCGATTGGCGTCCGGTTGCGGGTGGCAACGTCACCTTGCAGAAAGCTTTGTATTACTTGAATAATTATAAAACTGAACAAACAGAAAGCATATAAGGGAGGAGAAACAAGGATGCATTATCAAACGATTGATGAAGCTAATCAAGCAGTAGCTGCTAAAATTGTCGCTGGCTCCCCTTTCTTAGTGGATGTTGTACCAGCCAAATCAGTGATCAAAGAATTTAACGAAGGGAAGGTCCTGCTGCATGCAGGTCCACCCATCAAATATGAGCAAATGGTCGATCCGATCCAAGGTGCCTGTGTGGGTGCAGCGCTTTTCGAGGGATGGGCGGAAAATGAAGCGGATGCCAGAAAATTATTGGAATCCGGAGAGGTTACCTTGATCCCTTGTCATCATGTCAATGCTGTCGGTCCTATGGGCGGGATTACTTCAGCAAATATGGCAGTTCTGATTGTGGAAAACAGGACAGATGGCAACCGCGCTTTCTGTACGATGAACGAAGGAATCGGCGCAGTACTGCGTTTCGGAGCTTATTCCGATGAAGTAGTCACTCGTTTACGCTGGATGCGTGACGTATTGGGACCAACATTGAGCAAAGCGCTGCAAACAAAAACAGGCGGACTGAACGTGAACGTACTGGTCGCCAAAGCAATCGCCATGGGAGATGAATTCCACCAAAGAAACATCGCCGCTTCATTGGCCTTTTTGAAGGAAATGGCGCCGATCATCGTCGGATTGGATATGGATCAAAAAGAAAAAGAACAGGTCATGCAATTCTTGGCGGATACGGACCAATTCTTCCTGAACATCATGATGGCAGCAGCCAAAGCTGTCCTGGATGGTGCAAGGACAATCCAAGAGGGCACGATCGTCACCGCAATGTGCCGCAATGGCTATGAATTCGGTATCCGTATCGCCGGAATGGGGGATGAATGGTTCACAGGGCCGGTCAACACTCCGCAAGGGCTTTATTTCTCAGGCTTCAGTGAAGACGATGCCGCTCCGGATATGGGGGACAGTGCCATCACCGAGACGTTCGGTGTCGGTGGTATGGCGATGATCGCAGCGCCTGCAGTTACGCGTTTCGTAGGCAGCGGTGGGTTCCAGGATGCACTACAGACAAGCAATGAAATGCGCGAAATCTGTATCGACCAGAATCCGAACTTCTCTGTACCGACATGGGATTTCCAAGGCATCTGCCTTGGCATCGACGCCCGCAAGGTCGTTGAAACGGGTATCACACCGGTCATCAATACCGGCATCGCCAACAAAAAGGCTGGATTGGGTCAAATCGGAGCTGGAACGGTGCATCCACCGATCGAATGTTTCGAAAAAGCTGTCTTGGCGTATGCCAAAAAATTGGGTTTCCAAGAATAACAAAGGGGGATGGTCGCAGTGTTCATAAAGGCAGCTTACCATGACGAACGCTTGACGGACACGCTGCAAAATAAGAGCACTTGGCGCGTCCATAGCCTATTCAATAAAAGTTTGAACATTCAAAGCGCTGATCAGGAAAATCTGATGCTGATAGCAGGTACATCTTCACCGCGGCTGCCGAAAGCGCTGTATCTTCCGGATGACATGTTGGGGAAACTGGTCGGGACCGTTCAACCCGGCCAACCTGTGTCCATCTCGGACGGTAGGCTGATTTTCGACGGATGCACCATTGTTGTTGATGGGTCACCGCATTATCAGTCCCGCTATGCAACGGAAAAAGGTTTGCATCAGGGAAGCTTGCGACATTTTGTGGCATCGATGGCGAAAATCGAAAAATTGAACGGTTTTGATTTCATGATGGCAGACTTGACACGGGATTCATTTTTAGCAAATACCTTGGAAGGCAATCATATACTGAGGCTGTATTCGGGTGACGCGGGCAAAAGAAGCGAGGCGATAAGCTACTTCATCGGCAGAGGCAAGGGGTTGACGCCGTCCGGTGACGATCTTCTGGTGGGTGCTTTGGCAGCCGATCAGCTTCTGGGGATGCTCCCGGCGGATACGGAAGGCCTTATCAGGAAGCGTTTGGCGCAAGATCCGAAGCCAACTACAACAGTAAGCGAGCACTATCTGGCGTGCGCCCTGGATGGTCTTTACAACGAGCCCATCCATCGTTTGCTGCATGTTTTGCAGCAGGAAAGTGAAGAAAAAGCCATAGAAGAATGCATCAAACACATAATGGCTATCGGACATACGTCCGGAATGGATATGTTGACAGGCCTTACAGGTGCGCTGTTAGTATGGAACAGATTTGAAGGAGGGTACAATCAATGGCAAAAAGAGTTGTCATCGCTTTAGGCGGGAATGCAATCTTGCGTCCGAACCAAGAAGCGACGTTCGATAATCAGATGCACAACATCAAGATGAGTGCGGAGCTGATCGCAAAAATAGAAAAATTGGATTATGAAATCGTTGTGACGCATGGAAATGGACCGCAAGTCGGGAATATCCTGCGTCAAAATGAGGAAGCGAAGGATGTCGTGCCGCAGATGCCGTTGGACGTCTGCAGCGCCGAATCGCAAGGTTTCATCGGATATATGATGGAACAATCTTTGAAGAACGCTTTGCATGAGGAAGAATTGACGAGCAGCGTCTTGACTTTATTGACGCAAACGGAAGTATCACCGGATGATCCTGCGTTTGATAATCCTACAAAACCGATCGGGATCTTCTATTCTGAAGAACAAGCCGAACAATTGTCGGAAGATAAAGGCTGGATCATGATGGAAGATGCCGGAAGAGGCTACCGCAGGGTTGTGCCTTCCCCTCAACCGCAAAAAATTCATGGGGTTGAGTCGATCCTTAAGTTGTTGAAACAGAATACCATCGTAATCGCAGGCGGCGGCGGGGGTATTCCGGTAGTCCGCAACAAAATCGGCCAAATATCCGGGATTGAAGCCGTAATCGACAAAGATCGCACCGGCAAGAAGTTGGCGGAGCAATTGGATGCCGATGTATTCATGATGCTGACGGACGTCAGCAATGTCTACATCAATTATGGGAAACCGAACCAAGAAAAACTTGAAGAAATTTCCGTTCTGAAAGCGAAGCAATATTTGGATGAAGGCCAATTCGCAGACGGCAGCATGGGACCAAAAATGGAGGCCGCCATCGACTTTGCGATGCAAGGGAAAAAAGCCATCATCTGTTCATTGGATCAGGCAACTGAAGCTTTATCCGGGTTTGCGGGTACACGCATCGTCAATAGTTAAACTAAGAAACAAAAAACAGGAGGCAGTCTCATTCCCGAGGCAGTCTCCTGTTTCTGTTGGTGCGCCCGCTGACTGGAGGAGTGCGTGTAGTCCGTCCCCAGCTCCGGTGAACGGTCCGCTCACCGGAGCACACCAGTAACAATCGGACTTAACTCCGGTGAAGCAGTATTCATCGGAGAACGCAAACGGAATGCGTCCTGAACTCCGGCGAAGCCTCCGTTCGCCGGAGAAGAGCGCCCAGCGAGGGTCGAGATGAGAGATGCCGCATCTGTCTGGTGTTCGCTAGTTGTAGCCGGCTCAATACCCGTCCAGATATGAATAAGGCTAAAAAAAATAAAAGGGGGACTGGCTCATGGAATTATGAGCCCCCCTCTTAAATGCAACAATCCACATACAAATAACCTTCCGAAAGCTGTTCGGAAGGTTATTTGTGGTATAAGCAGCCCGATTTTACCCGCGAATCATCACACTCTAATCAAACGTGTTCGAAAAGTCAGCTCCCACTAATGTTTCACACCCCGCGTAGTGAACAAAAGAGGTTCACTTCGTGGGATGCTCCAACGTATGGGGAGCTAAATGACTTTCCTCACTCTCTATTCATCGCCTTCTTGAGATAGTTCGAGGGCCAGTCTTAGGTTGAGGCTGAAGTTTGGATCATCGATCGGTGTTCCGAGTATCTCTTCGCAATGGTTAATTCTGTACTTCACTGTGTTGCGGTGGATGAACATTGCTTTTGAGGTGCGCGTGATTTCGCATTGGTAGTCAAGGTAGGTCTTCAGCGTCCGACGCAATTCAATCATGGCGTCTTCTTCAGGATAAGCCAGTTCATGCAGTACCGACTGACAGAAATATTTGATTTCGTCGGTTTGCATCCTTTCGAACAAGCTTAGCATGCCTTGTGGGCGATAATAGTTGATGAGCGGCTGTGGATCTTTAGCAAAACCTTCATCGAAAGCTATCTTAGCTTCGATGTATGAGTTGGCAATCATATCTATTTTTTCACAAGGATGGCCATAGGAGAACGCCAAAGAAATCGGAAGAACCCTCTCAAGTTCTTCTGCAGTTGTCCGTAGGATATCATCTATCGCTTCATTTTTGGACTGCAGCAAAAGAAGCAAATGGTTTGTGTTTTTCATTGGGAACAGCAAGGCATCACGGAAGTGGAAAGCTAACGAATCTGTAAGCCATTGGTTAACCAATTGGATTTTTTCCCGGCTCAATTTATCTTTGAAGATTGAACTCTTTTCGTTACGGCAATTGATGTAAATCACTTGGTAATGATGGGAATTGACGATGCCAAAATTTTGGCCCAAATCGAGCCAATTCTTTTGCTTAAGTGTTGGAGCCTGCTGATTTTCTATTAATTGTTTGAAGTAATCACTGCGGATGTCCTGCTTGGACTCCTCCACTTTCAGGTTTTTGTAGATTACGAACGACAGAACCATCGAGGCCTGATCAACCGCAAATTCCGATACGGGATAAGGAATCTGTTCTGGTCTCAAAATGATCAAATAGTATGGGAAATAGTTGTTCGCACGGATAGGATAGATTGAAATCTGCATTTCTTGGCTGTCCATATCGGTTATCAGAAAAGAGTCGGTTGTGTCTGCCGAAAGATGCGGCTTTTTCTCATGCACTTGCCCCACATAATATTCGGCAGGCTTGCTGGATTGGGTGAAATGTTTGGAATGGGCGATCACTTGCCGGAAAGGATTCAGCAGGATGACCGGTGTTTTGATCATTTTTCCGAAGTCGGAAATGAAGCGCGCAATGCTCGCATCGTTCATCAGCAAATTCGAAAAACGTTTTTGGATATCCAAAGCATAGCTCATCTGTTCGGTCTTTTGGTTCCATAAGTAGTTCAGCATTTGATGGGATAGTGTCCCGAGCGGAGTAGTGCTTGGGATTTGGATTAAAGGGAAACGTACCGAATTGGCATAATTGATGACGGACTGATCGATTTCCGGAAGGAAGCGGCCGGTTTTTATCCCTAAGCCGGCAGCGTTCACACGCATCAAAGAATCGATCAAAGGAATCAACCCTTGTTGGTCATTCTTATAGCTCATCGCAGTCGTCAGCAAAAAAACGTCCTTCGGGATGTAAAATGCGACATCCGGCGTTTCGGATATTTCTATGCTTGTCACCGTATGGGACAGATCTGCTCCGGCATTCAGCACCTTTAAATCGGAAAAACGGGGCAAATCCAAAAGCTCTTTCATTGTAGTCATTAAAAACCCTCCTAGTGGCTCTATTTTAAATGAAAACGCCATCACCAGCAAGCGTTTATTTAGGCAATATCTACAAATTTCAGATTATTTTATTCATAACGCACAATGACATTTTCGCTGAGAATGGTAGGATGTAAGTAAATTACCAGATCATTAATAAACTTGGAGGAATATATATGTTCAATGAAATCAACACACCCATCCGCACCATCATGACACCAGGCCCTGTTGAAGCGCATCCGAATGTACTTCGGGTCATGAGCACACCTATTTTGGGGCAGTTCGATCCAGCTTTCTTAGCCATAATGGACGAAGTGAAAGAAATGATCAAAATCCCGTTCGGAACAAAAAATGAGCAAGCTTTCGCCATCGACGGCACATCGCGTTCCGGGCTGGAGGCGGCGCTTATCGGACTGATCGAACCCGGCGACAAAGTGCTGATCCCTGCATACGGGCGATTTGCGTACTTGTTGGGCGAAATCTGTGAACGCGCGAAAGCGCAAGTGACTTACTTGGAAAAAGCATGGGACAGTGTCTTTGAACAGGATGCGATCATCGCGGAAATCAAAAGGGTCAACCCTAAAATAGTCGCACTCGTCCATGGGGAAACAGCGAATGGCCAGATGCAACCGCTGGAAAAAATCGGTAAATTCTGCCAAGCGAACGATGTTTTTTTTGTCGTTGACACAGTCGCCACTTATGGTGGAGCACCTGTAAAAGTGGATGAATGGGGCATTGATATCGCCATCGCGGGTACCCAGAAATGCGTAAGCGTACCGTCCGGATTGTCATTGATCACCTATAACGAGCGCGTTGAGAAGGTGTTGACAGCGCGTTATCAGAAAGAGCTTGGCTTGAGCAAGGATTTCCGTAATGAACGCCATATCAGCAGCAATTACCTGGACTTAAGCCAACTGCAACGCTACTGGAACAAAGAGCGCATCAACCATCATACCGAATCAACCAGCATGATCTATGCATTGCACGAGGGTCTGCGGATGATGATCCAGGAAGGCATCGAGAACGGTTATGAGCGCCACAGCCAAAATGACCGCGCCATTCAGGCCGGCATCGAAGCGATGGGCTTGTTCATCTTCGGCGACCGCACAACGAAAATGCCGACTGTTACACCTATTCTGATTCCGGAAGGTGTCGACGGCGATGCGGTACGCAACACATTGTTGCATGATTTCGGTGTCGAAATCGCTTCATCATTCGGTCCGTTGCAAGGGAAAGTCTGGAGGATCGGCAATATGGGCTTCAGCAGCCGTAAGGAAAATGTATTGCACGTCCTGGCTGCTTTTGAAGCGGCACTCCTGTTCCACGGGGCAGCCATCCATCGCGGGGAAGCTGTTTTGGCAGCTTTGAACGAATACAATAAATAGAAGACAATAGTTGGGGATAAGGAACAATCAAAATGGCACTCAAATTTGATTGTTCCTTTTTTTTTGGTCCTTCACTAAAGGATTGTCGGTTGTGCACAAGCATAAAAATCACTTTGTACATCTTTTCTGATGTAAACGCTTCAGGTCCACTGTACAATAAGCTTATCAAATGTTGATAGCGATTACAAAGATTGGGAGGGTTATTAAATGGAAGCAAGTAATAATGAGGGGAAAATGCATGTGACTGATCTTTTTGTCAGTGATGCACAAGTCGAAGATTTTAAGAAACGTGGCTATAATGATGATGTTGTTCCAAAAACGGCCGCAAAAAGGAATATGAGTGTGAAGAACTATTTCACCTTATGGATGGGATCGGTTCATAATATTCCGAACTATACCGCAGTAGGGGGATTCCTATTCCTGGGCCTGTCGCCGATCAATGTTATGTTGGCTCTTATCATCAGTTCTTTGGCAGTCAGTGCTTTTATGGTTTTCAACGGCAGAGCAGGTTCTAAATATGGGATACCTTTTGCAATGCATCTGCGATCAACTTATGGGGACTTAGGAGCGAAGCTTCCGGGATTCTTGCGAGGAGGAGTAGCGGCCATAGCGTGGTTCGGTCTTCAAAACTATGCCGGGTCGTTGGCGTTGCTGATTTTGATTGGTAAATTTTGGCCAGGTTTCTTGACCATTGGAGGGAACTTCAATTTCTTCGGGATTGACTTGCCAGGCTTGATCACCTTTACAATTTTCTGGGCAATCAATGTACTGATCGGTCTTGGTGGCGGGGGTGTACTGAATAAGTTCACAGCAATCTTGAATCCGTTGATCTACATCGTATTCGGCGGTATGGCTATATGGGCAATCAATGTAGGTGGAGGCTTAGGAAATATCTTGGCATACGCACCATCTGGCGCAGGTGTCCAATCATACACTCCTTTATTGGCTTATTTCATCATCATCAATTCCGTCATTTCCGTTTGGGCTGCTCCTGGGGCAAGCGTATCCGACTTTACGCAGAATGCCAACTCAACGAGAGATCAATCAATAGGGCAAACGGCGAGCCTTTTAGTAGCTTACTTGATTTTTGCTTTATCCAGTGTTGCGATTTTGATTGGAGGTTCCATCCATTTTGGAGTACAGGAATGGAATGTACTGAATATCGTCAACAAATGGGATAGTGTCCCTGCAGCAGCCTTAGCTGTAGTTGTATTCTTGATGACTACCGTCTCCACAAATGCAACCGGTAACATCATTCCGGCAGCTTATCAATTGTCGGCATTGTTCCCTAAGTCTGTTGATTATAAGAAAGGCGTTCTGATTGCTTCTGTCATCAGTTATCTCATCATGCCATGGAAATTGATGGAAAATTCAGCGAGCATTTTCGCTTTCCTGAACATCATCGGCGCTGTGCTTGGTCCTGTTGCCGGAGTTATGTTGGCTCACTATTACTTCGTTAAGAAGCAGGAAATAGACCTAGATGCTTTGTATATGGATGTAAATGCTGATAATTCGAAAAACCCATATAAGGGTATAAACGTGGAAGCTTATATCGCAACGATTGCAGCCCTGTTGATTTCTGTAAGCGGTCAGATTATACCTGCCCTGCAGATGATATCAAATTTGTCATGGATAATCGGAGCTGCCTTGGCCTTCGGTATCTATCTAATGCTGAAAAAAGGCAAAAAATAGTTTCATCTAACTTTTGGTTTCAAAAATATTGATATAAATCATTTATTATTAGGAGGAAAAAAAATGAATTACGATTTACTGATCAAAAATGGTTTGGTTATCCTGGATAATGGTGAAATTGAAACTGATGTAGCCATCAAAGATGGTAAAATAGCTGCTATCGGTAACGACTTGGGTGATGCAACTGAAGTAATCGATGCAAAAGGCCTTGTTGTAAGCCCTGGTATGGTGGATGCGCACGTGCATATCACAGATCCAGGCGGTAGCTACCGTGATGATTGGGAAGGCTATCTGACAGGAACAAAAGCTTGTGCCAAAGGCGGCGTAACTTCTTTCATGGAGATGCCATTGAATCAAGTTCCAGCGACAGTGGATGCCAAAACGTTACAGATCAAAGTAGATGCAGGCCAAAATAAACTGACAGCAGACGTAGCTTCTTTTGGCGGATTGGTTCCATTCAACATTGAAGGTGGAATCCAAGAGTTGGATGAAGGCGGCGCTGCAGCCTACAAATGCTTCATGGCTACCTGTGGCGATCGTTCGATTGAGGGAGATTTCATGAATGCGGACGATTACACTCTGTACGAAGGAATGAGACAGATTGCTAAGACTGGCAAAGTATTGGCTATTCATGCTGAAAATGCGACAATCACAGACAGATTGGGAGAGATTGCTTACAAGAGCGGCGAAACAACGCTGAAAGCTTATGTAGCAAGCCGTCCTGTCTTCACAGAAGTGGAGCCGATCAGACGCGCAATCCTATTCGCAAAAGAAACTGGCTGCCGTATCCACATTTGCCACGTAGCTTGTCCTGAAGGCGTTGAAGAAGTAACCAGAGCCCGCAATGAAGGCGTTGATGTGACTTGTGAAACGTGCACACACTATCTATACTTTGATACTTCCGAATTGGATGCAATTGGACCAATCGTTAAATGTTCCCCTCCAATCCGTGACAAAGAAAACCAAAACGGCATGTGGGAAAAATTATTGGCTGGCGAAATCGCCTTCGTTACTTCCGATCACTCTCCATGTACACCTGATCTGAAGGATAAAGAGAATGCTTTTGAAGCTTGGGGCGGAATCGCAGGCGTTCAGAACAACGTTGATGTGTTATTCGATGAAGGCGTTCAGAAACGCGGCATGTCCTTAAGATTATTTGCCGATATCATCGCTGCAAATCCGGCTGATCGCTTCAATTTGAGTTCAAAAGGCCACATTGCAATCGGTAAAGATGCTGATATCGTTCTGATCAAACCGAATGCGCCTTATACATTAAAAACAGAAGATTTAGAGTACAAAAATAAAATCAGCCCGTACGTCGGACGCGAAATCGGAGCGCAAGTAGCAAGAACGATTCTGCGCGGCGAGACGGTGTACAGTCTGGAAGCTGGCGTTTCGGATACACGTTCAGGAGAATTTGTCTTCGTCAAATAAACAAATAAACGACAATGGTGGGGCTGTCTCGTAATGAGATGGCCTCTTCTTTGCGCACGCTGATCGGAGGAACGGGTCCGAAGGCGTTCGTCAGTTCCGGTCGGGCGCCTATTGGCCGGAGGACGCCGGTAACAATCAGCCGCAACTCCGGTGAAGCCACCTTCATCGGAGAACGTAAACGGAATGCATCCTGAACTCCGGCGAAGCCTCCATTCGCCGGAGTTACCCTATCTCCGACTTGGTCACTCTTCACAAAATAGGACATATTATTGTGTGGAATGTACAGGGCTTGCGCGGCTTTAAATGCTTATAATGGAATCAATCAAAGAGGAAATGGAAGGGCTTACCGTTGCGCTTGGGGAGTAACTTGGAAGTCAGGCCCTTTAATCAAGCGATACAATAATAAGTGATGGAGGAGAATCAGATGGTTGAAACTGAAGCAACAAAAGAAGTAAAAGTAGTATCAGAAAAGAAAGTGGAATACTGGAAACAAATCATTTATGTTATGACGGCCGGCTGGGTCGCCATATGGGTCTACCGTACAGCTCTAGCACCCATTTATCCTGAAATCAGCGCTTATTTCGGAGGGGCAACGGATTCCCAACTCGGATCCATCTCAAGTTTTTATTTCCTGGGTTACGTCTTGATGCAAATCCCTTCCGGTCTGTTGGTGGACCGTTTCGGCAAGAAGACCATCCTCATCCCTGGCTTCATGCTGTTCGGATTGGGGACACTGGTTGTAGGCATGGCGCAGACTTTGCCAGTGGTTTACATCGGAAGCGTGTTGGCGGGAATCGGGTGCGGTACCTACTATGGTGTGGCCTATTCCTTGACTGCAGAACATGTACCGAGTTCAAGAAAAAGCTTGGCTACGGCTATCGTGAACAGCGGTACGGCGTTAGGTAGCGGAATTGGCATGATTTCTTCCAGTTACTTCGTCGCGCAACTGGGGCTTCCTTGGCAATATATGCTGTTCTTTACGTTATTCTTGATCATCACGATGGTTTTCATCTTCCGGAAATATATCAAAGGCAATAAAGAGAGTGAAGCCATCATTTCAAGAACCAAAATGATTACGGAAAATCCGCAAGAAAAAACGTCATTTAAGGCCTTGATGCGCCCTCAGATGTTAGGGGCATACTGTCTTTACTTTGCGACCTGCTACGCTTATTACCTTACGGATACGTGGCTTCCTAACTTCTTGTCGACCGAAAGAGGCTTTGAGGGAGCAACAATCGGATTGGCTTCATCGATGGTATTTTTTGCAGCTATCCCGGGTGCCCTGTTCTTCAGCCGGATCGCTGATAAATTCAGCCATAAAAAAATCAATTTGATCATCTTTTTGGAAATAGTCGCAGCAATCATGCTTTTCCTGGCAGTTCAGGCACCGAACCAAGTATTGTTGATGGTAGGGCTTATCTCTTATGGTTTCTTCGGAAAGTTGGCGGTGGAACCGATCATCATTTCATGGTTGGGCGAGCACGCACCGAAACGCGGCATTGCTACGACACTGGGGTTCTTTAATTTCTTCGGGATGAGCTCCTCGGTTATTGTACCTTCACTGACCGGAGCTATCTCCGATGCGACCGGATCAAAGGTCTATGCCTTCTACTTATCCGTGATCATCATCCTTGTAGGGACGACGATTTTCTACCTGGTGAACGGCAGAACAAAGAAAGCCTAAAAAAATAATAGAAAGGTCTGTGATATGAGCGAGTGCGCTCAATACCACAGACCTTTTTTTGTATATGCTTGAACTTGGCGTGGGGAATTGCAGTGAACGGAAGCCCCGGATAGTTGTCCGAAAATTTAGGGGCTGACTCAATTGAGCCAGCCCCTGATCAAGCATTATTCTTCATGTGAAATGAAATCCATCGGCATCGGTCCTGCCACGCCCACAAATACAAACTGTTCCTTGCCGGTGTTGACCATTCCGTGCTGCTGGCCCCGCTCGGAGAATATGATGTCCCCCTTCGTAATCTCCACAGCTTCGCCAAATCCTGGATAAAAAGTGCCCGTTCCTTGCATGCAAATCCAGATGTCGTCGGAAGTGGAGTGCGAGTGGTTCACAACTTTTTGACCGGGTTCCAAGCACCAGACCGCACCAGCCATAAACTCTGTTTCGTAAAAGATGGTCTTTTTGCCGGCTTCGGAATCGAACTGAGCAATCTCATCCAGTTTGAACAACCGCTCCTTGATCTTTGATTGATTCGATGATGCTACCTCAATCGCTTCCATTTCAAAAATGCTTCCTCCTGTTTCCATATCAATCGCTCCTTGTCTATTATGTGTATTGGGATAACCGTTTCAATTCCTATGTGTTCAGATAATCACAAATGAATATGACCTTAGTATAACAAGGGGTTAAAGCGCTAACAATGCAGTGTTTCTATAAAAAATTAAATAAATTAGTCATTATGCACAAAAGCATCCGATGCTGCTTGTGGGTTGTTGATAAGAAGCTTCGGAATTCGGCCCATATGGACAAAAATAGCGCTTGTAGCTTTGCTCAAGCTGGATTGACTCATTGTTATTTCTACTAATTTGTATCTACAGATTGAATTATTGGTCAATTTAGTGTAAGCTATTCTTATGGAAAACGCTTACAAAGAAGGCGGTGTTATAGAAATTCCTGAGGTATAAGTAGGTGTTTTTAGAATACCGATAGCTAAAAATATCACAAAAAGATTTCGTGATGCTGGCACCAATGAAAAGAATGGATGTGATCGGATTGGAAAAAGGAAAGAAAGTGCTTTTTACTGAGACCGTTCTGCGTGATGCGCATCAAAGCTTGATGGCGACACGCATGTCTACGGACGACATGCTCCCTATTGTGGAGAAAATGGATGAAGCGGGGTATTACGCGCTCGAGTGCTGGGGCGGGGCTACCTATGATGCGGCTATCCGTTTTCTGCATGAAGATCCGTGGGAAAGGCTGCGGCAAATCCGCAAGCGCGCGCCGCATGCGAAGCTGCAGATGCTGCTGCGGGGACAGAACCTGATCGGATACCGCCACTATGCGGATGATATCGTGGATCGCTTCGTCGGCAAGGCCATTGAAAATGGCATCGATATTTTTCGGATTTTTGACGCTTTGAATGATACGCGGAACTTGAAAGCTTCACTGGAAGCCGTCAAGAAATACGGCGCCCATGCCCAACTGACGATCTGCTACACCATCAGCGATGTGCACACCATCCCATTTTATACCGATTTGGCCAAGGAACTGACGGAAATGGGAGCGGACTCGATCTGCATCAAGGATATGGCCGGCATCTTGACGCCGAAAGTCGCCAAAGAGCTTATCCCAGCCATCAAAGCTGTGATCGATGTGCCATTGAATATCCACACGCATGCAACCAGCGGTGTTTCGCAGATGACGTATATGGCTGCCATCGAAGCGGGTGCGGACATCATCGACTGCGCGATTTCCCCGTTTTCGGAAGGCACGAGTCAGCCGCCTACCGAATCGATGGCGCTTGTATTGGAGGAACTGGGATATGATACCGGTTTGGACATCGCCAAATTGGAAGAAATAGCCGATTATTTCAAGCCGATCCGCGATAAGTACATCGCTTCGGGGGTGCTCGATCCGAAAATGCTGTCGGTCGATCCCAAAGCGCTCATCTATCAAGTCCCGGGAGGTATGCTTTCGAACCTGAATTCCCAACTTAAACAAGCAAAGGCCAGCGATAAGTACGAGGCAGTACTGAAGGAAGTGCCCAGGGTCCGGGCTGACTTAGGTTTTCCACCATTGGTCACGCCGATGAGCCAGATGGTCGGGACGCAAGCTGTTTTCAATGTTTTGACGGGGGAACGCTATAAGATGGTCCCGAATGAAGTGAAGGATTACCTGCACGGTAAATACGGCAAGACACCCGTACCGGTGGATGATGCGTTCAGACGCAGCATCATCGGGGATGATGCCGTCATCACGGATCGCCCGGCTGATCACCTGCAGCCGGAGTTCGAACGCTTGAAGGCGGAGTTGGGCGAGCTGGCGCGCACGGATGAGGACGTGTTGACTTATGCCTTGTTCCCTCAGGTCGGCAAAGCTTATCTGCAAGAGGTCTACCATCCAACCCCTGCAGAAGAACCAGCGGACGGGAATGCGCTAGCTACAGCGGAGCCTGCGGATGCAGTTATTCGTATCCAAGCCCGTTATCGCAGTTAAGAGGAAGAGGGGAAAGAAATGGGAACATTCAATTTAGGCGATGGTCTGGTTGTCACAGTTGTTGCGATGATCGTTGTTTTTGCCGTATTGGCCAGCCTGTGGTTCTTGGTGGAACTGGTGCATAAGTTGGTTGGGGAGCCGGCAGCGGTCGCTTCGGCTCCGGTGCAGCGGGAAGAAAATCTCCAGCCTGTTCTGGCGAATCCGGGTGTGGATGAGCAGCGAGCCAAAGTAGCGGCCATAACGGCCTTGATCGCCGCATATGAATCACATCCTTCAAAAAAGTTCGAAATCGTTGATGTAACGCGCATCAAATAAATGCCATCTGCTGATCTAAAAGGGAGGTTTTTTTATGAAAAAGTATGAAATCGAAATTGATGGACAAGTTTACCATGTCAAAGTGAAGGAATTGCCGGACGATGCGGTCATGCCAGGAGGGCCTAAAACAGAAACAAACAAACCAGCTGAAGATTCTGGGACTCTTGAAGAAGGGAAAACAATGTTGGCACCGATGGCAGGCACCATCCTGCGCATCTTGGTTAAGGAGGGTCAGAAAGTCAAAAAAGGGGAAAACCTCATCGTTCTCGAGGCCATGAAGATGGAGAATGAGATCGTTGCGGACGAAGATGGAATTGTCCGACGCATCTTTGTGAAAGCGAATGATAGTGTCGAATCCGACCAGCCGTTATTGATTCTCTAGAAGGGGGGGATTCCTATGATCCAAGCTCTGACTGATTTGATCCGGATGTCCGGATTAGCTCATCTTACGTATAAAGAAATCATTATGATCGTCATTGCCTGCATTTTCCTTTATTTGGCCATCAAAAAAGGCTATGAGCCGTATTTGCTGATTCCGATTGCATTCGGCATCCTGTTGGTGAATCTACCCTTGGCCGGTTTGATGACGCCGCCTACCGAAAGCGAACCGGGAGGGCTGATTTATTACCTCTACCAAGGGACGAATCTGGGTATCTATCCGCCGTTGATTTTCCTTTGCCTCGGGGCAGCGACCGATTTCGGGCCACTAATCGCCAACCCTAAGACACTCTTGCTGGGCGGGGCGGCGCAGTTCGGCATCTTTGCGGCCTTCTTCGGTGCCCTGGCCTTGGGTATGACGCCTCAGGAAGCAGCCTCCGTCGGCATCATCGGCGGGGCAGATGGACCGACTGCCATCTATTTGACGACAAAATTGGCCAACCATCTTTTGTCGGTCATCGCATTGGCAGCCTATTCCTATATGGCCTTGGTTCCTCTCATCCAGCCACCGATCATGCGGCTGTTGACGACCGAAAAAGAGCGGCAGACGGTAATGAAGCAGATGCGTACCGTATCCAAAAATGAGCGCATCCTATTCCCAATCGTAACGACCATCTTCGTCAGTCTGGTTGTCCCGTCGGCAACGGCACTTGTGGGGATGCTGATGCTCGGGAACTTGATCCGTGAAAGCGGCCAAGTGCCGAAGCTGACCGAAACGCTGCAGAACGCCATGATGTATACCATCACCGTCATTCTGGGCGTAACCGTTGGAGCGAAGGCGAATGGAGAGCTTTTCCTTTCGCTTACCACGATAAAGATCATCGTTCTGGGGCTCTTTGCGTTCTCCATCGGAACTGCTGCAGGCGTGTTGATGGGAAAACTGATGTACAAACTGACGAACGGAAAAGTGAACCCTTTGATCGGGGCAGCCGGCGTTTCGGCGGTGCCGATGGCTGCGCGGGTCGTACAGAAGGAAGGCATCAAATACAATCCTTCCAATTATTTGCTGATGCATGCGATGGGGCCGAATGTGGCAGGCGTCATCGGATCGGCTGTTGCGGCCGGGGTTCTGTTGGCCTTCTTCGGCTGAGGATGGACTAATTTAACCTAATCTCCTTTTGATTTCAGGTCAAAGGGAGATTTTTTTGTCGTTTCAGGGCCAGACGATTGCAAAATCCATCTGTTCTACACATGGAGGATGTATAATGAAGGCAACAAAAGAGCCTGAAAGGGAAGGACGGATAAACATGAGTAGGAGAACCTCGTTGATTGTGGCTTTGGTTGCTTCGGTGGCGTTATTGTTGTTTGTATCAGCCAATCTTTTTTCGATGTTTTTCAATAGCGGGGAGAGCCGTACGACTGTGACAACTTCAAACCAGGATGCGGGCAGCTCAGGCAATTTAATCGGGATGGGGCAGATGATGGGCGGAAATCGAACCATTGTTCTGGATGAAAGCGGGCAGGCAATGACCGCACTGCGGCTGCCGGAACTGGCGGAACCGGATTCCGAATCCGCTACTGAAATCACCTATACGGTCACCGCACAAGCGGGGGAGACTGCTTTCTTGGATGGGGAAACGACGCAGACGCTCGGTTACAACGGTTCCTATCTTGGTCCGGTTTTGGTCGTGCGTGAAGGCCAGGAAGTGCATATCAAGACTGAAAACCAGCTGGCCGAAGCCACCTCTTTCCATTGGCACGGCGTGAAGCTCCCTTCGGATATGGATGGCGGGCCGCATCACCCGGTCAGCCCGAACGAAACGATGCAAGTGGACTTCACTGTCAAGCAGGAGGCGGCTACGTTGTGGTTCCACCCGCATGCCTTGGGGACGACGGCTAAACAAGTGTACGCCGGTCTGGCCGGTCTGATTTTTGTCGAGGACGACAATTCCGATCAGCTTGACTTGCCGAAGGACTATGGGGTGAATGATTTCCCTTTGATTGTCCAGGACAGGACCTTCGATGCGGACAACCAATTCGATTATGAAGGCACTTATAATCCCGATGGCACTTACGGCGATACTTTGCTTGTGAACGGTACCATCAATCCATATGTGGCAGTCAAAAATGAGCTGATTCGGTTGCGTTTGGTGAATGGCTCGAATGCCCGCAATTACACGTTCGGATTGGAAAATGCAGCAACTTTCCATCAGATCGCCAGCGACGGCGGATTCCTCGAACAGCCAGTTACCTTGACGTCCGTGACACTGACGCCGGGTGAACGGGCGGAAATCATCGTGGACCTGAGCGCTTATAGCGAAGGTGAAACGTTGAAGCTGATGGATGGGAATGCAACGGTCCTTTCCTTGAATATCACGGAGGAGACGGATGTACAGAAGACGCTTCCGGCAACCTTGAACGACATTCCGGAACCAACGACAGAAGGCGCAGCCGTCAAACAGTTCACGCTGAGCGGCATGTCCTTTATGGTCAACATCAACGGCAATCAGTTCGATATGAATCGCATCGATAGCGAGCAGCGTCTGAATGAAACGGTCATTTGGGAAGTCCACAATGCGCAGGATATGATGGGCAGTATGGTTCATCCTTTCCACATCCATGGCGTCCAGTTCCAAGTGCTTTCGCGCGATGGGGTGGAGCCGCCGCAGAATGAACAAGGCTGGAAAGACACCGTTGCCGTTTATCCGGGTGAAACGGTCCGGCTTGCCGTGACTTTCTCCGAGAAGGGCGTTTTCATGTATCATTGCCATATTTTGGAGCATGAGGACAATGGCATGATGGCTCAGGTCAGTGTACAATAGAACCAAGAAAAACCAAAAAATAAGCTGGAGGGATGGGCATGAAAGTTTTGATCGTCGATGATGAACCGAATATTTTGGACATCGTGGAAGCCTATCTGGCCGCCAAAAAATATCAGGTATACCGTGCCGAGTCCGGGGCGGAGGCTTTGGAAAAATTCCATGCCTTCCATCCGGATCTGATCGTGTTGGATCTGATGCTGCCGGATCTGGCCGGTACAGACATCTGTGCCAAAATCCGCGAAGAATCCAATGTGCCCATTATTATGCTGACGGCAAGGTCATCCGAAAAGGATATCCTGAGCGGCCTGCAGATCGGCGCGGATGATTACATGGTCAAACCGTTCAGTCCCAAGGAACTGGTGGCGCGGGTCGAGACTGTGCTGAGGCGCGCTGCCCCAGTCGAGGTTGAAGCAAAATGGAGTTTCGATGGTGAAAATCTGGTGATCCATCCCAAAACGAAGCAAGTTTTCGTGCGGCAGCAGGAAGTCGCGTTGACGGCTACCGAATACGAATTGTTGACCTTATTGGCCAAGAATCCGAGCCGACTCTTCACACGGGAAGAACTGTTGGAGAGCGTCAAAGGGCTGGATTTCGAAGGTCTGGACAGGGTCATCGATACGCATATCAAGAACATCCGGCAAAAAATCGAGCCGGAACCGAAACAGCCCAGCTATATTCTGACTGTCCGGGGAAGCGGCTACCGGTTTGGAGGGAAGCGATGAGACGGACAATCAGTTGGAACCTGATCCTTTCCTTCCTGCTTTTTTCGATTGTCATCATCGGGCTGTTCGGCTGGTTCAGCATGCAGTTGGTGAACAGCCACTTCTCGGAATATGTCAGCGAACGGCGAACGGAAGAAATAAGCAGCTACACGGATGAAATTGAGGCAGTTTTTGCCCAAACCGAGAGCTGGGACGAGGACGCCATAGCGGTCATCGGCAGGCAGGCATTGCAGGACGACATCATTCTGAAAGTCTATGATAGTCAAGGGGCGCTGATCTGGAGCCCCAGTGCGATGGAGGAACAGACGAACAGACAGATGATGTCGAACCATATGTCGCAGATGGATGAGATGATGGGCGGTACAGAAAGTGAATATACAGTGACCACTGTTGAGCTTAATGACGACTCCCGGACAATCGGCAGCCTGGCAATCGGAACGATGGGGACGTATTTCTATACGGAACATGATGTCGCATTCATGCGCGATATCCGCAATAATCTGCTGATTGTGGCGCTGTTGGCGTTCGCCTTATCGCTTTTTTTCGCGTTTTGGATCGCCAGAAAATTGAGTGTACCGGTCTTTGCGGTGAGCCGTTTTACAGGAGAAATCGCTAAAGGGAATTATACGGAGCAGGCACCTAAAGAAACGAACATCGTCGAAATAGATGCGCTGATCCATTCCGTCGACAGCCTCTCCCGTCAGCTGGACAACCAACAGGAAATCCGGAACCGTCTTTCTTCCGATATTGCGCACGAAATCCGCACCCCGCTCACGACCTTGAAGGGTAATCTGGAGGCGATGCTTGACGGCATCTGGGAGCCGAGCAACGAGCGGCTGAAGATCTGTTACGATGAAGTGAATCGGATTTCCCGACTGATCGGGAATATCGACAAAATCAACGAAATGGAAAGCAGCCATGAAAAGTTGGCATTCAGCCGATTTGACCTGCAGGCATTGAGCCGAAAAGTCGCGACAAACTTCACGGCTGCGGCTGCAAAAAAGCATATCACCTTGACGGTATCCGGTGAACAGCTGATGATAACCGCGGATCAGGACAAAATCAGCCAAGTGCTTACGAACCTTTTGGCCAATGCCATCAAATTCACGCCGAAGCAAGGGAATATCAGCATTGAAACGCACACGGAAGGCAACCAAGCAATTCTGAAAGTGTCCGACGACGGCATCGGCATCGATACCGAAGACCAGGAAAAGATTTTCGAGCGGTTCTATATGACGGAGCCTTCGCGCAACAGCAAATCTGGTGGGCAAGGGCTAGGTCTGGCCATCGTCAAAAGCATCATCAAGAAGCACAACGGGACAGTGCGCGTCGTCAGCTCTATCGGAAAAGGAGCCGTGTTTACGGTGACGATTCCGCTGGATCAGCACCGGGCATAAACTGGCGCATAATGAATGACAAACGAAACGAAGGGGGCTGTCTCGTAATGAGATAGACTCTTCTTTGCGCCCACTGGACTGGAGGAGTGCTTGTAGTCTTGTAGTCCATCCCCAGCTCCGGTGAACGGTCTGCTCACCGGAGTACACCGGTAACAGTCGGACTGAACTCCGGTGAAGCGCGCTTCATCGGAGAACGTTAACGGAATGCGTCCTGAACGCCGGCGAAGCCTCCGTTCGCCGGCGAAGAGCGCTGAGAGATGCGGCATCTGTCTGGTGTTCGCTAGCTGCAGCCATTTCAATACTCGACCAGATATAAATAAGGCTAAAAAAAAGAGGGGACGGCTCATTGTATTGGAGCCGGCCCTTCTTCCTATTCATTTTGGATTACAACAGTTTCTTTTTGCGGTCGAATTCTTCCTCGGTAATGTTCCCTTTTGCCAATTCTTTTTTCAGGATGTCCAAAGCGGATTCCTCTGTTGAAACTTTGCTTGATCTATCATTCATAAGCCTGCTTGCCAAGTAAATGACAAGTATGATCAGTGCGATCCAGAAAATGCCCATAAACATCATTCCACCCATGCCAAAACCTCCGAAACATTGTAGGTATCTGCCAAACATGCAAATTCCCCCTTTTCTTCTCTCTCTATAAGTATTGTACAGCCGTATTGTGTGGATTGGATGTAGTTTTGCAGTCCACGGTGGGGAATACGCGCTCAGGCCATGAATCAATCCAGCTTCAGCAACCGGGCGTTGACTGCGCAAATGATGGTGCTGATCGACATGACGGCCGCTCCGATGGCAGGGGTGATGACGATGCCCTGGCTGTTCAGTACACCGGCGGCAAGCGGGATAGCGATGATATTATAGCCGACCGCCCAAATCAGATTTTCAACCATTTTTCGGTAAGTCGCTTTGGATAAGCGGATGATGGTCAAGACGTCCTGCGGATCGCTGTCGACGAGGATAACATCGGCCGTTTCGATGGCGACGTCCGTTCCGGCACCGATGGCGATGCCCAAATCGGCTTCCGCCAGCGCTGGAGCGTCATTGACGCCGTCTCCCACCATCGCAACTTTATTGTTTCCCTCTTTCAAGGCGACGACGTGTTTCGATTTTTCTGCCGGCAGGACTTCCGCAAACACCTGGGCCATACCCAATTTTTTGCCTACATAATCGGCCACGCGTCTGTTATCACCGGTCAGCATGATCGGCTCGATATCCTGTTCCTTCAAAGCCGCCACGACTTCGTAAGAGGATTCCCGGATGATATCGGCAATGGCAATCATGCCTTGCAATAGATCTTCCTTCAGGACAAAGACGACTGTTTTTCCTTGCTGGGCCAGTTCTTCGTAGCTGGTGCGGTCATAGGCGATAGCGCGTGCCGCCATCGTGCCGGGGCTGACGACGGCAACCGGCACACCGTTCACCAAGGCCTGAAGACCCTGTCCGGTAAGGTTTTGGTAATCCTTCACTTCAAGGGGAGTGAGGTGCTCGGCTTCCCCCTTTCGGACGATGCCTTTTGCGATCGGATGCTCGGATTGCAGCTCCACCGAATAGGCCAGCGTCAATAAATCCTTTTCCGCTATGCCTTCCGCGGGGATGATGTCGGTCACTCCGAAGTTGCCTTCCGTCAAGGTTCCGGTCTTGTCGAAGACGATCCGATTGATCTTGCGGGCTGCTTCAAATTGCGTCCGGTTGCGGATGAGCAAGCCGTTCCTGGCTGCGATGGATGTCGATACGGCATTCACCAAAGGGACGGCCAGTCCGAGCGCGTGCGGACAAGCGATCACGAGGACGGTCACCAGCCGTTCCAAGGCGAACGGCTGGTCGGCTGCAAACAGCCAATAGCCGAAAGTCAGGATGCCGGCCACCACGGCGATGTATAAAAGCCATTTGGCTGCCGTATCCGCCAATCCTTGGGCCTTGGATTTTTGTTGCTGGGCATTGGTCACCATCTGGATCACCTGCGCCAAGTAGGTTTCGTTCCCGACCTTTTCCACTGTCAATTTCAACACGCCATTGCCGTTTATCGATCCGCCGATAGCAGCCATGCCTGGTTGTTTTTCGACCGGAACGGATTCCCCCGTCAGCATGGATTCATCCACGGTGGAGTCGCCCTCGAAAATTTTGCCGTCCAAGGGGATTTTCTCGCCGGGTTTGATCAGAATGCGGTCGCCGGGAACGAGGTCCTCAATCGAGACTTCGACGGTGTTGCCGGCGCTGTCCAGTTTGTGGGCAACTTTTGGCATCAATTTGATGAGTTCTTCCAGTGCCTTGGATGCGCCCATCTGTGATTTCATCTCGATCCAATGCCCGAGCAGCATGATCAGGATCAAGGTCGCCAGTTCGAAATAAAAGTCCGAGCCGGTTATGAAAAAAGCGGTGAAGGTGCTGTAGATATAAGCGGAGATGATGGCCAAGGAAATCAGCAGCATCATGCCCGGTGAGCGTTTTTTCCATTCATCCCAAGCGCCTTTCAGGAAAGGCTTCCCGCCATAAAAGAAGATGATGGTGGAAAGCACAAAGACGATGACATTTGCCCCGGGAAAGTCCAGATGGAAGCCGAAAAGCATCATGATCATCGGGGAAAGCAAGGTGACGGGAATGGTCAACCCGAGTGTCACCCAAAATCGTTTCCTGAAATCAACCACCATCTGTTCGTGGTGGCCTGCGTGTCCGCTGCCGTGATCCATATTGCCATGATCAGGGTCTGGGGCTGCTCCGTGTTCGTGTGCATGCGCTTCGGGCGGCATATCGGCAGTAGTCTTTGGGATGTGCGGGACAGGCTCTGAGTGGCTAGGGAGACTGTGGGCCATCTGTTCATGGTGTTCATGGCCTGCGCGTTCTTCATTGTGCGCTTCATTGGGGTGGATGTGGCTGGTGGGCTTATCGTTGTGAGTGGCATCGACAGTAGGTTTGTGCTGGGAATGGTCGTGTTCGTCCATTTTATTCACTCCTCCGATCTCCGGAAATACAGAAATGATTCGTTTACGCGTGTAATCGTAACTACAAATAAAATGTAACGCTTTTGTGAAGTCGTGTCAAACGATTTGGATAGCAGGGCAACGGACGCGGGAATTTCTCTCTCCCTTATCATAGCAGAAATAGGCCATGCTAGGTTAACGGTTTCATTTCCGGAGCGGTTACGGTAAAATGGAAGGTATTAAAACGCTACCATGAAAGGGATGTAGGATTTTGACTGAACTGAATTTTCCGAAAGATTTCCTGTGGGGCGGCGCGACAGCTGCCAATCAGTATGAAGGGGCTTATGACGTCGGCGGCAAAGGGCTTTCCGTCCAGGACGTCACACCGAAGGGCGGCTTCGGGCCGATCACGGACGGACCGACTCCGGACAACATGAAACTGGAAGGCATCGATTTCTACCACCGCTACAAAGAAGACGTGAAACTGTTTGCGGAAATGGGCTTCAAAACCTACCGGACATCGATTGCATGGACACGCATCTTCCCGAACGGCGACGAAACCGAGCCGAACGAAGCGGGCTTGCAGTTCTACGATGACCTGTTCGACGAGTTGGCAAAATACGGCATCGAGCCGCTGATCACGCTGTCCCACTACGAAACGCCGCTGCACTTGGCGCGAGAATACGATGGCTGGGTCAACCGCAAGATGATCGGCTTCTACGAAAACTACGTGCGTACGGTCTTCACGCGCTATAAAGACAAAGTCAAATACTGGCTGACATTCAATGAAATCAATTCGATCATCCATTTGCCATTCATGAGCGGCGGGATTGCGACGCCGAAGGAACAACTATCGAAATCCGATCTTTACCAAGCGATCCACCATGAATTGGTCGCCAGCGCATCCGCAACAAAGATCGGCCATGAAATCAATCCCGATTTCCAGATCGGCTGCATGGTCTTGGCAATGCCTACCTACCCGTTGACTTCCCATCCCGACGATGTCATCGTCGTGATGGAAGCGGAGCGCCAGAATTATTTCTTCTCGGATGTCCATGTCCGCGGCGCATATCCTGGCTACATGAAGCGCTATTTCCGCGAACACGATATTGAGCTGAACATCACAGCGGAAGACGAAGAAATCCTGAAGAACACAGTCGATTTCATCTCTTTCAGCTACTATATGAGTTCGACCGATACGGCGGACAAGTCCAAGAAAGCGAAAGGAGCGGGAAATATTCTCGGTGGCGTACCAAACCCTTACCTGGAAGCTTCCGAATGGGGCTGGCAGATCGATCCGAAAGGCTTGCGCATCGTCCTGAACGCTTTCTGGGATCGTTATCAAAAACCATTGTTCATCGTTGAAAACGGCTTGGGTGCGGTCGATCAGTTGGTGACGGGCGAAGACGGCCATCCGACAGTCAACGACGATTACCGCATCAACTACCTGAACGACCACTTGGTGCAAGTCGCTGAAGCGATCGCGGACGGTGTGGAAGTGATGGGCTACACGACCTGGGGATGTATCGACTTGGTCAGCGCTTCGACTGCGGAACTGAAGAAACGCTACGGCTTCATCTATGTCGACCGTAATGACGATGGCTCCGGCACGCTGAACCGCTACAAGAAAAAATCTTTCAATTGGTATAAAGAAGTTATCGCAACCAACGGCACAAGCTTGAAGGCATAACAGAAAATCGAAAATTGACTTGACACACTTGTCATCAATCGCAAGGCCAGGGCGCACAGAAAAGCGCAACTGGTCTTGTATTTTTTTCTGCTTTGGGTAAAATGGAGGGGATAGGAAAACCATTCAAAGACACTTGGAATTTGGAAGTTTGGTGAAAATCCAACGCGGTCCCGCCACTGTGATGACGTCATGAACGTCTTAGTCAGGTCTTTATTCCAAGATGCTATTTACTGCATGCGTGCCGTTTCGAGGTAAAACGGTGACGTTACTTGTCTATGCGATGGCGCATGGACTTTTTTTGCATTATCCCGGCCGTTGGCGAGGGAACTTCTATCAAATACAGATCAGAGGTGGAAAGAAAGATGAAAAAATTATTATTGGCTTTATCATTCAGTTTGGTATTATTCGGGTGCGCCCCTGCGGACACGGCAGAATCGACTTCAGTCGCGGAATCTTCTTCTGTTGCGGTCAGCTCAGAAGCTGCAGAAACGGTCAGCGTATCGATTTCTTTGACGGATGGCGGAACAGTCATCACGGGTTCTGAAAAAACAATCGCGGTCGAAGCGGGCGCCAACTTGTTGGATGTCATGAAAGAAAATTATACTATTGAAGAAGCGGACGGTTTCATCACAGCCATCGACGGGCAAGCGCAAGTGGAAGAGACCGCCGAAACGAAAGCCAAATATTGGCTGTTCGACGTCAACGGTGAGCCTTCGATGGTCGGAGCCGCTGATGTGGCGCTCCAAGAAGGAGACGTAATCGTTTGGAATCTGACAGAAATGTAAGACCGGACAAACCGAAGTTCGGCGTCAGACGCATCGCCTTGTTGTCCATTCTGACGGCTTTGTGCTATGTCGGAAGGATTGTCTTCCAGTTCATCCCGAACGTCCAGCCCGTGACGGCCGTTTTGATCATCCTGACGCTGACGATGGGGATGGCGGATGGCTTCATAGTGGCCATCTTGTCCATCATCCTGACTAATTTTATGTTGGGGATGGGGCCCTGGACGATTGCCCAGATCGCCAGTTTCGGTGTGCTGATCGTGGTCACCGGACTGCTCATGAAGCCGTTCTACCAAAAGGCGCACAAAGCTTATTTTGTGGTTTTTTCCTTCCTCGGAGGGATACTCTACGGATTCATCATTTCGCTGCTCACGGTGAAAATGATGGGTATCAACACTTTTTGGGCGTATTATGCCGTGGGGATCCCCTTCGATCTGATGCATGGCCTCGGGAACGCAGGCTTCTATCTGATCCTGGAACCGATCCTGGCGCCATTGCTGGCGGCGCAACTGAAAAAAGGGTGAAGAAAAGCCATATGGAACGCTCTCGTTGAAGAGCGCATTCCATATGGCTTATTTTTTTGGGAATTTTTTCTTTGGCTTTTTGCCCGAACAAATTTCTCACGTCTAACGGACCATCTTTGCACATGCCTATCATAAGCTGAGCTATCAATGGAAATAGCTTGTGCACTCCAGTATAATGGGGTTGCATGGGTACGATTCGCGGTCATGCTGAACGGTTTATTACCTGAGAAAGAGGGTAAGATTGATGAATCTGACTAAAAAATTTGTGGGGTTTTGGCCATGAAAAACATAAAAAATATAGTCCTTATTCTTTTTCCAACACTTGCCATGATTGGCTTTGTTGTAGACGGTCTCCGAGGGCTTCTTATCACGATGCTGGTGTTGCTGTTTGCAATAGGTTCCTATTTGGCCTTTCTAATGTCCTCAAAGAGGTCGGGCTTTGACGATGATTATTTTAGCTTTGATAGGATGCGCTCGTTTTTGGAATCTTCGTGGGAAGGCCCTCAGCGCGCGGAACTCAGCGAAGCGATGCCTGCCGTTCCGATGAATGATTTCATCCGGGTGGACTATAGCTTATTTGAAGCTTTCCGTAGATACTTCGATCTCGGATCGACTGATGTCCTAAAAGAAGACAGGTTGCTTGCCAACTACGGCCCTTCAGTAGTTCATGTGGACGGCGCCATACGAGGATTCACTTATAAATTTGAACATGATGCAAACGACAGCGAGAAAAGCGAAGTAGAGCGTTGCTATGCCGTGCATAAAGATTTTATCCAAGAAACGCTCTTGCGGTATTACCTGGAAAAATATCGGAATGTTTTCTTTCATTTACAAAGGGATGCCCTGTGGTCAAGCTATTTGCAACCGAAGAATGTATTCGCTTGGGAAAGGGTATCTAAAGAAAACCGAGAACTGGCTGACGGCTTTTCTGAACGTGCCGAAAGTTGGGCGAAGGAACAGTATCAAAATTATGTGGCAATGGGAGATGGAACCCACTTGCCGTTGGATTTCGAAAGCCTGAATGCAGCGTTCAGGCAAGAGTTGTATGCCTTCTTCAAACGACACAGACTGGTGATCGATAATGATGAAGTCAAGAGAAAACTAACGAAAGAAGTATCCCAAAGCAGAGCAGATTTGGAAAGTTGTTTGCGCTATTTGATGTAATGAAGGATACCAACCAAATTAAATAGGCATGAAGCCCTGCAGATTCGAGTAGTACATCTGCGGGGCTTTACTCGTTTCGGAGTCCGTTCGTGAAAATGAAACTAGTGTCCGGTACCGATCAGGACTATAATGTAAAAATCCGGGGGCCTTCTCAATCGATAAGCACATTCGGGACTTATGGGACAGAACCATCCCGTTCAGGCTTGGAATGAGGCAACAAGCATTTGAATTGAGCATTTCAAGCCAGCCAAAAATTGATTCGAATAACGGGGGACATGCCATGCATGCAATTGAGGTTCACCACGTTTCAAAAAAATTTAATTTACGATCGAGAAGGGTGAAATCGTCGGCCCTAGCGGATTTACCGGTCCCGAAACCTGCATAATGGAAAACAAAAAGGAAGGGCCCGCATAAAAATTCTGTGATATAGTAGGACCTGTCGAAACAAGAAATTAGGAAGTAGGAAAATATAGTATGGGTAAAAGTTTAGTTTTAGCAGAAAAACCATCGGTGGCGCGCGACATCGCGCGCGTGCTTCAATGTGAGAAAAAGGGCCAGGGGTATCTGGAAGGGAAGGATTACATTGTCACTTGGGCACTGGGCCACCTGGTGACGCTGGCCGATCCGGAAGCTTATGATGTGAAATACAAAAACTGGAACTTGGCGGATCTGCCGATGCTTCCGGAGAATCTGAAGCTGATGGTCATCAAGCAATCCGGCAAGCAGTTCAACGCCGTCAAGTCCCAACTGGTGCGCAATGACGTTTCCGATATCATCATCGCAACCGATGCCGGCCGCGAGGGGGAACTGGTCGCCCGCTGGATCATCGAAAAGGCGAAAGTCAATAAACCGGTCAAGCGGCTGTGGATTTCATCCGTGACGGACAAGGCCATCAAAGACGGTTTCCAGAACTTGAAACCGGGCAAGGCGTACGAAAATCTGTATCAGTCGGCTGTGGCCCGTTCGGAGGCGGATTGGTACATCGGACTGAACGCGACCCGTGCGCTTACGACCAAATTCAACGCCCAATTGAACTGCGGCCGGGTCCAGACGCCGGTGGTTGCCATCATCGCCAGACGCGAAGAGGAAATCAAAAAATTCCAGCCAAAAAATTTTTACGGCATCGAAGCCCAGACTGACACGAAGCTGAAGCTGATCTGGCAGGATAGCAAAACGAACGATACGAAGAGCTTTGACCGCGATAAGGTCACCGCCATCGTCAAAAAGTTGGACAAGCAGCAGGCGACTGTTGTGGCGGTCGATCGGAAACCGAAGAAATCTTATGCGCCCGGCTTGTATGATCTGACCGAACTGCAGCGCGACGCCAACAAGCTCTACGGCTATTCCGCCAAAGAGACGCTGAACATCATGCAGAAACTCTATGAACAGCACAAGCTGTTGACCTATCCGCGCACGGATTCCCGCTACCTTTCGAACGACATCGTGGCCACACTGCCGGACCGTCTGAAGGCTTGCGCCATCAAGGAATACCGTCCGCTCGTCAACAAGGTGTTGGCGAAGCCGATCAAAGCGAACAAATCGTTCGTCGACGACAGCAAAGTCTCCGATCACCACGCTATCATCCCGACCGAAGAGTTTGTCCAGATCGGGAAATTGTCGGCTCAGGAACTCAAAATCTATGATCTGGTTGTGAAACGCTTCTTGGCTGTGTTGTATCCGGCCTACGAATACGAGCAGCTGACCTTGCGCGCGGATATCGGCGGCGAGCATTTTGTTGCCCGCGGGAAGACGGTCACCGTTGCCGGCTGGAAAGAAGTCTACAGCAATCGCATCGAGGACGAAGAAGCGGAAGACGGATTGAAGGAGCAGTTGCTGCCGAAGATCGAAACCGGCGATGTGTTGGCAATCCAATACGTGAGCGAGACATCCGGCCAAACGAAACCGCCGGCCTACTTCAACGAAGCGACCTTGCTGACGGCGATGGAAAATCCAGCCAAATATATGGAAACAACCGATAAAGCCCTGGCGCAGACGCTCAAGGAAACGGGCGGTTTGGGAACCGTGGCTACACGCGCCGACATCATCGAGAAGCTGTTCAATGCCTTCATGATCGAAAGACGCGGACAGGAAATCCATGTCACTTCCAAAGGCAAGCAATTGCTGGAGTTGGTTCCGGAAGAGCTGAAATCCCCGGCTTTGACAGGCGAATGGGAGCAGAAGCTCGAACAGATCGCTGCCGGCAAGCTGAAGAAAGAGGTTTTCATCGCTGAAATGAAGGCCTATACGCAAGCAATCGTTTCGGAAATCAAGACGAGCGACGGCAAGTTCAAGCACGAAAACATCTCCACCAAAACCTGCCCGGACTGCGGCAAGCCGATGCTGGAAGTGAACGGCAAAAAGGGCAAGATGCTTGTGTGCCAGGACCGCGAGTGCGGCTACCGCAAGAATGTGGCGCGCGTCACCAATGCCCGCTGCCCGCAGTGCATGAAGAAAATGGAGCTGCACGGCGAAGGCGACGGCCAGATATTCACCTGCAAATGCGGCTACCGCGAAAAGCTGTCGGCTTTCAACGAACGCCGCAAAAAAGGCTCCGGCGGCAAGGCAGCGAAGCAGGATGTCCAAAAATATCTGAAGAAACAGAATCAAGATGACGAGCCGGTTAACAACGCCTTATTCGAGGCGCTGCAGAAACTCAAGCTGGACGATTAAGAACGATACTGCCGAAAAGGACTGCGTGGGCGCTTTTGTTGCCCATCGCAGTCCTTTTTTCGATCCATATCTGGAACTGTGCGTATGTTATAATTGTGAGGTATCGATTGCCGTAGCACGATAAAACGGCAATCCTGTCAAGGAGGAAAGTTTGAAATGAAAACAGTCATTTTAGCCGAAAAATCATCACAGGCGGCCGCCTACGCGAGCTCATTCCAAAAAAAGGCGACTGTTGCCGGGAACTACGTGATCCAGGACAGCCTGTTCGATGGCGAAACGGTCATCGTGCATGCATCGGGTCATCTGTTGGGCTTGCTGCAGCCGGAAGAATATGATCCGAAATGGAAAAAATGGAGCCTGGAGCACTTGCCGATTTTCCCGGAAAGCTATAAATACAAGATTCAATACGGAAAAGGCAAACAGATGGCGAACATCAAGCAGCAGCTCAAGGAAGCAGACCGCATCATCATCGCCACCGACTCGGACCGCGAAGGGGAAAACATCGCCCGTTCGATCATCCGGCACGCCGGCGCAGAAAAGAAGGAAATGAAGCGCCTCTGGATCAACAGTCTGGAATCCAATGAAATCCGCCGCGGTTTCAGCGAATTGTTGGACGGAAAGGACACCTATCCATCCTACATCGAGGCCCAAAGCCGGGAAATCGCCGATTGGCTGGTGGGGATGAATCTGAGCCGGCTGTACACCATTGCGCTGCAGAAGGCCGGGATCAAAGAAGGAGCCTTTTCGGTCGGCCGCGTGCAGACCCCGACGCTCTTCATGATCTACAAGCGCATGAAGGAGATTGCGGCCTTCAAGGAAGAGACGCATTACGAGTGCCTTGCCCGGGTCACGGTCACGAACGGAACCTTCGAAGCGAAGTATCAGCATGAATTTGAGTCCAAACAAGAAATGAAGGCATTCATCTCAGCGCATGGCTTAGCGGCGGAGATGCCGGCCCTCATCAAACGCTATGAAGCAAACGAAAACAAGCGGGAACTGGCGCCTCGCCTGTATTCCCTGAGCGACCTGCAGCGGGCGGCCAATGCCAAATTCAAGATGGGTGCCAAAGACACCCTGGCGACCGTGCAGTCCCTGTATGAGGCAAAGCTGCTCTCCTATCCGCGGACGGACTCGACGGTCATCACCAAAAATGAATTTGCCTATCTGAAGGCCAATCTTTCCGGCTACTTGGGGATATTGGGTCACACCATTGAAAAGCCGAATCTGACCCCGCGCAAGAAATACGTCGATGATGCCAAAGTGCAGGAGCATTACGCCATCATCCCGACGAAAAAAGTGCCCGATCAGGCACGGATCGCGAAATTGAATGCGAGCCAGCAGAAAATTTATGACCTCGTCCTGCGCCGGACAATGGCGATGTTCGAGGAGGACTTCATATACGATGAACCGACCATCATTACGGATATAGGCGGACTGGACTTCGTGGCATCCGGTAAGATCATCAAGAATCTCGGATGGAAGAAGCTGGAAGGCAACACCAGAAAAAAAGGCGAACCGGAGGACAAAATCCTGCCGATGGTCACGGTAGGGGAAACCGGAACGGCCGTCCTGGCCACGAAGGAGAAGAAGACCACCCCGCCGAAGCCTTACACAGAAGGCACGCTGATCGCAGCCATGAAGAACGCCGGCAAAGAAGTGGATGATGCCGAAGACAAGGCGATTCTCAAGGAAACGCACGGCATCGGAACGGAAGCGACCCGTGCCGGCGTCATCGAAAACCTGAAGGACAGGGGCTACATAACAGCCGCGAAGAACCAGCTGGCGATCACCGAAAAGGGTACGCTGCTTTGCGAAGCCGTGGCCGGCAACAAAATGAGTGATGTCGCCTTCACTGCCGAATGGGAAAAGTATTTGGCGAAAATCCACAAAGGCGAAGGCGACCAGGCTTATTTCCTGGAGAACATCAAACATTTCGTCACGGAAATCCTCGGTACGAAGAACGAGATGCTGCAGTCCGAAGGCATCGCGGAGCGCATTGATGCGGCCGGTGACGGTGCGGTGGTCGGCGTTTGTCCAGTCTGCGGGAAAGAAGCGATCATCAAAGGCAGTTATCTCCAATGCCAAGACTACGGTGAGGCCTGCCCGTTCCGGATTTCCCGCTACATCGCCCGCCGTTATCTGTCTCCCGAGGAAGCCAAAGAGCTTTTGGCCCGAAAGGAAACGAAGCGCCTTTCCGGTTTCAAGAAAAAAGACGGCAAGAGCTTTTCGACGGCCCTGCTGCTAGGGAAAGACGAAACCGGCAATTATGCCATTTCCTTCAAACCGTTCGCTCCGAGCAAGAAAAAGCCCGTGCGCAAAAAGACATACTGAAAGCAGGGCCTGTCTCGGAATAAACGAGGCAGGACCTTTTTCTTTATTATGTTCACGCTAGGCGGAGGGCGTGACGAAATGCTGTGAGTAACTCCCAACTCCGATGAAGGATCCGCTCACCGGAGAACGCCGGCAAGGATCGCTCGTACCTCCGATGAAGCCTCGTTAATCGGAGAACAGGAGCATAATGTGGGCCGAACTCCGGCGAAGCCTCCGTTCGCCGGAGAAGAACAGTGCAGATTTCAGCAATGCAGTATGGTTGCAGAGAACGTAACCGCATAACGACAAACAGGGGCTGCCCCGCAATGAGACAGCCCCGTTTTTCCGATAGTTTTAGCCTAAATAGTCCGATTCATCCATCAATTTCACGGCGGTTCCGCTGCAGGTGACCATCAGCATGCCATTGTCAGCGCCCAGTACTTCATAATCCATTTTCATGCCGATGATGGCATTTGCGCCTTTTGCGGACGCACGAATTTCCATTTCTGCCAAGGCATTTTCGCGCGCGACAGTCAATTCATCCTCGTAGCTCTTTGAACGGCCGCCGACGATATTGCGGATGCCGGCTCCAAGATCCTTGAATACGTTGATGCCTGTGATGACTTCTCCGAAAACGATGCCTTGATAGGCCGTGACTTTTTTGCCCTCGACATGGGCGGTTGTTGTAATAATCATAGGATGTACCTTCCTTTCTTCCTGACGGTGAACAATCAGTGCAACAAATCGATTATAACTTTCTGATGATATCCTCATTATATCAAAAGTCCGTCCGGAATAGAAATAGAAATCGTTCCGAAGCTAATATGGAATGCGTGTACGCAGCGGCAGATAATGATAAAATGGAAGAAACCTGAAACCGAAAGGACTGTTAGCATGAAATTAGAAAAGATTCACCATGTGGCGATCATCGCCTCCAATTACGATGTTTCTAAGGCGTTCTACACGGAGGTGCTGGAATTGCCAATCATCCGAGAAAACTACCGGGCTGAAAGGGACTCATTCAAACTTGATCTCAAACTCGGAGATAGCGAAATCGAACTGTTCTCTTTCCCGAATCCTCCAGAGCGACCGAGCGGCCCGGAATCGGTCGGATTGCGCCATCTCTGTTTTTACGTGGAGGATGTCGAAGCAACTGTGGCTGAATTGAACCGCAAAGGCGTCGAGACCGAACCGATCCGCTGGGACGACTACACGAACAAGAAATTCACTTTTTTCAAAGATCCGGACGGCTTGCCGTTGGAGCTGCATGAATGATACCTAACAGAATGCGGGAGGTTGTCCAAGTTATGGACAACCTTTTTGGCTTGTGTGCTGTTGCGAATTACATATACGGCCGCATCGGAAGTTGTCCGATAACCCGGAAGAATCGGACAATCGGAACACCGTCGCATCGGAAGTTGTCCGATAACTTAGGAGAATCAGACAATCGGAGCACCGTCGCATCGGAAGTTGTCCGATAACTTAGGAGAATCAGACAATCGGAGCACCGTCGCAGGCGAAGTTGTCCGATAACCCGGAAGACGGAAGCGCTGGAATTCAACGTCCGTTTTTTGTAAAAGCTTTGCGCTCCAATAATGAAAACGCTATAATGGATATATTAACTTGTTGAGGTGATGACATGTATCAACCGGCACAAAACAGATACGACAAAATGATCTATAACCGCGTGGGCAACAGCGGATTGAAATTGCCAGCCATTTCCCTGGGGCTTTGGCACAACTTCGGCGAGGTGGATCTGTTCGACAACTCGCGCAAAATGGTCCAGCGCGCCTTCGATCTGGGGATCACCCATTTCGATTTGGCGAATAACTACGGTCCGCCTCCAGGCAGCGCCGAAGAAACATTCGGCAAGATTTTAAAGAAGGATTTCCTGCCTTACCGGGACGAATTGATCATTTCCAGCAAAGCCGGCTATGATATGTGGCCCGGTCCATACGGGGAATGGGGCTCGAAGAAATATTTGACGGCGAGCCTGGATCAGAGTCTGAAACGGATGGGCCTCGATTATGTGGATATCTTCTATTCGCACCGTCCGGATCCGGAAACGCCATTCGAAGAGACAGCGCAAGCATTGGATCTGATGGTCCGCCAAGGCAAAGCTCTTTATATCGGTATCTCCAACTATTCAGCGGAGCAGACCGCTGAAATAGCCGCCATTTTCAAAGAATTGAAGACACCGTTCATCATCCACCAACCAGCCTACAATATGTACAACCGTTGGATCGAGGATGGCTTGCAGGACGTATTGTCAGCAAATAAATTGGGCACTATCGCCTTCAGCCCGTTGGCGCAAGGCATGTTGACCGACCGCTATTTGCACGGCATTCCGGAAGATTCGCGTGCCGGAAGACCTTCGTCACCGTTCCTGAACGCGGAGCGGGTGCAGGAAACCATCGAGAAATCACGCGCGCTGAATGAAATTGCGCAACGACGCGGACAAACATTGGCTGAAATGGCCGTGGCTTGGATTCTCCGCGACGGAAAAGTAACGAGCGTATTGATTGGCGCCAGCAGAGTGAGCCAAATCGATGATAACGTGAAGGCATTGGAAAACCTTGCTTTCAGCAATGAAGAATTGGATGAAATCGAAGCGGTATTGGCAAAATAATAAAGTAGGAACGGCTTCCCGAAGCGATGCTATGCATCGTTCGGGGAGCTTTTTTACTGTTCGAACACCGTAATTACCTGGCTCTCTGTCAAATGGTGTTGATGAGACATTTTATCTGTTGAAATAAGGGAGCCACATTCACAAACTCCAGAAGAGAATTTTTCTCTTTTGGGG
>NZ_QAOM01000020.1 GCF_003051085.1 Trichococcus patagoniensis | reverse complement strand
CTACATGTTAAGCTGATAGCTCTTAATTTCTTGCTGACTTGATGTTTGCGATACAAAGTATCGTCTTCGTTTGCTTCGACCGAAGTCTAAGCTCCCTGCACATTTGGTTCGTTCATTCTTTATTCAGTTTTCAAAGGTCAATCGTGTATCACGTTTTACGTGATTGCTCACTCATATTAGCACGGCTTCGTTTATCCGTCAAGCTTTTTTTGAAATATTTTTCAAAAAAATTTACTGACGACCGCTCGAAGCAGCAACTTTTATATCTTATCACCCACACGATTGCATGTCAACAATTTTTTTCAATTGTTTTCTTTGCTCCCGTGGACAACTTCTAAATACTACCACCCGGCACCTACTGTTGTCAACACTTTTTAGCAGAGAAAAGTCCGGACGGCCGAATAAATGATCTCGTTTATACATTCCTTCATTAGAGTGCGAAGCGAATAAAAAAGCGGATATCCGGTTTTCGCCGGACATCCGCTTACATTTGATTTGTTATTTACTGATTTTCTCGTAGATTTCAACGATTTCTTTCGCCAAGTCTTTGAATGCAATCGAAGTCATCAAGTGATCTTGTCCGTGGACCATCAATAACGACAGTTCCACTGCATCCCCCGATGCTTCTTGTGTCAACAGGCCGGTCTGCGCATGGTGAGCTTCCACCAATGCTTTTTCCGATTCGACCATTTTTTCGTTTGCTAATGCAAAGTCTCCTGCTTTTGCCGCTTCGATCGCTTCAATCGCATTTCCTTTTGCATCGCCCCCATGCATGATCAACTGCATGATGACATCCAGATTTTTTGGTTCTGCCATGTTATAAACTCCTTAGTCTGCTTATTATTCGCCCATCAAAGTTAAAGCTGTTTTCAATACTTTTTCGCCGTTCATCATGCCGTAGTCCTGCATGTTGATGACATCCATTTTTGTATCCGTGCCGGCTACTTTATCTTCGAATTGTTTTTTCATGTATTTAACTTGAGGTCCTAACATCAGAACGTCGATTTTTTTCTTAGCCAAGTGTGCATCTGCTTCCGAAGCGGATACTGCGAAAATATCAGCATCCAATCCTTGTGCCACCGCCGCTTTTTGCATTTTTGATACGAGTAAGCTGGTGCTCATTCCAGCTGCACATACTAACATGATTGTTTTATCTGCCATATTCATTCTCTCCATCCATAAATATAATTTAATATGCAATTATTATAACACACATGATAGCGTTTGTCGCAAACACTTACATAAATTTATAAGCGTTTTCAGCAAACCGCTTTCTTTTTACTTCTCCGAAGGAACAGTCTTACTTCAGATTCTTGCCGTTTTGTTCTATAAGCTCTTTGTACCAGTAATAACTGGCTTTTTTGTAACGTTTCAATTCTTTCGGACTGTCTTCATCGCGGTCTACATATACAAAACCATAGCGCTTTTGATAACCATTCAACCAACTCAAAAGATCGGTATAGCTCCAAGTGCAGTAGCCCAGCACTGTGACCCCATCCGTGATGGCTTCCTGGACCGCTTTGGCATGGTCGTTCAAATAGTCGATCCGGTACTGGTCATGGATCTGTCCCTCTTCAAGCTTGTCGTATTCTCCCAATCCGTTTTCGGTTATCAATATCGGCAATCCGTATCGGCTGTTGATCCGACGCAAAGCAATCCGCAGCCCAACTGGATCGATATCCCAATCCCAATTGGTTTTTTCGACGAATGGATTCAGCACTTCTTTGAAGACGCCTGGAGTCCCGCCTCTTTCCGTACTTCCCTTTTCGCCGGAATAATTCGGCGTCCCGATGCCGACGCCATCCAATGGATTCGCAGCAACAGTTGATGTCTGATAATAGTTCACTCCCATGAAATCCGGTTTGCCGGCCTTCAATACCTCAAAATCTTCCGGCAACGTTTCAGGCAACAGCTTATTCTCTTCCAACCAATTCCAAATGACCGACGGGTACTCCCCTTTGGCATAGACATCCATCCAAAAATAGGCGTTCATTTCGTCAAAATTCTCCGCCGCCAATACATTCTCGGGACGGGCATCGATAGGATATCCAGGCGAATAAGCGAAACTCGGACCGATTTTCCCTTGCAATCCTAGCGAATGATATTTTTTAATGGCTGCCGCATTCGCTACATTCGCATGATGATTGGCTTGGTACATACGTTTCGGATCTTTCACTGCTGGTGGGTGGGTCGCCATCAAGTAGCCATGGGAAATGAAGATATTTTGTTCATTCAAGGATACCCAATAGTTGACCCGGTCGCCGTATCTCCGGAATACCGTTTCTGCGTAAGTGGTGAAGTCTTCAATTATTTGGCGGGATTCCCATCCCAGATAATCGTCCTGCAGATATTGCGGGATATCCCAATGATACAAAGTGACAACCGGTTCAATTTGGTTCGCCAGCAGTTCATCGATCAGATCATCATAAAACTGCAGGCCTTTTTCGTTCACTTCCTGCATGTTGTGTGGGAAGATGCGGCTCCAAGCAATCGAGAAACGATAAGCCTTCAGCCCCTGCTCGGCCATCAGCGCGACATCCTCTTTGAACCGGTGGTAGTGGTCAACCGCTACATCCCCGTTCGTCCCTTTAAAAGTCTTGCCTGGAATCCTGACAAAGGTATCCCAGACAGATGCGCCTTTTCCGTCTTCATCCCAAGCCCCTTCGACTTGGTAGGCAGCCGAGGCAGAACCCCATAAGAATCCTTCCGGAAAATCCTTCAGTTTTTTGTGTTGCATAGTATGACCCGCTTTCTGTTTAGTTTGTTTCTGTTTCCCAAAATACAAAATGGGCCATAAATCATACGAGCGATTTATGGTCCATCTATGTTTGGTGATCAGTGATTATTTTGCGATTTTCTCATAGATTTCGACGATTTCTTTCGCCAAGTCTTTAAATGCGATTGAAGTCATCAAATGATCTTGTCCGTGCACCATCAATAACGACAGTTCCACTGCATCCCCCGATGCTTCTTGTGTCAACAGGCCGGTCTGCGCATGGTGGGCTTCCACTAATGCTTTTTCCGATTCGACCATTTTTTCGTTTGCTAATGCAAAGTCTCCTGCTTTTGCCGCTTCGATTGCTTCAATCGCATTTCCTTTTGCATCGCCCCCATGCATGATCAACTGCATGATGACATCCAGGTTTTTTGGTTCTGCCATGTTATAAATTCCTCCGGTCTTTTTATTATAGTCCCATCAAAGTTAAAGCTGTTTTCAATACTTTTTCGCCGTTCATCATGCCGTAGTCCTGCATGTTGATGACATCCATTTTTGTATCTGTGCCGGCTACTTTATCTTCGAATTGTTTTTTCATGTATTTGACTTGAGGTCCCAACATCAGAACGTCGATTTTTTTCTTAGCCAAGTGTGCATCTGCTTCCGAAGCTGATACTGCGAAAATATCAGCATCCAATCCTTGCGCTGCCGCCGCTTTTTGCATTTTTGATACAAGCAGGCTGGTGCTCATTCCAGCTGCACATACTAGCATGATTGTTTTTTCTGCCATAAGATTTCTCCACCCTTATATCTAATTTGAGCCCCTATAAAAGGGGCTCATTGTGAGACTATTTGATTATGCTACTACGTTTCCTGAAGCATCAGCTTCAACTTCACCGATTTCAACACTGTATGCTTTGTTGTCTTCGATTTTGAAGAATGGGTAGAAGATTGCAGCACTGATGACTGTTTCGACGATTTGCCATACAGCACCTCTCCAGCCGCTGATCAAGAAACCAGAGAACAACGGAGGAGTTGTCCAAGGAATGTTTACCCCGTTCGTAAGTGGAACCAGACCGATACTCATCACGAAGTAAGTCAGGATAGCCAAGATTACTGGAGTCAAGATGAATGGGATCATCAAGATTGGGTTCAATACGATCGGCATACCGAAGATCAACGGCTCATTGATGTTGAAGATGGCAGGCCCGAATGCTAATTTTCCGAGTGTTTTGAATTGAGTCGATCTGGCAGCGAATAAGCACAGCAATGCCAAACCTATTGTTGAACCGGCACCACCAAGTTTGATGAAGTTTGCATAGAATTGGGCGTTAACGATGTTCGGCAATTCAGTACCTGCAGCGTAAGCTTCTGCATTTCCCGCTGTCAGAGACAACCAAATCGGATTCATGATAGCACCCAAGATGTTTGGACCGTGAAGACCGAATGAGAACAAAAGTGTTTCCAAAATCAGTACCAAGATAGTTGCAGGTAACGTTGCGCCTAAACTTGTCAATGGTGCTTGGATGATTTCGAAGATGAAAGATTGAGCTGTTTCATAAGGTGTCAAAGTGAATACCATGCGCAAGATATTGAAAATCAGGATGACGAACAATCCAGGGACCAATGCGTCAAATGATTTTGCAACGTTTGAAGGTACGGAATCAGGCATGCTTATTTTCCAGCCACGAGCCAATACCCAACGGATGATTTCGACTGCGAAAACAGCACTCATCATACCTAGGAACAAACCGCTGGCGCTCAAGTTACCCATTGGGATACCTGATGCATTATCAGCACTCATCAGTGTTGGAGTCAAGATCAAGAATCCTACGATACCGTAGATGATTCCTGCCAGATCATCCAAGCCGTAGTGTTTGGACAAGTCTTGGGAAATCCCGATCATAACGAATAATGTCATGATGTTCATTGTCATGTTGTAAGGTACCATGAAGAATTCTGTCCAGTTAGCGCCGAAGACGCCCGCCATAAGATCTGCATAACCAGGAATCGGTAAGTTTGCGAACAATAGGAAAATCGATCCGATGATCAGTAGGGACATTGCTCCGAAGAACCCGCTCTTGATTGCTGAAAGGTAACGGTTTTCGTTTAATTTGTAAGCAATAGGTCCTAATTTTTCTTGTAATGTATCTAAGAATTTATCCATAATAAAATCCTCCTCTGTTAGGAACACTTGTGAAGACAGCGCACCGTCTTCGGTAACAATAAAATAAATTGATATGATTGCTTGTCCGGATTCTGCCAGTCAGTCTCAGAACAATGGGCCTTCGCCTTTCGCATTCATTAGCCGCTGTTCTTTATCAACAACGGATGGCGCGAAAAACTTTTCTTGCTTTCTACCTCTAACCTTCCAGGTTTTCCCCGTTTGACGCGATCACTCCTTTATACCAATAAAAACTATCTTTCCGGTATCTCTTCAGATCTTTCAGATCGAAGTCTTCCCGATTGACGTAAACAAAGCCATAACGCTTGCGGAACCCTTGGTGGGTGCTGATAAGGTCGATCGCACTCCAGGTGCAATAACCGAACACATCTGCTCCATCCGTAACAGCCAGGTTCATCTGTTCGATATGGTTGCGGAGATAGTCGATCCGGTAATGATCATGGACCTTCCCATCTTCCAGCTTATCAATACCGCCTAGACCGTTTTCAGTAACGATCAGGGGTTTACGATAACGAGAGTAAATTTGGTTAATCGTTGTGCGGAATCCAGTGGGGTCGATCTGCCAACCGAATTCTGTATAGGGAAGATGCTCATTGTCGGATCCTGCGAAGAATCCTTCTTGGCTATCCGATAATTGCTGATCTTTTTTGCCTGCTTTGCGTTCCGTTCCGGCCGGATAGGCTTGAACAGTCGAACTGTTGTAGTAGTTGAAGGCGATGAAATCGCATTCCGCGGATTTCAGTATCTCCAAGTCACCCGGTTCCATATCAGGCAAGGCATCGTTTTCTTCGAGGTAAGCCCAGACTTGGTGATTGTATACACCGTATACGGCGATATCAAGATAAAGCCAGTTACGGATTGCGGTATACAGATCAGCTGCTTGGACATCCGCCGGGTTGTTCGATTTCGGATAGACGGCCGAAATGTTCGGTGCCGGTCCGATTTTCACATGCGGCAATTTTTCGTGGCAGCTGTTCATCACCAAGGCCTGTGCAACAAGCATATGGTGGTTTTGTTGGTACAAGGATTTCAAGGTGCTTTCACCTGTACCGACAGCTGCGCCGTGCAGAATCATCATATTCTGTTCATTGATCGTCAGCCATAATTTGACGCGGTCTCCTAAGTTATCGAAGAGGACATCGCAGTAGCGGACAAAAGCAGCGATTGTGTCGCGGTTTTCCCAGCCACCTTTTTCGGCAAGCCCTTGCGGCAAGTCAAAATGGTAGACCGTCACTAACGGTTCGATCCCGTATTTCAGACATTCATCGATCAAATCGCTATAGAACTGAAGGCCTTTCGGATTGACTTCTCCGTCACCGTCCGGAATGACCCGCGACCATGATATCGAGAAGCGATAGGTCTTGAATCCCATCTCAGCCAATAATGCGATATCTTCTGCCATGTGGTGGTAATGGTCAGTAGCTACTTTAAAATCGGAAGTATCCGGAACGATTACCTTCGCGTCCTGAACTGAGGGTCCTTTTCCGTCTTCGTTCCAAGCACCTTCAACTTGATAAGCGCTTGTTGCGGAACCCCATAAAAAATTTTCTTTAAACGGTTTCAATTTCTTATGATACATATTCTCATTCCTTCCCAGTCAATCTCCACTCCGGAAGACAGAACATTAAGCGGTTACATGTTTTTGAAAAGCAAACTCTCTTAAATTTAAAAAGAGCGGCTTTGCATTCTCATTCGCGAATGCGCTTTCTGTTTTTCAATATAACCCTATTATAGAGTTTGTGAACGAAATGTAAACAGTTTCACATCGTAAAGGAACAACAATCAGTTTTTGGAATGATGTTTCAGAAAAGAAACGAATTGTTTCAGCCTATTTAGTATTAAGCCTTATTATTGTGTACTTGCTGCATGTAATTATAATTGCGTCTTGCCAGTGTTTCAATCAAAAATACGGCTGGCAATTGGGAAGTCACGTTTACTTCTTCGTCCACATATTCAGGTGTCAGATGATAGGCGAAGTTGATATCCGATTGTCTTGCCAATGAATTGGTGGAGGAATTCGTGATACTGATGATTTTGCTCCCCAGACTCTTCAGATCGCCCACTTTTCTTAACATGATTTCTGTTTCTCCTGACACGGAACAAACGATCGCCACCGTGTTCGTGTATTGTCGGCTGATCAGATGGAATGGATAGTAAGGATCCTGGATATGGAAGGTGCTTTGGCCCAGATTCGAAAATTGGCGCGATGCGTAGGCGGCGATAAGACCAGATGTGCCGATCCCGAAAAAGAGCGCGACATCCGAATTGCCTATCATTTCGACTGCTGCTTGTATTTTTTCTTCATATTCAGATTGCATGGAACGGCTGAAAAACTCCTCGACGATTTCGGAAGTTTCAAACACCTTCTTGTTGTGTTTCCGGTTGTCCATTTCCTTCAGGTGCAGTTTGCATTCCCAGATATTCTCGAAACCCAATTTGCTGATGGTCCGCGTAACCGTTGCCGGTGATACATGGGTCTCGGAAGCTATCTCACGAACGCTCATTCGGATGACTTTTTGGGTATGCTGTACGATGTACTCGTAAACCTTTAACTCTGTATTCGTCAGTAACTTCACATTTTCTTGATTGAACACGTAAAAACCCCTTTATCCGGAACAAAATAAGCGCTGAGGCGTGCATTAGTTCGTTGTCTTTTCTACTTAACCATTTTACCATTTATTTAAAAAAAAACAAAAAACAAAACAATTTTCACGGAACGCAAAATTGTTTTGTTTTTTTGTGATGCTTATTTCAGAAGAAGAGGCTGTTTCTTAGAAGATATCCTCTGAAATGCTTTCGCGGAATGCCTCGATTTTGCGTAATTTGCTCTTTTCACTGTGGGCGATGTCCAACTCATCCAACAAGGGAACCAACATTTCGTAGGTTTCCAACACGCTATCACCGCGCATTTCGACTTTTGCAGGAAAAACTTTCGCTTCAAACAGATATTTATACAGTTCAAATTGAATATCACGTGATTTATCGGAAGTCAGCACAGTTGCCAGCAGAACTTCTCCTGATTTTTTATCCGCGATGGCCATCATCTTCACGAACCGCGGTCGATCGCCTTCTTTGAAGGTGATCGGTTGCGGCAAATAGAACAAGTCTATTTCGAAGGTGTTTCTTAAGAAGGTTTTCTTCTCCATCATCAGCCGGCGGATTTCGAACTGGGAAAGCATCAGATCATAAGGACCTTTCGTCAATTCGCCTCCGGTCAGGAACGCGAGGATATGTTCTTCTTTCAATTTCCAGACACTGTCTTTTGTTCCGGCTTGGTAATAGTAGCGTGTCGGAACGTCATCAGCAGCAAAAGACTTATCAAAGTCCAGTTTGCTGTAGACAGGGAACATTTCCAAAAAGCTCTCCAATACCCGCTCAAAAAGAGCGATGTCCTCTTCGCTCGCCGACCAAGGAACAAAGCCTGGCGTAAAATCCAGAAGTTCCGGCCAAGCTTTCTTGCCGCGGAATTTGACATCCGTTGTGCGGATGCGATTATAATCGATTTCTTCCAGCTTGCCTCTATCGACGAATTCCAGTCGAATGTTCTTAAGCTTTTCGGTGTATTCCCCGATGCCATCCGCTTCCGTGAACTCCGATTCCAACAGATCCAAATAGAGGATGTATTCCGAAACATCCCGGAACACACTCAATCCGATGCTGTCCTCATCCAGTCCATCCAAAGCAAAGAATACCGGCTCCTTGCGGTCGGAATATTTGATTCCGACAACGTCCGTGTCTTTCATTTTGTCCCAAGGCTTCAATTTATGGAAAGCCTTTATGTTCTCGTACAATTTTTGATAATCTCTCATTTATATCTCCTATCTACTAAAAAGCAAAACCACAAACCCTTGATAAGAGTGGAATGCAGAGAAGATGCCGCTTCTTTTGGCATCTGTCCCCAGCGATTCCCGCCGCTTATCCGGTTTCGGCTTATTGTAACAAATTCCTTTCCTATGCTATCATATCTTGAAGCTACCATCAATTTTTCTTTTTAAGGAGTCCGAAAATGACCTTTTCTTTCAAGGATATCGAACACAGCAAGACCGTAGTCAACGACACCCCTCTGTACACGCATTGCCGCAATGAAAAAGCCCTTTTCATGCATGTCGAAAATTACCTGGATTTCCATCGCGTCCCGACCTTCGCTGAATTTATGGAAGCAGAGTCCTATTTGAAATCGGAACAGCAAAAAAATGGTCAGGATTTCATAAAATTCATTTGGCCCGAAGATTGCGAAATTCCGCAGCCGATCATTTCCTATCTGGGATCGAACGACTTTAGTCTGGATGTATTGGAACTTTACGCGGCTCCTCCCGGAATCTTTGTGCCGACGAGGACCGAAATGCCTTCCGACGTCAAAGTGGACTGGGTGAACGCCGATAATCGCGATGCCTATCTGGCCTTGTCCGCACAGGCAGACAAGGAAGTCAGCGAGGAATTCGCAAAACAGAAGCAGCCTTACACCCAAGCCAAATTCGACAATCCGGCATTCCGGCCCATCGTGGCCATTTGCTCCGATGCAGCGGTCGGTTCCATCGATCTGTATCTGAAAGAGGACAGCATCGAAATCGATAATTTTTACGTCGATGCGGACGCCCGGCATAAAGGGATCGGAACGGCGCTTCAAAACTTCGTCATGGACAACGCCGAAGGGAAGACCGTCCTTTTGGTGGCTGATGCGGCGGATACGGCGCGCGAGATGTACAATCGCCAAAATTACACGTACGTTTCTTTCCGCTACGAGCTCCTGAAAGTCTTTAAATAAAAGATCAACGCACTTCCAGGGAGTTGTCTCAAAAGAGGCAGCCTCTTCCTTTCTTTGCGCCCGCTGACCGGATGAGTGCGTGCAATCCGTCCCCAGCTCCGGTGAACGGTCTGCTCACCGGAGTAAACCGGTAATAATCGGACTCAACTCCGACGAGTCCACCTTCACCGGAGAACGCAAACGGAATGCATCCTGAACTCCGGCGAAGCCTTCGTTCGCCGGAGAAGAAAGGGACAGATAGCCTTATTAATACCCAACCAGATGTTAACAAGGCTTCAAAAACAAATAAAAGAGACCGGCTCATTGGAATTATGAGACGGCCCATTGGAAGTGCGTTTTTTTTCATTCGATTTCGTTGATTTGGTAGATTTCCACAGGATAATTCGATTCGATTTCCTCAATGATTTTATCCACGATTTGTTGGCATAGGACCCGCGAGCTGTTGACAACCGCCAATCCGATGACGGCTTGGTTCAACATATCCTGCGCCGATACTTCCGCAATACTGACATTGTAACGTTGATGCATCTTGGCAAGGATGCTTTTCACAACGCTGCGCTTGTCCTTCAGAGAATTGGAATCAAAAAGCCGCATAGACAGTTCCACAACCAACACGTTCATCGTCATCGCCCCATTTTAGTTTAATATGGAAACATTATCTCTTCAACACAAAAAATAACCGAAACATGCCCTTCTGTCAAGGGATAGCTTCGGTTATCATACTCTCAGTAGTTGAACTCTGAATCCCAGAAATCTCCGCCTAAGCTGAAATCGCCATAGAGACCAAAACCCGGTCGCTATGGCGATTTCTTCTTAGTGCTCGATTTCTAAACGGGATTCATCGTATCCTAGTATTCTTCTACATCTTTTCGTTCGCCTTTGAAGTTGTTTTTCTTTTGGTGGCGTTCGATGAGGACATTGGTCACATCGGCAACGTCGACGCCTTGGTCGTACAGGAGTACGCCGAGGTGGTAAAGCAGGTCGGCGGTTTCGTTGGCCACTTCTTCTTTGTCGTGGTTTTTGGCGCCGATGACGACTTCGAAAGCCTCTTCGCCGAATTTCTTGGCGATTTTATCAGTGCCCTTGTCCAGCAGATAGTTCGTATAGGACTTTTCATCATGTCCGACCGCGCGTTGGCGGATGGTTTCTTCCAAGTCATCCAACCCGAAGGCAACCGGGATATCGAAACAGCTTTCTGTGTTGCGGTGGCAAGTAGGACCGGCCGGATCGATCATGATCAGCAAAGCGTCTTGGTCACAGTCCAGGTACATGTCCTTCACGAACTGGTAATGTTCGCTGGACTCGCCCTTTTTCCAGAGTCGGTCCTTGCTTCTGGAAAAGAACCAGACAACTTCGTCCCGTTTTGTCAATTCGAAGGCCTCTTCATTCATGAAGCCGACCATCAAAACATTTTTGTTTGTAAAGTGCTGAAGAACGACAGTCAATAACCCTTTCGAAAAATCAGGCACCAGTGCATCATATTTAGACATTGCGCATATCCACTCCATTCTCCGTGCAGCAGTCTTTCACTTCGGCAATCGACACTTCTTCATCATGGAAGATGGAGGCTGCCAACCCGGCCGATACATCCGTTTCCTTGAACAAGTCGGCGAAATGTTGGGCATTGCCGCCGCCTCCGGAAGCGATGACCGGAATCGAAACCAAGTCTTGAATCTTATTCAGCAAGCGGTGATCGAAGCCTTGCTTCATGCCGTCATAATCCATGCTGGTGACCAACAATTCGCCGGCCCCCAGCGCTTCCACTTGCTGCACCCAGTCCAACGTCTTGATGTCGGTCCGTTTTTTGCCGCCGTGGGTATAACAATACCATTCCTCTTTGTCGGCTTCCCATTTCGCATCGACAGCGATGCAGATGCATTGGCTGCCGAACTTGTCGCTTGCTTCCTTGATCAGCTGCGGATTCGCCAATGCCGATGAATTCAGGCTCACTTTATCCGCTCCGGCGTTCAGCAGACGGGAAATGTCATCCGTCGACTTGATGCCGCCGCCGATTGTCATCGGGATGAACAGCTGTTGCGCCGTTTTACGGATGACATCGATCATCAGGTTGTGCCCGGTTTCGGTTGCGGAGATGTCCAGAAAGACCAGTTCATCCGCACCCAAAGCATTGTAGCGCTTCGCCAATTCGACCGGATCGCCGATTTCGCGCAATCCCTTGAATTGGATGCCTTTGACGACGGTGCCGTCCTTTACATCCAGGCAAGGAATGATCCGTTTCTTTATCATGCCAAGCCCTCCCAGAAGGCATCGGTATTGGCCGCCTTGCCGACGATCGCTGCCGCCACACCCAAAGCTTCCAATTTTTTGATGTCTTCGATGTTGCGGACGCCGCCTGATGCGGTGATGGGATGGGTCGAGAGTTCGACAAGTTTGCCCGTCAACTCAAAGTTCGGCCCGGCCATCTTACCGTCTTTCGAGATATCCGTATAGATGATGCCGCCCAAAGCCATCGGATTCGTCGCTTCCACGACATCATAGATGGTCTGGCGGCCCGTTTCGGTCCAGCCGTTCACGGCGACCAGTTCGCCTTTTGCATCCAGACCCAAGTAGATCTTGCCGGGATATTTCGCCGTCATCTCAGCCAACCAGGGCAGATCCTGCAGCCCTTTTGTCCCGACGATCACATAGCTGGCGCCTTTTTCGAAATAGTGCGTGATGGTTTCTTCGGAACGGATGCCTCCACCGATTTCTACAGGCAACGCACTTTGCTGCAAAAGTTGTTCGATAAACGGTGTTTCTTCCGGTTTTTGGTTCAAAGCGCCCATCAAATCAACGATATGGATGCGTTTCACTTGCTCATATTGCGCATAGAAAGCGATGGCTTCCTGAGGCGTGCGCTGCATTTCTTCTTTTGTCCCGTAGTCCCCTTCGGTCAGACGGACACTCTTGTTGTCGATCAAGTCGATCGCCGGCCAAATCTCTATCATTTATTTCCATCCCCCTTGCAAAGCTTGGTTCAAAATTTCCAGACCGTAATCCCCGCTTTTTTCCGGGTGGAACTGGATGCCGATGACGTTATCCTTCTGGACGATCGCCACGATTTCCTGGCCGTAGTCCGCCGTTGCCACAACATTTTCATCAGTCACTACCTTGTAGGAATGGATGAAATAAACATCCCGGTCCAAACCTGGTTGGCTTGAATGCAGATTGTTCCAGCCCAAATGCGGAACCGGCAGGTCGCTGACGATATATTTCACTTCGCCCGGCAAAAAGCCCAAACCATCCACATCGCCTTCTTCGCTGTGTTGGAAGAGGAGTTGCATTCCGAGACAGATGCCGATGAATGGCTTGGTTTGCTCCAATTCCGTTAGGAGTTCCCGCAAACCGATTGCATCGATCCGCTCGATGGCATCCTTGAAATGGCCCACACCCGGAAGGACGATGACGTCAGCCTTGCGCAATTCGGCTTCGTCATGCGTCAGGACCGTTTCATAGCCAAGAAATCGGATGGCGTTCGTCAGGTTTGCGATGTTCCCCAAACCATAATCAACGATTGCTATCATTCGATCACTCCTTTTGAGGACGGCAGGCGCTGTACGTCGGAGTCGGCCATCGCGATGCGCAGGCTTTGCGCAAAGGCTTTGAAGATGGCTTCGATTTCATGGTGCGTGTTGCCCCCGCGGATCAGGTCGATATGCGCCGTGTAGCGGGCATTGATGACCAAACCATGGAAGAATTCTTCAACCAGTTCCACATCAAAGCTACCCACTTTTTCTTTCGAAAACGCGGCATTGAAGCTCAGATAAGGGCGTCCGCTGATGTCGATGACGGAACGGGCCAAGGTTTCATCCATCGGCACATAGGCACTCCCGTAGCGGTTGATGGCGCCTTTATCCTGACCCAGTTCGGCCAACAGCTGTCCCAAGACAATACCGACATCCTCGGTCGTATGGTGATCATCCACGTCCGTGTCGCCATCCACCTGCACATCCAATACGAAGTGGCCATGGAAAGCAAACAGATCCAACATATGATTCAAGAAGCCCACACCCGTATTGATGACGGAAGGTTCCAACCCTCGTCTCAAGGTGATGGCGATTTTCGTTTCTTTGGTAATGCGCTCTTTTGATACGCTCACAGCTGTTCTCTCCATTCTCTGATGATTTCGGCTAAGGCATCCAACTGTTCATCCGTCGCGATCGAGTAACGGACAGCCGTTTCGATGCACGGGATGCCTGATTTTTCATACGTGCGCGGCTGATAGCCGTGGTCGATGATCCATTGGCCCAACGCAGGCGCCAACTCACCGTAAGTGAAGACGAAATTCGTTTCGCTTGGCAGCACGGAAAGGATATCCCCGACTCCTTCATTGAAGATTCCCTTCAATTTGGCGGAAAGGCGGCACTGGTCAGCCATAAAGGCGCGCAACCTTTCCGGATGCTCCAGCAAAAAGGCCGCTATGCTCAAAGATAACGTATTGAGCGGATACGGATGAGAGATGGAGTTCAACAACTGCATCGTCTTCTCCGTAGAACTGGCGATGCCGATACGCAAACCTGCCAAGCCGTATATTTTGGACAAAGTACGCAAAAGGATGACGTGATCCCCGACCGGACGCGCCGGTGGATGGTCCACGAAATCCATATAGGCCTCATCCAAAATCAGATAGCCGCCATATTCCGCCAGCAGATCCGCCGTCTTTTCGATGAAAGCGGCAGGATGCAACCCGCCCAGCGGGTTGTTCGGTTGCGAAACGATGAAATAAGCAGGCTTTTCCTTCTCGATGACAGCGTAGACTTGGTCATAGTCAAAGGAATAATCCGCTCTGCACGGCACTTTGATGATTTCGCGCTGGAATTGTGCGGCATATTCTTCGTACATCACGAAATCCGGCTCCAGCATCAGGATCGGTCCGTCCCCCAAAAGGATTGTGCACTTCTGGATCCATTCATCCGATCCGTTGGCAAAAGCGATCAGGGCTGGATCTTCTCCGTGGAAAGCGGCGTACGCTTCCGTCAAGCGGTCGATGGCATCGTCCGTATACTCCTGGAAGCGCGTCGCTACGGCTATTTCCGCAATTTCTTCATTTGTCAGCGCCCGGATGGGACTTTCATTTTTATTGATGCGGATCATCTGTCGTCCCCCATTCTGACGGCCAAGGAGTCGTGGTGGGCCTGCAGTGATTCTTCAGTCGCAATCAGCATCCCGGCCGGAGCCATTTTTCGGAACGTTTCTTTTTTTAGATTCAGGACGGAATTCGGGCGCAGGAAGTCGTTTACGGACAAGCCATTCGCAAAGCGGGCATTGCCTCCGGTAGGCAGCACGTGGCTCGGTCCGGCAACATAATCCCCGATCGCTTCAGGCGAATATTCGCCGATGAAGATCGCTCCGGCTGTTTCGATGGCATCTATGTAGTCTTCTGCGTCTTTTGTCTGGATCGAGACGTGCTCTCCCGCAATCAGATTCACGACTTCGATGTTCTCTTCTTTACCGCTCGTCAAAATCGGGAAGTGGTTGTGCTTCAGGCTCTCCTCGATGACTTCGATGCGGCTTTGTTTCGCTTTCTGGACAAGCAGTTCGGCTTCGATGGCGGCCAATTTCTCTTCGTTGTCGCAGACAAGGAAGGTGCGGGCCAATTCATCGTGCTCGGCTTGCGCCAGCAAATCGATGGCAACCCATTCGTTGTTCGCCGTTTCGTCGACGACTACGACGATTTCAGATGGACCGGCAATCGAATCGATGCCGACATCTCCGTAGACCAACTTTTTGGCCAAGGCGACATATTGATTCCCGGGGCCGACGATTTTGTCGACGCGCGGAATCGTTTCCGTCCCGTAAGTCAAAGCAGCGACGGCTTGGGCACCGCCCACTTGATAAACGTGTTTTACATCACAAATATAACAAGCAGCCAACGTCGCTTGGTTGATGGCGGTCTTTTGCGGCGGGGTCACGACGATTGTTTCCTTAACGCCCGCTACATTTGCCAATACGGCAGTCATGAGCACTGTGGAAGGATAACTCGCTTTGCCTCCCGGCACATAGATGCCGACTTTGTTCAGCGGATGGATTTTCTGGTACAGTTCCCCAGCCGGAGACTGTTGCCACTTGATGCTTTCTTGATAGACCGTGATGTTGTCGCGGGCTTCCTCCAAAGCAGCGCGCAAGTCCGCATCCAAGGTATCATAGGCTTCCTTGATGACGCTCTGCGGCACTTCCAATTCCGTGATGTCCGCCCCATCGAAACGTTTTGCGTATTCGAACAGAGCCGCATCGCCGTTTTCCTGGACCGTCTGGATGATTTCCATAACGGCTTGCGTCTTCGAAAAGTCGATCGTGTTTTTGGTTTTGTAAGCTTCCTTGAACGTTTTAGTTGTGTACATTATTCTTCACCTTCAATTGATTGATTATAGTCTGGATCTCATCATATTTGGAGAAATAAGCATGCTTGTTCGAAATCAGGCGTGCGTTGATGTCATCAAGTCGGACCTGCTCGCTCAAACCGTTATCATGCAAAGTCTTGCCGGATTGAACGATATCCATGATGGCATCCGCCATATCTATGGTCGCGGCCAATTCGACGGACCCCTTCAGCATGATGATTTTCACGGGTTGCTTGATGGAATCAAAATATTGTCTGGTGTAGTTCACGTACTTCGTCGCGACCACTGGATAAACGTCCTTCTTCTCTTTGCTGGCGATGGCGAAATGGCAATAGCCGAAAGGCAGATCCATCAGATTGTTGATGTTGCAATTCTGCTCGATCAGAATATCGCTTCCGGTGATGCCCAGATCCGCGATCCCTTCTTCCACATATACAGGCACATCTTCTCCTTTAACCAAAATGAAGCGGGTGTCCTTTGTCTGAATGACCAATTCCCGAGAAACGGACTTCAATGCTGTCGACCATTCCGCCAGGTTGATTTCGTCCAAGTATTGGATAAAATCCTTAAGCTGTCTGCCTTTTGATAGCGCGATAGTAATCATTTTTTCCCTCCGTTAATTGTTGATGGCCATTCCGAATGCTTTGGAAGAGCTTGTATATTGACCGCCCGATGCGACGGGTTCCGTTTGGTTTTTTCCGTACAACTGAATAAAGATTCCCTTGTAATAAGATTGGTTCGGCAATGCCAGCATATCTGCGTAGACGTAATCCACGTTCTTGCTTTTCAGCGTCGCTTCCCATTCCGCGAGTTCATTCAAATGTCCGGTCAGTTCCGGATAGTTTTCCTTCAGATAGCCGGCCTGTTCCGTAGGTGCTTGATCCATCAAACCGATCAGCGGATGGTCCGCACCCAAACGATGCTTCAAGGCATCCTGGTTTCTTTCGCAGATGAATTTTCGGACGGAAGGATCTTCCAACTCGCGCGGGCTCAGTATTTTTTTCAATAATTTGTTATGGCTGACTACTGCGACGGATAAGTAGAGTTCCAATTCATTCTCCATGAAGGTGATCATATCGCCCAAAACCTCGATCTGTTTCGGAATCGAATCAGTAAAAGTTTCCACACCCAATTGATGGCGCTCTTTAAGCAGCGAATAGACCGGGCCGGAGTAGGCAATTTTATCGGCGCGCAAATGGTACTGCTTGCGGTATCTCACGATGGCATTCGTCCAGTCACTGCGCAGGGCGAACAACTGATCGCCGCTTTGCCATTTATGCCGGTTCAGCATCAAGTGCAAGTCATCATGAGACAGTTGTGTCCACTCAAATTTCTCTACGACTCCCAGGTCGATCAGATCGTACCCTAAGTGGTGGAAATGATGGAGAAACCCCATCTCTCTTTGTTTCTTCGCTAGCAATGATTCATTCGTCATCATTTCGTCCAAACTGTCTCACTCCCATTTCTTTTTGATAGGTCATCTGTTATCCTTAGAATATCGTTAGAATACCATTAGACGTTGGTGTTATCATACCATAGAAAGCTGCTACATTGTATCCTAAAATGATGACACTTTATGAAGGAAGGAAGAAGAAGATGCACAGCGACAGACACGTCCATACCCACTATTGCCTGCACGGTTCAACCGATGCAATGGAAAATTATGTGAAGGTTGCCATCGAGGCCGGTCTCGAGTCCCTCACTTTCACAGAACACGCGCCCTTACCGATGGAAGATCCGCTTCCGGACAAGGACAGTTCTATGCGCCCTGAAGATGTCGATGCCTACTTATCCGAAGTCCTCTCGCTTGCCAAGAAGTATAAAGGAAGGATCGAAATCCATGCCGGTTTTGAATTGGATTATCTGGAAGGAAAAGAAACGGAAACGCGCGCTTTCCTGGAAAAATACCCAGAGACGGTCCCGCACTCGATTCTGAGCGTCCATTTCGTGCAGCTCGCGCTGGAAGAGTACTTCTGCATCGACTTGGACCGCGAATCGTTCACGCAAAAAGGTGCAGAAATCGGCTACGAAACGCTCTACAGATTATATGAGGCGGCTGTCAAAAAGGCGTTGGCGCTTCCGTATGGAGAGCTGACCCCGAAAAAAATCGGGCACATCAATCTGATCCATAAGTTCCAAAAAGCCTACAGCGTCAGTGACCCCATCGATTGGAAACTGCTTTTGGAAAAGGTGAAGGAGAGCGGTTATAAGCTTGACTACAATTTTGCCGGAATCGACAAACCGGACTACGGCAAAACTTACCCGGATCCGGAAATGATGGCTTACGCCATAAAAATCGGCCTGTCCTACGAGAAGGGTTCTGATGCCCACGCCTCCCATGAAGTCGCCCGTTATTTCGGTACGGCAACAGAGACAGAATATGATGATTGGAAAGAAGCCTGAATATGGCTTCTTTTTTTAATAATCTTATCCTACTCAGCGCCGAGCCTTCGGAATTGAATTTTCCGCCGAATACTGGTACATTTATCTAGTAATCAAAAGCATCACATCTAGTTTTTAAAACTAGGTTGATTTTTTTATTCCAGAAAGCAGGTTGTCCCGTGAAACTTAAACCGGAATTGGAAGACTATCAGCAACAGCTGCTGGACTTGGCGTTCATCCGTTTTGATGAGCTGCCTGATTTTGGCGTCTACAGCGATCAAGTGATCGCCATCATCGAAAAACAGTTGAGTTTCCTGAACGCAACGCAGGAAGAACGCATCATCACACCGGCTATGATCAATAATTACGTAAAACTACAGCTGATCGATAAACCAGAGAAAAAGAAATATTTCAAAACCCACATTGCCCAACTGATCGTCATCACCTTGCTCAAGCAGGTATTGCCGTTGTCGGAGGTGAAAAAAGGACTGGAACTGCAAGTCTCCATCCGCGGATTCCAGATTGCGTACGACACCTTCTGCCAAGAATTGGAGTATGCTTTCGGTATGCTCTTCCGTGATCTCGACAAGAAAGAGCATTTCACGTATACCTTGGAGGATATCCACAGCGAAAACATCGCACTGAAGATGATCACGCTGTCGCTTGCTTCGAAATTGTTGACACAAAAAATCATTTTGGTGGATGGCGTCAGTCACGCATCCCAAAAAGGAGAAAATACAAATGATGAAACCTAATTCTATTGCCGTCTTGGCCGATTCCTGCAATGATATTCCACAGGAGCTGCTCGACAAATACCATATCTACACCTTGCCATTGATGATCAATTATAAAGACGCGAGCTACCGCGACCGGGTCGACATCACACCGGAGCAAGTCTACGCAAGATTCCAAGAAGAGATACCAAAGACAAGCTTGCCATTGCCGGAGACGATTGCGGAAACTTTTGCCAAGATCAAAGCGGACGGCTTCGATCAAGTGATCGTATCCGCCATTTCCAGCGGTTTGAGCGGCACCTGCCAAGCCATCAAATTATTGGCGGAGGATATCCAAGACATGCAGATCGTCGTCATCGATACGCTGAATATCGCCATCGCATCAGGATTTGTGGCGCTTTTCGCCGCCGAGCAGATCGAAGCGGGACTTCCGTTCGATGAAGTCGTTTCTAAAACACAAGCAGCAGTGAAAAAGTCCACCATCCTGTTCGGGGTCGGCACCTTGGAATACCTGATGAAAGGCGGCCGCATCGGTAAAGTTTCCGGGATCCTGGGAAGCGCCTTGAACATCAAACCAATCATCTCCTGCAACGAAGAAGGCATCTACGACACAGTCGCAAAAGTGCGTGGCCGCAAACAGAGTATCCAGAAACTGATCGACATGACCCGCGAAAAACTGGGACAGCACCAAAATTACTACTTGTCCATCTGCCATGGGGATGCCTACGAAGAGATGCTCGTTATGAAAGAACAGCTGAAGGATCTGGTTGCCGGGGCAAAAATCTACGCAGAGGGCCAAATTTCGCCGGTATTGGGTGTCCACACCGGACCCGGATTACTGGGAATCGGTATCATGGTCCTTGAGGACTGATTTGTAATTAAAAACAATACGAGGGAGTTGCTGGTCGGAGACCGGCGGCTGAATGTGGACCCAACTCCGGCCAGCCCACCGCCGCCGGAGGACACAGAAGAGGATCAGCCTCAGCTCCGACGAAGACTTCCTAATCGGAGAACGCAAGTAAAAATGTTGGGCGACCTCCGGCGAAGCCTCCGTTCACCGGAGGTCTCAAACACAAAAAGAGTGGCTGCCCGAAATGGCAGCCACTCTTTTTGCGCTATCTGTTTTTTAGTTTGATTTCATCAATTCATCGACGTAAGCAACTGTTTCCGGTTGGTTTGCTTCGATTTCAGCGATTTTCTCTGCGAATTGAGGCAAATGCTCTTTGTGTGCATACAATAATTCATCCAACAAAGTCTTAGCCGTTGTACCGCCCGGCACAAGCGGGTTGATTGTGAATGCTTGTAATGCTGCACCGTAGCTGCCTGTGATGGCTGCGCGGATGACTGTTTCTTCCATCGCCTTCATGCCTTGCAATAACCCACGGGCTGCGGAAGGCATTTCGCCCCAGTTGTATGGTTCTGCTCCGTGCGCTGTGATCAAGGCGGAAACTTCTACGACGCAATCATAAGGCATATCTTGGATTGTGCCGTTGTTCGCTGTTGATACGACCATATCCGTGCGTTTGTCGTTTTGGATCGACGCGATCACTTCGCAGGCTGCATCACTGTAATGCGTACCGCCGCGTTGCGATAATTCCTCAGGCTTGTAGTTCAAAGCAGGATCTTTGTAAAGTTCGAATAAGCGCGTTTCTGTTGCCTTGACGACTTGTGCACGCGTTTCGCCTTTTTCGAACTCTTCGATGGAATGCTTCAGCATTTCATCTTCGATATAGTAATAACGGTGGTATCCGCATGGAAGCAACCCTAAGTCCTTCAATTGCTCGTAGTGGAATTGCGCACTGTGGATGTTTTTCAGATGGTTTTCATCTTCGGTTTTTTGTGGTCCGTAAACCATATCGATCACTTCATCTGTGCGTTCAGCGCCCTTGTCATCCCAGACACGGTGCCAGTGGAAGTGGTTGATTCCGGCAAATTTGAATAATAATTCCTCTTCAGGAATCGCTAATTTTTCTGCTGCGACTTTGCGGTGTCCAATCGGAACATTGCATAGGCCGATTGTTTTCTTCCAACCGAAATGTTTGATGGCTGCTTCAGTCACCATACCGGCAGGGTTCGTAAAGTTGATCAACCATGCGTCTGGACATTGCACTCTCATATCCGCAATGATTTGACCGATGATCGGAATCGTACGGAAAGCTTTGAACATGCCGCCTGCACCATTGGTTTCTTGACCCAAAACACCATGTGACAATGGGATGCGCTCATCTTTGATACGAGCATTCAGTAAACCTACACGGAATTGCGTCGTTACGAAATCCGCATCTTTCAAAGCATTGAAACGATCTAATGTTAAGTGGACTTCCCAGTCCAATCCAGCCGCCTCGACTTGGCGTTTCGCCATTGCGCCGACGATCTCCAGTTTTTCCTTACCTGCTTCGATATCCACCAACCAAATTTCTTTGATAGGCAATTCATCTTTTCTTAAGATGTATCCTTCAATCAATTCCGGTGTGTAACTGGAACCTCCACCAATCGTAACAATCTTCAAAGCTTCTTTCGACATGCATGCTTCCTCCTATTTTTGGTTTCTTTTTGCTTTCCGGCTCAAAAATTCTGTCGTGACAATGCATTCCCTGACAAAAGCGGATAAGATCCAGAAAATCCGGCCAGTAAAGGCTTTCATTCCGACCGTCCGTAAAAGGGCTTTTCACTTTCATGATTTCATTTTAGCACAACCCCGACGCATCCGTAGAATCCCCTTACATTTTGATTGCAGGTTCCCTATAATGATTTTTGTTTCAGTAATGAAACAGTTTGTTTCATCCTCAAAGGATATCCAACGCCGTTTTGAAAGTGGGTGCCGGGAACCTTCCGTCCAGCAGTTTCAGCTCTTCATCATCCAGGCGGATTTTTGAAGCCTGGGCATTGAGGTACGTATGATCGGGGTTGGAAGATCGCGGTATCGCTGCAACATCCGGATGAATGATGCACCACGCCAAAATGATTTGGATCGCTTCGACACCATGTTTTTTGGCGATGCGCTGCACTTCCTCGCTCTCCAAAAGTTGCTCACGCAACCGGCCTCCCTGCGCTAATGGCGAGTAGGCCATAATCGGAATGTTATGCTCCCGTTGCCACTTTAACAGATCATACTCTATCCCGCGGGAGCCCAGGTGATACAAAACCTGATTGACTTGGCACTGGTTCCCGTTTTCCAGGGACAGCAGATCCTGCATATCATGGATGTCAAAGTTGGAAACACCCCATCTGCCGATTTTCCCTTCGGCCTTCAACTGCTCCATTCCGGCTATCGTTTTGGACAAAGATACATCTCCACGCCAATGCAGCAGATAAAGGTCCAAGTGATCCGTATCCAATCTGCGCAAACTTTCGGCACAGGCCGCCAAAATTTCATTCCGGCTCGCCCGGTGCGGATACACTTTCGAAACAAGATAGACTTGGTCGCGGATGCCTTTGATCGCTTCCCCCACCAAGCGTTCCGACTCCCCGTCCCCGTACATTTCGGCTGTATCGATGAGGGTCATTCCCAGCTGCACACCTAAACGCAAAGCCTCAATCTCCTCTTGCCTTTTTGCAGGGTCCTCACCCAAGTACCACGTTCCTTGCCCAACTTGCGGCATGCTGCTGCCATCCGGCAACGCCACCATCCGATTGGTATTCTCTTTCCGCAGAGACTCCATGATGTGTTCATCTATGTTTGTCATTTACAGACACCATCCTTTCTGTTCTTTGACACAGTTCCTTACATCAAGTATACCTTTTTTTGTCGTTAATACAAAAATATTCACAGCGCTTCCATTTTATTCAGTTTGGTGGCCTTTTCCTTTGGCGATTTCAATTTTGTGGCTTATGATAAGAATATAAAACTGTTTTGCATATCATCAAAGTCGGATTAAATGAACCAAGGAGGACGAGCGGATGAAATACAGGAATCTAGGGAAAAGTGGTTTGCGCGTCAGCGAGATCGCACTAGGCAGTTGGTTGACGTACGGAAAGTCCGTAGCGGATCAAACAACGGAACAGTGCATCCGGACAGCGTACGAAGCAGGCATCAACTTTTTCGACACAGCCAATGTTTATGAAAAGGGTGCTGCTGAGACTGTGCTCGGCAGAGTGCTGAAGGACTATCACCGCTCCAGTCTGGTCGTCGCCAGCAAAGTCTATTTCCCGATGGGTGATGGCCCGAACGACAGGGGCTTGTCGCGCAAGCACATCATCGAATCATGCGATGCCAGCCTGAAACGCCTGGATATGGATTATCTGGACCTCTATCAATGCCACCGTTACGATCCGACAGTACCGATGGAAGAAACGCTCTGGGCACTCGATGATCTGCAGCGTCAAGGCAAGATCCTTTATGCCGGCGTCAGCGAATGGCCCGCCGATAAAATCCAGGAAGCCCACCGGATCGCAAAACAGCATAACTTCCGGCCGCTCATTTCCAACCAACCGATCTACAATATGATCGAGCGCTACATCGAGGTCGATGTGCTGCCTGTTTCCGTGGCCAACGGCATGGGGCAAGTCGTCTTTTCTCCACTGGCGCAAGGCATCCTGACCGGAAAGTACAAGACCGGCCACCAAGTTCCTGAAAATAGCCGGGCCGCCAACAGCAAGCTGAACAGTACGATGCAAAAATATCTGGAAAACGAGTCCCTGTTGGAAGCCGTGGGGGAAATCGAAGCCATCGCGCACGAGTTGGAAGTAACCATGCCGCAACTGGCTTTGGCCTGGATTTTGCGCCAACCCGGCGTCAGCTCAGCCATCATCGGCGCCAGCCGTCCGGAGCAGATCGAGGATAACATCAAGTCGGTGGATGTGGAGCTGACGGACGAACTCCTGCTTGGCATCAATCAAATTTTGCTGAAAGTAAGCAGCTTCAAACCAAGAAACTGAGAGCGAGATGAATCCCTAAAAAGCACGCAAGCCAAAGACCGTCTCGAATAGAGGAGACGGTCTTTGGCTTGTTATTCAGGATTTCTTTCATGAACTCCGGTGAACGGAGGCTTCGCCGGAGTTCAGCCAACATTCCGTTTGCCTTCTCCGATGAGGAAGGCTTCGCCGGAGTTGCGGCTGAAAGTTACCGTTGTCCTCCGGCGGGCGCCGACCTGACCGGAGCTGAGGACCGCTTCCGGCGATGCAACTCCGGCCAGCCATATGCAAACCCGCTCCTTTTATTCAATCCAAAGCCAGGATCTCCAGGATGGTACGGACATCGCGGACCGATACCTGACCGGGAGCGGAAACCTCTTTGGCCGCCGCAAACGTCAGGCAGGAACCGAACAGTTCTCCTGCCAACCGCGAAATGACGCCGTATTTGCCCATCGACATCGTAATGCACGGCCGATCAGCTTTCGCTTTTTTCATTTCCAGTGTCGCCGCCAGCAGCGTCAGGACATCTCCCTCGCTCTGCGGCATGACCGCAATCTTGGTGATATCCGCGCCAAGCTCCTGCATCTTCACCAATCTTTCGACGATTTCCTCTTTAGGGGGGGTGCGGAAAAAATCGTGGCTCGACAGGACGACTTTCACGTTTTTTTCTTTCGCTTCGGCAATCAATTTGATTACGTCTTCTTCAGAGCTGAACAGTTCGAGATCGATCAAGTCCACCAGCCCGCTCCGGATCGCAAAACGATTCAATTCAAAATAGCGTTCCAAGCTCAGCTCACGCTCCCCGCCCTCTTTTTTGGTGCGGAACGTGAACAACAACGGCTTTTTGTAGAGGCTGTTGATTTCGGCCAATAATGCCCCGACCTGCTCCGGGTGTTCTACCCCTTCGAAAAGATCGATGCGCAACTCGGCCAGGTCGAAAGCAACGTTTTCCAGCATTTTGACTTCAGCAATGATTTCCTGTTTTGTTTTCCCTACCAACGGCACGCAGATTTTTGGCCTGCCTTCGTTGAAGACGACATCTTTCACTTGAACGGTTTTCAATGGTCTATCCCCTCCATGGCGCATTCCGGTCCCTTCTTCCTTGAACGAAGCCTTCCGGTCAAAGGAAGTTGAACTTCCGAGTATATGATACTTCCCATTTTATCGTTTTTTGCGCCAAAAGCATAGGAACACTTTACGGAACTTTTCCGATCCGGTCACTCTGTGGATCTTCTCCTACCTAGTGACATACAAAGCGACGCCGTGCGGGGCGATGAAGGCCGTTTGCGCATCTATCACCGATACCGTCCGATTACCCCAAACTTCATGCATTTCTTCCCCAATGGACTGCAGCCATTCCCCGGCCGCTTCAGGCAAACGCACTGGTTCATCCGAAAGATTGAAGCAAGCTACATATTGCCTGGCGTCGCTTTCCGAAACCCAGATCACCAAATCATCCTTCCGGTACACTTCCCTTGCAACGCGCCCGTCCTGATGCGCATCGATCAGATACGGATTGGTCAACAGGGATTGCGACCAAGCATCCAAGTTCCGCAGATCACCGCCGAACATCAGCGGTGAACGGAAAATGGACCACAGCGTCATCAGGGAGCGCTGTTCGTCTTTCGTGAACCGCGTCATGCGCGCCTCGGTTCCGTCAGCCGCGGTCCGGGTGCCGATATGTCCCAACGGCAGCATGTCGCAATCCGGCCAAGCGCCGGCGCCGACAAAAGCCGACCATTTCGCGCAGCGTCCGAACATATCGTGGAGCTGATCCCAGTTGTCCCACAGATCATCCGTCAGCCGCCACATGTTGGCATTGCGTTGGAAAAAGGTGCCGAACGCAATCGGCGCGGGACCCGGCGAGAGGCTCAACACCATCGGCCTGCCGCAGCCGTCGATGGCTTTCCGGATCAGCTCGATTTCGCCTGTGTGGGTTCCATATAATTTTGAATCCGCTATATCATCCACTTTCAGAAAGTCGACTCCCCAAGAAGCATATAAAGCCAGCAGCGAATCATAGTAAGCTTGCGCGCCTTGTTTCGATGGGTCCACTCCGTACATATCCGTATTCCACGGGCAGATGGAATTCGCATCCGCAATTTCCCGTGCTGTTATTTGCGCACCAAAAATCTTGGTATTGTTGTGAACCGCCTGCCTCGGGATGCCGCGCATGATATGGATGCCGAATTTCAGCCCCATTCCGTGCACCGCATCCGCCAACGGTTTGAAGCCTCGCCCCCCCGCTGCCGAAGGAAATCGGTTCTCGGCAGGCAGCAAGCGGCTGTATTCATCCTGATTAAGTTCTGCAAACGGATGATAGGCGCAGGAATCGGCGTGCGGTTCGTACCACTGGATGTCCACCACAACGTACTCCCAACCAAATTCCTTCAACTTTTCCGCCATCACTTCGGCGTTTCCCAACACTTCCGCTTCCGTCACGCTTGCTCCGAAAGAATCCCAGCTGTTCCACCCTTTTGGTGGTGTCGGTGCGTAATCCCTAAACATGTGCAGCCTCCTTGTCGATCCATACCTGCATTTCTCCCAAAGACCGATTGCCCCAGCTATAGTACGGGATGAACGTCAGTTTTTTTGGAACGGATTGCGGTTCCTGACGGACGCGGTACAGCTTGTCCTGCCACTCATCTTCCAGCACTTGCAACTCTCCTTCGGCTTCCAGGCAGACGATATCGCCGAGTATCTGATCCGATTGGAAACGCGGCTGGATTGCACCGGTCAAAGACAGCAGATGCAGATGCTTCCCGTTATCCTGTTCTTCCATGCAATAAAGGAACGAACCTCGTTGCAGGGCGACTTTGCCCTTATCCGCTTTGACGAGCGGGTGTGCCTCTAGTTCGCTGATTGCGATGGTGTAGGTCAATTCGATTTCCGTCGATTCGGACTTTACGGTCACGTAGGTGTAGCCATTGCTGATTTCAGCAACCGCTGCTTCGCCGGCCACAATTATCAGCGGATTTTCCGCCCAATAAGGGATGCGGATGCCCAATCGCAGCAGTTCGGAGGATGTTTTTTCAACCGTGATGAGCGTCTTGCCCGTTTCGGAAAATGTATGGTTTTGTCGAATCGTGTATGCTTTGCCTTCTTGTTCCGCGACCAACTCGCTGTCGATGAACAGATTGAGCAGCACTTCATCAGCTTTTTGCGTGAAGGCGTATCTCCCGACAGCAGGCAACGTGCGCGCCAAGTTCGGCGGACAGCAGGCGCAACCGAACCAAGAAGGCCGCGTCGCCTTCACATGGCTCTTGTCCGGATTTCCGGCACTCGCTAGTGGGTCCACTTCCAATGGATTCACATAAAAAAAGTGTTTTCCGTCCAAGGCCATTCCGCTGATGATGCTGTTATAGAGCACCCTTTCCATGATATCCGCATACTTGCTGTCGGTTTCGCTTTTCAAGAGTTCATTCGAAAAATTCAGCAGCCCGATCGCCGCGCATGTTTCGCAGTACATCAGATCATTCGGCAAGTCATAATCATAGGTGAACGCTTCCCCGCGGACAGTCGAGCCGATGCCGCCTGTGACATACATGCGTTTTTGGACGATATTGCTCCAGATTTTTTTTGCGGCAACAACCAACTTTTCATCTTGCTTGTGGTGCCCGGTACCCGCCATCGCCTGTGCCATATAGACCAACCGGACAGCGTGCCCTCTGGCCGTATCCTGTTCGCTGACAGGTTTATCCGCTTGATGATAGACGGTATTGATGAAGGGCTTCGATCCTTGCTTCAAACCCAAGCGATCATTTTCTTCCAGCTGGTCCGCAAAGAAGTGCGGATTTTGGCCCCGCACCGCTAGGAAATAAGCGCTCAGATCCAAGTATCTTTGGTTGCCCGTCAGCTCGTACAGGCGCACAAGCGCAAGCTCGATTTCCTGATGGCCATCCGTACCGTCGATTTTCCCTTCAGCTTTTCCGAAATTGGCCTCGATGCAAGCGATCGCTTTATCGGCGACCTGCAGCAGCCGATCGGAACCGGTCGCTTCATTATAGGCGATGGCGGCTTCGATCAGGTGCCCGATGCAGTAAAATTCATGGCTTTCGAACAGCCTCCTGAACTTCAGCTGCGGGGCATCGATCTGATAATAGGTGCTCAAATATCCGTCATCCTCCTGCGCCGCTTCCAAGAGAGCAATCGTTTCCTCGATTTGGGTGATGAGAGCCTGATCCTTTTCGATTGCAAGCGTATTGGCTGCCGCTTCGATCCATTTGTATAAGTCGCTGTCCTGGAAAAGCCAGCCGTAATGATTGCCTTCCTTCAGCCCTGCCGCTATCTTGAAGTTTTCGATCACATGACTTTTTTCTGTGGGAATGGTCGCATCGTCCCGTTCGCTTTCGATGATGATGTCGCCTCTGTCATTCAGGACATCCCATTGAAAAGGGATCATTTCCTCCTTCACCAGTTGCATATAATGCCGCCAAAAGCTGTCTGTTACTGTCACTTCCGGCTGTTGCTGCAGCATTTGTCTATTCATTCTGAATCCTCATTTCATCCAAATTTTTTTCCTTATCGAAATCATGATACAAGAAAAGCCACCAGCAAGCCGGCAGCTATTCTTGTTACTATGAGCGTAAATGCGGATAAGGGTCACCACTTGCCCAAAGGACAACGTTTCTCCTGAAGGCTGGCGCGGAATCGCACGAAGCAGCCGCAATGCCGGCACGTATGCTCCGAGAGTGCAGGACACCCGTTGCAGACCGCAAGCCGTTGGTCCCGCAGCTCTTCGGAAGCGTGGTTCAGCTCCATCGACAGTTGCTCATCGATGGCGCTATCGATATCCAGCTCCATCATCTGATTGTGGCGTTCGCAGCCTTTGCAGGTCATGTCAATTTCCCTTTGCGTATAAAGAAACGACACTCATCGGAGGCAACGTAATCGTCACTTCATTGCCATCCGCAGCGAAATCAGTGAATGCTTGTTTCGAAACAGCTTCAGGATTTTCGAATGAGTTATGATCATCCGTTTTGTTTCCGAAAATCCCCTCTGCTGCTACTTCCCCGAAAGTGCCGTCGACACGGCTCAACGTGACAATTTCTGCATCAGTCAGACTGTAATTGCAGAAGGATGCCGTCATGACGCCGTCTTTTTTGGAGACCGTGTAGCTGGTTGTGCCGGAAACAGCGCCATCCGCGTCCACGAGTGTGGCGTCTTGGTGGTTCTTGTACAGATCAAACACATGGTAGGTAGGCGTTTTGATCATCTGGCCGCCTTCGGTCAGGATCATGGCTTGCAGTACGTTGACCATTTGGGCAATGTTCGCCATCTGCACGCGACCCGCATGTTTATGGAAAATGTTCAATGTCAGACTTGCGATCATCGCATCCCGAATCGTGTTCTGTTGGTAGAGGAAGCCAGGGTTTGTGCCCGGCTCCACTGCCAGCCAGGAGCCCCATTCATCCACGATCAGTCCGACGCGTTTGTCAGGATCGTATTTGTCCATGATTGTGCTGTGCCGCGTGATCAATTCATCCATCTTCAAGGCGCTGTCGATCAACGAGAACCATTCTTTTTCAGGGAAGCCCAACGCCGGGCGCTTGTCTTCCCATACGGACGCCAGCGCATAATGGTGCAGGCTGATGCCGTCCATGAACGGTGCAGCATTCTTCATCAGCACATCCATCCAGTTGTAGTCGTCGATGTTCGGACCGCAAGCTATTTTGTACAGCGGTTCTTTCGTGTACTGTCTGACGTAGGTCTGGTATCTCCGGTACAGATCGGCGTAGTATTCCGGCCGCATGTTGCCGCCGCAGCCCCAACTCTCATTGCCGACGCCAAAGAATTTGACTTTCCAAGGCTCATCTTGGCCATTTTCACGCCGTAACTTCGACATCGGCGAAATCCCGTCCATCGTCATGTATTCGACCCATTCCTGCATTTCCTGGACCGTTCCGCTGCCGACGTTGCCGTTGATGTAGGCTTCGGCCCCAACCTGTCTGCACAATTCAAAGAACTCATGCGTACCGAAATGGTTGTTTTCGGTCACACCGCCCCAGTGCGTATTCACGATGGTTGCGCGCTCTTCGGTAGGACCGATGCCGTCTTTCCAGTGGTACTCGTCCGCGAAGCAGCCGCCCGGCCATCTGATGACCGGAACCTGGATGGCTTTCAGGGCCTCCACAACATCTTGTCTGATGCCATTGACATTCGGGATTTCCGAATCGGTTCCCACCCAGACGCCTTCATAGATGCATCTGCCCAGGTGTTCCGCAAATTGACCATATATATAACGGCTGATCGTCCCTGTTTCTCTGTTCAAGGTTACTTTTATCTTATTCAAATCGCTATCCTTCCCTTCCAGTCATTGGCTGTCCCGGCTCACCGAAAACCGGAAAGCCGTCCTCACTCCAAGAAAACACTTGCGCATGCGCATGGCGGTCCGGCACATCCAATGGATCGCCTTCCGTCACGATTTTTGGCCGCGCGTGATAGATCAGTACATCCTGCTTTCCGTCCTCACTGCGGGTGAAACTGTTGTGTCCCGGCCCGAACAACCGGTTTTTTTCGGAACTCATGAAGACCGGTTCCGCCAGTTTATGCCAGTTGTAGCCATCCAGCAGGTTGCTTTCCGCATCCGCCCACAACAGGCCCATGCAATAATTTTCATCGGTCGCACTGCCGGAATAGCTGATGAAGACTTTGCCGTTGCGGATGATGACCGCAGGCCCCTCGTTCACCAGGAAACCGACTTTTTCCCAAGCGTATGCCGGAATGCTCAGGAGCGTCTGCTTGCCGCAGAGCGTCCAAGGGTTCTGCATTTCGGAAATGTAGAGATTGGAATTGCCCGGAATGGCCGGATCTTTTTGGGCCCAGACGTAATAGAGTTTGTTGCCCAATTCGAACACAGTCGCATCCAGACTGAAGCTTTCGAAGGCCGTTTTGACTTGGCCTTTTTCGATCCAATTGCCGGTCAGCGGATTTTCATTGTCGCATTCCAGCACGTACATGCGGTGCTGGAACGTTCCTTTGGCAACTTCATCCGTTCCTGCTGCGGCGAAATAGATGTACCAACGCCCTTGGATGAAGTGGATTTCCGGCGCCCAAATCAGGCTGCTCATGGCACCCGTTGCATGCGCCTGCCAGACGCTTGCGCGCTCTCCATGCTCCAATTCGTTCAGGCTTTTCGCGCGGCGCACCTCGATCTCCTGATAGCCCGGAACCGATCCGGTGAAATAATAATAGCCGTCCGTATGTTTGTAGACCCATGGATCTGCTCTTTCGATCACGATTGGGTTTTTGTAAGTTATCATAGCCTTAATCAAAGCATCCACCTCTTTATTCTTTACTCTAATCTTCTGTTTTTTTGATACCGAACAAGACTTCCCCTGCATTGGACATGCCTGAAAAAGTCGTCGTTTCAACCCCGTTCACTTCATCCCATTGTCTGATGAAGTAGCCTTTGTACTCGGTGAAATTCACGACCAAACTCGATTCATTCGGCAATTCCGACCCTTTCCAATAGCCGCCGCCTTGACCGTAAGCAAGATGCGAAGCAGTCAAAGTCAGCGCGAGTTCCTCTTCATATTCGGCATCGATCGCATTGTCCATTTTGTAGAAGCGGTAATCTCCCGCTATATCCTCTGCTCCCAAAGTGCTGAGTGACTCTCCGGCATATCGCAGTGGCGTCATCACCGGCCAACCATCCGAATTAAAGAGCAATTGATGCACTCGCACTTCGTTGTGCTCGCCCTTGTTCGGGAAGCGAGCATGGAAAATGAGGTAGTACTTATCCTCAGCTTCATCATAATAGGCTGAATTATGCCCTGGTGACACATAGCCACCGATCGGAATCTCCTGATCATTCGTAATCTCGAAATTGCCGATAAGTTTGGTCCCGTATTTTTCGATCGCCTCATCATCGAAGAAGGTCCCTTCTTCACCCTTGGCATCGATCATCGCATTGCCGCTTGCATCCTCATACGGCCCATCGGGATGCTTCGATCGCGCGACCCTTATGTTGTACCCGCCGCTTGCGTCCAAGCCTCCAAACGACAAGAACAAGTAATAATAGTCTGTGTCCTTGTTGTACAGAATATATGGGGCTTCAATCCTGCTGTGGTTGCCGCCCAACAACTTTTTCCCATAGCCTTGATTTTCTTTCGGAAAACCTGTTGCGGCGTCCATCTCCAGTATAAAAATGCCTCCCGAGTAAGATCCATAAACCATCCATAGCCTTTCTTCCTCATCATAAAAAACGTGGGGATCGATGACGTTCGGCTCTTGCGTCGCATCGAACGCTCCGCCGGTCACACTCTCAGTGCCGGATGTCAAAAAAATTCCTTTGTCCTCATAGGGTCCTTCAATTGAATCCGATACAGCAACGCCTAAAGTCGACAGCGGGCTGCTGCCTTCACAGGAACAATAATAAAGATAATATTTCCCGTCCTTCAGTTGGGTGATGTCGCTTGCCCAGAGTGTATCCGTTCTGGAATAAGCGAAGCTTTCTGCCAACGAAACCGAGACGTCCTCGAATAGCTTGCTTGTCGACACACTGGTCGCTATTTGTTCCCAGTTCATCAAATCCGCGCTCTTCGCGAATGCCAGATGCGACCCGATGACATAGTACTGATCCTCCGCAAAAATGATGGAAGGGTCATGGACGGAGGCTTCCTTAAAATCTTGATTCAGGCTGACCACCTCCTGGTTCAGTTCCGCTTTCGCATTTTCAGCTGCTTCACTACAGCCAGCCAACAGGGCAACGGCTGATAGACTAACTAGTATCTTTTTACGCACAATCACAGCCTCACCTTTTCTTTCTAAACGGACAATTGGTTTGCCAATCGGATCGCTTTATTGCGTGATTGATAGATGACGAACAGCACCGAGTAGATGATGATGCCGATGACATCCAGTGTAATGGTGGAGAAGAGGAGCAATCCACCCAGCCAAACAATTACCCGTTTCTGTATTTGGTTATTCCGTAGACTGCGCACCACAATGATGTTGAACACACCGATGATCAACTGCAGAATTCCGTACCCGACTGCAATCGTGTAGACGGAGTCGATCAAAGAACCGTCGAAATTGATATCAGATGACAGCCCGGAGGACAGCGCACCAATTCCGGATGTCTTGATCCATGTTGCATATCCCAATATTGTGACCATCCCATTGATGAGATTCCAGATGGCACCGCCTCTTAATAGGTTTCTTTCCAAAGTCCTTTTCATCTTCTACACCCCGTTACTTAATGCCTACATTGAGATTCAATGAATCAATGAAATATTTCTGTGCAAAAACGAACAGCAGCACGGTCGGAATCATGGCGATGACCGCAGCGGACATCAGTTGCCCGATCATCACATAGTTGCCGTACAAGTCCTGCAGCAACTGCAGACCGGCTGTAATCGTCATTTTTTTGACGTCGCTCAACACGATGGTCGGCCAGAGGAAATCATTCCATGAACCGACGAACGAGAACATGCCCGCAACGATCAGCACAGGCTTCACTAACGGCAGAATGATGTTTTTGTAGATCACGAAATCCGATGCGCCATCCATTCTTGCGGACTCATCGTATTCTTTCGGAATATTCTGCATGAATTGGCGAACCAAAAATACATTTCCGACGCCGCCCAAGCCTGGGATAATGACTGCCAAGTAAGTGTTCACCCAGCCTAGCGAATCCACTATTTTATAGGAAGGAATGATATTCACGGCGGAGGGGAACATCGAGATGGCAAGCACGCCATAGAACAAGGCATCCCGGCCTTTGAAATGGACCCTTGTATAACCGAATGCAGCCAAGGAGACGACTACCACAACCAACAAGGCATGCGTAGTTGAAACAAACAACGAGTTAAAGAACCACGTGATGATCGGTGCACTCGACGTATTCTGCAGTAATTTTAGGTAATTGGTGACGATCCAGTTGGCCGGGAACATCCGGAAGCCCACGTCCATGATATCGCCTTGGGATTTGAAGGAGGTGAACAGTCCGAAAAGCGCCGGGAATAACCAGACAAGCGCCAACAAAACCAGGAAGGCATAGGCTAAATATTTTGAAACATTGTTTTTTTTCATCTTTTTCACCCCTTCGATCTTTTCGTCATGACATAGAATTGCAAGGCTGACACTGCCAGAATGACCAGTCCCAACAGGACGGCCATTGCAGAGGCCATACCCGCAACGGACTCGCCCGAGCCGAATGCCAAGTTTCGGATATACATCATCAGAACGGTGGTGGACTGATTAGGCCCTCCGTTTGTTGCCATCAAAGGCTGAACGTAGACATTGAATGCACCTGCAGTGGACATGACGAATGTATAGAACAACGGGAAACGGATGGAAGGAAGCGTGATGCTGATGAATTTCCGGAACGAACCCGCACCATCAATTTCAGCTGCTTCGTAAAGATCCTCCGAGACCCCAGCCATAGCGGAACGATAAATGATCAGGTTGCCCCCGATCGCACCCCACATCGACATCACGAAGATGACGATCCAGGCATAGGGTTGCTGGGCTGTCCAAACGATATCCGAATTGACCAAGTTGTTCATCGGGCCCAATCTTGGATTAAAGATCAATAGCCAAATCAAGGCACCTGCCGAGGCGGAAACGAGCCCTGGAACATAAAAGATAGCTTGGAACAATCCTTTGAATTTCAGTCCTTTATGCTGCATGACGGTTGCGATTATCAGCGGGAACAGAATTTGGAAAGGGATTGTGTAGAGCACAAAGAGCAAGGTATTTTTCAGCCCATTCCGGAATTGGAAATAGAACGTCGATTCTTGGTCCAACAGAATCGTCTTGTAATTATTCAAACCTACCCAAGTCTGGTCGGAAATAAGGTTCCACTGTGTGAATGAAGAATAAATACCGTATATGATCGGCAAAAGTACAAATACAAAGAACAAAATCAAGTGGGGTCCTATGAAATACAGAAATTGAAAGCTTTTTTTCTTGTTATCTTTAGCATTGACTTTGGTGGTTATAACTTCAGATGTTTGCATATTATCTTCCTTTCAAAAAAAATCATATGGCGATTCCGATTAAGAATGCCATATGAATTTTCAGATTACTTCCTTGTCACTCCATTGCGGTTGGATGATCAGCTGGCATTTTCGGCAATCAGATCTTCGACTGTTTTTTGGGCTTGATCCAGGCCTTCATCAATGGCGATGTTGCCGTAGATCATGTCCGATAAAACGGTAGCCAAAGCCGATTCGACATAGCTGTAGTATTTGTAATCGAAAATATAGGAAGCTTCTTTTTCAACGTCTGAACTCGTAAAGAAGGATTGTGGGTACTTTTGATATTCTTCGCTCTCGAACACTTCTTTACTTGCAACGATTTGACCGGCGCCTGCCCAGTCGATCGAGTTTTCACGCATCCAGCTTAAGAAGTCGGCAACGCCTTGTTCTTTTTCATCGGTTCTGTCTTCATTGTTCAGCAACGAGAATAAGTGGGCCGAAGAACGGTTCGTGAATTTGTCAGGGGTTACGGAATAAATATTGGTAACGCCGAAGTTCAAGCCTTCAACTGAACCATGTGCTGTGGATGTCCAGGTTCCGTCAGTAGAGAACAACACGTCTCCCGATTGGAACATCGCGTAGCCATCTTCTCCGTAAGGTGACATCAAGCCTGCATCCGCTACCGATTTCAACTGTTCGACTACCGTTTTCATCGCATCCGTATTGATGGTAGGATTCCCGGCTTCGTCGGAAATATCCCCACCTATGTTGACGACGTTCGCTAAGGCAACCCATTCGATCAAAGCATTATTGATGGCATACTGCCCTTCATCAAGCTTTCCATCCAAGGAAAGGATTTCTTCAATCGTCACCACATCATCATCCAGGAAAGTGTTTGCGTCATATTTTTCCAGCAGATCGGTATTGTAATACATTGCATTCCCGTGGATATCCAACGGAACCGTGTATTGCGTTCCTTCATAGTTGCCCGCATTCCAGGCTACTTCCAAGTAGTTATCCGCTGTCAGATCGGTATGCGTTGCCATCAAGCCTTCGACCGGCTCCAACATATCCAGGTCAGCGAATTGGGGAACCCGGTCCGCGTGGATCAAGGCCAAATCGGGGATATCTTTGCCGGAGTTCATGACTGTATATATCTTGGTGTACATATCCGCTGTGATGACGCTCTCGACAGGGAATTCAGGGTCTGTCTCATTGTACTCGGCAACCAAGGCATCCATGTAGGCACCGTCATCACCGGTCAAAGGGTTCCAGAATGTGATCGTATTTGCGTTACCGCAACCTGCCAATAAGGTGATGCCTGCCAACGTCGCTGCTGATAAAAACTTTCTATGTGCATTTTTCATTTTTAATGCCTCCATTTTTTATTTGGTTTTTATTCTGATGACATTCCAAGATAACGGTTTCAATTCTACGGACAACTTGCCTTCCTTCAATACCACATCCGATTTTTCTTTTAATTTGACCAAATCATGATCTGTTGCATTTGTAGCTTTTTTATCATATCCCGCTAATTCAGTCGCTTCGACGATGCTCTCCAGCTCGAATCCTTCTTCTTCGAAGGTGAATGCGATATCCCTGTCTTGCGAACGGTTCACCGCAAAGACAACCAGTTCATCCGTTTCATCGTTATGCACCGCAATCGTTTCGATATACGGTACTTCGGCAAAATCCTTCGACTGATAGGTTTCCGAATCGACATGCGGTGTCAGCACCACTCCTCTTCCATAGTTGGATACTTGCATAAACGGATAGAAAATGGTTTGTTTCCAGGTGTCTCCGTTTTTTTCCGTCATGATCGGTGCAATGACGTTCACCAATTGGGCCAAACAAGCGATTTTGACGCGGTCAGCATTTTTCAACAACGTAATCAACAAGCAGCCTACCATCAAGGCATCTTCAAAATTGTAGATGTCCTCCAATAAAGGCGGTGCAATTTGCCAAGGTTCCAATTCCTTATCCTGATCATTTGAGTGATACCATACGTTCCACTCATCAAACGAGAGATTGATCTGTTTATCGCTGCCTTTTTTGACCTTCACGAAATCGCAGATGGAAACGACAGTCTTGATGAAGCGATCCATATCCAAAGATTGTGCCAGATAATTGCCTATATCATTTTCCTTATTTCCATAATAACAATGCAAGGAAAGATAGTCGACATAATCATAGGTATGTTCCAAAACGATGCGTTCCCAGTCACCGAAAGTCGGCATTTTGCTTGTCGAACTTCCGCAGACAACCAGTTCGATGCTGTCATCGACTAACTTCATCGCCTTAGCGGTCTCGGCCGCCAACCGTCCGTATTCTTCTGCGGTCTTATGACCGATCTGCCAAGGCCCATCCATTTCGTTACCGAGCGACCATGTTTTGAACCCGAAAGGTTCCACTGATCCGTTCTTTTTGCGCAAGTCGCTCCAGTGGGTTCCGCCCTCGAAGTTACAATACTCCAAACATTCTACAGCTTCTTGGATGCCGCGCGTGCCTAAATTGACTGCCATGTTCACTTCTGCGTTGACTTCTTTTGCCCATTTGGCGAATTCATGGATGCCTACCTGATTCGTTTCCAAAGAGCGCCACGCCAAATCCAATTTCTTCGGACGCGTCTCTTTTGGCCCGACCCCATCCTCCCACTTATATCCTGAAACAAAATTCCCTCCAGGATAACGGATAAGCGGTACATTCAGTTCCGCGACCACCTCTTTGACATCTGTCCGAAAGCCATCCGCATCCGCATCTTTGTGTTCTGGTTCGTAAATGCCGTCATAGACGGCCCTGCCCAAATGTTCGATGAACGAACCATACAAACGCTTATCTATCTTGCTGATGGTATTCTGCCTATTGATCGATAATTTTGCTTCCATTTGTCCTCCTTACTAACTTGGTTAACTAAACAGTTTACTAAGATTAATAAAATTAACTTATGAGGTAATCATACATAAGTATGCAAACGTTGTCAACGCTAATTGTGTTGTTTTGATAAAAAAATACATCTTTAAATCAACATATCGGTTAACTAAAGGTCCGAACGTTGCTGTAGCAAGTTTCCAAATCAGTATACTCGGTCCGTCGGTAGCAAAAGCATCGGTTCTTATTGACTTATTAAACAATCTGAAAACAAAGCATTGACAACTCAATGATAAACTTCTATATTTATCATAAGTAATAATCAACCTTATCGTTAACTAAACTAAGAAAAGTGGTGAGCTTATGCAATTGGACATATCCGAATCATCCTTGGCTGTATATGAAGTATTGGCCAGCGATGTACGCCTAAAGATCATCCAATTATTATCCAGACAAAAAATGAATGTAAAAGATCTGGCACTTGAGCTTAATCTCAGCAGTGCCATCATTTCAAAGCACATCAAAAAACTTGAAGGCGTAGGCATAATCAAAACGGAAAGAATCCCTGGAATATCCGGCATGCAAAAAGTGTCCATCCTGAAAGTGGATCATATCGACATCAATTTTCCGAAGAAAATTTACCATTCCTTCGAAACTTTCGACACCGCCATCCCGATCGGACACTACACAGATTATCACGTCACTCCGACGTGCGGGTTGGCTAATTCCAAAGACTTCATCGGGCAGGTGGATGAGCCGAAATACTTCATGGACTCCGGAAGAATGGACGCCAGTATCCTTTGGTTCACTTCGGGTTATGTGGAATACAAAACTCCGAATTTTCTGACTCCTGATGATTCGCTGGAACAAATTGACATCAGTATGGAAATCAGTTCGGAATTTCCTTTTTCGAATGATGTCTGGCCATCCGATATCACGTTCACCTTGAATGGAACTGAGTTGGGCACGTGGACGAGTCCCGGTGACTTCGCGGACACGCGCGGAAAACTGAATCCATCTTGGTGGCCTTCGAATCTGAACCAATACGGTTTGTTGAAGACACTCAGGGTAACCCATCACGGTACCTATATGGATGGAGACCCGCTGTCTCAAATAAGTATATCCGACTTGGATACGACATCCGAAACATGGGAAATCCGCATCGAAGTGAAGCCGGATGCCGCACATGTCGGAGGTATGACCCTATTTGGCAAGAAATTCGGAAATCATGACCAGGATATCAACTTCAAAGCCTACTATTCCTGACAAGACACAAAAAAGCTGCGATCCGCTCCGAAAGGAGTGGGTCGCAGTTTTTTTGGCTTTCCTCCGATTGACTGACGGACTCCAGTAATGCGCAGCCTGCGTTCGCCGGAGTAAGAAGCTAATCTGCTGGATTTTCATCCGATCCGCCCGATTTTCCGATGCGGAATCCTGATCAGTAAGCAAAGCGGGGGCTGCCTCCTCTTGAGACAGCCCCCGCTTTTAATTTATTATGAAGTCTATTTTGCGAATTTAGATTGGTAGGCTGCAACCACTTTTTCAGTAGTGAAGCCATATTCCGCCATTACAACGTTGCCGTTGCCGCTTGCGCCGTAAGTATCGATGCCGTATGCAAGGCCATCCAGACCGACATAACGTTCCCAACCGAAGGTCGCGCCCATTTCGATGGACATACGGTCGCGGACTGCGCCAGGCAAAACTTGCTCTTTGTAGGCTGCATCTTGGGCTTCGAACAGGTCAAAACTCGGCATGGAGACGACAGACACGTCCACTCCAGCTTCACGCAATTGTTTCTGTGCTTCCACAGCCAAGCTCACTTCCGAACCGGTTGCGATCAGGATGCCGACAGGCGTTTCGCCTTGTTGTGGAGAAAGGACATAAGCACCTTTCTTAACGCCTTCGCGGGCCATTTCTTTAGTGCCTTCCAAAACAGGCAGGTTTTGGCGCGTCAGCACCAACATAGTTGGTTTGGTCTCAGAAGAAATCGCAATTTCCCAAGCCGCGCTGACTTCGTTGCCGTCGGCCGGGCGAAGTACCGTCAAGTTCGGCATGCCGCGGTAGCTGGACAAGTGTTCCACCGGCTCATGCGTCGGGCCGTCTTCGCCGACTGCGATTGAGTCGTGCGTCATCACGTAAGTGCCAGGCAAATGTGAAATGGCTGCCAAACGCATCGCTGGGCGCAGATAATCCGTGAAGACGAAGAATGTCCCTACATATGTTCTGGTTCCCCCATGCAATACGATTCCGTTCATGATGGCGGCCATCGCGAATTCGCGCACGCCGTACCAGATGTTGCGTCCGGCATAGTTGCCCGGCTCAAAGTCGCTTGCCGATTTTATCATTGTGTTGTTTGAAGACGATAAGTCTGCAGAACCGCCCCAGAAGTACGGTACCGCTTCACTCAATGCTTGGATGGATTCCGCGCTGGTCACACGGCTTGCTTTGGCTGCGCTGCCCACTTCATAAGTCGGCAATTTGTCTTGCCAACCTTCAGGCAATTTGTTCGCGCTGGCATCTTCGAATTGTTGCGCCAATTCCGGATAAGCCGCTTTGTAGTCGTTGAACAATGCTGTCCAGGCTGCTTCAGCCTGTTGGCCTTCTTCAACCATTTTTTCATTGAAACGGGCTGTGACTTCAGCCGGAACACAGAAAGCTTCATCCGGACAGCCGTATGCCGCTTTAGCGAAGGCAACGCCTTCCGCTCCCAATGGAGCGCCATGCACTTTATGCGTTCCTGCATCAGGAGCACCAAAGCCGATGATGGTTTTGATTTCGATCAGAGTCGGTTTTTCCGTTTCAGCTTTCGCTTCTTCGATGGCTTTCGAGATGGCTTCCAGATCGTTGCCATCCTTAACCAAGATATGTTGCCAACCGTACGCTTCGAAACGGGCAGCTACATCTTCCGTAAAGGATTTGGATGTCGGGCCATCCAAAGAGATGTCGTTGGAGTCGTAAAGACCGATCAGTTTGCCCAATTTCAGGTGGCCAGCCAAGCTGGCTGCTTCATGGGAAATGCCTTCCATCAGATCTCCGTCGCCGTTCAGGAAGTAGGTATAGTGATCCACAACCGGGAAATTCTCTTTGTTGTAAGTAGCCGCCAAGTGCGCTTCCGCCATCGCGAAACCGACCGCATTCGCGATACCTTGTCCCAATGGACCAGTTGTCGCTTCCACGCCGTCCGTGTCATGCACTTCCGGATGTCCTGGTGTCTTGCTGCCGAATTGACGGAAGTTCTTCACATCGTCCATGCTTACAGCGAAGCCGGATAAGTGCAACAAGCTGTACAACATGGATGACCCATGTCCAGCCGATAATACGAAACGGTCACGGTCTGCCCACAAACTGTTCTTAGGGTTGACTTTCAAATGTTTTGTCCAAAGCGCGTATGCCATCGGAGCGGCTCCCATAGGCAAACCAGGGTGCCCTGAATTGGCCTTCTGTACGGCGTCTATGCTAAGTGTACGTACTGCATTAACTGCTAACTCATCAATTTGATCAAACATTTTTTTCCTCCTCAAGATAGTGAATCTAGTATTGAACTCCTAAACGAACACACAACCTGAACTATGCCGGATTGCCCTCAACTATTTCATTTGATGGGTAACCAACTTTTATAAACATGATTTCATTCTATTATAACATATTCCGAATCGGTTTATATCAGTTTATTAACTTAGATATGTAGCAATAATGGATTATCAATCCGACAGTTCCACTAACCGCTCCCCTTCGGCTTCCCTGCATCTGTACTCTTCCAATGGAGTCAATTTCCTTTTCAACTGACGATAAGCGTACATCATGGGGATGGCAGCCCCCACCCACGCAACGGGATTGGCAAAGGCGACAGCCTTGTAGCCTAGCAGACCGGAAAATCCCAATGGAACGAGGACGCGCGCGACCATCTCCATCACACCCCCAAAGGTAGGCGCGGCATTGTCGCCCACACCTTGCAGCGTATACCGCAAAATGATCAACGTCGTCAATACAAGATAGAAGCTGGCCGTCGCAATAAAATACGTATGCGCATATGCCAATACGACCGGATCATTCTGATTGAACAACAGCCGGATGAGATCAGTCCCGAAGAACAAAAGCGCTGCTCCTAAAACAATGCTGTAGACAAAGGACAGCAGCAAACTGATGCGCGCGCCTGCCCAAATACGCGAATACAATCCGGCCCCGTAGTTTTGGGCTGCGAAAGTCGCCATCGCGATACCGATGGAGGCTATCGGCAAAGTTGCCATGATGTCCAATTTTTGAGCGATGGCGTATCCACCTACCGCTTCCGGTCCAAAGCCATTCAGACTTTTCTGCAATACAATCAAACCGATCGAAATGATGGAGGCTTGCAGACCTATCGGTAGCGAAATTTTCAACGGCAAAGAGAAGTCCGCGGGCTGCATGCGCCAATCTTCACTGGATAATTGAAGGATTGCCATTTTTTTACGTATGTATAAGAAGCAGAGAAAACTGGCGAACAATTGCGCTGCAACCGTCGCAAGTGCTGCGCCTGCGACTCCCATGGAAAACCAGACAATAAACACATAATCCAATGCGACATTCAATATGGAAGAAATCACCAGGATGACGAGCGGCAGTTTGCTGTCACCCAGCGAACGCAAGATGTTGCTCAACAAATTGAATACCATGATCGCCACCGAGCCCCACATCAAGGTCAAAAAATACGCTTCGGCTTCTTTGAATATTTCTTTTGGGGTATTCATGAACAATAGGATATCTTCCGCGAGCAAAACGCTCAGCACGGTGATGCAGACCGTCATGACTAGGGTTATCCAGACACTGGTCGTGATGCTTTTACGGATCCGCTCCTCATTTTTCGTGCCGAAGCGTTGCGCGATGACAATCCCCAACCCTGAAGTGACTCCGATCCCGAAACCGTGGATAAAAAAGAGCACCCCTCCGACCGATCCGATGGCAGCCAGCCCATCCACTCCCATCGTCCTGCCAATGATGATCGTGTCCGCTAAACTGTACAGTTGTTGAAAAACATTCCCTATCAGCATCGGGACCGAGAACAGCAGAAGCAGTTTCGCAGGACTGCCGGCAGTCATATCTTTTGTCATCCTTCACCTCCATTTGATGATCCTGGTCTTGCTGATTTACATTATACCAGATATGTACGAACAAATTAACAAAAATATATAATTTGTACCTACAAAAATCCCGTTCTATTCGTTTTGCTTACTTGCGAATCCGTTTTCGGCGAGAATTTTCTCACACAAAGAGTGGCTCAGGTAGCTCGATTCTGTGGAGACGGGGTTAGTATGTTCCTTTATGCCTGCGACAAACGAACCGATCAACGGTGCGAATCCTCGCTTGCGGAGCGTTCCTTCCCAATCGCCAAAAGCAACTTGCTGCTTGCCATTTTTTTGCGTTAATGTCATATCCGTCAAGTTCAGCACACGCGCAATCCCCTCCGGACTTTGGACTTCCATGACTTCCTGATTGGCGCCCGCTTCATAATTCATCGAGACGAAACAAGTCGTGCTCTTTGTCTCAAGCATCAGCCAGAGCCGTTTCAATTCCCCTTCGTTTTCGACCAGATGCGATTGCACCGAAACAATCTCATCATCCAACAAATACAAAGCCGTATCCGCGATATGGATGAACAGATCATAGACAGCGAAACGCACCGGTTCCACGTTCTTCACGCGATCCTTCTGAATCAGGATCATTTTTTTGTCAGGAATCCCTTTCAGACGTTCCACCATCGGAGCAAAGCGGCGGTTGAATCCGGCGGTCAGGAGCAATCCCTTCGCATCCGCCAACTCGATCAGTTCCTTTGTTTCTTCCAAATCCTCACTGATGGGCTTATCCACATACACCGAAATGCCCCGCTCCAGTAACTTGCGGATGATTTCCGCATGGGCAACAGTCGCTACATGCACAAAAGCCGCCTCGATGCCGCTGTCCAACCATTCTTCAATCGACGTATACAAATGCTGGAAGCCGAATTTTTTCCCTACAGTTTCCAGCGTCTCCCTATTCCGGGAACACAGATGCCATTCGACCTCATCCTGCATCTCGACCATAACCGGAAGATACGCCTTTTGCGCAATGTTCCCTAACCCGATGACTCCAATCTTCATCATCTATCGCCTCCAAACCTGTTTGTTCTTTTTATACCATAATCTTGCTGTGAATTCTCGTTATAAGGCGAAAATAACCCAAAAATAAAAATATATATATTTTTCGTTGAAATCGATTGCATTTCCTTTTTTAGTTTTGTATAATTCTATTTGAAGTTATGTATAGACATAGAAAAGAGGTTGTTTAGATGAAATACGAATTTCCTGCAGGTTTTTGGTGGGGATCGGCAGCAAGCGGACCGCAGACAGAGGGGACAATCCCCGGGGACGGCAAAGGTGCCAGCATCTGGGATCATTGGTACGAACAAAAGCCTGAGCTGTTCTTCAATCAAGTCGGGCCTGAAGACACATCCTATGTATACAATCGCTACAAAGAAGATATAGCACTCATGAAAAAAACGGGACACACTACGTTCCGGACCTCCATTCAATGGAGCCGTCTGATTCCGGACGGGGTCGGCGCAGTGAATCCAGAAGCGGTAGCCTTTTACAACAGCTACATCGACGAGCTGTTGGCCAACGACATCGAACCTTTTATGAATCTTTATCACTTTGATATGCCGTTGTCATTACAACAGAAAGGAGGCTGGGAAAGCAAAGAAGTCGTGGATGCCTATGCGGATTACGCACGCATCTGCTTCGAACTGTTCGGCGACCGCGTGAAAAAATGGTTCACTCACAATGAACCGATCGTTCCGGTCGAAGGCGGCTATCTCTACCAATTCCACTACCCTAGTGTCGTGGATATGAAAAAAGCCGTTCAAGTCGCTTATCATGAAACTTTGGCAAGCGCGAAGGCCATAAAGATTTACCATGAAATGAACCTTGACGGACAAATCGGCATCATCCTCAATCTGACGCCTAGTTACCCACGCAATGAGAACGATCCTGAAGACGTCAAGGCTGCCCGTCTCGCTGACGCCTTCTTCAATCGCTCCTTCTTGGATCCCGCCATCAAAGGCACCTTCCCCGAAGATTTGGTTTCGCTGTTGAAGGAATTGGATTACCTGCCAGAATATACGCAATCGGAATTAGAACTCATCAAACAAAATACCATCGACATTCTGGGAATCAATTACTATCAGCCAAGACGCATCATGAAAAAAGAAAGCACAGAACGCTTGTCGGATAAACCGATGCCGGATGACTACTTCGACAACTACATCTGGCCGGAACGGAAAATGAATCCGTACCGTGGTTGGGAAATATATGAAAAAGGCATTTACGATTGCCTGATCAACGTCCGAGACAACTACGGCAACCTGCCGTGCTTCATTTCCGAAAACGGGATGGGTGTGGAAGGCGAAGAGCGCTACATCAACGCGGATGGCAGGATCGAAGATGATTACCGTATCGAATTTGTCCAAAATCATCTGAAGTATGTCCATCAAGCGTTGCAGGAAGGCTGCAATGTGAAAGGCTACCACATGTGGACGTGCATGGATAACTGGTCCTGGACCAACGCCTACAAAAACCGCTACGGCTTCATAGCGGTGGATCTGGCGGATGAAGGAAAACGCACAATCAAGAAAAGTGGTTACTGGTTCAAAGAGGTTTCAGACAACAACGGTTTTGACGCATAAGTTTTCTAAGAGAGGAAAATGACTAATGAATAATTTTATTGATAATTTAGCCGAAAAATTGACTCCGCTTGCCGGCAAACTCGGCTCAAACAGATACTTAGCAGTATTGCGTGACGCTTTTATGCTTTCTTTCCCACTGACGATGTTCGGTTCAATCGTCGTTGTATTGAACAACCTACCGTTCTGGAGTGATGATATGAAAGGAACGCTCGGCGGCCTATTCGGCAATGGGCAAAATGCCACCATGTCCATCATGACCATCTTCATCACTTTCGGGATCGGTTACTACCTGACCCGTTCCTACGATGAGGATGGCATCTTCGGTGGCGCTGTATCACTGGCTTCCTATCTGATTTTGACACCCTTCAACTTTACGACTGCAGACGGTGCTGAAGTCAGCGGCGCCCTTTCCTTGGATCGTTTGGGCGCTAAAGGGATGTTCATCGGCATGTTGGCTGCCTTCATCGCAGCTGAGATTTATGTGAGAATCACCAAAAAAGGGATCGTCATCAAAATGCCTGAAGGTGTTCCTGATGCCGTTGCCCGCTCATTCGCTGCCCTGATTCCGGCAATTTCTACACTTACCGTTTTCCTGCTGCTTAATGCATTGGTTTCTGGCGTGTTCACGACAAACTTGCATGATGTCATCTACACAGTCATCCAAAAACCGCTTGTCGGATTGGGAAGCAGCTTGCCTGCTACTTTGGTTTCTCTATTCTTCGTGCAAATCCTTTGGTTCTTCGGCTTACATGGCCAAATCATCGTCAACTCCGTCATGGATCCGATCTGGAACACTTTGGCTTTGGAAAACCTGGATGCTTTTAAAGCTGGCGAAGCACTGCCGCACATCATCACAAAGCCATTCATGGAAACATTCACAGTTGGTTTAGGTGGTTCCGGCATGACGTTGATGGTAGTCATCTTGATGGCATTCGTCATGAAGAGCCGTCAAATGAAGGACATCGGCCGTCTGGCGATCGGACCTGGCTTGTTCAACGTAAACGAACCTGTCATCTTCGGCTTGCCGATTGTATTGAACGCATCCATCGCTATCCCTTGGATTTTGACACCTTTAATCGTAACGACCGTAAACTACTTATCAATGGCCTCCGGATTGTTCCCTACTCCAACAGGCGTAACGGTTCCTTGGACTGTTCCGTTGTTTTTCAGCGGTATGATGGCCACCAACTCCGTTATGGGCGGCGTGCTGCAATTGATTGACTTCGCAATCGTCGGAGTAATGTGGTATCCATTCCTGATGGTTGTCGATAAAGCGAATTTGGCACTTACTGTCGAGGAAGTTGCTGCATAATTGGTTTTCCCGAAATGAAGGCCCGAAGCAGCAAGCTTCGGGCCTTTTTTTGATAACTATCGTTCCAAGTCTGCTTTTCCCAAGGCACGGGCGCCTTGTTTCGGACGCAACCGTTAAGGTATAATGGAGTGTGAAATCGTTTAATTCCCGGGAGGACTCACTTTATGAAAAAATATGAAGAAATAGCGGATGAACTGCGCCGCCGCATCGCTGATGGCGAATACGCGGAAGATGAAATGCTCCCGGACCAGATCGCCCTGGCAGAAGAATTCGGCGTCAGCCGTATGACCTTAAAGAAAGCCATCGACATGATCGCAATGGAAGGACTGATTTTCCGCAAAAGGGGTGTCGGCACCTTTGTCATCAAGAGTGCGCTCTGGAACAGTGGAGATTCCAAAGCAGATGAATATGCAGGCTTATCCAGGCAGTTTCCGAATAAAGCTGTAAAGAGCAAAATCATCCTTTTCGAAATCCTGTTCCCTCCAAAAAATATCCAATCCTTGTTGATGCTGGAGGATAATCAGCCAGTCTATCATCTGCAACGCCTGAGGATCATTGACGACAAACCGTATATATTGGAAAATACCTATTTTGTGGCCGGATTGGTGAAGGATCTGACGGAGGACATCATCCACCGTTCCATCTACGATCATATCCGCGATACGCTATCCTTGAAAATTGGTGGTGCCTACCGAAAAATCCATGCTGACCGATCCAATGAACTGGATTGGCAAGAACTCGTGTGCGATCAACATACTCCGATCCTTGAAGTGGAACAGGTCGTCTACTTGACCAACGGGACCCCTTTCGAATATTCGACGGCCCGCAGCCGCTTCGATACACGATCCTACACCATCACGGACATCATCAAACAATAAGAAAAGAGGGAAAATATGCAAGAGCCATTGTTCATCCAACCTGTCCTGCAAGAAAAAATCTGGGGCGGCACAAAACTGCGCGACATCTACGGTTACGACATCCCCAGCGAGCATACCGGGGAATGCTGGGCCATCAGCGCCCATCCCGACGGCACCGGAGCTGTGGAGAACGGCCAATACGCCGGCACCAAGCTGGATGTCCTCTACAAGGAGCATCCGGAACTTTTCGAAAACCCGGCTTCGCCCGTCTTCCCGTTGCTGACCAAAATAATCGACGCTGCCGAAGCATTATCCGTCCAAGTGCATCCGGATGATGACTATGGACTGAAGCATGAAGGAGAACAAGGAAAAACCGAATGCTGGTACATCATCGATGCCGATGAAGATGCCGAAATCATCTACGGACACAATGCCCAAACGAAAGAAGCATTCGCGGCCATGATTGCAGAAGGAAACTGGGATGGCCTGCTTCGCTCCATCAAAGTCAAAAAAGGCGACTTCTTCTTCGTACCGAGCGGCACCATCCATGCCATCGGCGGCGGCATCACGATTTTGGAGACGCAACAGAGCAGCAACACGACTTACCGCGTCTACGACTTCGACCGCAAGGATGATCAAGGCAACACGCGTGATCTGCACATCCAACAATCCATCGATGTATCGCTGATTCCGCACAAAGATCCTGCCAACCATTTCGAAACCACCGCAGTGGACGGCAATACCGTGACGACTTTCATCGAGAGCGATTATTTCACTGTCTATAAATGGGATATCCTTTCGGAACTGGCATTCAGCAAAACAGCTCCCTATACGTTGGTCAGCGTCATCGAAGGCAGCGGCGACCTGACCGTCGACGGAAAAACCTATCCGTTGCAAAAAGGCGCTCACTTCATCCTGCCTGCGACCGTTTCAGCTTGGTCCCTATCCGGCAGCATGGAACTGATAGCCTCCAACCCAGGCCCGAAAAACAGCTAAAAAAACGGGGCCCGCTCATTAATTCAATGAGCGGGCCTCTTTTATTTTTTTTTGAAGCCTCAGTAACAGCTGGTCGGGTAATAATAAGGCTATCTGTCCCTCTCTTCTCCGGCGAACGGAGGCTTCGCCGGAGTTCAGGATGCATTCCGAATTGCGTTCTCCGGTGAAGGTGGCCTCGTCGAAGTTCAGTCCGATTATTACCGGTTTACTCCGGTGAGCAGACCGTTCACCGGAGCTGGGGACGGATTACACGCACGCCTCCGGTCAGCGGGCACAAAGAAGGCTGCCTCTCTCGAGACAGCCCATTCTGTTGCTTACTCGAATGGATAGACAAGACCCCAGTCTTTGCGGACTTTATCCATCACTTCAAGGACATCCAATGTGTAGGCCAATGTTTCGTTTGCCGATCCGTTGAGAATCAGTTCGCTGAAATCCGCCACTTCATAGTTCAATCCTTGGGCAAATGCACCTGCTTCAATGATGGTTTCTTTCCCGTCATAGGAAGTGAAGACAGCTTTAGTCGGCCTTGGATAGTCCATGATCGTGAAGAAGCCCTTTTCGTAGGCAACGACTCCTTGTTTCGGCATTTTTGCCCGGAAAGTCAAAGAGATTGTCGCAAGTTCCGCTTCCGCATTCCGCAGGATGATTGCTGAAGACTCGTCCACGCCTGACTCATGCAGATTGCCCATCGTCATGATTTCCGTTGGCTTGCTGGTCATGAAATTGCGCACGAATGACAAAGCATACGTCCCGATATCGAACAGCGCCCCGCCAGCCAATTCCTTATTGAAATAATAAACGGAGGGATCGGTATCCTTGAAACTGCCGAAAGAAGCTTGGATCATTTTCAACGGCCCCAAATCATGCTCTTCGATCCACTCCTTCAGTTTGCGGTAGAGCGGCATATGGTAAATGGTCATCGCCTCGGCCAAATACAAGCCCTTTGCTTCAGCTAATTGAACGAGTTCATCCAATTGCGCTTTATTGATTGTGATGACTTTCTCGCAAAGAACGTGCTTACCTGCCTCCAAGCTGGCTTTGATCCACTGATGATGGTGGCTATGCGGCAAAGCGATGTAAATGACGTCGACCGCATCATCCGCCAACAGTTCCGCGTAGTCGTCGTAATAAGCGGGAATAGCAAACTTTTCCGCAAAAAACTGTGCCTTTTCTTTGGACCGGGATGCTACTGCAACCAACTCCGCATTGGCTGCCTCAAAACCGGAAGCAAATTCGGTGGCGATGGTTCCTGTGCCCAGTATTGCCCATCTGATTTTCATTCCATAACATCCTCCTTTTGTCTTAAAATGTTCGCTAGTTGCTTACACTTTCACTTCGTTTGCTAAAATGATCGCACCGGTAATGCCGGCATCATCTCCCAAGCCAGGCGTCACGAGATACTCATCGACAGCAGGGACGGGCACATAGTCGGCAAGCAGCTTCGTAAATTTCGCTTTGATGTTATCAAGCATACCAGGGACCTTCATGACGCCCCCTCCCAATACAATACGCTCCGGACGCAGAATGACCGTGTAAGCTTCCAAAGCTTGAGCGATATAATAAGCGATGTAATCCCAGACCGCATCGGTAGGTTCAACGTCTTTACCGGCTTTACCCAGTCGTCCGTCTATTGAAGGACCGGCAGCCATACCTTCCAGGCAATTACCGTGGTATGGGCAGAAACCTTCATAGTGGTCGTGTTCATGCGGACGCACCAGCATATGCCCCATTTCCGGATGGCCGATGCCTTGCAGAATTTTCCCGTCAACAATCGCACCGGCCCCAACACCTGTGCCGATCGTGATGTACATGATATTCTTCATCCCTTTGGCGGCGCCCATCGCAGATTCCCCTAAAGCAGCGCCATTCACATCCGTCGTCCACCCCATCGGAACATCGTATCTGGCTTTCATGGCACCCAGGAAATCAAAATCTTTCCAGGCCAGCTTCGGTGTTGAAAGGATATGGCCATATGTTTCCGACTCTTTGTTGACATCAATTGGCCCAAAGGAACCGATTCCGATTGCAGCTAAATCAAAACGATCGAAGAAAGCAAATACTTGCTCCAATGTTTCTTCCGGCGTCGTCGTCGGGAAAGCAACCCGCTCCAACAATTCATTTTTTTCATTTCCGACGGCGCACACAAATTTTGTTCCGCCTGCTTCAATTCCACCTACTAGCATAGATATCTCACTCCAATTGGTTAGTTTTCACGTGCGTTGCCACCATCCGATTTATCCTGAAACAGCATTCCCGCACTTCTTTCCATTATACCGCTTCCACTTGCTGGAATCACGTTTTTCAGGCATTTTCTGCTGAAAGTGAGCAATTTTTTCTAGTAGGGGCACAAACATCAGTAAACATTTACTTAAATTACGGAATATTTTACCATTTTTATTGCTTCGCGAAATTCAAACGCTTACAATAGAGAGGAACCATGACTATACTTCCAAAGAAACAGAAAGTGATTCGATGGATTCGCCTACAACTAAACAACCAGGAGCGTGGAAAATTAATGAAAGTATCTGAAACAATAATTGGGCAAGTAAACGGCACGGATATCACAGCTTACACTCTGACGAATCCGAACGGTATCTCCCTGACAGCGATGACGTATGGCGCAACCATCACGGAACTTTTGATGCCGGATAAAAACGGAAAGACCGAAAATGTGATTTTGGCGATGGATTCGTTGGATGATTACGTGACGCATCGGCCATATTACGGAGCCACAATCGGCCGGATCGCCGGCCGCATCACCAAAGGGGCATTTGCTTTGGATGATAAATCACATCAATTAGTCGTGAATGAGGGAGCGAATCAACTCCACGGCGGACCGGCCGGATTGGATACGCGTGTTTGGGATGCGGAGATCCAGGCATCCGCGGATGAAGCCAGCATCCATTTCACAACGACCGATGCGGACGGTGCCAACGGCTATCCCGGCACCCTTTCGGTAACGGTCAGCTATACACTCACAACCGACAACGAATGGAAAGTCACTTATCGGGCAACGACGGATCAGGCGACCTTATTCAATCCGACCAACCATGTCTATTTCAACCTGAGCGGGGATATCAATAAGCCGATTTTGCAGCACGAGCTGCAGCTGAACAGCGCGGTCTTTGCCGAATTGGGCGATGAAAATCTCCCTTCCGGAGCCTTGTTGCCGGCAGAAGGTACCCCTTTTGACTTCCGCAACGGCGGAAAACTTGCGATTGCCGCTGAACAGAACCACCCGCAGACTCAAAAAGTCGCTGGCTTCGATCATCCTTTCCTGCTGCAGCATGATGATGGAAAACCCGATGCGATCCTCAGTGAGGCGGAATCCGGCCGAAGCGTCAAGATGTACACGGATCAGGATTGCGTCGTGATTTATATGCATAACGCCGCCATCGATAAGTACACGATCGCCGGCAAGCCGGTCATCCAGTATGCGGGCATCACCTTGGAGACACAGGCGTTACCTGATGCCATCAATCAAGAGGGCTTTGGCGATATCACGCTGCGGCCGGGTGAGGTTTATGCGGCTGAAACAATCTACAAATTTGAAGTGCAGGACTAATTGTTAAACAGTGCCCCTTCAAAAATCATTTCAGGCGGTACTGTCATTTAGAACATTTTCAAACTCTACTAGCAGGACATGCGAAAGAGGCTGGGATCAACGCATCCCAGCCTCTTTCAATTTATATCCCCTTATGAACGTATACCCTTACGGCATACTTTTCCAATCTGACTTGCCCTTCTTCCTTCTGTTGCGTAATCATGTCTTCGAGTTGGAAAGGCAAACGAATCGTCTGTTCCTCTTCTGTAAAGTTCATCACGAATACATAAGCTGTTTCATCGGCCATACGTACTTGCACAGAAACGCCCTTCTCATGTTCAATCGCGAAAGGTGCCCCAATTCCTATTTTATCGGTAATTTCCTTATAAAGCATTTCATGAAACGCTTGTTCCGTGCGGGCTCCTATCACGTAAGTATGGCCCTTTCCAAATGCATGCCTCGTCACAGCTGGAGTATCCTTATAAAAATCATCCAAGTAGGTCGCAAGCACTTCCCCATTCGTTACCGTAAGCAGAGCAGCGTAATCCTTCACTTCAAAGGTCTGCCCAGCGTAAGTTATCCGATTGGTATCGGATGGGTAAAAAGTATCCGTTTCACCCAATTTCACTCCGCAGATTTCTTGCATGATCTCCGGCCAGCCGCCTAAATAAGTCAAATCGTTTTCATCCACAATCCCCGTAATGTAAGTAGTCACCAGCGTTCCACCTGCATCCACGAATGCTTTTAAACGCTCCTGCATGGCTATCGGCAACATATAAAGCATCGGCGCAACCAGCACTTTATAGTTCAAAAAATCGTGTTTCTCCGTGATCACATCCACTGGAATATCATGTTCCCAAAAATAGCGGTAATGTTCTTGCGCCGTTTGCGGATAGCGCAGCGTTTCTTTGCTGAAGCCCTGAATTTCCTGCAAAGCCCAATGGTTGTTCCAATCATAAAGAATGGCCACCTCTGCCTCACGGAAACTACCGACAACATCCTGGAGCCGCTCGAGTACTTCTCCTACCTCAGTCACATCCTGGAAAACACGATTGTTCGGATCACGATCATGATCCACAACCGCACCATGCAATTTTTCTGATGAGCCCCGCGATTTTCGCCATTGGAAATACAAGATGCTGTCCGAACCGTGCGCAAGCATCTGCATAGATGACAAGAGATGCATGCCTGGCCGTTTGGTTTTATTTACGCCATGCCAATTGACTCCGCTGGGCGTTGATTCCATCAAGAGGAAGGGTTGTTGTTTCAACGACCTGTATAAATCATCTACAAAACCAACACGCATCGCCAAATCGGCTGTCGAAACGCCTTCTTTATGCCAAGCAGGGTAAGCATCCCAACTAATGACATCAACATGTTCAGCAAACTTGCTGTAGTCCAAAGCTTGGAAAGGAATCAGCTCATCTGTATCGGCCATAAAATTCACCGTAATCGGCACTTCCGGCGTCAATTCGCGAAGAGGGGCTGCTTCGTTCTCATAGAACGATATCGTCTGATCTGTCACAAACCGTTTCCAATCCAAGACCAATCCGTGCATTTCGTGTTCTCCTAGAGGTGAGGGTGACTCAATCTCATCCCATTCCCCGTATCGATGACTCCAGAAGCTCGTCCACCAGGCCTTGTTCAATTTTTCTAGATCATTTCCGTATTTCTCTTTCAACCACTCTCGGAAAGCTGCTTGACATTGATTGCAATGACATTCTCCACCGTACTCATTTGATACGTGCCACATCAACAAAGCTGGATGTTGCCCGTAACGTTCAGCCAGCTTACGATTCATCTGAGCTGTCTTTTCACGATAGACTGGCGATGTGAAACAATGATTATGCCTCCGCCCCTGCAGTTCCTGCTCTCGCTTACTTGTGACACGACGAATTTCTGGATATTTTTTTACCATCCAACTTGGCTTGGCTCCGCTCGGTGTAGCTAAAATGATATTGCCGCCATTGTTGTGGATTGTTTCGAAAAGATCATCCAGCCAACCAAATTCATATTCACCTTCACTTGGTTCCAGTGCGCTCCATGCAAAAATCCCCAATGAAAAGGTATTTGTTTTAGAGAGGCGCATAAACTCCAAATCTTCTGCCAGTATATCCGGTCGATCCAGCCATTGATCCGGATTGTAATCACCACCGTGAAGAAAACGTTTCTTCTTGGTGACGTATTTTCTCATTGCCATAGTTGAAAACTCCTTTAATTATATTAACCTTTTGTCCCACCTGCAGTCAGACCGGACACAAAGTTTTTTTGCAGCAGTATGAAGATGATTGCAACGGGTAAGCTGATCAAAATGGCGCCTGCCGCAAAAGTTGTGTAACTGGCCCCCATCACATCGTTCACTAAATTATATAGTCCTATCGGCAACGTATAAGCCTCCGTCTTCCTTAATATCGTTGAGGAAATGACGAAATCCCCCAAAGGCCCAGTAAAACCGTTCATGGCAGCTACTGCAATCATGGGTTTGGAAAGCGGCAGAATAATGTCGAGAAATATTTTTGTGTGGCTTGCACCGTCAATCCGTGCGCTTTCGTCCAAATCATACGGGATGGTATCCATGTAGCCTTTCATTAAATACGTGTTCATTGGAATCTGTCCGCCGATGTATAACAAAATCAGCAATACATGACTATTGACCAATCCCAATAATTGCGCTAATACGAATATCGCCACTAAGGCCGAAAATTGTGGAATCATCTGCAACAACAGGAAGAGCGTCAGCCCGTTCTTTCTTCCTTTAAAACGGAATCTCGAGAATGCGTATCCTGTCATACTCACACTAATGACTGTACCAATCATCGTGAATAAACTAATTTTAAGAGAATTTAAATACCAGGTTCCATACGGCAAGTTTTTTTTCCCAGCAAAGAGCTCCCTATAATGGTCTAATGTCGGTTTTTCAGGGAACATACTTGTGCTGATTAGGCTATTCCCGGGATTAAAACTTGCACCGACTGTCCACAAAAGAGGGTACGCAATAACCACAACAAAGAATGCAATGATCAGGTAAGAAAAGAATAATCGTGCATATCTGCGATTTTTTGTCGTTTTCATACTTATCTCCCCTCTTGGTTAAACGAATTAGATTTTCTGAACTGCCACATGGCAATCGCGATAACAAAAATAGATAACAGAATCGTGAGCGCAGCAGCCAATGCATATTGACTGGACTGCATTGTCAATTTATAAATCCACGATACGAGAATATCTGTTCCTCCGGCTGTAGACCCTGGTGTTGCTGGTCCTCCACCGTTGAATAGATAGATGATATTAAAGTTATTAAAGTTGAAAGTATACTGCGTAATCAACGTTGGCGCCATCGAGGTCAGTATCACTGGCAGTGTGATATTCATGAATTTATCCCACGAAGTGGCGCCATCAATAACTGCGGCTTCATAAAGGTCCTCTGGAATTGATTGCAAAATGCCCGTTGTGACAATAAATATGTAAGGAAAACCTAACCAACCTTGAATCATAATCAGAGCAACCCTTGTCCACAATGCATCTGTCATCCATGGAATCGGACTGATGCTGAAGAATGCCAAGATATCATTATTGATTGCTCCAAAGCTATCATTAAACATACCCGCAAACACTAAAATCGTTACAAATCCAGGAACAGCCCAAGGTAAAACAAATACCGTGCGAATGAAGCGTTTTAGTTTCAAATCCTTTTGGTTCACCAATATAGCTAAAAATACTCCGATTGTAATTTGTAATGTAGATGCCAACAATGTCCAGACGACGGTCCAACCCAACACATCGAAGAAGGTGGAGCGCCAAATATCAACAGTAAAGATATTTGCAAAAGTCTTGAATCCTACCCAATCAAACAGATGTGCCGGTGGGCTGTGGTATAGATCATAGTTGGTAAATGCCAAAGCAAAGCTGAACATGATTGGAAAGATCACTGCAAAAACAAGCAATAGGATTGCCGGGCCACTGATCAAATAGGGATAGCCTTGTTCAACCAAGTTGAAATAGCTTTCTTTTAATGATGTAACCGGTAATTGAAGGTCCCTTCTTTCACCATTTTTGTAGGCATCGCGTATGTTCAAATAGTAAAGAGTCACTCCAAAAAAAAGAATGATGATGGCCAAAATGCCCTCTGCCAACAAAAATACCGAGTTATCGCGCGGGATTTGTTCCCCCAAGGTAGTGATGCCCCATAAGCCCATATTCAATAAATCCCCAAAAGCAAATGCAAAACTTACTGTTACGACTAGGTAGAGCAGTCCTTTTAACCACTGTTTATTATAAAACTGCCCCCCTCCCGGCAAGAGAGAGAGGACAGCTGCAGTTTTACTATGTTTCAATTCTTCTCACCCCATTTTCTTTATATGTTGTATTATTTACTGTCCACCGTGGTTCGCCATAATTTGACCTTCAATAGTTTCTACAGCTTGATCCATAGCTTCTTTAGGTGTTGCTTTCCCTGTAGCGATGGTTTGTAATGCTGCATCCGCAGGAGACCAGACTTCATTCATTTCAGGAATATTTGGTGTCAATTCTGAATGCAGACTTTGTTGTGCGACTGCTTGTGCTGCAGCATCCTCCGCTAGAGCGTCTCCTTCAGCCAAAGATTTCACGGCTGGTACTTCTTTTGTTGTTTGGTAGCGACGAAGCGAATTTTCTTCATTTGTGATGAACTCGATGAACAATTCCGCCAATTCGGAATTTTTTGAATAACTGCTCACGTTGTAACTCTTCACGCCCACAAATGCACTCATCGGGTTTCCGTTCGGCAATTCCGGCAAAGGCAGGATGCCGTAATCAATACCGGCACTTGAGAAAGGTTCCAAATTCCATGGCCCCGAGATCACAGCTGCGGCTTTCCCTTCACTGAACAAGGAATCCAACACATTGATGGCTTGCTCCCCAATCATACCGGACGGGAATAATCCTTCTTCATACCATTTTTGAATATAGGTTGCCGCTTCGATTGCACCATCTGTATTCAAGCCGATATCCGCTGTATCGTATTTCCCTTCTGCATCTTTTGCGAAAATATAGCCTTCATAACCGCCGATTACGCTTTGTGCATAATAAATCTGATCCCATAAAGCCAACAACCCGTATTGGCCATCCTTCGTCGCAGTTTTTGAAAGCTCATACCATTCTTCAATAGTCGTAGGCACTTCCGCTTCAGAAATAATATCTTTGTTGTAATACAGAATGGTCGTCTCGACGACTTTCGGTAATCCGTAAAGTTTTCCGTCCACCATCTGCGATTCTAGAGCTACATCCGTATACAGATCCAGAACAGCTTCTTCTACTGTCATCTCTTTCAGCAAGCCTTCAACTACTGCAGTTCCGACTTGGTCCCCTGGTATCGTGAATACATCGGGTCCCGTTCCGGCTGGTCCATCCAACCGCAGATCTTCCAGTTGACCCCCGTATGCTTTTTCAGTCACTTCCACAGTAACGCCGTACTCACTCTCAAACTCGGTAATGGCCTCCTCGATACCAACTGATTTGTCAATATCTTCCCACACGACCAAGGTTTGACCCTCAAAATCTCCACCTTGACTAGCAGCTGAATCAGCTGCGTTGGTGGAATCCGAATTACTTTCGGCTGGGCCGCACGCTGCCAACGATAATAAAACTACACTGCTGAGTGATAACAATAAGGCTCTCTTCTTCATATCCGAAACACTCCTTCATATAATGTAATCGCTTTACTAAAAACATAATACCAAATCGGTTAAATAAAGTAAACAAATTTTCACTGATTATTTGGTAAAATATTTTACTTGTTGGTGAAATAAGAAAAAGCACTTCCTCCCATCTGTTTAGATGTTCAAAAATGCCTTTATCTTTCAAGACTATGTACTTTTCCTTTCTATGAGAAAAGCATTCAATAGTACTTTTTTGGTGATGCCTCTTTTGTCTATCAGCTGCTCCAACAGTAATGAGACTGCAGTCTGGCACAGCTCCTTCATATCGATGGCATATGTGCTCAAAGGAGGAGAAACATAATTTGCAACCGAGATATTATTGATGCTCAGGACACTGACATCCTGCGGAATGCGGACATGATGCTCATTCAGAGCCTGCAGCACACCCACGGCAATGGGATCCGAAGCGGCAAAGATGGCACTAGGCAATTTTTCCCCAGAATTCAAGGCTGCTTCGATCAACTGATACCCGGTTTCCAGCGAAAAGCCCCTACGGATATAGATATGCGCTTCATTAAGCAAATTTTGTTGTTGCATCTCGTCACGGAAAGACCGTTCCCGTATATCCATTTCATCCAGCTGAGAATCAGGATTCACATAGGTGCCACCTACAAACCCGATTTCCTCATGTCCTTTATCCTTGAAAAAACGGACTGCTTTCCGGGTGATATAATCCAAGTCAGGACGAACGGCGTCATAAATATCCGAATACGGTGAACTGTCCAAAAACACTCCGTTTTTTGTCAGTGTTTCAAGATAAGCGATTTCCTCGCTGCTGAACGATCCCACAGCAATAAAACCATTGATGTCTGTTGGAATCATCTCCATACCTTGGTTTTTTTTGAATACCGTCAACGATACATTTTGTTTATCCGCTTGTCGGATCAATTCTGTCCGCATGGTCTTAAAATAGACATCCTGCAATTCTTCCATATCGGAAACCCAATACAACAGCGCGACATTTTTGACGAGTGGCCGAGAGACCTTTTTACGGTATTCCAAATCTGTAGCTACTTCATATATCCGATCACGCGTTTCCTCCGGAACAGACAAGGTTGGATCATTGTTCAAAACACGTGAAACAGTTGTAATCGAAAAACCTGTCCTTTTAGCGATATCCCTTAACGTTGCCATATTCGCACCCACTTTTCAGTAAAAAATTTCACCTTCATCATACCCGTAATACTCAGAATCGTCAAATGCAAATAAAAACACAGTGACGTGAGTCCGTCTAGGAATCCGCCCTGTGTTTTTTGCAGTATAGGATACTTATCCCATTCAACCCTGTATATCCTGATCACGGAATGTTGGGTTCACTTTTTCTTGCTTCGGCTTCAACTCAACCACAAGCACGCCAGTCAGAATCAAGGCTGCTCCGATGAGCATTCGCAACGTGATTGCTTCCTTCAGAAAAAGCGCGGAAGCGATCATCCCGAATACGGCCTCCAACGACAGGATGATGGCCGTTTCCGTCTCTTTGGTGAACTGCTGCGAGGCCGTTTGAATCAGAAAGCCCAACATCGTGCTGACCGTTCCCAGATAAAAGATGGAAAAGTAGCCTTCCCCGGCGACCGGTAACAAAAATTCTCCCCTTACGAGCGATACGATCATTCCCAATACAGCGGCGGTACCAATCTGGATGGTGGTCAATGCGTAAATGTTTTCACCCAACACGAACCGATTTGTGAAGATGATTTGCAAGGCGAAGAACAAGGCGCAAAGCAGCGTCAGCATGTCTCCGAAGTTGACGGAATGGAAGTCGGTCAACGAAATGACGGCGATGCCGCTGATCGACAACAGCGCGCCTATGATGGCCGGTGCTGTAACTTTCTTCCTGAAAAACAGTGCCCCGATGAACGGCACCAGCACGACATTAAAGGCGGTAAGGAACGCGTTCTTCGAAGGTGTCGTGTAGACCAACCCTACCGTCTGAAACAAGAAAGCCAAGTATAGGATGGTCCCGAGACCTATACCTTTCAGATAGGTCTGTTTGTTCGCATGCTTCAGCTGGCCAAAAAAAAGAGCCCCCATCAGTATAAATGCCAACAAAAAACGCATGGTCAATATTTGGTATGGGGAAAAATAGTCCAATGAGATGGCGCTCACGACGAATCCCGAACCCCAGATCATCGTCACAAAAATAAGTCCGATCTGTCCCTTTCTTCTGTCTGTCATATCACTTCCCCTTTCTATGAATAAAGATGCTTGCCCGATTGGATTGTTGCCGATGAACAATCTGGGCGTACTTATCCACTTTACCCAACATTCTGATTGTCTGCAAGCAGATTTCCGCAAAATAGTAATACTATTTTTTGTTCATGATGCCTGCACACTGAGGTAATTGGTTCTATAATAAATGGTGTTGATGAAGTAAATTTCATCAACACCTTTTTTGTGAAAAGTGCAAAAAAAAGGACAAATGAAATACTCTGTTAAAATAAAGGTGACTAAGCCAGATATTTTAAGGAGTGATTTCATTTGTC
>NZ_QAOM01000019.1 GCF_003051085.1 Trichococcus patagoniensis | reverse complement strand
AGTACTCAATGATTATCGGGAAAATTTGACAAAAAAATAAAGCCCCATTGGGCTTTTTAGCTATTTTTTCGATAGGCAACTGTCAAACACCCGAAATCATCACAAAAAAATGAATTTATCCTGAGAAAACATTTGACACTTACTAATCGTATTGCTATTATGTATATAAATTCAAACAACCTCACGGTGAAAAGAAGAGTACGGATAACGGAAATGCACAGAGAACCTCGGTAGCTGAGAAGAGGACAGGAAAGTTATCCAGAAAATGGTCTTAGAGTGATTAGCTTGCGAACGCCTTAGGGCCTCAGCAAGCTACGTGCGCATACGTTACAATGCCGCAGTATAACAGGACAGATCAATCGTCTTGCGTACTGACTGAGGGAGCCATGCGCGAGCATACTCCGAACCAAGGTGGTATCACGATGAGTAATCATACGTCCTTGCACAGCAATGTGCAGGGGCGTATTTTTTTCGCACTATTTTGTTTGACAAAAATAATAAATGGAAGAAGGAACTTAACATGACAACAGCACAAAAAACGACAACTTTACCATTCAGAGCCGACCACGTAGGGAGCTTTCTGCGCACGGAACCATTGAAGGAAGCCCGCTTGAAGTTTGCAGCCGGCGAAATCGACGCAGCCGCTTTGGACCAAGTGGAAACGGAAGAAATCACGAAATTGGTCAAAGATCAAAAAGAAAATGGTTTGAAAGGTTTCACTGATGGCGAATTCCGCCGCTCTTGGTGGCATATCGATTTCATCGAAAACCTGAACGGATTTGAAGGCTATGTACCGGAACACGGCTATGATTTCGGGGATGTTGAAGTCCGCAAGTACGCTTTCCGCAACGTCGGCAAAATTTCTTTCAACCCGAACCACCCTTTCCTGGCTGCTTTCCAATCATTGAACGAAATCGTCGGTGACCAAGGTGTGGCGAAATTCACGATTCCGAGCCCGAACGAAGTTTTCTATCCAGGCTACCGCAACGAAGAGATCTATCCTTCGGTTGAAGCGTACCAAGCGGACGTGCAACAAGCCTACATCGACACGGTCCAAGCCTTATATGATCTGGGCTGCCGTTACCTGCAATTGGACGATGTGCACTGGGGCTTCCTCTGCAACTTCGCGAATGATTCGGAAGAGTACAAAGCTTCCAAACGCGTCGCTGCCGAGAACGTTCAAGCTATCATCGAATCGAAACCGGCCGACCTCGTCTTGACGACACATGTCTGCCGCGGTAACTACAAATCCCACCACTCATTGGAAGGGGCTTATGATCCGATCGCAGAAGAACTGTTCGGACAAACAAGCTTTGACGGTTACTTCTTGGAGTATGATACCGATCGTTCCGGCGGGTTCGAGCCGCTTGCCTTCTTCAAAGGCAAAGGCCGCATCGTATTGGGTCTGGTCACTTCGAAGACAGCTGAGCTGGAAGACAAAGAAGAAATCAAAGCCCGCATCAAAGAAGCCAGCAAATATGTGCCTTTGGATCAGTTGGCGTTGAGCACGCAATGCGGATTCGCCTCCACTGAAGAAGGCAACTTGCTGACGGAAGAAGAACAATGGGCTAAAGTCCGCCATGTTGTAGAAATCGCCAAGCAAGTTTGGCCGGAAGACTAATATTATAATGATGAAACGCACAGTCGGCAGCCGACTGTGCGTTTTTTTGTTGATTTTACTTTGCGGTCGGTGGTTCAAGTTGCCGGTAAATTGCGGGAACTCCGGCGAAAGGAGGCTTTACCGGAGTTCGGGATCGGATTCCTGCCTGTCCTCCGATGAGGGGAGCTTCGTCGGAGGACAGGCCGAATGTTAACGGTGTTCTCCGGTGAGTGGGGGCTTCACCGGAGCTGACGACCGTTCCCACTGCTCAGGCCCAGCGAACGGAGTTGTCGTATAGCCATTATTCCCTGATTTGTAAGCTTTCAAGCAGATTGTAGTCGATCGGATTATTCCGCAACATCCCTTTTGCGATGGCAATGACTTCCAGACCGGCACCCACTTTGAATACCAGCTGCGGTTCAATCGGGAAGTTCACCTGAATATCCGCCTGCTTCGTCAATTGGCGATCCATCTGCCTGATCAGAATGTCCAGACTTTGAATCGCGACATTGAACGGCGATTCCAGTTGCCTGTCTACCGCATCATAGATCATCGACACGGACATCAGCACGCTAAAGAGCGAACGATCAAAAAGAGGAATAGGCAAATTCATCATCACCCCGCCATCTACCAACTGTCTCCCATCAATCTCGGCCGTAGAAAAGACCATCGGAAACGCACAGGACGCAGCTACGGCAACTCCCAATTCGATATCATGTGGATAGATGAGCCAATCTCCGGTCGGACTCGTGAAAAATTCGGGCCTGTTGGTGAAGACGATCAATTCGCTTGTATGGATGTCAACAGTTGTGATCGCGACAGGCAATCGGCAGTCGGAAAGCATCCGGCAGCCGATTTTTTCAAACAATTGACAAGCCATCTGCTTCAGACTCTGCAATTCAACGAAGCCGTTATTGTGTTCGCGCACATGCTGAAAGAGCAGGTAGGCGGGCCTGCTGAAAACACCGCGATCCGCAAATTCCCTTTCCTCTTCCAATAAGGTTTCCTCGATTTCGGATGCCGTAAGCCCGCAGGCCACCAAAGCCGCTACGACCGCCCCCATCGATGTGCCTGCGACGGCATCTATTTTGATTTGATGCTTCTCCAGGTCATGCAGAACTGCGAGCTGCGAAAAAGACTTCAGGCCGCCTCCAGCCAGACTTAGCCCGAACAGACCCTTCCCATTATCTCCTTGCACCGGCTGTTCCATTTGCGATCCCTTCCTTCAAAAGTAGTTTTCTACTATAATTATCGCTTATTTCGGCGGAATCCACAAAAAGGAAGACTGTTGAAGGAATGCCAGCTCCTGCGAACGTGCCTTTCGCAGGAGCTGGATCGTTATATTCAGGTGGCTTCTCCGGCCAGATTACCGCTCCCCGGAGTTGAAGTCCATTCCTCAGCCCGACCTCCGACGAAGCCATCCCTGGCCGGAGAACGAACACCCCTTGATTGCCCGCTCACAGGTACATCGGCACAACGCAAAAAAGCGGCAGTCAGCCGCTTTTCCGCATAAAACTATTCGAACCCTAAGATAAAAATCCCTACCATAATCATCGCAATGACCGCGTATTGTTTCGCACTCAGCTTTTCCTTCAAGAAAATGCGGGACAGGATGACCGACACCATACTATAGGAAGAAATCAGCGGCGCAACGATGACTGCATTTGCGCTGATTGCAAAAACATAGAAGAACTGACCCAACGTTTCAAAGATGGCCGCCAAGCCTCGGTCTTTCTGATCGCGCAAAGCGAAAGTCTCTTTCTTGATCCCGACAAGATAGATCCAAGCCACAACGGCAACGATCAACCAAGTCAACTCGTAAGAAATGTTCGCTTGCATTTCATCCATGCCTCTGTCGAAGACCCACGCATCCGCGAACGTCCCCAATGAATCGATCAATGCATACCCCAACGGGAACAACAGAGCAATCGCACCGTACTTATATTTCCGATCGACCATTTTCTTATTCTCTTTCCGTTCCGCCTCGGCAAAGCGCTGCTCGAAAATGGATAGCAGGATCACGCCGAGCGTGATCAGGCCGACCGCGAAAAATTGGATCCCGGTCATCGATTGCCCCAGGAAAATAAACGTCAGCAAGCCCGATATCGCGCCGGACGAGTTCTGCACCGGTGAAGAAATCGATAATTCCAGAAAACGCAGGCCGGCGTAGCCGACCGCCATCGACAAAATGTACAATGCCGATACCGGCAAATAGGTGAGCATATTGATCGGCTCATACACAACGCCCGAAGTCAGCATGACGTAGACCGCATGGATCCCCATGACCGCCCCGACCATGATGACGATCTTCAGATAACTGTATCTATCTTTCGGATCGCTCCCCTTTTTATAAAACAAATCCGCCGTGCCCCAGGCCAAAACGGAAACTATCGCAAACAAAAACCACATATCCATCCATCCTTTATAAAAATAATTTCAAAAAACTTACTTACCGAAAGAGCGTCGTAAAGCCCCTTGCTTCAGCTATGGGGATATACGACGTGCACTTAGTTGTGTTATATGAACACACGTTGTATAATTCGTATATGGAAAATAAAAAATATAAATCAAATAATAACATCACTTATTCTTGTACCTACCATGTTGTATGGTGTCCAAAATATCGGCGAAAGGTCCTTGTTGGACCAGTAGCGGCACGCTTAAAGGAGCTCATTGTAGAAACGTGCACCGCTCTATCCGTCGAAATTCAGGAAATGGAGATCATGCCAGACCACGTTCACCTCCTATTGGATATAGACCCACAATTCGGGGTTCACAAAGCAGTCAAACGCATCAAGGGAACGTCTTCCCGCATGCTGAGGCAGGAGTTTAAGGAACTGACGACAAAGCTACCCACTCTTTGGTCGAACAGCTATTTCGTTTCCACAGTGGGTGGTGCACCGTTTGAAATGATCAAGCAATACATCCAAAGCCAAAAGACCTCACAACGCCAGTAGATGCAAAGCAATCATCAGGAAAGGAGGAACACGTATGGCTAAAAGCAAAACAGCTTCATTTGTCGTAGAGATGCGACTGGTCACGTATCAAAATGAACAAGCAATACTGGATAAGCGTTTCAAAATCGCAGAAAAGCTGTATAACAAAGTTTTATACCATGCGCGTACGCAGCTGACAGAATTGTATAAGAACCGTCGCTACCAAGATGTGCTGGCAGAACGCCGCTCGGCAATCAAAGCAAAGGACAAGAAAGGTGAGACCGCGTGCAACAAGGAGTTGCAAACGATCCAAAAGACCTTCGGTATGACGGAATACGCTTTGCATGCTTACATCGGACGGATGCGCGAGGCGTACAAGAAGCATATCGACAGCTTCACAGCACAGAAAATCGCTTCTACAGTTTGGACAAGTGTGTCCTCCCTTCTGTATGGCAAAGGCAAAAAAGTACACTTCAAAAAGTTCGGACAGCTGGAATCGTTGGAGGGCAAGTCGAACGCTGCGGGCTTGCGCTTCAAAGGCGACCGTTTGGAGTGGAAAGGGCTGGTTCTGCCCGTCAATATCCGAGCCAATGACCGATTCATTCAGGAATCTCTTGCCTTGCACCGGGTGAAATACTGCCGCATCGTACGTAAGGCATTCAATGGCGGCAATCAGTACTTTCTGCAGTTGGTATTGGAAGGCATCCCGCCAGTGAAACGCAACAATAACACAGGTATGCCCCGCCGACAACCTGCTCCGAATGCGGAAGTGGGTATCGATATCGGCATCTCTACGGTGGCGGTGGCAGGTGATGACGGCGTCATCTTGAAGGAATTGTTTCCAGAAGGGAAGTCCTATGATCGCGCGATTCATCTGTTGCAACGAAAACTGGACCGGAGTCGCCGCGCAACGAACCCCGCCAACTTTAATGTTGACGGCACCGTCAAGCGGGGTGTCAAGTTGGCCTGGATACGGAGCAAGAACTATATGAAAATAATGTTTCGCTTGAAGAACCTCTACCGTCGTCGGGCGATGGCCTTAAAGGAAGCGCACAACAAAACCGCCAATGCCATCCTGGCACTGGGTAATCAGGTTTATGTGGAGGCCATGGATTTTCGCGCATTGATGAGGCGGGCCAAAGAGACCACGGTCAATACGGATGGGCGATTCAATCGTAAGGGTCGCTACGGCAAGTCCATCGGCTATCATGCGCCGGCTATGTTGGTCGGTATCGTAAAGCAAAAAGCACCCCAAGAAGGGGGCGCCCTCAAAGAGGTGGATACCTTTAAATTCCGTGCTAGCCAGTATAACCACGTAAACGATACCTACATTAAGAAGACACGTGATGAACGTACGGCCTTTGTTGGCGGGCAGCTTGTCCAACGGGACCTGTACAGTGCGTTCCTCCTGAAAAACAGCCAACCGACATGCAACGAAACTGACCGCACAAAATGTAGCACGACGTTCGCCACTTTCATGACACACCACGACACCTGCATCCAGGTGCTCTGCCAATCAACCGAACGCCAGTCCCGTAATTTCGGACTGCGAGACTTTCAATTTGCTTAACAACTGCATATAACAACCCAAAGGTTCAGCTGCGAGCCTTCAACGTGAATGGTGCCACTAGGCGCCTTGTTGAGAAAGTCTACGGGCTATTGGAAATAGAACGGAAATAGAAAAACGACATCTCCACTTTTGTGGAAATATCGCCAGTACGGTCCGTGACGTCCCAACCGCCCTTGGAACCCCCTGGATTTATCCATGGGGAGCAGTCAGTTACTAATTATACCGGATAGATAGAGATTGAAATAAAAATTAAGCAATGTCAACAATATATTAACAGACTAATCATAAGCGACACGGAATATATCCGGCTCAGTCGCGTACCCTTTTGCCCAGGTAAACCAAATCCCGTTCGATGCCGTCAAGTTCGGCCACTCTCGGTAAATATCCCCACTGTTCGAAGCCAAATTTTTTCATCAGTCCGATGCTAGGCTCATTGTGGCCGAAGATGAGGCAGACCAGATTGGTTATATCCAATTCTTCGCAGGCCGCCAAAGCGATTTCCATAATTTGGGTGCCCAGTTTTTTGCCGCGGTAATCTTCATGGATATAGATGCTCAACTCAGCCGTCTTGTCATAGGCGGCGCGCTCGTGGAAAGCCTGGAAGCTCAACCAGGCGCAGATCTTCCCGTCCTCTTCAAAAACCCAGATAGGTCTGTAGCTGGGTGAATGGTCCAGGAACCAGCCCATTTTCTGTTTGACGGTCACCGGCTCCAGATCGGCCGTCACCATCCGGCTGGGGATAGTCTGGTTGTAGATGGCGACGATTTCTTCCACGTCATCCAAGGTTGCGTTTCTATGTGTAAGGGTCATTGTTTATTCCTCCAAAAATCATTATTCACAGTCTGATCCAATAAGGACTATACGCTATTCTACCAGTTCGCCAGTCAGTTGTGCATCTATTTTCAGCAGAGACAGCAATTTCTGCAGGATTGCCGCAGTTTTTCGTAATCTTTCCAAAAAAAATCGGTTATACTGGATACAAGAATGGGGTGGACAACATTATGAATGAAGAAATATATATTGCCGAAGATGAGGATGGCATCCGTTTGACCGTGAAGACATTTTTGGAGAGCGAGGGCTATGCGGTCTCGGATTTCCCCAACGGCGATCTCCTGTACGAAGCTTTCCTCAACAAACAACCGGACTTGGTCATCCTGGATGTGATGATGCCAGGATCGAGCGGATTCGAAATCACAAAGAAAATCCGCGACATCAGTTCGGTGCCGATCATCATCCTGACCGCAAAAGACAGCGACATGGATTACGCGACGGGCATTAACCTGGGCAGCGATGATTATTTCACGAAACCATTCAGCGCCATCGCCCTGAATATGCGCGTGAAAGCGATGCTGCGCCGCATCAAGATGGATCAGGAACGCATGCCTTCCCGTCAGGAAGAAGCGACGCTGCGGATCGGCGATATCGAGATCGATCTGGCCGCCATGTCCGTCAAACAAAATGATTCCCTGCTCAACCTGACTCCGAATGAATACAATGTGTTCGTTTATCTTATCGAAAACAAAAACCGTGCCGTTTCAAGGGATGAACTTTTGGATTCTATTTGGGGCTACGGCAAGGACATCGAGACGCGGGCCTGCGATGATACGGTCAGACGCCTGCGCAAAAAACTGGCCGGTTCCACAGTCGAGATCGAGACGGTCTGGGGATTCGGCTTCACTGTGAAGGAGTCGCCTTCCGAATGAAAACAGCAAAAAAAAGTTTGAAGATCCGGCTTCTGACGACCGTCACGGTTCTATTGGCGATCGTCTTTACCCTCATTTATTTTGTGTTCAATTTATTCTTCACGCAGTATATCGAAACTACAGCAACATCCTTGCTCGTCGAGTCGCGGCAAAATTACATTGAGCGGCCTTTCAATGAGGAAAAAAAATTGGATACTGCTCCCGCTGCATCGGATGCACCCGCTGTGGATGAGCCAAGGGACAAAAATCCTGAACCGCACACGGCCTTCGCATCCAGCGTCAAGAAAACGATCATCTCCGACGATTTTGAAATTCTGTTTCCACAGATACAGGATACAGGCTTCAGTGAGGATGATGCCCTGACGAATTTCGTTTCCGGCCTGGAAAGTTCCAACATTCAGTTGGATCAGACCACCGATGGGAAATTGGAACTGGAAGACAATCTCTACTACTATTCCATCGCACCCAACGTCGAAGAGGCAGGGACCTATGCGGTATTCTATCTGAATATGTCCGATCTGTACGTCTTCGAACAGAACCTGAACCAAATCCTGTTGATCATCATGCTGATCGGTCTGCTGACCATCGCGGCGATCATCTACGTGCTCGTTTCCAGAATCACGAAACCGTTGCAGACATTGGCCCTCTTCGCGAAAGAAATCGGGGACGGGAATTACCAGACGATCGACGAAGAGTTCGTCGACCTTGAGCTCCATGAACTGAAGACGACCATGAATGAAACCACCAAAAAGCTCAAGTTGTACGATGCCGACCAACGCACTTTTTTCCAGAATGCTTCGCACGAATTGCGGACACCGTTGCAGATCATCAAGACAAACGCAGAAGGCATCGAAGTCGGCATCATCGATGATAAAAAAGGCGCCAGCGCCATCAAAAACGAGACAGACAAATTGGGCACGCTTGTAGAGGATATCCTCTACCTGTCCCGCCTGGAAACTCGTTCCTCGGACCGTTTGACCAGTACGAACGACATCCGGGAAACATTGTCCTACACCGCTGAACGCTACGCCAGCGTCAGCGATCAAAAAAATCTGCAAGTGCTCTTCGACTTCCAGAAAGCCCCAGTCCTGTTCCATTATGATGAACGGGATTTTGAACGGGCCTTCCAGAATCTCATCTCCAACGCCCTGCGTTATGCAAAAGGCATCATCCGTTTGGGCTGCAAGGAGATCGACAACCGGATCATGATCACCATCTATAACGATGGCGAACCGATTTCGAAAGCCGACTTGCCACACATCTTCGACCGCTTCTACAAAGGCAACAAAGGCGTGCACGGCATCGGGCTCTCCATCGTCCAATCGATCGTGCAGACCTACGGCGGCCGCATCGAAGTCATGTCCTCCGCAAAGGGAACGACTTTCACAATCATCCTGCCGCAACAAAACACTTAAAATAAATAAGAAAAGCTGAACGGGTTCGTTCAGCCCTGAAAGAAATTTAGGAAATCTTTCCGACTGAGCATCGAAGAGCGCAATAGGACAGATTTATCTAATTTCCGAAGGGCTAACCCGTGAAGCTGGACATCATTTTAGGTGCATGAAACATTTTGCAAGCCTGTAAAACACCAATGGTGATGCACTTTTCACTCTGAAAAATTTTATGAATTCCTATATGTTAAAACATGGACCGAAATGCTGCCCGCCCCCATAGGCCAGCGTTTCGGTCTTTTTTTGCAGTGGGATTCGGCACTCTTTCAACCTTACGCACCTTTCCGCTCATTTTGCTCCATTTTTGCAACAACTCTCTGCCCTGTTTACGGAGAATTGTTTCCCGAATCGGCATAGAATAAGGACATCAAGAGAAACAAGAAACGAGGTTGAGCGTTATGAGCGAAATCTGCTACCGCAACGAATTCAAACACGAAATTTCCCAAAAGAACAAAGTCATCCTGACAAGTCGGCTGAGAAAATTCCTGAAACATGATGAGAATTCAGTAGGCAACAGTTACAGCATCAGGAGTCTCTATTTTGACACGATCTATGATGATGCTTATTGGGACAAAGAGGATGGCCGCAGCTACCGCGAAAAATTCCGGATCCGTTATTACAACAATGACAGTTCCTTTATCCGCCTCGAAAAAAAGGTCAAGGACGGCGCAGTCGGTTACAAACAGAGCGCCAGCATCACAAAAGAAATGGCCGACCGGCTTATCCAAAAAAAATATGACTGCCTTGCTGATGCCAGCCATCCCTTGCTCCAGGAATTCTATGCGAAGTGCAAAAGCCAATGCATGGAACCAAAAGTGATCATCACCTACGAACGGGAGGCTTTCGCCTATGCCCCCGGGAACACGCGCATCACCCTGGATTTCGATATGCACGCCAGCACACAAGTATCCTCCTTCTTCCACGATGGCCGTATCGGCATAAGGGAACCCGGGATTGACTGCGTACTGGAGGTCAAATTCGACAATTATCTGCCGGAATGGATCCAAAGTCTGGTGCAGACAGAAGAAACCAACAGCACATCACATTCAAAATACGTAATTGGAAGACATTTAAATCAAATATAAGTTATTGTCCAGGAGGAATATTGAAATGACAACATTTACAGATATCTTAAAAAATAGTTTTTTGGAAGAAACGGCCGATTTTTCCCTAGCGGCGGCTTCAGTTTCCCTGCTATCGGCGCTCTTCATCGGTTTGTTCATCTTCTTCATCTATAAAAAGACCTATGCCGGCGTCATGTATTCGAAACCCTTCAACACATCGTTGGTGCTGCTCTCGGTCCTGACCACTTTCGTCATCCTGGCCGTAACTTCCAACGTTGTCCTTTCCCTAGGTATGGTCGGTGCCCTTTCCATCGTCCGCTTCCGAACCGCCATCAAGGAGCCGCTTGATTTAGTCTTCCTTTTCTGGTCGATCAGTGTCGGCATCATCCTGGGAGCTGGCTTGTATTCTCTGGCTTTTCTCGGATCTGCGTTCATAACTGTCATCCTGCTCGTGCTGACAGGAAAAGTCGATTCTTCGGCCCCTTACATTTTGATGCTGCAGCTGGAGAATGAGAATGCTGAATTGCAGGCTACCGAAATCATCAAAAACCGTTTCGGCAAAGTCATCGTAAAATCCAAGAGCATCACGGACGGTCAACCGGAATTGATCTATGAAGTAAAAGTCAAAAACAACGAAACAAGCTTCATGAACGAATTGAGCGCCATCGAAGGCGTCCAGAACGCCACTTTGGTCAGCTACAACGGCAACCAAGCAGGATAAGAAAAGCGGAGCAAGCCCGCTGGATATTATACAAAATTATCATAAAAACCAAACCAGAACAGGAGAATTAACCCATGAAAAATACTATAATGAATCTAAAGAATAAACCCCTAACGCAAATGCTCGCATTATCAGGCACCCTTGCCTTACTGACCGCTTGCTCGACTGAAGCAAGCACCACTGCAACATCCAGCGCCGTTTCGAACACTGAGGCGACAGTGGAATCCACCCTTGTATCAGACTCCAGCTATTCAGAAAGCAACAGCACAGCCATCAGTTTTTCCGATCAGACCATCACAGTCGATGGATCCGGAGCCGCTGCTGACGGTTCCATCCTGACCATCACGCAACCAGGCACGTATATCCTCAGCGGAACCCTGAGCGAAGGCCAAGTCCGTGTCGAAACAGTCGATGAAGCCGATGTCCAGATCGTTCTCGATGGGGCTACCATCACGAATTCCACAGGAGCCGCCATCTACGTTAAAAGCGCCAACTCCGCGACCATCACTTTGGCTGAAGGCACGACCAACACTTTAAGTGATGGGGAAACCTATACCTTCGAAGAAAGTGAAGACGAGCCCGATGCGACCCTATTCAGCAAATCCGACCTTATCCTGAACGGAACGGGAACGTTGGTCGTCGATGCCAATTATGCTCATGCCATCAAAGGGAAAGATGATGTGACCATCGCAGAAGGCACCTATGAAATCACTTCTGTCGGCGATGCAATCAAAGGAAGCGATTCGCTCTTCATCAGTTCCGGTACCTTCACGATTGATGCTGGCGGCGATGGACTGCAATCGACCAATGAGGAAGAAGAAGGCAAAGGCACTTTGACGATTGAATCCGGCACCTTCGCGATTACGGCAGCTTCTGACGGCATCCAAGCCGCAACCGATCTGCAGATACTTGGTGGCGACTTTACGATCACAACCGGCGGCGGGAGCGCGAACAGCAGCACAGAGAGCGAAGCATGGGGAACTTGGGCAGCACCTGTTGCAGAAGCAACTATCACTACTGCTGAGGAAACGACCAGCGCCAAAGGTTTGAAAGCCACAGGAGCATTGACTATTTCCGGCGGGACATTCATTTTGGATACTTCCGATGACGCGCTCCACACGAATGATTCCATCCAAATCACTGGCGGGGACTTCACGATTGCATCCGGGGATGATGGCATCCACGCCGATAACACCTTGACAATCGATGACGGAACCATTAATATCAATCAAAGTTATGAAGGTATCGAAGCTACTGAAATCACTCTGAACGGCGGAGACATCACATTGACGACATCTGACGATGGCATCAATGCTGCAGGCGGAAACGACGCTTCAGCCGTCAGTGGACGTCCTGGCGAAAACACGTTCACCTCCACTGCAGAAGGAGCGGGCCTCTTGAGCATCAACGGTGGAACGCTTGTGGTAAACGCAAGTGGCGATGGACTCGACAGCAACGGCAGCATCGAAATGAACGATGGTACCGTGATCGTCAGCGGTCCGACCAATAGCATGAATGGTACATTGGATTACGATAGCACGTTCAACATGAACGGCGGTACCCTGATCGGGGTCGGCAGCTCCGGCATGGCGATGAGCCCTTCTTCGACCTCAGCACAAAGCTTCCTGTTCACGTCGTCCCTGCCATTGGCTGCGGAAGAAGCCATCCAGATCACCGGTCCGGACGGAGAAGTGATCATGACTTTCGAGGCTTCCACAACGGCCCAGTCCTTGGTATTCTCCAGTCCTGCCCTGGTCAACGGCTCTGCGTACACGATCACAACCGGCGGCACAGTTTCCGGCGACTCAACAAACGGCATCTACGAAGATACATCCTTCAGCGGCGGTTCATCCACTGTTGAGGTCAGCGCAACGACTGAAGCGAGTGGTGGCCAGATGGGCGGCTTTGCTAAATAAATACATTTCGCTTCTTTTCAGCCATCCACGGCTGAAAAAAATAGCACGGTGAGGAACGCTCTTCTTCCTCGCCATAACGATTTCAGCTATCCTAAAAATGATTATCCGGAGTAGGTGTACTTAAAATGAAAAAAAGAAAAAGACTAAAAAAGAAAAATGCGCTTATCCTATCCACCGTATTCCTAGCGGGATGCGTCACGATCCTTTTGTGGGACTTAGCAATCAGCCAAGATGGAGAAAGTGCTGCATCCGCACAAACAGTGGCTCATGATCTTGCGTACGATGTTGAGGAAATGCAGGAAGCCGATGAAGAAAGTTTGGCTGAAGCGAATGAAATCCTCCAAAGCAGCACGATCTTGTCCTCTTCCGGAGAAGAATTGGCGGCAAAAGTGGATGAAATGAATGCAGCCTATCCCAATCAAATCGGCTTCGTCCTGATCAATGAGCAAACCGGCGAGGCGGTTACGACCAATGAATCGCGCATCTTCACCAGTGCCAGCCTCTACAAATTATTTCTGACATACGCCATTCTTACGCAAGTCGATGCCGGCACGATCTCCTTGCAGGACCAAATGGCGGATGGCGCAACGGTAGCTGACTATCTGACAAGCACCATCACTGTTTCCGACAACGAAACCGCCAAGGAACTCGCCTATTTGATCGGATGGGACAACATCGAAGCCTTCATCCATGAACAAGGCTTCGTTTCCACAAACTTCCACCCCTACCTGGAATCCGACGGTGTCTATTACAACGGCGACTTGGAAACGACACCCGCCGAAGTGGCTTTCTTATTGGAACGCCTGCTGGATGGGGATTTGCTTTCAGAATCCAGCACTGCTTACTTTCTGGGGTTACTGGCCGATCAGCAGTTGGTCTACGCCCTCAATACCGGCTTGGACGAAGGTGTCACTTTTGCCCACAAAACCGGCTTACTTGACTATGTCTCCCACGATGCAGGCATCCTGACATTGGACGGTCAGACATATATCGTGGCTATATTGACGGACGGTTGGCAGGATGCGACCAACGATGCAACACCTGTCTTCGAAAGCCTCGGGTCTGCCGTAATGACCTATCTATATGCACAATAAGGATTCAGACAAAAAGAAGAAGGAGCAACCGTGGTATGAGGTAGCTCATTCTTCTTTTGTTCCACTGTTACAACTTACGCCTCATTACCAAGGAGCGAGCTGCCCGCTAGTCGGAGGAGCGTGACCCGGAATCTGTCCGTAGCTCCGGTGTGGCCCCCGCTCACCGGAGTAAACCGGTAACTTTCGGCAGCTTCTCCGGCGAAGCTACCCTCATCGGAGAACGTAAACAAAATGTGGGGCGAACTCCGCCGAAGCCTCCGTCCACCGGAGCAGAGCAGCGGGATCCTCTTGGTCCGAGCATCCACTTCGAGTATCCACTCCGTATTAAAACAGCAGCAAAAGGCTTATCATTAGCTATCTGCCCCGAGTTGCGGTATGCTATAGAGGTACTATCTATTTGCTGATGTTATATTTTTTAATAGCCAGCTCAAATCCAAGCCAGTACAGGTATACTTCCAGGAGGAAAACATATGAAATTACAAGTAGAGAAACGCGAAAAAGTTGGCTCATCTGCAGCAAAGCGTGCACGATTGGACAAGAAACTGACTGCAGTCATCTATGGTAAAGATGTTGAAGCAACTCCAGTATTACTTGATGCAAAAGATTTTGACGAAGTGCTCAAGCAATTAGGTAAAAATGCGATTTTTGAAGTCAGCATATCCGGCGGAAAAACGACGCAAGTCATCCTTAAGGACATCCAACAGGCTGCCCTGAAGAACGAAATCCAAAACGTCGAATTGCAAGTAATCACAAAAGGTCAAAAATTGACGATGACTGTTCCGATCCACTTGGTCGGTAGTGAAGACGTCAAAGAAGGTGTCTTGACCCAAACATTGAACGAATTGGAAATTGAAACGGAAGCTACCAATGTCCCTACCGAATTCCAAATCGCTGTTACTGAAATGACCATTGGTGATACTTTAACAGTTGCCGATATCAAAGTCGATGCTGACATTTCAGTCCTTACCGACCTAGAAGAAGCAGTTGTTGTCCTTTCTGCTCCAGTAGCCGAAGAGGTTGAAGAGGCAGAAGCTCCAACCGAAGAAGCTGAAAAAGTCACTGAATAACATATCAAACTTCACCACGTTTATGTTTCCTATAAAAACAAAAAAAGTTTCGGTTTTGGGCATCCAAAACCGAAACTTTTTTTGTATTCTATCACAAATTCAGCCCTTGCCTTGCCTGCGTACGAACCTTAGTCAGCATGACACTGCTCCCGCCCGTGACTTTTTTCCAAATAGTTTTCCAGGAACCGCTGAGCCAGACTGCCGTTTTTGATGTTCAACCGTGCATCTTCGATGGAAAACCATTCCGCCTGATCGACTTCATCGGTCATGCCATCGAGACGCTCGTTCGCGACGGTACAAGAAAAATTCAGCATCAGCGTGTTGGTTTTCTCAAAATATTCGCTTTTGTTGTAGTGCCAGTCGATTACCTCAATTCCGAGCTCTTCAGCGATTTCACGAGCTGCCGCTTGTTCAGCGTTTTCGCCCTTATTCAGATAGCCCGCGCAGAGGATGTAATCCGTCCCGCCGTACTGCTTGATCAACAAAATTTTATTCTGCGCTTGATTCAAGATGATCATGCTCACGGCTGTGTTGAATACCGGGAATCGATATCCCTCGCAACCCTTACAATAAGGAATCATCCCTTCATTTTCCAGATATTTCCCTTCAAGTTCTGTTCCGCATTCCATGCAATAATTCATCTTTTTGTACTCCTTTTCCGATACCGAGTCCGCCCAGTTCCGATTCCAAAATTGCCGATATCTTTTCAATATTTGCATTTCAACTCCCGGGCAATAAGGATTATTATAGCATGTCCTTTCCGCTTTCAATTCATTTTTTGTAATCCTGGCAAAAAAATAGAACCGGCCATTCGAAAAGACGAATGGCCGGTTCTCGTGGTTGTTCTCAGGATTCGCAGATGGCTTTGATGTTTTCCAGTGTGTGTTGGGTGGAGTTTTCTTCCATTTTGTCCGTCACCAGTTTGTCAAGGATTTTGGTGAACAGCGTTTCAGGCGGCACGCTGTCGATGTCGAACGTCAGCTCGGTTCCATTATCTTTTGCGACATAGCGGCTAATTTGCTTAGTTGGAAAACTCCCGGTGATGTTCCCTGCCCAAGTTGCGCCATCAGCAGTGATATTGCTTTCCGTCACTTCGATTGTGATTGGGAAATGGATGCCCATCATGGAATAGCTCGATTTTACGATCGTGCCCACCTCGCCTTTGCCGCTGATGCTTTCCGGTTCGGCAAGACCATTGTAGAAGTGCGACCAATTCTCGGGATTCATTGTGTACTGATAGACTTTTTCGACTGGGGCGTTGATGAAGATGGTTTTTTCAAAAGTAGCCATTACTGTTGCTCCTCTCATAAATTCAGGCATTGCTTTTTCTGCTTTCAGGATTGCATTTACGGATGGCTGCGGAAAGGTATTGTTGAAACGGGACTGTTGCAATGACGAGCTTTGCCGGAAAAATCCGACAGATTTCTTACTCGTCTTCATTATACGCCCACAAACCAAAATTTCCAAAAACGGCCCCCTGTTTTTTAAGGTTGTTGGCGTTTTTTTTGCAAGAATTTGCAAGAATATCGCTGCTTTTCGGATCGTCCAGTTTGTCCTGAGTAAGTGTTCGCATTACAATGAAGATGATAGATTCGGATGGATATTTTTGGCGATTACTGCGGTCCAACAGGTCAAACGGATAGAAATTAAAACTATCGAAAAGCGAGGGGATCATGATGGGCGGATCGAATACCAAAGGTGCTCGAGAGGAAGAGATGGAGCGCCGTCAAGGCTTATTGAAGGATCTGATTCTGCGTCTTCATGCAGGCGAAGACTACGAACAGATCAAAAAGGAATTCAAGGAACATTTTGCGACGGTCAGTGCCCTCGAAATTTCGATGATGGAGCGGAGGCTGATCGAACAAGGCATCGCAGTCGAGGATATCCAGCGGCTTTGCAGCATCCATGCCGCCCTGTTCGCGGATGCTGTTACTTTTGCGCAGACCATATCCAGTGAGAGCGAAAAACCCGGTCATCCGATCCGGGTGCTGAAGGAAGAAAACGTGGCCCTCGAAGCGACGTTCGACCGCATCACCCGTCTTTTGGAAAGTTATCTGGAGCAGCCGGACCCTGATCTCAAAGCAGGGCTTTTGAAGCAGGTGGATCTTCTCTGGGGTTTCGACAAACACTATGCGCGCAAAGAATACGCCATTTTCCCCATCATGGAGCGCTATGGCATGACCGCCCCGCCGAAAGTGATGTGGGGCGTGGACGACGAAATCCGGGGACTGTACAAGAAACTCAGACAGATGCTCGAAACGGCACAGCTCGATAACATCAAGATCATTTTCGAAACGCTGCGCCAGGAAATGAAAGAAATGTTCATCAAAGAGGAGGATATCTTGTTGCCGATGGTATCCGATTCCTTCACCGAAGAGGATTGGCTGAAGGTCGCGGACGAATCGGAGGAAATCGGCTATTGCATCGTCCATCCGGAGGCGGAATGGAAGCCCGAGCGCGTAGGTCCGGAACCAACGGAAGAGATGGGCACCGTTCCTGAAGGCAATCTCGCTTTCGGCACCGGCTACCTCACGATGAAGGAGCTTGAGAATCTATTGAATGCTTTGCCGTTGGAGCTGACCTTCATCGACGCAGAGGATACCGTAAAATACTACAACAACGGACCGGAAGAAAAAATTTTCATGCGGACAAAATCCGCCTTGGGACGGCACGCCGAGAACTGCCATCCGCCGAAAAGCGTTGCGTTCATGAAGCAACTGGTTGCGGACCTGAAATCGGGCAAAAAAGACAAAGAAATGATGTGGTATGAAGAATTCGGGAAGTTCGTCGTCGTGACCTATCTCGCGCTCCGTGATGAAAACGGCGTGTATCTGGGCACACTGGAGTATGTGCAGGACGCCAAATCCATCCGGGAGCTGACGGGAGCCAAACGCAAGCTGTCCGACTGAAGAATGTTCCTGAACTCCGGTGAGTGTTGTTTCATCGGAGTTGGCGCGCGAAACTGGTTCTCAACTCCGACGAGCGCAGCTTAACCGGAGTTGGAATGGCAATCAACTCCGGTGCTCCGGTGAGTGTGGCCTTCACCGGAGTTCGCGCCCATCACTGTCGCATTCCAAGATAAAAAGCCGACGCATCAGTCAAAGGATGCGTCGGCTTTTTCGGTTGTTTAGGCTAATCTTTGATGACTTGTGAAGTCGGGCAGTGCTTTTCAACCCTCGGACCCTCTTTTGTAACGCCGAGGTGCACCATCATCGCGTTTCCGGCAATACAGTCGGCCTCCGCAGCAGCCGGTACAGGCTCATTCATCGGACAAACCGTTACCGTGCAGGCGTTGCATTTCTTTTTGCCGCTCGCGATCAAACGGATTTGACGGAATAAAATGTACCCCATCAAGGTCATAAACAACAACAAAACAATCCAAGATTGAACATTCATAGGTTATTCCCCCTCTTCCTATTTGACCATCGGTTTCGCCAAGCTGCCCCACATCGGCGAAGCTTTTTTAGGCGCGGGCCTTAGGACCAAGAACATCAATATAGCAGTTGATGCAGCCGCTATGCTGGCTCCCGCCCCGAATGGCGTGCCCAACACAATAACGGATCCGAGCTGATTGATGATGAAGGCCAAGACATAAGCCAAAGTAGTTTGATACAAGACGCCGAAAAGCGTCCATTTAGCGCTGCCGAATTCGGTGCGCATCGCTCCGACAGCCGCGAAACACGGCATGCAGATCATATTGAACACAAGGAACGATACTGCGCTGACCGGGTTGAACAGTGTGCTGAATGCGGCTGCTACCTCCGCCTCCGAACCGGTTGTGTTCATCAGCACACCAAATGTGCCGACAACATTTTCCTTCGCAATCAAACCTTGGATGGTCGCCACCGTCGCTTGCCAAGAGCCGAAGCCCAATGGCGCGAAGAAAACAGCAACTGCACTGCCGATTTTGGCCAGGATGCTTTGCTCGCTTTCGGCAGTCATCCGCAGTTGCCAGTTGAAAGAAGATAAAAACCAAATAAAGCTGGAGCTGAGGAAAATTACAGTTCCCGCATTTTTGACGAAGGCCAAACAACGGGCCCATACTGCGCGGAAAATGCTTTTCCACTGCGGCCAATGGTACATCGGCAATTCCATCACGAACGGTGACGCTTCACCGGCAAAAATGGCCGTTTTCCGCAGCAACACGCCGGACAAGATTACCGTAGAAATCCCCAAGAGATACATCGATAGTGCAACCCACGATGCCCCGCCGAAAATGGCGTTGGCAATCAAGGCGATGACCGGCAACTTCGCACCACAAGGGATGAACGAAGTGGTCAGGATCGTCATACGGCGATCCTGGAGATTCTCGATCGTGCGGGAAGCCTGGATGCCCGGTACAGAACAGCCGGAGCCGATCAACAACGGAATGAATGATTTCCCTGAAAGTCCGAAGCCGCGGAAAACCCTGTCCATCACGAAAGCGACGCGGGCCATATAGCCGCTGTCCTCGAGCAAGGTCAAGCAGAGGAACAAGGCGGCCATCTGCGGCAGGAAGCCCAGAACTGCGCCCACCCCTCCGATGGCACCATCAACCACAAGGCTGCTGACTGCTGGATGGATGTCGATGCTGTCGAAAAAACTTTGTACGGCACCTGGCACGATGCTTCCGAACAACACATCGTTTACCCAATCGGTCCCCCACGTCCCCACAGTTGTGATGGCGAAGTAGTAGACAGCATACATGATCAGAACGAAAATCGGCAACCCAAGCCAGCGGTTCGTTACGATGTGATCGATCATGACCGAGAAAGAAGCTTTGTCGCTATTTTTCACGAGCATTTGGCGCGTAATTTTCGTCACGAATTTATAGCGTTCGTTGATCAGGATTGCTTCGGAGTCGTCGTCCAATTCCTTTTCATAACGGCTGAGCAGGCCTTCCATAACTGTCTGACCGTCCTCAGGAATCGCAAGTTTTCCAGAAGTTTGTCCGTCCCTTTCGAAAAGTTTGATGCTGTAGTAACAACGCAATTTTTTCGGAACCAATGGAGCAATAATTTCTTCGATCGTATCCAGGATGCTTTCCACGACGATACTGTATGTAATCGGTTCAGCTACAGATATCGGTTCAGCGATGGCCTTGAACAACTCTTCCAATCCGCTTTCCTTCAGAGCCGAAATCGTTACGAACGGCAATCCGAACGCGCGCGACAATCCGGCGACGTCCAGCTGATCGCCCCGTTTCTCGACGATGTCCATCATGTTCAGAACGACAACAATCGGCAGATCCAATTCCATCAATTGGGTAGTCAGGTAAAGATTCCGCTCCAAGTTGGAGGCATCGACGATATTGATGATCAGATCCGGTGCATCCAGTGTCAAATAATCGCGCGTGACGATTTCCTCGATTGTGTATGGGGAAAGCGAATAGATGCCCGGCAGATCAATGACCTGCGTCTCGCCGTCATGCAGCAATGTGCCGGCTTTCTGTTCGACCGTAACCCCCGGCCAGTTGCCGACGCGTTGGGTGGAGCCTGTCAAATGGTTGAATAAGGTCGTTTTTCCGCTATTAGGATTTCCGACCAGCGCTATGGTTTTCCCCATCAGTTTTCCTCCCCGAACGTAACTTCAATCATTTCGGCATCTTTTTTGCGTATCGATAATTCGTAGCCGCGCACCATCACTTGGATGGGATCGCCTAATGGAGCGACTTTTCTGACATAAATGCCAGTGCCCTTCGTGATCCCCATATCCATGAGTCTTCTGCGGGTAGCGCCCTGTCCTGTTATCTTGTTCACAATTGCAGTCACACCGATCGGCAAGTCCCTTACATTCGTCAAAATCGTCCCCTCCATTCCTTCAGCGATAGTAATTTTCCGACACTAATTGAGAACCATTCTCATTAAGTCCTAGCTTAAGGCATAGACTCCTCCAGGTCAAGACAATTCGTGCATTTTTACTTATTTTTTATCGTAAACAATCTGATGGATTCCGTAAACACGCACACAAAAAAATAAAAAAGCCCGGAAGAAATCAGATTCTCCCGAGCTTGTGAAATATCGGCACTTCTCAGCGACGATGTTTGTCATAATTGTTGTGGCTGACACTCGATACTTCCAAAACGGCTTTGATCACGACGGCGACCACTGCCCCTAGAACGGCTCCAAGCGGCCCGAACAAGAGGATGCAGACGACCGTCGCCAGAAACGTGTACAGCGGCCGGATGCCAATTTCCTTGCCGGTAATGAACGGTTCGGCAATCTGACGGACAACCACAAGAATGATGTACAGCAGTCCAATTTGCCAAGCCAACGTTGTGTTCCCGAGCAGCAGATGGATCACCGCCCAAGGGATCATCACCATCCCACTTCCCAGAATCGGAATAAGATCGAAAACCGCGATCCCCAGCGCTTTCAGGAACCAAAAATCGACGCCGAAGTACAGGAACCCGATGCACAACAGGACAAAGCTGATAGCAGCAAGCTTGACGGCCGATATGAGATACCCTTTCAACCCTTTTCCGGTTGCGTTGATGATTTCCTTGATATAATAGCTGATTGTTTCCAATACGATCACTCTCTTTCTATGGATGAACTCATTATACACACCTGTGCGCCTGCCAGTCATCGGGCATTGGTCGGATTCTTTCGTCCTCTGCGCAAAGCGACTGATGGCGGATGCCATCAGGATAGTACTATGATAAAATGATATAGGAAACAGACATTGATTACACGTGAAAACACTTGGGAAATGGAGCATAAAATGGAATCCAAACATCTTCAGAAATTTTACGATAAAACCCCAGCCGAAAGGATCACTGCCTTAAAGTCGGCTGGCATCCTGGATGAAGAAGCGACAGCCAACTTGCAGGCAGGATTGCGGTTGCCGCAGGAAATCGCCGACAATATGATCGAAAACCAATTGAGCACGTATGACTTGCCCTACGGTGTCGCCTTGAATTTTTTGATTGACGGGAAAGAATATGCCGTCCCGATGGCCATCGAAGAGCCTTCCGTCATCGCTGCGGCCAGTGCCGGTGCGAAACTGATCGCTAAAGCGGGCGGTTTCCGGACCACAATCCAGGAACGGATCATGATCGGCCAAGTCGCCTTGAAAAATGTACCAGATAGCGTTGCTGCGGAACAGCTGATTCTTTCGCATCAGGAAGAGATCCTGAAGGTTGCCAATGCTGCCCATCCCTCCATCGTGAAGCGTGGCGGCGGAGCCCGCCGCGTCAGCGCTAGGATTCTGCTTGCAGATGATGTTGAAGGGATCCCCTCGTTTTTTGTCGTCCATCTGCATGTCGAAACGTTGGAGGCGATGGGGGCCAACATCATCAATACGATGATGGAAGGCGTCATCCCTTACCTGGAGAGTTTGACCGGGGGCGAAGCTTTGATGGGAATCCTGACCAATTACGCGACCGACTGCTTGGCGACCGCCGAGTGCCGGATACCGGCTGCACTTCTGACCAAAGGTGTATACTCCGGTGAAGAAGTGCGCGACCGACTGATCGAAGCGTATCAGTTTGCTTACGTCGATCCTTACCGCGCCGTCACCAACAACAAAGGCATCATGAACGGCATCGACGCCATCGTACTGGCATCCGGAAACGATTGGCGCGCCATTTCTGCCGGTGCTCATGCTTATGCCTCCCACAGCGGACAGTACCGGTCACTGACAACTTGGAAAAAAGCGGAAAACGGGGATCTGCTCGGAAGTCTGACGTTGCCATTGCCGATTGGAGCTGTGGGCGGATCGATCAACTTCCATCCCGCTGCGAAAATGACGAAAGAAATCCTCGGCTACCAATCAGCGGCCGAGCTGGAATCCATCATCGTCTCGGTCGGGCTGGCGCAGAACTTCTCGGCCATCAAAGCGCTGGTGACGGAAGGCATCCAGAAAGGACATATGGGCCTGCACTCGCGCTCGCTTGCGATCAGCGCAGGCGCAACCGGAGACGAAATCGAACAGCTGTCCGCGCGCTTGAAAGCTGAAAAAAACATGAATCTGGCGACAGCGCAGGATCTGTTGGAACGAATCCGGAAAAGCTGATCAGCCAACCCGGGTTGGCCGGGTTGGCCGCCAGCTCCGGTGAAAGCTTGCTTCGTAGGAGTTGACTAGGATTGATCACTGTTTGCTCCGATGAAGAGTCGCTCACCGGAGTTGACGAAGCCGAATACCGGTTTCCTCCTGCGAAGACCCGCTCACCGGAGTTGACGAGGCTGAACTCCATTTTTCTCCGGCGAACGCTCACTCGAATGATCGATCGCACGCTCGAACCATCACCGAAAACACAAAAAAACAAAACAGCAAGCCGGCAACCAGAATACTGGCTGCCGGCTTGCTGTTTTCATTTAACATTCATCGGGTTTTGTTCAGATAGATGCGTTTGTTGTCTTCCATCCCTTCGATGCAGATGGTCGCGGGATCCGCGTCCACATCCAGCTCGATGTTTGAGCCATCGACCGGCAAAACATGCGAAAAGAGCTCTTCATATTCTTTGACGGTCACTTCTTTGCGGCCGGCGAACATCTTACCGTGCTCGGCAGCTGCCAAAACCGCTTTGAAACCTTCCTGCAGCGTACCCGTGAAGAACTCGCCGACCGCGCCGGATCCGTAACTGAAGAGGCCGATTTTGTCGCCCGCCTTCAGGTCGTCGGAAAGCTCCAACAAAGACAACAGGCTCAGGTACAACGAACCCGTGTAGATGTTGCCGACGATCCTGTTGTAGATCGTGCTGGTTTGGTAATGTGCCGTCAGACGGTCGCGGTCCACTTCGGAACCCTGATCAAGCACTTCGCGCAAAGCTTTCATGCCCATCTTCGTGTAAGGCAGATGGAAACAGATGGCTTCAAAATCCGCCAACGTGGCACCATACTTCGCTTTGAAATCTTCCCAGGCATTTATGAAGAACGAAATGTATTGCTCATTCGAATATTTTCCATCGACAAAAGCCATTTCCGAATAGATGGGTCTCCAAAAATCCATCACATCGGCAGTCAGATAGCTGTTCTCATTCTCCAATACGAGGATGCGCGGTTCCGCACGGATGATCATGGCCACAGCGCCGGCACCTTGCGTCACTTCACCGGCCGTGCCGATTCCGTAGCGGGAAATGTCCGACCCGAGCACCAAAACCCGGCTTTCCGGATTCAAAGCGACATGCCCTTTCGCCAATTGGATGCCGGCAGTCGCTGCGTAGCACGCTTGCTTCAATTCGATGCAGCGGGCATGTTCCTGGATCCCCAGCAGATCGTGCACGTAGACGGCCCCTGATTTGGAATTGTCGATCCCAGATTCCGTCCCGAAAATGACCAAATCAATTTTCTCCAAGTCTTCCTTATCCACAATCCGCAATGCGGCGTTCGCCGCCAGTGTCACCGCATCCTGTGTGATGGGGGCAACCGCCATTTTTTCTTGCCCGATGCCGATTGTATACTTGGCCGGATCCACTCCCCTGGCCTCCGCCAATTTTTCCATATCCACAAAGAAGTGCGGCGCATAAAAGCCAATCTTATCTATCCCAATCTTCACATCCATTACCCCTTACTGTTTGTATCTATAACATATTTGAAGCTCGTCATCCCAAATGATAGACCAGACCGGTCAAAAAAACAACTGTTGGCCTTTCAAATTAAAGATATCTTACAAAACGCTTATCCAAAAATTGCTTTTCATTTGTAATTCTTTACGAATTCTTATATCATTATCAGCACTGCATCGCGTAAAATAAGAAGCATCAAAGGTCGAAGTATCCAACCCTACCCAAAATATTACAAAAAAGGAGCTATTCTATGGAAGAAGTCGTAATTGTCAGTGCTGCCAGAACCCCAATCGGTTCATTCGGAGGCAGCCTCAAAAATTGTAGCGCAGTCGGACTGGGAAAAACGGCCACAGAAGCGGCGTTGAATCGGGCTGGTCTAGCCCCTGAAGAAGTGGATTCCGTCATTTTCGGAAATGTCCTTCAGGCTGGCATCGGCCAGAACACGGCACGCCAAATCGCGGTTGCTGCCGGAATCCCCTACGAAAAAACCGCCATGACGATCAATGAAGTCTGCGGCTCCGGATTGAAAGCGATCATCCTGGCGAGCCAAGCCATCCGTCTCGGCGACGCCCGCACGGTGGTCGTCGGCGGCACCGAAAGCATGTCGCAGGCTCCCTACTTGTTGCCGAATCAACGTTGGGGCAGCAAACTTGGCGATATCAGCGCCGTCGACAGCCTCGTGCACGACGGTCTGACGGATGCCTTCGACCAGCAGCACATGGGCATCACGGCCGAAACGGTAGCGGAAAGATTCCAGGTCAGCCGCGAACAACAGGACGCGTTCGCGCTGCGCTCGCAACAGAAAGCCGCCATCGCGCAAGATGCAGGCTACTTCAAGGAAGAAATCGCGCCTGTCATCCTCACAGACCGCAGGGATCAGCAGACGGTGGTGGATGATGATGAATATATCCGCAAAGATGTCACTATGGAGAGTTTGGGCAAATTAAGGCCAGCCTTCCAAAAGAACGGCACGGTGACTGCCGGGAACGCATCCGGGATCAACGACGGAGCGGCTGCCTTGGTGCTGATGCCGAAGTCGGAAGCCGAAGCGAAAGGCATCCCTTATCTGGCCACAATCAAAGGTTATGCCGAAACCGGTATCGACCCTGCCATCATGGGTTACGCGCCTTACTACGCCATCCACCAAGTATTGGACAAGTCCGGGCTGCGCGTGGAGGACATCGACCTCTTCGAATTGAATGAAGCCTTCGCTTCGCAGAGCATCGCCGTAATCAGGAATTTGGGCTTGCCTGAGGAAAAAGTCAACATCAGCGGAGGCGCCATCGCTTTGGGTCATCCCATCGGCGCTTCCGGATCACGGATTTTGGTTACCTTGTTGCATGCACTGAAACGGACGGATACTAAGCTCGGTCTCGCCTCCCTTTGCATCGGTGGCGGAATGGGCATCGCAATGATTATCGAACGGCCTTAGTCAAAGCAGGACCTTCCCGGGGAGTTGAGCTTTTCATCAACCTGGGGAGGTTTTTCATAAAAAAGCGCTTCGGAACGGTAATTGCATCGATATGCTGTTGAGTTTTCAACGAAAATGTGGCATACTCTTTATGAGAAATTTTTAATTTAAAAATGACAATAATGCAGAGGAGACTGAATCCGTGACGACCTATCACAGCACACGAAATGCAGAAAAAACACTGACGGCTTCACAAGCAATATTACAAGGGATAGCGCCAGACGGCGGATTGTACGTACCCGATCACATTCCGGCTTTGGACATCGCATTGGATCGCCTAGCCGACATGACTTACCAAGAATTAGCCTACGAAGTGATGCAGAAATTTTTTGACGACTTCACTGAAGAAGAATTGAAACATTGCGTCAACGCTGCCTACGATGACAAATTTGACGACTCCAGCATCGTCCCGTTGGTGAAAGCCGGCGGAAACCACTACCTGGAATTATTCCATGGACCGACCATCGCGTTCAAGGACATGGCCCTTTCGATCCTACCGCACTTGATGACGACTTCCGCCAAAAAGAACGGCAGCACAAAAGAAATCGTGATCCTGACAGCTACTTCCGGCGATACCGGCAAAGCGGCGCTTGACGGATTTGCGGATGTGCCGAACACGCGCATCATCGTGTTCTACCCAAAAAACGGCGTCAGCGCCATACAGGAAAAACAGATGGTGACGCAAAAAGGCGCTAACACTTCTGTCGTTGCCATCGACGGAAACTTCGATGATGCCCAGACGAACGTCAAAAACATGTTCGGAAACGCAGACTTGGCGGCACGTTTGGATGCAGCAGGATTCCAATTCTCCTCCGCCAACTCCATCAACATCGGCCGTCTGATCCCGCAAGTGGTCTACTATGTCTATGCTTACGGCCAAATGGTAAAACAAGGCGCTATCGCTGCTGGCGAACCGATGAACGTCGTTGTCCCTACCGGCAACTTCGGGAATATCCTGGCTGCCTACTTCGCGAAACAAATGGGCTTGCCGATCCAAAAATTGATCATCGCTTCAAACGAAAACAAAGTCCTGGTCGATTTCTTCGAGACCGGCGCTTATGACCGCAACCGCGACTTCATTTTGACGACATCCCCATCGATGGATATCCTGGTTTCCAGCAACCTGGAACGCCTGCTGTATCTGATGGCCGACGAAAGCGCGGAAGCTGTCCAAACTTTCATGAACGACTTGAAGGAAATCGGTCGCTACGAAGTGACGGAAGCGATGCAGGAAAAAGCGAAAGACTTCTACGCGGACTACGCGAAGGAAGAAGAAGTGACGGCACAGATTGCTGCACTTTACCATGCTGATGGCTATGTCATCGATCCGCATACGGCTGTGGCGGCGCATGTTGCCAACGCTTATGTGGCCGAAACCGATGATCACACACCAATCATCATCGCGTCGACTGCTAGCCCTTATAAATTCCCGCAAGCCGTCCTGAATGCCATCGATCCTGAGTTTTCAGATGATTCCATGGAGGAAATGTTGGACCGCCTGAGAGAATTGAGCGGAGTCGCTTTCCCAGCAGCAATCGAAGAATTATTGCATGCGGAAGTTCGCCACAACACCGTTGTCGCTTCCGACGAAATGCAGCAGAGCGTCGAAACTATTTTGGGTTTGAATTGATTGTAAATGTTTAAAGCTTAGCCGACGACCGGAACATTTTCCGGTCGTCGGCTTTTTGTGCGCTTTGGGCGGTGTTTCGTTCTGTGCTCCGGTGAAGCCGGTCTTCGCCGGAGCTGAGGATGCAAAGATGCGCTCTACTCCGGTCAACCGCTTCTGGTCGGAGTCAGCGGTGGAACTTCACTCTTAACTCCGGCCAACCGCTCTTGGCCGGAGTTGCCGGTAACATTTTTTTCGTTTCTCCGACTAAGCACACACATCATCAAGAAATCCGCGCCGTTTTTTGGTAAAATGGAATCAGAAAGAAATAGAATCGAGGCGCTAAATGAACATACTGATCGACGGGGATGCTTGTCCCGTAAAAGACATCATCATCGAAGAAGCCATCAAACGCGATATACCGGTCACGATCGTCACCAGCTTTGCCCACTATTCCAATGCCCCGCTCCCTGCTGGTGTGAATACCGTATACGTCGATTCCGGAGCGGACGCAGCCGATTTCAAGATCATCCAGCTCGCGCACCGAGGCGATCTGCTTGTTACGCAGGACTATGGCTTGGCCTCTCTCGCTTTACCGAAGGGGCTGACCGTGCTCCATCATAAAGGTTTCGCCTATGACAACAGCAATATGGAACGGCTGCTTGAGGACCGCTACATGAGCGCGATGGTCCGCAAAAGCGGCAAACGCACGAAAGGTCCGAAGCCATTTACGGATGCTGACCGGCATGCATTCCGGAAACTGCTCATTTCCAAGCTGCAAGAAACCTAATGGAATCCTAACAGAATCAAGAAAGAGGTGCATCAGGATGCGCAATGAAATCATTATCGAAGATGTGAAACATATCGTCGCGGACAAGTTGAGGAACGAAGCTACGGGGCATGATTGGTGGCATACGCTGCGGGTCTACAACACGTCCATGGACATCGCTGAAGCGGAAGGAAACGGCAATCGGCTCATCATCGGCTTGGTGGCTCTTCTCCATGATGTCGCCGACCACAAATTCGGCTACACCGATGCCGACCGCGAAGCCATCATCACCGACATCCTCCGGCCTTTCGAGTTAAGTGATTCCGTCATTGACCAGGTCATCTACATTGTGAACAACATGTCCTTCAAGCAAGGGAAAAACAAGCATGTGTTGGAAACGATCGAAGGCCGGATCGTGCAGGACGCCGACCGCTTGGATGCCATCGGCGCCATCGGCATCGCGCGCGCATTTGCCTACGGCGGGCACAAAGACCGGCCGCTTTATGTTCCCGAGCACAGCGATGATCCGGACAGCGATACAATCGGCCATTTCCACGAAAAATTGCTCCTGCTGAAGGACGGCATGCACACGGAAGCCGGCAAACAAAAAGCGCTCGCCCGCCACGAGCGGATGGAACAGTTCCTGAAGGACTTCCATTCCGAGTGGGATGGCCACTGAAAAACCGCGAAAAGACTGGGCTGGCTCAATTGAGCCAGCCCAGTCTTTTCGCGTTCTGTGGAATCATTGTCTGGTTATTTGGTCCGGGGTTCGAGATCGTGGCGAGATTCCCCGCCAAAATGGTTTTGACGGGGAATCTCGCGTTTTCCACGGACGTCTTTCCCCGCCAAAGTGGTTTCGGCAGGTTTTCTGAGTGCGATTTCAACTAATTTTCCCCATTAAGGTGGTTTTGGCGGGTTATTTCAGCATCAATCCAATTCCGGTACAGCCCAGGCTTTTTGTCTGTTCAACACCTATAAAGCCATTTCGTAGATTTTTCGGCTGATATCCAAAGTCTGGTCAGCGCGTTCCGAAAGGCGGTCGCGCTTGTGGACTGCCAGTTGCTCGACCATATAGTCGATGTCCGTTGCTTCGATGCCGATTTCACTGAATCGGGTCGGCATTTCCAACGAACGAAAGAATTCCTCTGTTTTGTGGATGCCAAAATCGATCCGCGCCTCTTCATCGCCGGCATCGGCGCCCCAAACGCGCTCTGCGTACTGAAGTAGCTTATCCCATTTTTCCTTTTTGCGCACTTTCATGGTAGCAGGCAGAATGACCGAAAGCGTACGGGCATGATCGGTCCCGTTCAAAGCGGTGATTTCGTAGCCCAAGGCATGGCTGGACCAATCTCCCGGTACGCCGGAAGCCGTGAATCCGTTGAAGCCGTTGGTCACTGTCCACATGAAGTTCGCCCGCGTGTTGTAATCTATTTCTTCATCCGCCAGGACTTCCTGGCCGATTTCGATGAACGTGTGCAGGATGCCTTCGGACCAGCGATCCTGCAGTTTCGCACCGACCGGATAGGTCAAGTAGTTCTCCATGACATGGACAAAGGAATCGGAGAGGCCGTTCGCCAATTGCCTCTTCGGCAAAGTGTAAGTCAATTCGGGTTCCAGAATCGAAAAAGTCGGGAACAGATACTCATTTTTGATGCTCACCTTTGCCTGCAGTTCCTCAAAGCTGACTACGGTGATCGGGTTCATTTCCGAGGAAGTCGCCGGAATCGTCAACACTGTCCCGAAAGGCATCGCCTTTTCGACCGGCAGCCCTTTGCCGACACCGCTTGCGAAGATGTCGATTGGATTGCCTTCGAACAGGCTGGCGGCCGCGATGAATTTCGTTCCGTCGATGACCGATCCGCCACCCACGGCAATCAGGAAAGTGAAGCCTTCCGTTTTGATTTTCTCCACAGCATCCATGAGGTATTCAAAGACCGGATTCGCCGGAATGCCGCCGAACTCGCCCCATTCCCTGTCGCCCAGAGCCTCCACGACACGGTCGAAGGTGCCTGAGCGTTTGGCGCTGCCGCCTCCATAGGTAATCAATACTTTTGCATCTTTAGGCACAAACTTGTCGATTTTTTTGACCTGATCCCGTCCGAACGCGATCCGGACAGGATTATAGAATTCAAAATCCATGATTTCAGCTGACGGTGACATAGTATTTCGTTGCCATAAATCTAACTAAAACTAGTTTATGTTTGCTTCCCTGTTCTTCGTGCCCGATTTGGTCCTGACGGACTACTTTCGTTTGTTGCAGCACTCCGAGGGCGTAAATTCCGATGCAACGAATCGTACATATCCGAGCTACCATTAGACTGCTTGGTAATCCCTCAGATTGTAGCTTGCGTTCAGATCCCTGTCGCAATGGTGACCGCACGCGCAGTGGTAAATTCTGTCACTGCGTTTCAGGTCCTTTTTGAGCGTTCCGCAGTTGTTGCACAACTTGGAGCTCGGGAACCATTGGTCCGCTTCCACAAATTCAATGCCATGCAGTTCGCATTTGTATTGCAGGCATTGTTTGAAGAAAAAGAGTTTCTGATTTGCGACCGCCTTAGCCAAATGCTTGTTCTTCATCATGCCGCGGATGTTCAGCGTTTCCACCACAATGCGGGAGGGTTTGGATTTCACGATCTCCGCCGTTGCTTGATGGACATGATTGGTTCGGATGTTGGCTAAGCGTCTGTGTTGCTTTCGGATTTTAGCTTCTAGTTTTAGGAGATGTTTAGATTTAGGCGTTCCTTTCTTGTATTTTCTGCTTGCACGCCGCTGCAATCTCTTGAGGCGTTTCTCCGCTTTCCTCACGGAGGCTGTTTTGTTGATATTGTTGTAAAAGATGCCATCGGAGGTGACAGCCAACTCCTTGACACCGACATCCACCCCAACAATCCGATCGTCCAATTCGACGATTTTCGGAGTCACTTCGACGCCGACCGTCAGATACCAATATTTACCGTCGAACTTGATACGCGGGTTGTAGTATTTGCAGTCCACGGGCAACGGTTCGTTGGTCTTCACCCAACCGATTTTCTCCAACAGGACGCGATTGCCTTTCACTTTCAGCTTGCCGCAGTCATTGTAGAAACTCGGCGTGGAGCGGCGTTTGGTCTTGAACCGGGGATGCTGAGCTTGCCCATTGAAGAAGGCTTTGTAGGCTTTGCAGGCATCCTTGACCGCTTGTTTGACGACATTGTTGGACACGTCGTTCAGCCAAGCATATTTCTTGCGCTTCTTCATCTTGGTGATGTGCTTGCGCAGCTCATTGTCGTTGATGAATGTCCCGCCGAAGCGGTGATTCATTTCCTGCATCCGGATCGTGTAGTTGTAGGCCCAGCGAGCAACGCCCGCCGCTTGGTAGAGTTTGGAAGTTTCATCTGTCACAATCAAACGGACCTTCTTAGTCAGCATCATCTCAGATCATCCCTTTCTATACGCAAAGTATAGAGGAAACGGGATCAAAAACAAAAGATTTGCATGCATTTGAGGAGATTTTTATTGACTGTTTAAAGCCCCATTAGTTTCAGATAGTTATGCTAACTTTGTGCACAATGCATCGATTGCATCGCCCATAATCGCAAGGCCGGCTTCCAGCTGCTCATCCGTCGTGACCAAAGGAGCCAGGAACCGGACCACATTGCCGTAGGTGCCTGCATTTTCGATGATCAAGCCGTTCTGGACGCATTGTTGGATCAGCGCGTTCACCAATTCCGAAGCAGGTTCTTTGGTAAGTCGGTCTTTGATGAATTCAACCCCGATCATCCCGCCCAAACCGCGCACATCGCCGATTTCTTTGTATTGCTGTTGCCATTCTTCAACACGGGCAGTGTAGGCTGCACCCAGTTCCAATGAACGGTCGCAGAGTTTTTCGTCTTCGATGACTTTTATCGTCGCAAGCGCCGCCGCACAAGATACCGAATTGCCTCCGAAGGTGCCGCCGATCAATCCGCCGGTCATCCCTTTGAAGATCTCATCACGGGCAACGATGGCGCTGAGCGGGAATCCGCCTGCAATCGATTTTGCCGTACACAGGATATCCGGAGCGCAGCCGGCTTCTTCGTAGTAGGAGGAGGCAAACAGTTTTCCAGTGCGCCCGAATCCGGTCTGCACTTCATCCGTCATCATCATGATGCCATTCTCGTCACAGATCTGGCGGACTGCTTTGACCCATTCGATCGGAGCCGGGATGAAGCCGCCCTCGCCCTGCACCGGCTCGAACACGATGGCAGCGACTTGGCTGGCCGGCGTCAACTCATCAAAGGCGCGTTTGATGCGTTCGATGTAGTAGGCCACTGCCTCATCATCCGTGTAGTAGGCAGGTTTGCGGTAAAGATTCGGATAATCCACACGGAATATCCCATCCGGGAACGGCCCTAAGCCGATCGAATTGGCCTTTTTCGCGGTCATGTGGGTCGTCAAAAGTGTTCGTCCATGGAAGGCGCCTGAGAATACGATGACATTCGGACGTTTCGTGTAGGCTCTGGCTACCTTTACGCCATTTTCGATCGCTTCGGCACCGCTGTTCGCAAAGAACGTCCGCTTTTTGAAGCCCTTCACCGGCACGATATCGTTCATTTTTTCAGCTAATGTAATATATTTTTCACTCGTAAGGATATTGATCATCGCATGAAAATAATCATTTTCCTGTTGCTTGACTGCTTCCACGACTTTCGGGTGACGGTGTCCGATATTCAGAACACCTACGCCCCCGACCCAATCCAAAAAGCGGTTGCCGTCAACGTCCTCGATGATGGCGCCCTCAGCCTTCCCTATCGCAACCGGATAGACGCATGTCAAAGAGGCAGGGATCGCTTCCGATCTCCGTGCAAGAATGGCTGCTGCCTTTTCCCCAGGCAATGTTTCCGTGATGATTTCCGGTAATTGATATCTCAATTCTGTTTCTGTTAATGATGTTGTTCCTGTCATGACGCTCGCTCCCCTTTTCATGCATACTTGTGATATCTTTTGTGACTTCGATGTTTTGATTATATAGATTTATCACTCAAACCGAAAACATTTCATGACACCGGATAGGACCTTTTCTGTTATGCGATGTCAGCTTCGTTCACATCACTTCGGAAATAGGGTTGTAATAACCAGGAAAAACTATGATACATATAGGATTTCAAGCAAAAAAACCTCCCGTTATCTTTACGGGAGGTTTCCTGACATGAAATTTGATTTATTTTTATTTTCATTCCATTTTAAGGATATTGCGCAGCAAATGGGTGAAGAAATGTAAAAATGGCCGCAGCAAATTGGGCTCATATTGTTGTTTCCCGCTCCACAAAATGTCCGAAACTGAAACGGAGCGCATTTTTCCGGTCACCGAACTGGATGCCTTCCTTCACAATCACTTTTTCTTCCAACAATTGCTGAAGCAATTCATCCATTTCAGCATCGGTTTTATTCGGAAAACAGCAATAAAGGTGGAAGCCGCCTTTTGACGGTTCAAAACTGATTTCCGTTCCGTATCTGTTTCTGAGCCACGTTTGCAGTCTTTCAGCGCGCTCCCTCAAAGCCGCGACGATAACGGGAAGATGGGCAGCCATTTCGCTCGCCAAATAATGCTCTGCCAGCAGCTGCGGCAAGAAACTCAATCCGGAGTCGATCTGATCGCGGATGTCGGCCAATTCCCGGATAATCGCGGCAGGCCCTACCATCCAGCCGATCCGGATATGCTGACCGGCAAACTTGGACAAGGACCCCAGATACAGGACTTGCTGCCGTTTATCCAAGCTTTTCAACGGACGATTATCGACTGTTTCATCAAAAACAAAGCTGCCGTATGCATCATCCTCCACAATCGGGATGCGTTTCAGCAAACAATAATCAAGGATGGCCTGTTTCCGCTCCGGGCTCATGACCGTTCCTGTCGGATTCTGGAAAATCGGATTCAGAAAAATCATCTTCAGAGGGTACTGCAAGGAAACTTCTTGGAGACCCTTGACGGTCATGCCCTCGCCATCCATCGGAATCGGAATAATCCGCAGACCGGCAGCCTGAAATAATCGCAATGAATAGAAATAAGAAGGCGCTTCGATACCGATCGCATCGCCCGGCTTCAACAGCCCTTGCGTGATCAAAAACAAGGATTGCTGGGTCCCCGAAGTGATGAAGATTTCCTCAAGCGGGACAGTCATCCCGTACGCGGTCTGGAGGTGTTTTTGGACACTTTCCCTCGTCGCCTTGATCCCTCGGTTCTCCCGGATGAATGTCGCTTCCCCATGCAACATGTCACCCAGCGAAATATCCGGGATCTTTAGCTCCGGCAAGAGGTCCTTCGGCAAATCCCCATTCCCCAAATCCAGGATTTCGCGTGATCGGTGCTGCGACGACAGTTGTTTGACGTTTCTTTGATAAGGGGTGTCCCCCGAAAGACTATCCGGCGTCAAGGAAGTCCGCCAGTTGATGGTTGGCCTTGTCTGCATCCCCCATTTATTCGGATTCACGAACGTCCCGCTGCCCCTTTTGCGGATGAGGATCCCCTGCGTCGTCAGCTCTTCCAGTGCCCGGATGACGGTCGAGCGGTTGACCTGCAGTTCCTCCGCCAACTTGCGTTCCGCCGGCAAGGCCCGGCCGGGGACCAAATCTCCGGCTTTTATCTTCTCTTCGATCAGCTGCATCAGCTGTTGATAGAGCGGCATGCCCCTATCCTGGTCCAGTCTCCATTCCGTCATTCCTTCACTCTCCCTAGTTTTAACTCATTATACACCAAATTGGTTGGTTCGGAAACAGTCCAATTGGATGTAGGTGTTATTGGAAAAAGGGCTTATGATTTAACCATTCTTTAATCTATTTATCATCTAATTCAAGGAGGATTATTTATGACAACAAAAATCATCGGTTCAGAAAAAGTAAAACGTGGGATGGCCCAAATGCAAAAAGGTGGCGTCATCATGGATGTCGTGAACGCGGAGCAGGCAAGAATCGCTGAAGCGGCTGGTGCCGTAGCGGTCATGGCTTTGGAGCGCGTGCCCTCGGATATCCGCGCAGCCGGCGGGGTCGCGCGGATGGCGGATCCCTCCATCGTCGAGGCAGTGATGAACGCTGTGAGCATTCCCGTCATGGCGAAAGCCCGCATCGGTCACATCACCGAAGCGCGCATCCTGGAAGCGATGGGTGTCGACTATATCGACGAGAGTGAAGTGCTGACTCCGGCTGATGAAGAGTTTCACCTCTTGAAATCGGACTATACGGTTCCTTTCGTTTGCGGCTGTCGCGATCTGGGTGAAGCCTTGCGCCGCATCGGTGAAGGAGCTTCGATGCTGCGTACGAAAGGCGAGCCGGGGACCGGTAACATCGTGGAAGCCGTCCGCCATATGCGCAAAGTCAACGGCCAAATCCGCCAATTGATAACGAAATCGGACGATGAACTGATGACATTCGCCAAGGAAATCGGAGCCCCTTACGAACTGGTCAAGGAAATCAAACTGCTCGGGAAATTACCGGTCGTGAACTTTGCTGCCGGTGGTGTCGCAACACCTGCCGACGCAGCCTTGATGATGAGCCTGGGTGCGGATGGCGTCTTCGTCGGATCCGGCATCTTCAAAGCCGAGAACCCAGAAAAATTCGCCCGCGCCATCGTCCGCGCGACAACCAATTATGAAGATTATGCCTTGTTGGCTGAACTGTCCAAAGGCTTGGGCGAACCGATGAAGGGGATCGACATCAGCACCCTGCACGCTTCCGAACGCATGCAGGAAAGAGGCTGGTAAGCATGACGAAAAAAATCGGTGTTTTGGCCTTGCAGGGAGCCGTCACGGAGCACCTGCAGGCGCTGACTAAATTGGGCGTTGCTGCCGTAGCCGTGAAGACGCCTGCCGATCTGGAAGGCCTGGACGGGCTAATCATCCCTGGCGGCGAATCGACGGCAATCGGTCGCCTGATTCGCGAACAGCGATTGGAAGAGCCTTTGCGGGCCTTTTATGCTGCCGGAAAAGCGATTTTCGGTACCTGTGCCGGGCTGATCCTCTGCAGCACCGACCGTAGCCATGCACCTGATGAATTGCGGCTCGGCTTCATCGACATCGAAGTCGAACGCAACGGCTTCGGCCGCCAGGTCGACAGTTTCGAAGCGCTGCTGCCTTTTGAAGGCATCGTTGAGCCGGTGGAAGCCGTCTTCATCCGCGCGCCTTATATCCGCTCATTCGGCGTAGGAGTGCGGATGTTGGCCAGCATCGACGGAAAGATTGTAGCAGCAGAAAATGATCAAGTGCTGGTCACTGCTTTCCATCCGGAATTGACGGATGATCTTTCGGTATTCGCGTATTTTTTGAAGAAAGTCGGATAAGGTAATGTTATCGGACAACGTTACCCTTAGCGGGGCCGAGCTTGTCCGATTTCTTTTCGGTATCGGACAACTTCAGCCTCTGCTGGCACCTACTTGTCCGATTCCTGCTTAGTATCGGACAACCGCAGACAACTCCGAGACAAACATGTCCGATAAACAAGCGTTATCGGACAAGCTCGACCATTACCGGGATCTAGTTGTCCGATTTCTTTCCGGTATCGGACATGTTCAGCCTCTGCTGGCGCCTACTTGTCCGATTCATCCAACATATCGGACAACCGCAGACAACACCGACACAAACTTGTCCGATAAACAAGCGTTATCGGACAAGCTCGACCATTACCGGGATCTAGTTGTCCGATTTCTTTCCGGTATCGGACAAGTTCAGCCTCTGCTGGCGCCTACTTGTCCGATTCCACGAAGTTATCGGACAACCTCACCAAATGCTGTACTAAATAATACCAAAAAAATCCCCTGCCTCACGCTCTTGCGTGATACAGGGGATTTTGCATTTGTTAATCCAAATCTTCGCCGTTGCTGGCGATGGCTTTTTGGTACCAGTAGAAGGAATCCTTCTTCAGGCGATCCAAGCTGCCTGAACCGTCGTTATCGCGGTCCACATGGATGTAACCGTAGCGTTTCGCCATCTCGCCGGTACCGGCCGAAACCAGATCGATGCAGCCCCAAGAGGTGTAGGCGACCAGATCCACGCCGTCCAGTACGATCGCATCGCGCATGGCTTTGACATGGTCGCGCAAGTAGGAAATGCGGTAATCATCATGGATTTTGCCGTCGACGATTTCATCCACAGCGCCCAGGCCATTTTCAACTACCATCAACGGCAATTGGTAACGGGAATGGAAAGTGTTCAAGGCCACGCGAATACCCAATGGATCAACTTGCCAGCCCCACTCCGATTCTGCCAAATACGGATTCTTTTCACCCATCAAGGCGTTGCCTTCACCCGGAACACCGGATTGCGCAAAGCTAGCGGCGCTGGAAGCATAGTAGCTGAAGGAAATGAAATCGACCGTATGTGCAGCCAAGATTTCCTCATCGCCTTGCTCGAAGGTGACATTGATGCCCTTCGTGGCGAAGTAAGCCAGTTTGCTCGGCGGATAATACCCGCGGGCATGGACGTCAGAGAAGAACAGTTTCTCCTCTTCTTTCCGTTGTGCCGACCATACATCTTCCGGTTTTGCCGACAGCGGATAGACTGGTGCATAAGCGATCATGCAGCCGATGCGGTTTTCGGGATCGATTGCCCGTGCAGCCTTCGTCGCCAAAGCGCTGGCCACGAACTGGTGATGCAATGCTTGGTACATGACTGCTTCTTGGCTTTCGCCCGCTTCCGCTTTCGAACCGATCGAGATTTGCGGCAGAAACGTCGCCATGTTTATTTCATTGAAGGTCAGCCAATAGTTGACTTTGCCTTGGTAGCGTTCAAACAAGGTTGTAGCATATCTTTCAAAGAAGCTGATCAGCTGGCGGTTTTCCCAGCCACCGTAGTGGTCGACCAGATATTGCGGCATCTCGAAATGCGAGATCGTCACCAATGGTTCGATGCCGTATTTCGCCAATTCATCGAAGACGTCATCGTAAAACGCCAATCCGGCCTCGTTCGGTTCCAATTCATCACCTTGCGGGAAAATCCTTGTCCAAGCAATCGACATGCGGAACATGCGGAAACCCATTTCGGCGAACAAGGCAATGTCTTCCTTGTAGCGGTGGTAGAAATCGATACCGATATGCGAAGGATAATAATCACCGATACCGGCGAAGCGCTCCGCAAAATCGCGTGAGCAGGTCAATTGGTCGATGACCGACGGACCTTTTCCTTCGGCATCCCAACCTCCTTCAAATTGATTCGCGGCTGTGGCGCCGCCCCAGAAGAAACCTTCCGGAAATCCTTTACCTGCTGACATGACAATTCCTCCTATTTCTTTACCAAAGATGCGCCGTTTGTTGCAATGACTTCTTTGTACCAATTGAATGATTTTTTCTTGTAACGGTTCAGTGTGCCGGATCCGTCATCGTGACGATCGACATAGATGAAGCCGTAGCGTTTTTTCAATTCTGCAGTGGATGCGCTGACCAAGTCGATGCAACCCCAAGTCGTGTAGCCCATCAGGTCCACGCCGTCCGCGATTGCTTCAGCGACTTGCACCAAGTGGTCGTTCAGGTAGTTGATGCGGTAATCGTCGTTGACAGTCATTTGACCATCTTCGCCTTCAACCAGCTGATCGACTGCACCCAAACCATTTTCGACGATGAACAACGGTTTTTGGTAACGATCCCAGAACGTGTTCAGGATCACACGCAAGCCTTTTGGATCGATCTGCCAGCCCCACTCGGAAGCCTCCAAGTATGGATTATGAATACCGCCCAAAATATTGCCTTCGCCTGCTGCTCTCTTGGTAGGATCCGCCGTTTCCGTGGAACTCATGTAATAGCTGAAGGAAACGAAATCAACAGTGTTCTTCAGGATTTCTTCGTCTTCCGGCGTGATGTTCAACGCGATGCCGTTTTCACGGAAATAACGTTTCATGTAGCCAGGGTATGAGCCGCGAACATGGACATCCGAGAAGAAGAAGTTTTGGCGATCCGCTTCCATCACCGCGATGATATCATCAGGATGGGAAGTCAACGGATAAGTCGGCATTGCGATGACCATGCAGCCGATCTGGAAGTCCGGATTGATTTCGTGGCCTATTTTTGTCGCCAAAGCACTGGCTACCAATTCATGGTGGCAAGCTTGGTACAGATCCGATTTCGATAATTTGTCCGGAGCCGTCGCAATCCCGCCGCTCATGAATGGCGCGTGGATGATCGAGTTGATTTCGTTGAACGTCAACCAATATTTGACTTTGTCTTTGTAGCGCGTGAAGACCGTGCGCACGTAGTTTTCGTAGAAACCGATCATTTTGCGGTTGACCCAGCCGTCGTATTCGCGAGCAAGGTGAAGCGGTGTTTCGTAATGGGACAATGTGATCAGCGGTTCGATGCCGTATTTTGCCAATTCATCGAACAAGTCATCGTAGAACTGCAAGCCAGCTTCATTCGGCTCGGTTTCGTCACCATTAGGGAAGATACGTGTCCATGCGATGGAAGTACGGTATGTTTTGAAGCCCATTTCCGCAAACAATGCGATATCTTCTTTATAACGGTGGTAGAAGTCGATCCCTTCCAATTTCATGTTGTCCGGTGTAGGACCATCCGTGATCGGCCCAAATCCGCCTTGAGGGGTTACGTCCTGAACGGAAAGCCCCTTTCCGTCAACATTATAAGCACCTTCGTATTGGTTTGCGGCTGTTGCGCCGCCCCATAAAAATCCTTTTGGGAATACTGTTTGCATGTGACCGCTCCTGTTCTTCTTCATCTATTTTATTTTTGGGTCCGCCTCGTCGTGGGACAGCCCTGAATTATAATTACTTATCCCAAATGGGTTCGGGCGCCTGAGACCACAAACCAAATTCCCGAATATCTGGTTTTTATTCGGGAGACTGGCTTGCGGTCTAGGTCTTTTCCCCGGATATCTGGTTTTTATCCGGGAATGTTGTTTGCGGTTGAGATCGATTTCCCGAATACATGGGTTACATTCAATTATATTGCTTGTGATCGACTCCGATTTCACGGATAGCTTGCGGTTACGCGATGACCGTCAACAGATAGTCGCCGTCGTTCAAAGTTGCTTCTTTGGTCGTGAGCACATCCAGGTAATCATTGCTGTTGGTGACGATGATCGGTGTGATGACTTCGTAGCCTGCTTTTTTGATGAAGTCGATGTCGAATTCCAACAACAATTGGCCGGCAACGACTTTATCGCCTTGTTGCACATGGCTCGTGAAGCCTTCGCCATTCAATTGGACTGTATCCATGCCGACATGGATCAGGATTTCCGTACCGTTTTCAGTCGTCAAACCGATCGCATGTTGGGTCGGGAACAAGAGCGTTACAGTTGCGTTTGCGGGTGCATAGACTTCGCCGACAGTCGGACGGATTGCGATCCCTTTGCCAAGCGCTCCGGTTGCGAAAGCTTCATCCGGAACATCCGACAATTCAACCACTTCGCCGATCATTGGGCTAGCGACCAAATCTTTTTCAGCAGCTGCGCTCAAGTCTTTTTTCATTGCTGCAACGACTACAGCGTTTGTGTCCAAAGTTGTTGCAGTTGTTGCAGTTGTCGTAGTTGTTGCTGTTTCAGTTTCCCCGTAAAGCACAGGGATTTTTGAGAAGAAGACAAGGATGAATCCAGCGACAAGGCCGACTGCACATACGATGATGGAAGCCCAGAAGTTGAAGGTCATGGAACCGTCCGCTTCCAAATAACTAGGGAATGAGAATACACCCAAACCACCCATACGGTAGCCTGTCAATTTCAAGATACCTGCGACAATACCGGAGATCGCACCAGCAATACAGCTCAATTGGAAAGGACGTTTCATCGGCAATGTGATCCCGTAGATGGCTGGCTCAGTTACACCGAACAAGCCGGAAATGAATGCAGGGATGCTCAATTGTTTCACTTTCGCTTCCTTCGTTTTCAAGTAGATGGCCAGGATAGCACCCGTCTGTGCGAAAGAAACGCCTAATACAGTAGCCAACAGTTGGTCGAACCCTTGTGTCGCCAAGTTGTTGATCGCAATCGGAACCAAGCCCCAATGCAAACCGAACATGACGAATACTTGCCAGCCGCCGCCCAAAACAGCGCCTGCGACGATTGGGCTCAAGTTATAGACCCATGATACGCCAGCGCCAAGCAGCGTTGCAGCCCATGTGGAAATTGGTCCGACAAACAAGATGGTCAATGGAACGACGATCAATAAAGTTGCAAAAGGCACCATGAATAATTTCACGACATCCGGAATGACATTCTTCAAGAATTTTTCAACTTTGGAGCCCAGGAAGACGGCCAACAGAATCGGCACAACGGATGAGGCATAGCTCATCATGATGATCGGCAATCCGAAGAATGTCATGTAGATCGGGGATTCAAAGATAGAACCGGCGAACAACGTGTACAATGGATCGATTCCGGCAGGATTTACCAGCCCTGGATAAACCATTGCGGTTGCGACTGCCATCGCCGTAAAGCTGTTCATCTTGAAGTGTTTGCTGGCAGTGAAGGCAAGGAAGATCGGCAGGAAGTTGAAGAATCCGTCACCCGCTGCTTGAATCAGGACATAGGCCCCATCAGTAGTCGACATACCCGCGGCCACCAAAAGTGCTGCCACACCTTTCAGCATCCCTGTCGCTGCTAGTGGTCCAAGGATTGGTTGGAATATCTTCGAAATCATATCGATGAACTGGTTGAACAAGCTGCCTTTCGGACCTTCATCTTCAGCATCGACTTCGCCGCCTCCATTTAAGCCACCGACCGCGTTGACTGCTGCGTAGACATCCGGTACATGGTTGCCTATTACGACTTGATACTGCCCGCCACTTTGGATGACAGTAACGATTCCTTCGAGCTTCTTCAAATAATCCGTGTCCGCTTTGCTTTCGTCAACCAATTTGAAACGCAGACGCGTGATGCAGTGAGCCAAGCTGCGGACGTTTTCTTTGCCGCCCACATGAGCCAAAATGTCTTTTGCTAATTCTTCATATTTCATGTTATATCCCTCTTTTTCTATTATTTTTTATTAAAAAAAACCTAAATAGAGAGCATGGGAATCGCTTCCCTGCCGTCTACTTAGGTTTTGCCTGCCTTACCAGTAACAATCCTCTTGAGAGCATCTTTATATTCACTTTTGTGGCACGACCCGATGGATATGGATCGTGAGATAAACAAGTTCGTCGTTCCCGACCTGAAAATGGTGGGCACCGCCGACATAGGTCGAGATCTTATTCGCACACGTGTAAGCATTCGGATAGTTTGCCTTCACTTGTTCCAACAAGAATGTGTCCGGAGCCGTCTGGAAAACTTCACCCATGACGACCCGCTGCGCAAAATACTGCAGATGGGTGTAGAATCGATTATAGGAAATCGATTCTTCATCGAAGGCGACTCCGAAATGCAAGCGGACGATGTTCAGAATGTCCTGAACGATCCGGGTCACTTTCATCGTCTCTTCGATCAATTGCCCTTCCTTTTGCGCATTCACGAAATGCAGTGCGATGGAAGTCGCTTCATCAGGTGCCATCACGACACCGGTATGTTCCGCGATGAGTGCCAACCCGATTTTGCCGAGCTCGTATTCCCGTCGATAGAACTTCTTCACTTCGAAGGCCAAAGGATTGGTCAAAACAATCCCTTCCTTTGTCCGCTGGATAGCGTAATGAATGTGGTCCGCAAGCGTCAGATAGACGTTTGCTTGGAAAATATGATTCAGCCTCGTTTCGGCCTCTTGAATGATCTTAAAAATGGCATCTGATTCTTCTTGCGGCAAATCCTGATAAATGGCCTTTAGCTGATCGGCTGAATCATTTTCCTGGATGACGAAGGTCTTCTCGATCAAAGACTTGTCGAAAACGTCTCCCGTCCGTTTCTGAAACCCAATCCCTTTTCCCATCACAATGACTTCGGATGAGTCTCCGGCTTTTGCCAAGACCACGTTGTTATTGTAGACTTTTTCAATCTTCATCGATTATCCCCATTCCCCCTTCCATTAAAAAAAACCTAAACTAACACCAAATGATGTGCACATCATCTCGTATCAATTTAGGTTTTGCCTGCACAAGCAGTAACAATCCTATGAACAACATGTTAGCACTTCCAATAAAAAGATGCAAGCCCTTTCCTTAATAAAAGTTAATTTTCATTTATAACGTTGGTGGATCAGCATTTCTTTGAAAACGGATGTTATTAGCTTTATGACTAGTGTGTTGCGGAGCAGCATTCTGCGCTACAAAGATGGATTCTTTGCTTTTATTCATCTTTTTGGTCGACATTCTGATTTCTGTTGAAAAAAAAGCTGCCTCGCAATAAGGCAGCAGCTATATCATGCGCGTTCTCTATCCAACACCAGCATTCTCCTGAAAACGAAGCGCTTGTTCAACCATTCCATGAAAAGCTGCGCAACGGTTCCGGTGAACAGCATAGCGAATACGGTACCAATCCCGACACCAGCGATACCTTCCAGGAACAACACCGAAAAAACAACGCTCAACACCACACAGAAGACATCAAACCCCGTTTTCATCTGCTTCACGCTCAGACCGAAATGATCGGCCATTTCGCGGACGAACAGGTCGAACGGAAGAGCGGGGAGCTTGCAGTTCATCATCAGACTGATTCCGAATGCCAACAGGAAAAAGCCGGCAAAGAAGAAAACGATCCGGAGCGGCATAGTAGCAATGATGCCCGAAAAAAGCACTTCAAAGAAATCCATCAAATTGCCGAAGAGCAATGCCAATACAACCGAGAGAACATACCCCAAAAACTTCCGGGTGATCACGGCCATCAGCACGACAAGGACTACTTGAAAAGCGAAATTCCAACTGCCGATGGTCACCTCCGAAAACAGCTTATTCAATACGACCGGCACGGATGAAATCGTCGATACCCCAAGTTCGCTTTTGATCATCAACGATACGGCCAACGCATTGATCATCACTCCCATGGCCAATGCCACTTCACTTGCGAACACTTTTTTCTCCATATCTGCCTCCTTATTTTGTCTTTCGCATTTATTACTTTTTGATGACCAGCCCGAGCATGACGACAAAAGCCAACGCCTGCTCTTCGCTGACGATCGCGCCCTTCAGATCCTCCAGCGTGACGCTGATGCGCTCGAAACGGCAACTGCTGATGTCGATGGCCTTCAACGGTGTTCCCGTGAAATTGATTCCGGACAATTCGCATTCGGAAAAATCCACTTTCTTCAATTTGCATGTGTAAAAATCGGCCTCATTCAGACGACAGCTCTCGTAACGGACATTCTTCTGCTTGCTGAATCCAAGAGCCGCCATCTGCAGGTTGCATTCGCGGAAGCGCACATCCTCAAAGACCCCTTCAGTCATTGAGGTGCCGATGAGCCGGCAATTCACGAAATGCACCCGCTTCATAGTGACTTCATCCAGCTGCACATTGGCGAAATCGCAGCTTTCAAAGATGACATCCCGCAAGTACAACTGGTTCACCGTCGCTTCGCTGAAAGTCACATTCTGGAATCTGACTTCGGTGAACTCCACTCCCCTGGAATGGCCAAAATCGATGGCCGTATTTTTGAAAAGCGCATGTTCTATATAAGGTTCATCCGGATCGAAACAGTCGGCGAAATTCTTTTCGGGCAATTCGATCGGCAAAACCGGATTTATAATTTTGACTGGCACAGCACACATTCCTTCCTGACATTAAGCTTTCTTACTTTGAGTATACCTGAAAAAATGACGCTTAGATATCATTGCTTGAAAATTATCGACTTGAATCCGGAGTGCTATAATGGAGGCAAGGGAACAGGACAGGGGGAGTTACGATGGCTCACAAATATGATAAAGTATTCCGCGGTACTGCCTTCACCAGCAGGACGCCGCAGGAAGTGACCGTGCTGGATGATCATCTGTTTTGCCTCGATGCTGAAGGAGTGATCCGGCGCATTCTAGGCCCCGATGATCCGGATTATGACAGGCTTGTTGCTGCTTACAGCGGGACTGCTTCATTCCTATCGCTTGCCGAGGGGCAGTATTTCCTGCCGGGGTTCATCGATCTGCACATCCATGCTCCGCAATGGGCGCAGGCCGGCACTGCCATGGACATCCCTTTGCATGATTGGCTGGAAACCTATACCTTCCCGCTTGAATCGAAATTCTCCGATCTGGATTTCGCCCGCAAAGTCTATCAGGATCTCGTTGTGACGCTTTTGGCGAACGGAACGACGACTGCCCTCTATTTTGCGACCGTCCATAAGGAAGCAAGCTATCTGTTGGCCCAAATCTGCGCCGACAAAGGTCAACGCGGGTTGGTCGGGAAAGTGGTCATGGACGACAGGGAACAGAATCCGGAATATTACCGGGACGAAAGCACTGAAGTCGCATTGGCGGATACGGAAAGTTTCATCCAGTTGGTTCAGGAATTGGACAAAACGACCAAACAAGGTGTCTATCCGGTCGTGACGCCCCGCTTCATCCCGAGCTGTACGGACGAGGCGCTGGCTGGGCTCGGTGAACTGGCAAAAAAATACAATACGCATATCCAATCGCACTGCAGCGAAAGCGATTGGGAACACAACTATGTCCGTGAGCGGATGCAGAAGAGCGACACCTTTGCGCTCCATGAGATGGGCCTTTTGCAGGACAAAGCAGTCATGGCGCATGCCGTCTTCCTTTCAGATGAGGATGCTGATTTGTTTGCCGAAACCGGCACCGCGATTGCGCATTGTCCGATTTCGAATGTCTTTTTCTCGAACGGTGTCCTGCCGGCTGCACGTTTTACTGCAATGGGAATCGATATCGGGCTGGGCACAGACATCTCCGGAGGCTTCTCCCCGAGCCTATTCGACAACATCCGCCAGGCTGTCATATCTTCGAGGATGCTGGAGGAAGGCGTTGATCCGTCACTCCCTTCTACGGAACGCGGCCTGCCACAATCTCGGATTACCGCTAACGAGGCGTTCTACTATGCGACTGCCGGCGGAGGACAGAGCCTGAGCCTGCCAATCGGGCGCTTGGAAGAAAATTATGCCTGGGACGTCCAAGTGATCGACGTAAACGCGCCGAACGCCAAACTTCCGCTGTTCGATGAAGGGATTTCGAGGGAAGATCTGTTGCACAAAATCCTCTTCTTGAGCCGCCCGGAAAACATCCGCGAGGTGTGGGTCCAGGGCGATTGCGTACACAAACGGAAGTGAATGAGTCGCAAGTCGAATTTACGTTGTGCTGCATTAGGTTTGCTGCCGCGGCAACTCCAGCTAGCCTCCGAATTATTGATGATTCGGAGGCTTTTTGCCTAATGATATATCAGAAAGCAATATAGAAGATAACATAGGGGTGAATAAAATGCCTATGTAACCTATTCATGTTAGAATGAAAATAAGAAACTATTGGAGGATGATAATATGAACCAAAAACTCGTTGAGATTTGCCTGCGTGTCAGAGATATTGACGCTACTTTAAACTTCTATACTGATCTATTTGATTTTGAAGTTGCCAGCCATAGAAAATTCCCTGAGGATAAGTTTGATTTAATCTATCTGAATTCTCCCGGTTCTTCTGTACAAATTGAACTCACTTACAATTACGATGCCGAGCCATATAATGTAGGAAATGGCTTCAGTCATTTAGGTGTGACTGTCAGTGACTTAGAAAAAATGCATGAAGTTTGTAAAGCTTCTGCTTATGAAACAGGTGAGTTAAAAGGACTTTCAGGGGGTACACCGACTTATTTCTTTGTGACGGACCCTGATGGCTATCGAATTGAAGTAAAGCGCGAAAAATAATTTATTGAATACTCTAAAAATTAATAGTATAAAAAGAAACACGCAAGCAGCCAAGCGGATGCTTACGTGTTTCTTTTCATTCAAGCTGCTCAAGCAGCGTATGTTTAGACTTTTTCTTTCAAAATCATGTTCAATACCAAGGCAACAATCGTACCTGCAGAGATACCGGAAGAGAACAAGCCGCTCAAGATACCTGGCAATTGCGCCACTGTATCCGGAACAAAGGAAACACCCAGACCGATACCCAACGCAGAAGCAACGATGATCATGTTGCGGTTGTTGAACTCGACGCGTGAGAGTGATTGCACACCGGCAGCGGCAACCGTACCGAACATCAAGATACCGGCACCACCCAATACAGGTAGCGGCATGATGGAGATCAAAGTAGCAAATTTAGGGAAAAGGCTCATCACGATCATGATGATACCACCCATGATGGCTACTTTACGGGAAGCATTGCGGGTCAAAGGAATCAATCCAGCATTTTGGCTGAAAGTTGCGGCAGGGCCGGAACCGATGAAAGGCGCGATGAACGATCCGAAACCATCTGCACGAACGCCGGCAGCGATTCTTTCATCCGTCAATTTCGTTTCCGTAACGGCGCCTAAAGTCTGCATAACACCGACTGTTTCAATGACTGTTACCAGATAACCGGATACGAAAGGAATCGCGTATTCAAGTTTGAAATCAGGTACGCCGAATTTGAAAAATTGTGGTAAAGCGAACCATTCAGCGGCGACGACTTGGCCGAAGTCTACCATACCCAACGGAATGCAGACAACATAACCGATTGCGGCACCGATCAACACGGCAGCCGGAGCGATTTTGCTTGGTCCGTAATGGTTGATCAAAGCGATGATGAGGAACACGAGCACTGCGATACCGATGTTCATCGGATTACCGAAATCTTCAGATCCGAAACCGCCACCTGCCCAGCCCATCGCTACGGACATCAGCGTCATCCCCATCAAGGAGATAACCGATCCGGTCACGACCGGCGGGAAAAATTTCAATAAAGGTTTTACGAAATAACTTAAACCAACTTCCAGTAAAGCGCCCAACATCGTACCGCCGAAGTAGGCCGTGATGCCACCCGCACCGATGACGGAAGCAGCTGGCGCCACAAAAGCAAAGTCAGTTCCCATGATCGTCGGCAAGCCTGCACCGACGCGGAACCATTTCGGACCGAAACCTTTTGATTGAATGATTGAAACGATACCCGAAGCCAAAAGCGCTGCGCTGACCATATAAGCAGTATCCTCAACCCCGAAACCTGCAATCCCGGCAATGATAAGCGGAACTGCGACTAAACCACCAAATGCGGTGATGACGTTCTGAAATCCTAAAACGATTGTCGTGCCTAAATCGGGTTTATCCTCTACCCCGTATGTCAGGCCCGTATGTACTTTCTCTTCCATGTTTCTCCTCCTGATAACGAACATTAATGATTGCAAAACAAAATATAATTCGTTTATTAACGACAAATAAAATTATATCGATATCACATACAATTGTAAAGTGTAAATAACGAATTATAAGGGCTTTCATTATGAGAATCTTCACATTTTAACGCTATAACCCCAATAAAAGCGAACATTAAACAGAATTTTCATCTTTTTGTATTTAAAATGCCGAATGATGCAAAATGATTCATTATCCGAATCGGCTGCGATTTGGATCAATTATTTGCTATACTGTATTCAAAGGCAACAATAAAATAAATGAATCCTATGAATGGAGACTAAACTATGAAATCAGAAAAATCGTGCGGAGCCATCGTGCTCTCCCCGGATAATACGAACCGAAAAGTACTGCTGATCAAACACGAAAATGGCGGCCATTGGGCATTCCCGAAAGGACATGTCGAGACCGGGGAAACGGAAGTCGAAACAGCTTTAAGGGAAATCAAGGAAGAAACCGGCTTGAGCACCGACCTCAGCACCTCATTCCGGAAATCAGTCAGTTACTCCCCTGCTCCCGACGTAATCAAAGAAGTCGTCTACTTCATCGCCTTCGCCCACACAGAAACGATTGAAAAACAAGATGCCGAAGTCACCGACTTCGCCTGGATGCCCTTCAACGAAGCGCTGCAGGCCATCACCTATGACAACGACAAAAGCATCCTGCAGTCCGCGATTGATTTTATTGAAGGTATGAAAGCCTAACACTGCATGCGAAAGGGCCACCTCAAGCCTGAGGTGGCCCTTTCGCATTGAAATTTCCGGTAACTTACAGTTCTCCGATGAACAACGGCTTCGCCGGAGTTCTTGAAGCTTTTCGATATCTTTCTCCGGCTAGCAACGTTTCATCGGAGTTTATGGACGATTTCCCGTCTGTTCTCCGGCGAACGCGGCCTTACCGGAGGTGCTGGTGATTTCCACCCCTGTTCTCCGGCCAACGATGGCTTCGCCGAAGTTCAAGTTCGCGCCGCCAAGTTGCAACTACACTTACAACGCTTCCGATCAATTACGCGTCAAAACGATTTCGACGGCAAATTTATCGTAGCGATGAACAGAAGTGGAGAACTCAAAGGCATTGCCGGTATCAAGGTAGCCGACCTGCTCGGCTACCGCCACTGGATCACTCTTTTCAAGTCCAAGCTCCTCCGCTTCAAAATCAGTCGCTTTGCGGACAGAAACCGTCCTGTGCGCACTTTGTATTTTCAAATGAAGCTCTTTTTCGATATAGTCATAAATGGATCCGTTGATATTTTTATCTTTAATGTCAGGAATCAAATCAATCGGCATGTAGATTTTTTCCATCACGGTCGGCTCGTCCTCCACATAGCGCACGCGATAGATGTCATATACAAAACTGCCAAGGGAAATATTCAACTTTTTCGCTGCTTCTTCCGGCACCTCCACAATCGAAAAATTCAGTATTTTACTATGGACCGTCTTCCCGGCATTGAGCGCAGTCGTGCCGCGGAACTGATTCGCCATCGTCACGCGCTCGATTTCTTCCGGGTTCAGGTCCTTCACAAAAGTACCGGAACCTCTCCTTTTGATTACCAATCCTTCCGCCACCAAGATGTCCAACGCTTTTTTGACCGTCATCTTGCTGGCATTGTATTGAATACACATATCTTTTTCAAAAGGAATCTGTTGATTGGCAACGTATTCCCCTTTTACGATTTTATTCCGAATATCATTGGATATGATGACATATTTTTGCATATTTTAACACTGCACCTCTCGTAGTATGTCCAGCTTTCTAAGGGCAAGATCAAATTAAGTAGATTTCCCACTAAAAAGTCTATATTTTAAGCATACACAAAATCTGAATTAAAGGCAATCATTGCTTTGAACATTTGCATAGCGCGTATATAATGTGAATAGGAACAGGAGATAACAGTAATGCCTCAGACGTTGAAGCAAAGCAACCCGATCTTAAATGAACGTCTTACAATATTTTTAAAGAGGGTGAAATCAATATGGCAGAAACGCATTATGTTGCTTATCCAGCAATTCTCGATGATACAGAAAATGACCCAGGAACATACACAGTGACCTTTCCGGATGTCCCGGGGGCAATTTCGCAAGGATTTGGCATTCCAGAAGCACTGGCCAATGGCGCTGAAGCATTGGAGTTGATGCTTTACGATGAAAAGCAGCTTCCGGCAGCCTCCGATTTATCCGCTGTCAAAGCCGATAATCCCGAAGCGATTGTGAGCTATATTATGATTGATCTTATTGCGGCTGCCAAAAAAGTGAAATTACCGGTCATCAGAAAAAATACAACGATTCCTGTCGATCTGGCTGAAAAAGCCGAAGAAGCCGGCATCAATTTCTCCGCAACCTTAACCGAAGCCTTGAAAGAAAAACTCTTTTATAGCCAATTAGAAAGTCGGTTTAATGACGGTCTTGGAGACCTCATCCACTCTGATGAGGTCATCGAATCCAACCAAGTAGATAATCCATTCAGCTCATTCTCCGACAAGGAATTGTTTGAATAATGGCTGATATATTTCAATAGTAAAAGCCCTGAGAAAAAATCTCAGGGCTTTTACGCGTTACGCTTATGTATTTTATAGCCGCTAGCCGGAGAACAGCTACTTCAGCAAGTCCCCTGCTCCGGTGAAGCACCCGCTCACCGGAGTTCACCGGTAACTTTCAGCCTCACCTCCGACAAAGCCTCGCTCGTCGGAGGAAACAACTTCGAATGCAGGCCCAACTCCGGCGAAGCCTCCGTTCACCGGAGCACAGCGATGCGGAAGCGTGCCCGCTTTCCCCATCCATCCATCGCATTCAAATCGAAAAGAAGTTATTCAGGATCCACTTGATCCGCAATGATTTGGGAACCAGTTGCATGAACTTCTGATGGGCCGTCAATTCTTCGATGGCTTTTTCGTTTCTGTCCAGATAGGCCGCGACGGTATCCAAAGAGACATCCTCGTCAGTGAGGCGTTGCATCATTCTTTTCATGTCGGGACCGGTGATCAAGGCGTGCTTGTCGTGCAGTTGGTATTTTTCGCCCTCCACGGCAATGCTCTTGATGAGCAGCAACAAGGCGATATTGAATTTAGTCCCTTTGAATGTCACGATGCCGATATTCGTCTGGTTGTCCTCATACCAATAGTTGCCTGCATCGTAGTAGAGTGCGCTCTTCAGAAAATCAAAATCGCGGGTAATCTGATCGTTGTTCAAGGTCAGATAATCCCCGGTCCGCAGCAGTTTCTCCATATTTTCACGCACTTCATTGGAAACAAAACCCTCGTCGCTGATGAATTTCGGGGGCCTGCCTTCTTTCGTCATTTCCACCTGGATGCGCTTTGCCTTGACATCGATATCTTTCACGATCCACACCCGGCCCGCCAACAGAATTTTGCTGTCGAGCTGGATATCCGGCGTGAACGGCAGACTGCCGATGCGCTCATGCTGGTAATGGACAGAAAAATCGCTGGTCGTGAAAAACAGTGCGTAGAAATCTCTGGAGCGCAGCAGCCGCTCGCCTTCCAAGCCCACAATCGCTTCGTCCTCCATGATTTCGATGAATTCTTTTTCCACCATGTAATCAAGCAACAGCGCCAAATCCGTGTCCGAAATCGCCGACCAGACCTGAAAAGTCTTGTTCAGTTGCAACAATTGCGTCAGCGGCATACTGACCTTTTGGAAAAGGATCGCCATCACTTGATGCGCCAAAGCATTGTAGGGTGTCTCGATCATCTCCGTGGCATCCATTTCCCCCCGCTCGAGCAGATCCAATGCGGCGTAGGTCTGCAGCATTTCCCACGTGTCGTCTTCCACGATGTGCAGAATGCTTTGATGGGTCCTCCGACCGCTGCGTCCGAGTCTTTGGCTCAACGAGGAAGTGGACGGAGGCGATCCGTACTGCACCACGCTGTCCACCGATCCGATGTCTATCCCCAATTCCAAGGTGGAAGTGCACGTGATCGTGAACAACTGGTCCTCGTTGTGTTTGGCAAAAAATTCCACTTCTTCACGCAAAAGCTTATCAACCGATGAATGATGGGCAAAATAGCGGATGGGTGCGTTCTGCTTTTTCGCCATCTTTGCGAGTTTATGGGTGATCTCTTCCACCCGGTTGCGCGAATTCGGAAAAATCAGCATCGTTTCCGTCTTGGAATATTGATAGATCGCCTCCAAGGATTCCCTTGCGACGAACGGACCGGCCTCGCCGCTCGTATAATCGATCGTGATGAGTAAGTCATTTTTCACACGATCCACAAGAATATCCGTGTCCCGCGGGCTACCGAAGAAGGCTTTCGCATAGCCGAAATCCGTCTTGTTCAAAGTGGCGCTCATCGCGATGAAACGAGGAACCTGCATAAATTGGCTGATCCGCTGCAGCAGCGATTGCAGATGGATCCCCCGCTCCGTCCCCAGAAAACTGTGCAGCTCATCGATGATGATCCACTCCACTCCTTTAAAAAGGTGCTCCGCTTCGCCGGGCCGGTTCACCAGCATCCCCTCGATCGATTCCGGCGTGATCAGCAAGACGCCTTTCGGTTGGTTCACAACTTTCTTTTTCTGCGCCTGGGAAACTTCACCATGCCAACGCGTGATCGGCACATCCAAATATGCACAAAGCTCACTGATGCGCTGAAATTGATCGTTTATCAGGGCTTTCAAAGGGGAAACATACAGCACCTTCAGCCCCGTGTCCCAATCTTCGACACTGTTCAGCGCCGGAATGAAAGCCGCTTCGGTTTTTCCCGAAGCCGTCGGAGCCGACAAGATCAGATTATGCTCGGTGTTGGCGACCTGTTTGATGGCGGCGCTCTGGATGTTCGTCAGGCTGGGCCAGCCCTTGTCATAGATGTATTGCTGGATATCGCGGCTGAGACTGTCGAATGCCTGCATCAGTAAACCTCTATTTCATCGTGGTCATCTGCATCCTTCGCCACGATGGCGGATTTTCTGCCGAACCGATCGGCAAGGATATGCGAGAAGGAATAGTCCGGATTCTGGCGCTGCAGGGACAGGATTTCGATGTAATCCTTGATGACCGATCGCGGCGTCAAGAAGGCCGCGGCTCCCGGACGGTTCAGCTGATCTTCCATGTATTGCTGGATTTCGCTGTCCTTCACCACCAGCGTCGTCTGATAAGCCGTATTGTAAATTTCCAGCAACTTGGTCAAAAGGATAAAGATCTCTTCCGGTGTCAGCGGCTTCAGATCGATGACGGTGCTGTTGACGTTGACATAGTCTTTATTTTTCATCAATTCATTGCCGAAGCGGGTTTTCAATGCGCCATAGCTGGCCAACCCTCTTCGCTCGTCATAGACCGTATGCTTCGTTGCGCCGAAATTGATGAACAGGCCTTTTGCCTCATTCGTTTTCGTTTCGTTGTACAGATTGAGGATCATCTCATAATTTTTTTCACGGGTCAGCGAGCGGGGCAATTTATAAAGATTGACGGATTCATCAAAATTGATGACAAATCCCTTGTAGCCGATTTTCAAGAATAATTCCGCCAGATTCTTCAGCGCAATGAGATAATTTGCATCGTTGATGACGTTCTTGATGCCTAGTTCCTTGGATGCTTCCGTCTTTGTCGTGATATCCCCGCGGATCCAACGAATCGCTTCAATCTGCAGGGACATATTATCGTCCGCGATCCCTTCGAAATATTTCATCAGTGCTTGTCCAAATTCATAGGAAAGCCCGGATGAGTAGAAGGAATTCGTCGTCTTCAGGATGGCGTTCTCAACCAATTTCCAATGGGCCTTTTCCATCAAAGCGGGAACGGTCAGGCCGTTTTCCGCGGCAAGCTGCTCGAGCAGCACCTGGATCCATTGCTGGACGATGGTCTCGATGGCATTCCCGTCGCGGTTGTTCTTGATGACGATCTTGTTGACGACTTCATTATATAGCGCCAACGCTTTCCCGGAGGAATCATAGAAACGCCGCGTCGGAGTCAAGTCGATCGTCGAGACGACGAAATTCTTTTGCAGCGCCAACGATTCGATCGTCCGCAAAACAAAACTTTTCCCCGAACCGAAATCGCCTACCCAAAAACGCAGATCGCTGTTGCCGTCTTCCAAATTTTGCAACGTGTCGATGATTTCCTTGACTTCGTTGCTTCTGCCCACCAAAACGTGCTGTACCCCTTTTACCGGCACGACGCCGGCCTCAAGCGAGGCAATAATCGTTTGGGCATCCTTCTTTCTCAGCTTAGCTTCAGCCATAGAGCCATTCCCTCATTTCTTCCATAAAATCTTCCTCAATGATGACCTGTTGTTGGCTGACCACCAGCACTTGATCATCAAATATTTCATACAGCACATCATTCAACTCAGTGAGGTATGCCTGATGGAGTTTCCCTTTATTTTTTGCCTGTTCTTTGAAATCATCCAAAGATATCCCGTCGCTTGCCACCAAATGTTTGAGGAATGCCAGATGCTCAGATTCCTGATCGGTTTCCGGCTCTTCCGCCACTGCCGGCGACAGCTCGATTTCGGCAACAAAATCCAGCTCGAAGGCCGAACCCAACCCCTCTACAGATTCCTCATCGCTAAGGTAAGTGTCTACCATATCAATGATCGTATCGAGGGCCGAATGCGATGCGCTGATCAAGGCTGTGTCCAGTTTGATTTCTCTGCGTGCCGGTTGCGCACATGCCTTCAAAAGTTCCGGCAAACTTTCGATAGACAGATCTTCGTCACTCAGATAACGCTGATAATCGGCCTTTCTGGTTGGATGAATGAAGACATCCCGTTCTTTTTGCAGCGCTTTTGATAGCGGCAACGCCTGCTTTTCCATCAAGCAAATAAACAGCATGCGCTTATCCGGATCCTCGATCTGTTTGATCACCTTCGAGGCAATCTTTTTCAGATCTGGATCATCCGCAACTTCCCCAAGCAGCCCACTGAACTGCTCGACCGGTTGGTGGATAAACAGATTGGCAGCCTCATGCCAGACGGTCTTGTTCACGTTCCGCAAGGCTGTTATGGTCGGATAATCCAGCTCGATCTCAACTTTCTGGCTCAGAGAATCTTGAATCTTCAGGAACGTTTCATCCGGAAAATATTGTTTCAGGGTCTGCAGACTTTCCTCATCAGGCAGCACGCGAAGTCCCTCGACCTCGCGACGGACCGTGTTTTCAGTCAGGATGTACAGATCCATTGGCAGCCGGAACGTTTCCGTCCAGACTCGGCAATCTTCCAACGGCAGTCGGAAATATTTCCGGAAATAATTATTCGGTTTAATCTTCCATTTGATGGATCCATCCTCCAGATCACGCAATACGATCTGCAAAAGATCCACGTATTTCGACAAGCAAAGGATCATGACGGACGGCACTTCCGTGAACCGCGTCGCTCTTTTCGAAAGCTGATTAAAATGCTCCATTTCGGTGCTGTCGAAAATCTGCTTGTCACGCACGCTTCCCGACGGATCCCACCAGACGATTCGGGTGCCGAATGGCGTCAATCCGAACCGTTTTCTGGTCTCCTCATCCGGAGATGGCAAATAATTGCGGTACGCCTCAACCTCACGGATAAGGATTTTTTGGATATCCCGGGACAACATGGCTTTCAGATCGTAGGAAAAATAAGCATCCGGGTGCATATTGTCCTGTCTGTAAAACGAGAAAACCACTTCTCTGGCCAGCCGATGGATTTCATCAAAAACGGAAACATGATAATAGTAACGATCGTGCTTCACATGCTTGATGTTTTTACGCTTTTTCTTCAGTTCGACGTCGACGAAAGCGCATAGGCTTTCAAATAAAGTACCCACCGCCTCCTCCACTTGCCCTGTCAAATTGTCATTCAATCTCACGGGTGGCGAAACATAGCTGATCCATAATTCTGTTTTTGCTTCCGTTACAGCTTTTTTTGGAGCAGTCTGCTTTGCGATGAGATCTCTCGGATTGATGAAAGATTCCTCGTTCTTAACCAATTCGATGATCGACAATTTTTCCTCGTCGCTCATTTGCTTATTTCTGAATATTTTATTTACGAATTCAAACATCTTGGACGTTCCCCCTTTCCAAGTCACTGTGCAGGATACCCTCTTAGTATACGTCGGATGGCGCGCATATTCAAGAACGCGTGTTCTATACAGGCTAGATTAAGAGTACTTCTCCTTGCGTTCAAATAAGAGCCGTAAAAATATGGTCCGAAATAAGTCACAAAAAGAAGAGATTTAAAAGTATTCAGAGTAAATTCCCGTATATTTTAGAGGATTGGTGTGAAGGAAAAGACATGAAAAATAAATGTAGTTCGATGAATCGACAAATTGAATGTTGTCAGAAAGAACACCACGATTCCCGTCGACCTAGCTGAAAAAGCTGAAGAAGCGGGCATCAATTTCTCTGCAACATTAACCGAAGCCTTGAAAGAAAAATTAAGAGTCCAGTTCGTTGGACTCTTTTTGCATACGGCATCTGGATAAGCACCGGTAAAATAAAACCTCTAAAATGAACAAGAAGTCAACCCCTTGACTAGGGTACAATGTGGCTAAACATTTCTATTATTTTATCCGCGACATATAATGTAAACGCTTGAAAAAAGTTTATAATAATGTTATCACGTATAAAAGGGGTTGCAAGTATGAAGAAAATGAGTTTATTAACCCAAATCGTCATCATGACTATTATGGGTGTCGTGGTTGGCTCGCTTTTCGGTGAAAACGTCGGCTTTTTAAGCGTCATCGGGACATTGTTCCTACGTCTCATCCAAATGTCCATTGTATTGTTGGTAATGGGACAGATTATTGAAGCTGTTGGCGAATTAAATCCAAAAACACTGGGAACGATGGGGGTTAAAACATTTACTATCTTTTTGATATCCTCCGTTTTAGCTGGTGGGATGGGTGTACTGTTCGGTGTGTTGTTCCAACCAGGTACAGGTATCGACAGTGCTTCGATTTCCGGAGAAGGTTTCAAAATGGCTGAAGTAGCAGCAATGTCATTTGGAGAAACAATTTTGAATTTCTTCCCTACGAATATCATGCAAGCTTTGGCTGAAGGAAATATTGTTCATGTCATTGTATTCTCAATTTTATTTGGTTCGGCTTTGAGCTACGTGAGAGTAGAGGATGAAGAGAACACGATTTTAGACATTGTTAAACGTTTCAATAAAATCATTTTGCGTTTGATCAGCATGGTTATGATTATTGCTCCAGTCGGTATATTTGCTCTTATCGCTTCGACAATTGCAAATATGGGATTGCAAGTTATCTTACCATTGTTAAAATACTTAGGCGTTTATGCATTAGGAACTTTAGTTTATCTCGTTGTATGGTTCTTATTAACATCATTTTTCTGCCGGGTCAGCTTTTTCCGTCTGATATACAACATGACGCAAATCGCAATCATGGCACTCGTTACAACATCTTCAGCGGTTACGTTGCCGACTGAGTTGAAGGATGCCCGTGAAAAATTGGGAATTGAAGAGCGTGTATCAAAACTGGTATTGCCTTTGGGTATGACCCTTAACAGTAACGGTTCTGCTATGCATATGGCGATCACCGTCATCACAATCTCTCAGATTTATGGTGTGGAATACTCAATGACGAACTACATCTATATTGCATTCTTGGCTGCGCTTGCTTCTTTGGCAAATGCCGTTGTTCCAGGAGCTGGCTTGGTATCTTTGGCTATCGTAGTTCCGCAAATGAACTTGCCGATTGAAAGTATCGCCCTTTTTGCCGGGGTAGAATGGTTCGTGGGAATGTTGAGAACAATCCTGAATGTGACTGCTGATACAACAACAGCGCTGATTGTCGCTAAAACTGAAGATGCAATCGATTATGATATTTTCAACCATGGGATCATTCAAGAAGTATGATAAAGTAAAAGCCGCCTTGCATATCATCATGTGCACGGCGGCTTTTTGATTGGGCTAGTTTTTTCGAGCTGCTTTATCGTTTTTGGTATTGCGGATGGAGGTCCGGATGGTCTCTTTAATATCCCCACTTCTAGACTTGATGCTGTATCGGCCGCAATGCAGAATGCAGGCTATAGTTTCCTTACAAAATCGGCTAAACTAAAATGAGGCTGGACATGTACTATGCGGATGAACCGCTATAGTTTCCTTACAAAATCAGCTAAACTAAAATCAAATGATATGGTTTCTAAGCGCACCCATAGCTATAGTTTCCTTACAAAATCGGCTAAACTAAAATGCAGATTGCGCAGCTGAAGGATAAAGGCGTGCTATAGTTTCCTTACAAAATCGGCTAAACTAAAATGTCATCATAAACGGGTTCCGCTTCATTGACGCTATAGTTTCCTTACAAAATCGGCTAAACTAAAATTTCCCCAAAGGTACCTTCACACCTGTAGGGGCTATAGTTTCCTTACAAAATCGGCTAAACTAAAATACAACCGATATCCGAGTTGGTGCCGACGCTGCTATAGTTTCCTTACAAAATCGGCTAAACTAAAATGGTTCAGTAACACTTGAGCCGGTTGCTTCGGCTATAGTTTCCTTACAAAATCGGCTAAACTAAAATCAGACGTGGCTAACGAAGAATTGCGTTTGTGCTATAGTTTCCTTACAAAATCGGCTAAACTAAAATATGTGTTGGCGATTACGGATAAACGCCTACGCTATAGTTTCCTTACAAAATCGGCTAAACTAAAATGCCCGCCGTGATCTACTACCGCGTTCTCCCGCTATAGTTTCCTTACAAAATCGGCTAAACTAAAATGACTGGTCAGCTACAAGTGAGGAGGCGTAGCTATAGTTTCCTTACAAAATCGGCTAAACTAAAATGTATCAATATGCCGTACGTTTTAAAGATGGGCTATAGTTTCCTTACAAAATCGGCTAAACTAAAATTCACTACCCAATGGATAGAAGCTATCGGCAGCTATAGTTTCCTTACAAAATCGGCTAAACTAAAATACAGCGACAACTGCTTTGGTACCGCAGACGGCTATAGTTTCCTTACAAAATCGGCTAAACTAAAATACAAACGCAAGTGCTAAGGCGAGTAGTCGCGCTATAGTTTCCTTACAAAATCGGCTAAACTAAAATAATACGGAATTTTGTATAATGTTTTATCATGCTATAGTTTCCTTACAAAATCGGCTAAACTAAAATCCCGTTCTCCCCAGGTACCCGGGTCTGCCAGCTATAGTTTCCTTACAAAATCGGCTAAACTAAAATAACCCCTGTAGTATCTCGCCGCCCGTTTCTGCTATAGTTTCCTTACAAAATCGGCTAAACTAAAATAACGGCCTTATAACGTTCTCATGCTTAAGCGCTATAGTTTCCTTACAAAATCGGCTAAACTAAAATTCTCTGGATGAATTCCTATTAGATATCCGCGCTATAGTTTCCTTACAAAATCGGCTAAACTAAAATTGCTTGCCTCTTCTTTATCAAGGAACTCCCGCTATAGTTTCCTTACAAAATCGGCTAAACTAAAATCTTTGAGCTTTAATAGTAACAGGCATATCTGCTATAGTTTCCTTACAAAATCGGCTAAACTAAAATGCAAATTCTGAACCTTCACCATTTTCAGATGCTATAGTTTCCTTACAAAATCGGCTAAACTAAAATATGACAATGTATATTATACTGTAGATATCAGCTATAGTTTCCTTACAAAATCGGCTAAACTAAAATACAAACAAAGAAAAGGAAGCGTGAGTGCTAGCTATAGTTTCCTTACAAAATCGGCTAAACTAAAATGCATACTCAGACTTCGAGACGTTCTGATATGCTATAGTTTCCTTACAAAATCGGCTAAACTAAAATTTGGCATCATAGCCTACTTGTCTTTCCATGGCTATAGTTTCCTTACAAAATCGGCTAAACTAAAATCAATTCACTGAACGCAGACCAGCTCCCAGGCTATAGTTTCCTTACAAAATCGGCTAAACTAAAATTTTCAGGAGTATCATGTTATTGCATCATGGGCTATAGTTTCCTTACAAAATCGGCTAAACTAAAATGCATGGCTGACAGCCTTGTTAATATTCAAAGCTATAGTTTCCTTACAAAATCGGCTAAACTAAAATATATCAAATATACGGTACGCAGTCTCAGTGCTATAGTTTCCTTACAAAATCGGCTAAACTAAAATTATTTCAACTCGCTCACCAGCAGCAACATTGCTATAGTTTCCTTACAAAATCGGCTAAACTAAAATAGCGTGCTGGATTTCCTAGCAACTCAAATCGCTATAGTTTCCTTACAAAATCGGCTAAACTAAAATAAGTTGTGTAATTAGAAGCATTGAGTTGTAGCTATAGTTTCCTTACAAAATCGGCTAAACTAAAATTAAAGTGTTAGAACCTTTTATACCTTAAGTGCTATAGTTTCCTTACAAAATCGGCTAAACTAAAATCCGTAGTGCCACGCGTCCACATCCCCAAACGCTATAGTTTCCTTACAAAATCGGCTAAACTAAAATTTCTGCGTGCTGTAGGCGCGTTCCAAGGTCGCTATAGTTTCCTTACAAAATCGGCTAAACTAAAATGACAATATCTGATTCTGCGTCAAAAGCGAAGCTATAGTTTCCTTACAAAATCGGCTAAACTAAAATCAAGCTTAGTCAATGCAGCGCGGTTAACGAGCTATAGTTTCCTTACAAAATCGGCTAAACTAAAATATTTTCTCGGGTTGCTCACCCGGTGTACCCGCTATAGTTTCCTTACAAAATCGGCTAAACTAAAATCTTCCGATTCGACGCGCCAAGTCATTGAGAGCTATAGTTTCCTTACAAAATCGGCTAAACTAAAATCAAAAATATCAGCCATGCCATTCAATGTGCGCTATAGTTTCCTTACAAAATCGGCTAAACTAAAATCTTTTTTTGGATTATTATACTAAATGGTTTGCTATAGTTTCCTTACAAAATCGGCTAAACTAAAATTCAGTTACAGATCTTGAGTGATTATTAATAGCTATAGTTTCCTTACAAAATCGGCTAAACTAAAATGCCCGAAAATAACCATGTCATCCATATATCGCTATAGTTTGGTTCTATAATAAATGGTGTTGATGAAGTAAATTTCATCAACACCTTTTTTGTGAAAAGTGCAAAAAAAAGGACAAATGAAATACTCTGTTAAAATAAAGGTGACTAAGCCAGATATTTTAAGGAGTGATTTCATTTGTC
>NZ_QAOM01000018.1 GCF_003051085.1 Trichococcus patagoniensis | reverse complement strand
TTGCCAGAAACGAAAGAGACAGGTAGAAATGAGAGAGTACTTCTCCCATTTCTACCTGTCTCTTATTTGTCAATGCCCTTAAGTTAATGACATTGCTCGAAATGAGGTTCTTCCTTTTTTAACGGCCCAAAGTTTGTTAAAATGGGGATATCAGAAGCGATAAGCTTGATGGAGGTATCGGAAGGGGAAGGTAACAATGAAACGGATAGGCTCGATTGTGCTGTTCATGTTCTTTTTTTTGATTGGATTTGGACAGAAGGAAGTACAGGCCCGTTCCTATGAGATTACGAATTATGATGTGTTGGTCGAAATACAGCGGAATGGCAGCGCTTTTTTTACCGAGAGCATCACTTACGATTTTGAAGGGGAATTCAATGGGGTGCTGTATGATTTGGATATTTCGGAGGTAGCGGATCCGACAGATGTCAAAGTGTCGATGCAAGGCTATCTGTCGGAAAGTCCCTTCCCTTTTGCTCTAAGCGACACGGAGGAACCGGGGACGTTCAAACTGGACAACACCGGCGATTACCTGAATTTTACCGTATACAACAAAATGACGGATGAGATCCAGACGGTCATCTATCAATACCGCATTCCTGAAATCATCACGAATTACAACGACATCGCCGAATTCAACCGCAAGGTCATCGGTTCCGCCTGGGAGGATCCGTTGAATGATGTGGACGTCACCATACTTTTGCCGGAAGCGACCGGTGAAGAGGAATTGCGCGCTTGGGGCCACGGCGGCGATGAGAACAGTTCAGTGACGTTGCAAGACAATCAAAAAGTCTTCCTGTACGTTCCACAGAATCCGACTAATCAATTCGTGGAGGCCCATGTGATTTTCCCGACCAGCATCACCGCAGACAATCCGAATGTGGTGAACGAGGATAAATTTGATGAAATATTGGCGCAGGAAGCCGCATTGGCGGAAGAGGAAGAACGCAATGCTGCCCTGTTCGGCATGGCAGCCATCGCACTTGCGATCGTTTCACCGATTTTGCCGATCCTGGCATTCCTGTGGATAAGGAAAGTCCGGAAAAGAGAAATCCCGCAGGAAATCCATCTGCCGGATCATATCTATGAATTGCCTGAGGATATGACGCCTGCCGTCATGAACGGTGCCGTCTTCAGCGGAAATGTGCAAGCTGCCGACATTTCGGCCACTATCCTGGATTTGGTGCGGAAAGGCTATCTGACGATTTCGCCGGTGCAGATTCCCCAAAAAGGGCTTTTCGGGCGGGAAAAAGCGCCGGAAGACTCCTTCCGTCTGATGCAGATCAAGGACACGAAAAATGCCCCGCTCCTGAGCCATGAAAAGCTGCTTTTGGATTGGTTCATCAGCGATGTCGGGGATGGGGAAAGCGTCACGCTCGACGATATCGAGAACATCGCCGACAATTCGGCGGAAGCCAAACGCTTCAATGAGAATCGGGTCAAATGGCAAGAACGGGTGATGGATGTCGCCACGCCGAAACGCAAGAACTACCGCTCGAAGGACAATGCCAAAGCGATTGCCTTCGCAGTCCTGGCGTTGGTCGCCAGCGTCGTTTTATTGTTTGCGATCTCAGCTCTCGCTATTGCCACAGGGAGCTTTACTGCTTGGGTGATCATTCTTGTGGTATTGAGTGTGGTAATCAGTTTCATTCAGGTCGTTACAGTAGCAGCCAAACCGATCATGACGGCCGAGGGTGAACGCACGAAACAGGAATGGGCCGGTTTCCGCAACATGCTGAAGGACGTGGGTGATTTCCCGATGCGTGAAGTCGGATCCATCGCTTTGTGGGATCATTTCTTGGTCTATGCCGTTTCGCTGGGTGTGGCCGACAAAGTCATGAAGCAGATGAAGGTCGAGTTCCCTGTGAATGAAATCCAAGCTTCCGCATTCGGCAGCTATTACTACATGAACAACGCCATTTTCCTGTCCATGCTGAACAACAGCATCAACACAGGCGTAACCAAATCGATGCCGACTTCCTCGAACAGCAGCGGCTTCGGCGGCGGTTTCGGTGGCGGCTCATCCGGAGGTTCGGGTGGCGGCTCCGGCGGCGGGGCTTTCTGACGAATGACGTGCATACTTTCAAAAACATCCTATTCTGAAGCAGAGCAGGGTGTTTTTGTTTCAGATACCGGGCTATATTCCGGCAGCCATCCTATATTCGATGAATGATGAAAGGTCGAGGTGCGAACAAAATGAAAGAAAAAGAATGGAATGAATTGCAGTCGCTTTATCAGGAGATGCAGGCGATCCGTCAGGCGGTCTACCAAGAAGGCAATGCCCTCTATGAAGAATGGGAGCCGGGCATTTCCCGGACGTCCTTCCAACTCAGCGGCAAAAACTTGGCGTACTATCTGGCGTTGCGCCGCAGGGATATCCGCCCCTTGCAGAGCCGTCTGTCAAAATGGGGTCTATCCTCACTGGGAAGGACGGAATCGAAAGTGCTCCAACAGCTGGATGCGATCGTCCGCAACTTGGCGCTGATGTCAGGGGAAATCAAGCAGCTGGATGACTATCCTAAGTCAACCGAGAAATTCCCGGGCCGGAAAAAACTGGCGACCGAGGCGAACGCCTTATTGGGTGACCCACCAAAGCACAGGACGACCCGGATCATGGTCACCCTTCCGGAACAGGCCGCAGAAGATAACGCCTTCCTTGTCCGTCTCCTGGATAGAGGCATGGATATCGCCCGCATCAACTGCGCCCATGATGACAGCACGGTCTGGCTTAAGATGGTCGAAAACCTGCGGGAAGCCCAAAAAACTGCCGGCAAAAATTGCCGCATCTATTTTGACATCGCGGGTCCGAAGATCCGGGTGGATGCCGTCATCAGCGAAAAGGAGAAGCCGCGCCTCAAGGTTGGCGACTTATTCTTCCTGTCGGCGGATGCTTCCTTCAAAGATCTGAAACACTATCCGATCATTGTGTTCAGCGAAAGCCTGAACCTCTTTGATGAGCTCAAGGTCGACAGTCCGGTCATTTTGGATGATGGCGTCCTGGAAGGGCGTGTTGTGGAGCAGAAACCGCAAGGCGTCGTCGTGCAGGTCGGAAAAGTGGCCAAGCCAAAGGGAATCAGAGTGAAGGCGCAGAAAGGGCTCAATTTCCCGGAATCAACTTTCAGGATGCCGATCTTGACGGATAAGGATCGCGAAGACTTACTGGTGGCCGAAAAGGAGGCCGATATCCTTGGCTTCTCTTTTGTCCGCGGCAGCAAGGACATCGCCGTTATCCAGAAAACGTTGGCGGAGCAAGTCGGCAGTGAAGCAGCAGTCGCCATCCCGCTTGTGATCAAAATCGAAACGGTTGAAGCCGTGAATCATCTGCCGGAACTGATTGTTGCCGCCGCCAGCAAAAATCCATTGGCAATCATGATCGCCCGCGGGGACTTGGCTGCCGAGGCAGGGTTCCTGAGGCTTTCGGAACTGCAGGAAGAAATACTCTGGATCTGCGAGGCCGCGCACATTCCCGTCATCTGGAGCACCCAGGTTCTCGAGAACATGGTGAAAACGGGTGTGCCTACGCGGGCGGAGATGTCGGATGCGACGATGGCCGGACAGGCGGAGTGCGTCATGCTGAACAAAGGCGAATTCGTGGAAGAGGGAATCACCTTGCTGGATGCGATCCTGGTGCAGAGCCAACAGAACCGATCGAAGAAGACCGCCCAACTGCGTGCGCTCAAAATCGCCAAGAAAGCTTGGGGCAAACCAAAAAAATAAGCGGCTTTCGGAGTGGCCTCCCCATGAAGTCAATGTCATTAACTTAAGCAACTTGACAACTGTAAAAAAAGCGAGAATGCATCATGAATGCATTCTCGCTTTTTTTGACTGCGGGGCCAAATTGTTGAATGTTCCTCAGATATTCGACAATTTTGGTCCGACATGATGTCAAATTGTCGAAAGTTTCTCGACATTCGACAATCTCGGTCCAATCTGGTGTCAAATTGTCGAATCTAACTCACCTATTCGACAATTTTGGCCACCGCGCTGAGCATTTCTTCTGAATTCTGATCGCCCATACCATCCCATATACTTAATGTAATGAGTAAGCATTATATATCAAAAGGAGGGGCAAAAATGACACTCCAACTGATTCAGGATGGATCAATGAGAGGATTTCTCTCCCATTTCCCCGCACCTCTTATTTGTCAATACCCTTAAGTTAATGATATTCCCCATGCTGTGCCGAAGATTAACTTTTCCTAACATGGAGAAAAATTACTGGCATTTTCCAAAAAATAAGTTACACTTATGGATGTATTGGAGGGGCTAAGTTTGATTGACACAATAGAAAAAGAGGGCATGCGCGTCAGCTATCTGGCGAGCGGCAGTTCCGGCAACTGCACCTATATCGAGACACCCAAACGCAAAATATTGGTGGACTGCGGACTGAGTGGAAAGAAAATAGCCGGTCTGATGGAGAAAATCGATCGGAACCTTGCGGATGTGGACACGATCCTCGTCACGCATGAACACCGCGACCACGTGCACGGCTTAGGCGTGCTGGCGCGCAAGTACCACATGGATCTTTATGCGAATGAAGCGACTTGGAAAGCGATGGATCACATCATCGGCAACGTCAAAACCGAGCAGAAGCACATCTTCGAGATGGGTCAGGTGCTGACCTTGGGCGATGTCGATATCCAAAGTTACGGCGTTTCCCATGATGCCGCGGAGCCGCAGTTCTACTCCTTCCATCATGAAGGCAAGCAGATGGTCATGTTGACCGATACCGGCTATGTCAGCGATCGCTTGCGCGGTCTTTTGCGGGATGCGGATGCGTACCTGATCGAAAGCAACCACGATCTGGAATTGTTGCGCATGGGCGGGTATCCTTGGTCACTGAAGCAGCGTATTTTGGGGGATGAAGGCCATCTGTCCAATGAAGATGGGGCTGCCGCCGTCGCCGAAATGCTGGGCGACCGGACGAAGCGCATCTATCTCGGGCATTTGAGCCGGGACAACAATATCAAGACGTTGGCGCATCATACCGCCGAAAGTATCTTGATGCAAAAAGGCATGGGCGTTAATGAAGATTTTTTTGTATATGATACCGATCCGGACGAGCCGACCGAACTTTTCAGAGTTTAGTCGCGCAGCAGGATTGCAAGCGCAGAAGGGGCGGATCGAGTGATTCCGCTCCTTTTTGCATACGCGGATATGATACAATAAGCTCACTGAGGATCAATTTTCCGAAATATTCTCTTACTATCTTCATAATTTATTCAAAATAAGGAACTATACTGAGTATGTAGAACGATAAGGAGGAATCAACATGGACAGGGACGAAGAAAATAAAAAAAATCCGATCGATCAAGAAGCATACAATGAAACGGAAACTGAGATTGAATCGACTGCCGCCGACGCTCCATCTGCTGATCACATGCAAGAAGACTTATCCGAAGAAACAGAAATAGAGGCAGAATACACGGAGGTCGAAGAAACAGCTAGCGAGGACGTGGTTTCTGAGGAAGAGCCGATACCGGAATCAGCCACAAGGCCCACAATGAACAAAGAGGAACGCGCGCGCGTATACAACAGCGTAAGCGAGAATGAGGATGCATCCAGACGTCCAAAAGACCGCAAAAATTCACCAATCAGGAACGGCATCGTCGGCGGATTGATCGGAGGCGGTATGGTCGCCCTGATCGGTGCCGGCTTGCTGTTCGGTTCGGGCATCCTCGGTAATGGATCCGGAACAGGCGACAGCGGAAATACAGCCATCAATGAAACCGTTACGGACGTTGCCGTCAACATAACCACCGATACGACCGCAGCTGTGGAAAAAGTCCAGGACGCAGTCGTTTCCATCATCAACATGCAGGCGGGCAATCCGAACATGTTCGGCTTCGATCTGCCACAGAACTCTTCTGACACCACAAACGGGACTTTAGAGACATCGAGTGAGGGCAGCGGGGTCATCTATAAGATCGAGGATGACCTTGCCTATATCGTAACCAACAACCACGTCATCGACGGGGCGGATGAACTGGAAATCCTGATGAAGGACGGCACGAAAGAAGTAGCGACCGTCGTGGGCAGCGACGTCTGGACCGACTTGGCCGTCTTGACGATCCCGGCATCGAATGTCACTGCCGTGGCTTCCTTCGGTGATTCGGACGCTGTGAATGTCGGTGAACCGGCCATCGCAATCGGCTCTCCGCTTGGAACCGAGTTTGCCACTTCGGTCACGCAAGGGATCATTTCAGCCAAGAACCGTTCTGTATCCACAGATGTGGATGGCGACAGCATTGTCGACTGGGATGTGACGGCGCTGCAGACGGATGCGGCAATCAATCCGGGTAATTCCGGTGGCGCCTTGATCAATATCGCCGGCCAAGTCATCGGCATCAACTCGATGAAAATATCCGATTCTAATGTTGAGGGGATGGGTTTTGCGATCCCAAGCAACGACGTTCTGACCATCATCAACGAACTGGAACAAAACGGCGAAATCATCCGTCCGATCCTGGGCGTATCCATGCTGGATCTCTCCCAAATTTCCGCGTCCCAACAAAGTTCGGTCCTGACTCTGCCTGATGATGTGACGGCAGGCGTCGTCATTGCGGAAGTCCAAGCCTTGTCCGCCGCCGAATTGGGCGGTTTGGAACAATACGACGTCATCACCGAAATGAACGGCGAAGCCGTAACGAGCATCGTCGACCTGCGCAAAATCTTGTATGCACTGGAAGTAGGAACCGATGTGGAAATCTCCTACTACCGCGAAGGCACGCTGCAGTCGACGACCGTAACCCTGACTGAAGGACAGACTTCAGCCGAATAAGCTGAACAGAAAATGAAATGTTAAACACCCCGGATGGGTTCTCTTGAGAGTAGCCATCCGGGGTGTTTTGCGTTTTTTGGGTGATAGAAGCGGGGCTCTAGGCGAGGGATTTGATCCGATGGGCGGGAAGATGGATAAAAGCCCCAGGAATCCATCTACCAGGGCTGAAATGTGGCCAAAAAGATGAATAAATCAAAAGAATCCATCAATCCGGACCGGTAATGTGAGTGGGCATTTCGGATACAGACTGATAACATCAATTAATCCACCTCCGTACGAAAAATGATGCCGGAAAGAGTAAACATCCACATGAATGTGGATAATTTCTGTGGAAAAAAAGTTTTCATGTGCAAAACGCGTAAATGATGATGGGAGCGGTGCTTTCTGAAAACGGAAGTTATCCACAGAAATCGGGAGAACCTGTGGATTGTTTGGTGGTCGCATGTGAAATAAAGTTAAATAACGTTGTTAAATTAGTGTTTCTGGATAAAAAGATTGTTCAATATAGGGTGTGTGTAACTTTTGGGGTAATGGAGTCAATCGTTTTATAAGCAATCAAGATGATGTGTCCAAAAATAATGCTACCACTAAATAACGGGGGAACGTGTGTACATGTGGATAAGTTTTGTGGATAAGGTGTGAGTTGGGTGTGTGAAGTGGGCATAACCGAAGGGATTATATAAAACTCGGAGCAGTATCAGGGCGGAGTTGTCCGATAACCGGAAAGAATCGGACAAGCAGGTCGAATTTATAAAGAAGGTTGTCCGATAACCGGAAAGAATCGGACAACCGCCCGCTCCGCCGTCCCCGGTAACATCGCCAGACCTTCGCCGCTCCCCGCGGCGCATACGATGTGCATCTCCGCCACAAATAGAACAAAAAAGAGCCGCCTCTAGGAGGCGACTCCAACATGTATAGATTAAGTCAGTTGGTTCAAATAGTCGTAACGTTCAAAAACATCTGATTCGGTGATGCCGACAAGCACGATGTCTTTGTCCACAATATAATCGCCTGAGAAGGATACGTTCAGGTGTTCGCCGCGGTGTTTGCGGAGACCGATGATGTTGATGTCGTATTTGTTGCGCAGGTCCAAATCGCCGAGAGTTTTGCCTACCCATTTGGCGGGAGGATAGAATTCGATGATGGAAGTCTGGGCATCCAGGTTCACCACATCTTCAATGTTTGTGCGCAGGATGTTTTTGGCTACGCGCATCCCGGTTTCTTTTTCAGGCAGGATGACCGTATCGGCGCCAATCGCCTCCAAAACTTCACGGTAGTTTTTATTTTTGGCTTTTGCGATGATATGCTTGATGCCTAATTTTTTGCAGTTCATGACGGCCAGCACGCTGGCTTCCAATACCGTACCGGTGGCGATCACGACCGTATCGCAGTCGGAGAGTCCGATCGATTCCAACAAGGCCAAATCTGTTACATCCCCGATGATTCCTTTTGTGATGAATGGTTCCAGACGGTTTACGTTCTCAGGATCCTTGTCGACGGCGATAACATCCGCATCGAATTCGCTCAACGTTTTTGCGATCGTCGAGCCGAAAATACCAAGCCCCAAAATTCCAACCAATTTACTCATATTTAGATACGCTCCTCTTTGCTATTATCCGATCAGGATAGTTCCTTTAGAAAATTCAACATCTTGCACTTTCTGTGTACGTCTGACTAAGCTGTCCAACATAGTGATCGGGCCAATACGACCGGCGAACATCAGAACCATGATAACGGCTTGACTCAGTTCCCCTAACGTAGGCGTCAAATTGGCGCTGACACCAACTGTCGCGATTGCTGATACTGCCTCAAATAGGATGAAAATGAAATCCACTTCCGGATTCAGGATGCTCAACAGACTGGTACCGATGATGAGTGTTGCCAAAAGGGCCATAAAGATCACGAAAGCTTGACGGACCTGCTGGCGACTGATTGTATGATTTGAGACGTTCACATTGCTCTGTCCGCGCAATTCGTTGAATAGCGTAAGCAGGATGATCGCGAATGTCGTCGTTTTCAGACCGCCCGCGGTACCTCCTGGAGAGCCCCCGATAAACATAGTGAGCACAAACCAGAAGAGTGTGAAAGGGTAGACCAGCGTAAAGTCGATGGTCGCAAATCCGGCCGTCCGCATGGTGACGGTCTGGAAATAGCCGGCCATGAGTTTTTGCGGGAAGGTGAAGGTTCCGATCGAATTGTCATTGTTGTATTCAACCGCAACGAAAAATATTAGGCCGATAAGGATAATCGCGAGGGAAACACTGATCGCCAAGCGGCTGTGCAAGGATAGCGTACGGAAAAATACCCGTATGCTGGGTCTGCACTTCTTGCCCAAATAACATTTCACACTTTTTGATACATCGAACCAGACCGAGAAACCGATCCCGCCCAAGATGATCAGCGAAGTGATGGTGAAATTCACCAATGGGTCATGAACGTAATCGACTAGACTGACGTTACCTAACGTATCGAAGCCGGCGTTACAGAACGCGGAGACTGCCAAGAACAGGGAGGTGAACAAACCCATCGGCCAACCCATTTCCGGAACAAATCGGAAAGACAGCAGGATGAATCCGAGGCCTTCAAAAACGGCTGTATATTTCAGGATATCCGATAGGTATTCCCTGAATCCTCGGGCATCACCGCGGTTGATCCCTTCCTGGACGGCCAGGCGGTTGCGGAGCCCTATGCGGCCCCTTAAACGGGTGATGACGGAAGCAATCAAGGTCATCAAGCCCAAGCCGCCTATCTGCATCAGGATGATCCCGACGACCTGACCGAAGATGGTGTAGGAATCATGGACAGATTCGGTGAACAGGCCGGTCACACACACCATCGATATTGATGTGAACAGGTTGTCGAAATAGGTTGCATTCGAAGTCGGCAGCTGACTGATCGGCAGCGTCAACAGAATCGATCCGGTAAAAATGACAAAAGCAAAGCTCGTGGCAATCTTTTGCGATACAGACCAACTCGAAAATTTCTTTAACACAATGGCTCAAATTCTCCTCTCAAATAGCACGCGAATAGAATTTATTCCTTACATTATAATCCTACTGCATGATAAAGCAACTCAAAAGCATAAGAGTATCTTAAATCATTTGCGGAAAAAAGCAACTGGTTTTCACGCCTTTTTCAGAGGGAAATTGTACTTTTCTTCCTATTATAATAAGAGTGAACAACAAAATTGGTTAATAAAAGAATAGTCTTTGGATTGGTGAAATATTTCCGTCAAAAAACTGTCAAAGAAAAAGACGGTTGCGAAATCGCACCTGTTCCCATAGGATAGTAGATGAATAGAAAAAGGAGCGAATAGCAATGAACATAAAAATCATCACAGTCGGTAAATTGAAGGAAAAATACCTGAAGGAGGGCATCGCCGAATACACGAAGCGGCTCGGCAGCTACTGCAAACTGCAGATCATTGAAGTCGGGGATGAAAAGGCGCCCGAGAACCTGAGCGATAAGGAAATGGAAATCATCAAGGACAAAGAGGGCGAAAAGATCCTCGCAAAAATCCCGGAACAGAGCTATGTCTTCGCGATGGCAATCCAGGGCAAGCAGTACGATTCGGTCGAATTCGCCAACGAAATCGACAAACTCGGCACCGCTGGTAAAAGCGACATCGTCTTCATCATCGGCGGCTCGCTCGGCCTCAGCCAAGCCGTCCTGTCCCGCGCCAACCAGCACATCTCTTTCGGCAAACTCACCTACCCGCACCAACTCATGCGCCTCGTGCTAGTCGAACAGATCTATCGAGCGTTTAGGATTATCCATGGGCATGCATATCATAAATGATGTTTTTGTTTGTGTACGTGTAGAAATCTACGTATTGGCAAGGGCATGTATCCTCTTAATACATTAAATTTTTTTCGCAAAAAACTTTTCTGAATTGCGGATTATAAGTGCCACTCCTCTGAGAATTACCAGTTTCTTGCATCTATTACCCCAAAGAACATCGAAAAACATGGCCACGATAGGTTTTGAAAATTATTAAGCAGAAATTATATAGAAACAGGTGGGAGAATGCAAAAAATACTAAAATTAAAGCCCACCCATATTTCAGGAGGAGAACAACTTGAAATACAGAGTGATACATCAATTAAAAGAGAGAAACTTCGAGCGTCAAGTGAGTAAAAGTGAGGCCGCCGTCTTGGATTATCTGGAAATAAACTTTAAAAGTATCCCGAATTACACGGCTGTTAAGGTTTCCGAAGAAAGCTTCACCTCCCAAGCAACGCTGAATCGAGCTTGTAAACTATTGGGGTTCAAAGGATTCAGTGAACTGAAGTATGCCATCATAGACGATCTTTCCAACATGAATTCATCCGTTGAACGGCATAGTTCAAAAACAGAGTATATATTGGGGAAAATTGATTTCGATAGTGGAGTGAAGTTAGCAGAGGAACTCTACCAAGGCAGAAGGAAAGTTATGCTCTTTGGGCTAGGTAGTTCTCACATTTCTGCCCTATATCTCCAGAGGCAGCTTCTGTATCTTGGTATTCCAGCCATGCTGGTAGAAGAGATGCAGATGCTAAGGAAGTTTCAGGACTATACACTGATCATTTTATCCAGTTCTGGGGAAACACAAAGGTGTATTCAAGTAGCAAAAGATGCAGTAAGGATAGGAATGAAGGTAGTAAGCATAACCAAGAAAGATTCATCCCTCATGAAAACCAGCTCTGTCTGCTTTCTTCATGATGTGCCGGTGGATAAGATGCAAGGTATCTCAAGGGAACAGCAGCTTCATATGATCCTGATGGTCAACGAAGTCATTGACCATCTTAAAGAAAAATATAAGGACGAATAGAACAACAGAAGGCATCCGTTCTGAAAAGCTGATAGTGGTTGTGTAAAAGATCCTCACTAAGCTCTGAATATTGGGTTGGCCAACCAATATTCAGAGCTTAGGAGGATTTTTTTGTATGTTTTAATATAAAATCAATTTGGATAATTATCCAACATATTGGAACCTATGCAGAAATGTAACCGCTATAATGAACCTATGAACAAAAAAGTTTACTTGGAGGTAAATATGAAAAGAGATATTAAGATAATCATGCACACACATTGGGACCGGGAATGGTACTTCACTAAAGACGAAACGAAGGTGCTCCTAAGAAACCATATGGAGGAGGTCATGTCATATCTGGAGAAGCATCCAGATGCCATATATATCCTAGATGGACAGAGCGTTATGATAGATGATTACCTGGAATTGGAACCGAAAGCAGAGGAAAGACTGAGAAACCTAGTGGGTAAGGGGAGTCTCAGAGTCGGTCCTTGGTATACTCAGACAGATCTTCTTTTGGTTCATGGAGAATCCATCTATAGAAACCTGTACTATGGCATAAAAAGGGCCTCGGAGTTCGGCGAGCCCATGAAGGTCGGCTATGCCCCTGATACCTTCGGCCACGCCAGCCAAATGCCACAGATATATAATCAGTTTGGTATTGAATCAACCTTCTTCTGGAGAGGTTTCAGTGAACTGAAAGCTAAAAAATCAGACTTCCTTTGGGAGGGCATCGATGGCACTAAAATAGTTGGAGTGAATCTTGCTGCGGGCTATCAGGGAGCCAAATATCTGGAAGAGAACATAGATGAACTTGAAGATAGAATGAATAAAATCATGCCGGTCCTGGACAAGTACTCTGCAGGAGATGCCAGACTCATCATGAACGGCCATGATCAGATGCCTATCCAGTCCAACATCGAAACAGTCATGGAGAATATGAGGGAAATTTATCCTGATGACAGCATTTCCATATCAGATTTTGAGAGCTATGTTGATTCTCTGGACAAGGATAGCCTAGAGGTTGTCAATGGGGAACTCACCCACAGTAGACACGCCAGAATACATAGGACCATCGGTTCAACTAGGATGGACATCAAGCTTCTGAACTCAGAAATCGAGTACAATCTCTATAATGTCCTTGAACCGCTTGCGGTCATAGGAGAAGATGCGGGCATATCTTATCCTCATGGCGTCGTAGAAGCCATCTTGAAGCTTCTCTTCGGGGCCCATGCCCATGACAGTATCGGAGGGTGTAACTCAGACAAGGTAAATCAGGATATAAAGCAAAGGTTACTCTGTGCCAAGGAAATGATTGATACACAGATAGAGCTTCACTTGAGATTATTGACCATGGCGGACAGAACGAATAACAACACATTGGTCATTGTGAATCCCCTTCCTGAAGGAAGACAGGATGAATATGTGGAGATGGAAATGATTACAAGGACCAAAGGATTCAAGATACTGGACGAAGAAGACAAGGAAGTGCCCTACACTTTGCTTTCTCAGGGCGAGGAAGATGCTGGATTGATTGATAGGCAGGTGGCTGCAAGACTTCTGGATATTAAGGTGTACAGAAGTAAGGTAATGGTTCATGTGGATCAGATGGAAGGTCTAAGCGTCAGATACTTCAAATTCCTTGAAGTGGAACATATCCACGATGCATTGATAGTAGCTGAAGGCAAGGGCATTGAGAATCGCTGGGGAAAACTTTATGTGGCAGACAACATCCTAAATTATGAAGATTATGTAACAGGGAAACTGCACAAAAACATCCTGTCCATAGAAAACAGCGGAGATGCGGGAGATAGTTATGACTATTCACCGCCCCTGAAAGATAGGGTCATAAACAGCTCAACAGCAGGCATCCTTCAGGTAGAAAAGAAATCCGGAAAAGGCATTCAGGAAATGATCTTCACCTGGTCCATGGCAGTTCCATCTGACCTTTCTCAAAGGGAAGAGGGGCCGGATGACATTGAAGCAGTATTCTCAGGAACCTTCAGAATGTTCGATAATGATCCTAAGGTCCATGCCGAAATTAATCATGTCAACCTAGCAAAAGACAGTAGGTACAGATTAGTCATGAAGACAGGGATAGTGTCCGACGAGGTATCGGTGGATGGCTATCTGTCGGAACAGAAGAAACTCGTGTATCTTGCAGAAGAACTCTCCGTATGGGAAGAGGAAAACTGGGTGGAGAAGCCCGTGAGCATAGAAACCTGTCAGAGCTATGTGAGTTTGAAAGAAGAGCGTGGTGAGGCCGTACTTTATACCTATGGGCTGAAGGAATATGAGGTGTTGGAGGATGAAATCCATCTTACTCTCCTTAGAAGCTTCTCCCATCTTGGGAAGAGGGAATTGGTCAACAGACCAGGAAGACCCTCAGGCATAGAGATAGAGACGCCTGACAATGAACTTATGGGTAAAACATTTACCTTCCACGTCGCCTTCTCCTTCCACAAGACGGAATTGAATTTGGGCAAGGAAGCGAAGAAATACCTGAGCCCTATTATGGGATACCAGAGAAAAGAATTCAACAGATTCAATCTCAATGCACGAGAGGAACTTGTGATTTCTAAGGGGAATCTTACCCTTGATCTGGGACAAGCGGTCGTCTCGGCGGTGAAGCTAACCGAAGCAGAAAATGAAATCTTTCTACGGATATTCAACCCCACAGGAGAAACACTGGTCATAAAACTTCCTGAAAAAACCTACAGAGCTGATGCCATGGAAAACAGATTGGAATCCATGGAGATTGCCACTCTAAAACCTCAGGAGATTCTTAACATGATTGTTGATAAAAAGTAAAATCCATTTAATTAAGGAGTGAGTAATCATGTCAAATTTTAAGAAAAACTTCCAAAGTTTCGGGAAATCATTGCTTTTCCCGATCAGTCTATTGTCTTTCATGGCAATCTTCCTGGGGCTGGCAGCAGCTCTTCAGAACCAAAATATCATCGCAACCCTTCCCTTTCTAGGGAATACGGGGTTGCAGACGGTACTGGGTCTGATTAGAAAGCTTGCTGGACTTCCCTTTGGACAGTTGCCGCTACTCTTTGCAATGTCCATTCCATTAGGGATGGTCAAGAGAGATAAGGGTGTGGCTGTCTACGCAGGAACAGTGGGATACATAGCCATGCTGATTGGTATGAGCTACGTTCTCTCGGTCCAAGGAAATACAGTCGACACAACTTCTGTAGCGTATCTGATGGAAACAGGTGGCCTGAGCCAAGTTGATGCCACTCTGCAAAACGCTTTGTTTACAAACGTTCTAGGGATTTTTGTTTACAACACCAATGTTATTGGTGGTATCATCGCCGGACTGATGGCTGTGTATCTGCACAATAAGTACCGTGAGACTGAGCTTCATGCATCACTGACATTCTTCAGCGGTCAGAGATTCGTACCGATTATCACAGCTCTTGTCATGGTAGTGGTAGGTATCGTTTTGACTTTCATATGGCCGTTGGTGAACAACGTCATCATCATGATGGGCAAACTCATCAGTGAGAGCGGACTCTTTGGGGTATTCCTCTACGGTTTCACAGAGAAAATCATCAATCCTACAGGGCTTCACCATATCTTAAACCAAACCTTCCGATTCACAGCCCTTGGTGGGGTTGAGAATATTGACGGACAAACTTTGGTGGGAGCACTTCAGATATACCTTTATCAACTAGACAACCAATTGGAATTCTCAAAAAATGCCACAGCGTTTTTGGCACAAGGTAAGATTCTACACATGGTATTCGGTATGCCTGCTGTAGTTCTGGCTATGTACCGTACAGCACTTCCTGAGAAGAGGGATAAAGTACTCAAGTTCTTCTTGGCCGGTGTCACTGCAGCAATCCTTACAGGTATCACAGAACCTATCGAGTTCACTTTCATCTTCATCTCACCTATCCTTTGGGTCGTTAATGCCATTTTTGCAGGTCTGGCATTCCTTGTTCCAGCCATGTTTGGAGCAGCTATAGGAAACATCCAAGGCGGAATCATTGACTGGTTCGTCTTTGGTGTACTCCAAGGTGGTCAAACCAAGTGGTATCTTTATCTTATCGCTGGACCTATATTCTTCGCCATGTACTATTTCGCTTTCACCTTCATCATTACTAAATTCAACGTCATGACTCTAGGGAGAAGAGATTCCGACTTCAGCGAGGAGGAAGAAACTTCAGCATTCGTGAGCGTTTCAGATCAGGATAGAGCTACTGCAGTGAATATTTTAGAAGGTCTTGGTGGTCTTGACAATATCGTGGATGTGGACAACTGCATCACTAGACTCAGAGTTGAGGTCAAGGATGGAAACCTCATCAAAGAAGACCTCATCAAGAAGACTCAACCGAATGGTATCGTCAGACCAGATGCCAACACTATTCATGTAGTTTACGGCGGAAGAATCACCAAAATCCGAAATATCGTGGACAACTATATATATGAACTGAGAGCAAATAAAATAGAATAAGACACTAAAGGTGAAGGCACAGAATATTCTGTGCCTTCACTCTAATGTTCTCTATTCGTCAAAATGTAACAGATCCATTCAAAATATATTAGGAGGAGAGAGATGCAAGAACCATTATTCATGCGACCAAAACTACAGGAAAAAATCTGGGGTGGAACCAAATTACACGATATTTACGGTTATGAGATTCCCTCTGAGCACACGGGGGAATGTTGGGCAATCAGTGCGCATCCGGATGGTGTCGGCAGCGTCGCAAACGGCGAGTATGCAGGCTTCCCATTGGATGCTCTTTACGAAAAGCATCCGGAATTATTCGGTAACCCTTCATCTGAGGTGTTCCCATTGCTGACAAAAATCATCGATGCCACCGAAGACCTCTCTGTCCAAGTGCATCCCGATGACAGTTATGGTCTGGAGCATGAAGGCGAATTGGGCAAAACGGAATGTTGGTATATCATCGATGCTGATGAAGATTCCGAAATCGTTTTTGGGCACAACGCCTTGACGAAAGAGGAATTTAGGAAGCTGATTGAAGAGGGGAAATGGCAGGATTTATTGCGCCGCGTGAAAGTGAATGCTGGCGATTTCTTCTTTGTGCCGAGCGGAACAATCCATGCAATCGGTGCAGGCATCATGATTTTGGAAACCCAACAGAGCAGCAATACCACTTACCGCGTCTATGACTACGGCCGTAAGGATGAAGCAGGTAATGAACGTGACCTCCATATTGAACAGTCCATTGCCGTTTCCGCGATTCCACATAAGGATCCCGTCAATCGTTTTAAAGTCAAGGCAGAAGCCGACAATACAGTAACGACCTTCATTGAAAGTGAGTATTTCACCGTCTACAAATGGGATATCCATTCCAAGATGACGTTCTCTAAAGATGCCGCCTATACACTAGTCAGTGTCATCGAAGGGGCTGGCAATATTACGGTATCCGATAAAGTGTATGCTTTGAAAAAAGGCGATCATTTCATTTTGCCTTCACCTGTGGGAGCGTGGGTGCTGTCCGGATCAATGCAATTGATTGCATCCACTCCAGGATACAAAAATCTGTAAGAATAAGCGAAGGACAAACAAAACTGAGAAAGAGGCGATAGTATGTTTGGCTTTTTAAAAAAAGATAAAAAAAGAGATGCACAACTTGCTGGAGAGGTAACTTTATATTCACCGGTTAATGGGACAGTAATCCCTATCATAGAGGTCTCAGATCCTGTTTTTTCGCAAAAAATGATGGGTGATGGATTTGCTGTTGTGCCAACCGATGGAAATATTTATTCCCCTGTAAACGGGAAGGTATTAAATATCTTTCCCACGAAACATGCAATCGGCATTCAATTGGATAACGGATTGGAATTGTTGTTGCACATGGGCTTAGATACGGTGAAGTTGAACGGCAAACCTTTTGATATTTTTGTAAAAGAAGGTCAAGAATTAATGCCGGATACATTAATTGCTAAAGTTGATTTAGAGCAGCTAAAGGAATCCGAAAAAGACAACGCGATGGTTGTTGTTATAACAAACATGGATAAAGTGAAAAATTACAGTTTGGCTGTAACCGGTGAAACAACCGCGAACACTAAAGTTGGAAGCGTTGCGTCTAAATGATAAAAAGTGAAAGCTTACCCGAAAACTAAAGAAATGAAGAAAGGGGAGCCTACTCAAAAAAAATATCCAAAAAAATATCTCGATATGGATATTTTCTCATGTTTTGAGTAGCATAGGACGATGGATAAGGACATTAAAGTGGTCATAGCGGCAGACTCCTTTAAAGGGAGTGCCTCCACGATTGAAGTGGAAGAATACATCGAACGCGGCATCAATAAAGTGAGCCGATCAGTAACTATCGTCAAAGTGCCGGTTGCTGATGGCGGCGAAGGCACCGTTGATGCGCTGGTGATCGGTTGTAAAGGGACGTACAGATATGTCGATGTGACGGCACCGCAGGGGAACAAGATAAAGGCGAAATTCGGCATCATCCATGACAACGTTGCGGTTCTTGAGATGGCCGAAGCATCAGGACTTGCTTTAGTCGATGTTGAAAAAGATGATATCTATAAAGCGACAACCTACGGGACCGGTGAATTGATCCGCTCAGCGCTGGATTGCGGTGTCAAGGAGATCTATATCGGCATCGGCGGAAGCGCCACGAATGATGGCGGGGTCGGAATGGCGCAAGCCTTGGGTGTATCTTTTAAGGATGCAGACGGAAATGAGATACCGCTTGGAGCAACTGGCTTGGGGAATATTGAGACGATCGATGTCAGCGAAATCGATACCCGTCTGAAGGATGTGAAGATCACCGTTTTGTCTGATGTGACTAATCCGCTTTGCGGTGAGAAGGGTGCTTCCTATATCTATGGTCCCCAAAAAGGCGCATCGAAGGAAGATGTAAAGAAATTGGAGGCTTCGTTGTTGCACTACGGAGAAGCAATCCAATCACAATTAGGCATCGACATCATCGATAAACCTGGTGCAGGGGCGGCCGGCGGATTGGGTGCTGGGCTGATGGTATTTTGCGATGCCGAAAGCTACAGCGGCATTGAGAAAGTGTTATCGATTTTGGATATCGAAACCCACTTTCGGGATGCTGATTTAGTCATCACAGGCGAAGGCAGAATCGACGCACAATCCCTATACGGGAAAGCACCGGTCGGCATTGCGCGAATGGCGAAGAAGTACAATCTGCCAGTGATTGCAATTGTCGGGAGTAGCGGGGACGATCTCGGGCCTATCTATGAAACAGGTATCGATCTGATTTTGGATATCGTCAATAAACCGATGCAGTTGGCTGAGGCCATCGCCAATGCAGAAATGCTGATAACGAATGCCGGCGAATCGGCTTTCCGGGCCTTTCTGTTAAGCCGCAACGCAGTGAAGCATTAATGAGAAATGAATGCAGAAGTTGCGTTTTCAACGTTTCTTATTAAAATTGAATGGAATCCATTAGGTGTGACCTTTTTGACGCTGACACTGTCAGAACCCGTTTTATCTGATCTAGCTCGTACTAGCTGAGGAAATGCGGCATCTGACCATTACAAAATATAAGAGACATCATAAACGCTATATTTTCTGGCCTTCGTATCAGATAATATGGCGTTTTTTATCACTAGTGTTGCATAAATATTTGTATGGCATCATTTAACTTTGTTCTGAAAAAAAACAAAAAAAATTCTTATGCTCACGCAGAAAGATGACTTTCTCCAGATTGTAATAATGATGCACTATGTTAATTTATATTTATTTCCTCTGCTGGTGGTAAGCGTCTGGTCAGTCTGATCCGGTCGGTTTCCCCCTAATCCTTGTCTCCCCAAGTTCGCTATCTTCCCATAGGGAAGCAAATAGATAGCGCTGGATTGTCAGACTGGAAAGAACAGATTGTGTTTCTAGCTTGACCAAATAGGTGAGAAGCTGCGAAATCAAAGCAAGGTAGACTTGGTTTTTCAGGCCATCCTCATTACGACTGAAGAATTTTTTGATGGTCGTGTGTTGCTTCAACTGCTTGAAAAACAGTTCAATTTCCCAGCGAGCACGATACATTTGACCGATTTCCTCTGAAGGCAGATCGAACTGATTGGTAATGATACGTAGCAGATTCTCTTGCGTGTCCATTACTTCCACCAATCGATAGGGATCTGTCAAGTATCCATTCTTACCACCCAGTACGACCATCTGGTCTTGAAAAATAGTTCCTCCCGAAGGGACTTCGTATTCCTCCCTTACCTTTACAAGACTATTTTTCCTGATGCGGGATATAAAGAAGAATCCGTCATGAGAAAATTTATCGAACAGCTCAAAGTCCAGATAGCCTCGGTCAAAGATATAGGTGGCCAACCTCTCGTCAACTACGATTTCCAGTTGATTGACATCATGAACGGAAGCGTTCGTGATGACTGCACTATCTGGATAGGCATCGCCTTTCCCTATATAAGCGAGACGGAGGTGTACTTTCACACCTGATTTGGTGGTTCGAAACTCTGCCCAAGGGTACCGCGTTTTATTCAGAGAGATTGTCGTCGAATCTACGATAAAAGCTTTTGGAAGTTTACCATTTCTCTTCTGTTTGTTGGCTTGAGACTGCATTGAGCATCAGCTTGAGGAATCGATTGAAATAGAGTTTCTTGACATAGGCATCGGTCTGTCCAATTTTTTCTTGAAGGGTACATGGTAAATTTTCAAAAGAGACAGGTTCAATCCATTTACAAAATGAAGTTTTTCTTTTATGCTTATCCATAGTTAGGGTCCTTTATAGTGGTCTTGGATAAGTCATCTTACCAACCATTGTAAAGGACTTTTTGTTTTTGTCTAAAATTTAGTTTGTATATTTTTTAATGCAACACTAGTGAAAATAGCTATAATAATTTTAATTATAACATAAACTTCTGGTTGTTTATAAAGCGCTTTATAAATATATATCATATCCATGAACCATCAGACAAATAAGAAGACCAAGATTCCATATCCGGATCTCGGCCTTTTCTTTTTGCCTGAATCAAAATCTTGTTCTAATAGAAAAACAGTCGTTTTGTGACCAAGAATATTGCTGAAGAGGTACCAATAACTATTCAGCTTTTTCTATGGTCCCTGATTGATGATCATGTGAGTTGCGGAAATCAACTGGACTACTCTCCAAAATGTGAATTGAGAGCCAAACGAAAGAGACCAAGAAATCTTATGCTGTCAGTGATAGTTTCGATGGTGGCATTCAGCGAAAAAGGGATTCCGCTTGGCGGAAAGCACGGGCTTTATCCGTAAGCTTTTTCGGCAAACAAAAGGATGACCGTCCGCGGCTGCAGCGTCATTTCCGTTCCGATTTTCCGCATTTGTTCCACTTGTGTTGTGCAATCCTCTCCTGCAGGCAAACTGGTGTCGACCGCCAATTTCCAGCACAGCCCATCCGGCAAATCCGGTAGACGGATGGGCTGTTCCATCCAATGGGAGTTGATGCCGAGATAGGCGATTTCGTCTTGGTCATGTTCTGTATTCCGACCGGCCAACATGATGCCGACATAACGTACTTCTGGCGAAGGGTCCAGGTACCAGGGCTCATGTCCGTGGATGCTGGAGTCGGGCAAACCACAGGCGGCGGGCAGGGTGCTGTCGCGCAGGACAGGATGTTCTTTCCGCAAATGGATCATTTTTTTGAAGAACTCGAACAAATCCCGATTCCCTTCAAGCAGATGCCAGTCAAACCAGGAGACTTCATTGTCTTGACAATAGGCATTGTTGTTGCCGCCTTGTGTGCGGCCGACTTCATCACCGGCAAGCAATAAGGGGGTCCCTTGGCTGGCCAGCAGTACGGTGCACGCATTTCGCACCATCCGCTTTCGCAAGGATTGGATGGCGGCGTCTTCCGTTTCGCCTTCGAACCCGCAGTTCCAACTGTTGTTGTAGTCCTCCCCATCCGTATTCGCCCAACCGTTGGCTTCGTTGTGTTTTTGGTTATAGGCAAACAAGTCATGCAGCGTAAAGCCGTCATGGCACGTGATGAAATTCACTGAGGCATTATGTCCCCGAAGGTCTGGGTTGTATAAATCATGGGAACCTGCAATTCGCTCGGCTACGGTGTGGGCCAACCCGGCATCGCCTTTCAGGAAACGGCGGACGTCATCCCGATATTGCCCGTTCCATTCCGACCAGCGCTTGGAGTAGGAAAATTTGCCGACCTGGTAGAGGCCGCCTGCATCCCAGGCTTCGGCAATCAACTTCACATTCGCCAAAATGGGGTCACAGGCCAGATTATTGAGCAAAGGCGGGTGAGTCAAAGGGTTCCCGTTTTCGTCCCTCCCCAAAATGGAGGCCAGATCAAAACGGAAACCATCCACCCGATATTCCGTCACCCAGTAACGCAGGCAATCCAGGATGAAGTTCTGGACGATGGGATGATTGCAGTTGAAGGTGTTGCCGCAACCGCTGAAGTTGAAGTATTTTCCATCGGGCATGAGCATGTAATAAACGGAATTGTCGAGCCCTTTGAAGGAAAGGAACGGACCTTCCTCGTTGCCTTCTGCAGTGTGATTGAAAACGACATCCAAAATGACTTCTATGTCGTTCTCGTGCAGTTTTCTGATCAGGTCCTTCAGCTCGTCTCCTTGCCTATTGTGCTCTGCCTCGGAGGCATAGTCTGAATGCGGCGAAAAAAAGCCGACAGTATTGTAGCCCCAATAGTCCTCCAACCCTTTTTCTTTGGCGACTGTGATGTCATGAATTTCATCAAATTCAAAAATGGGCATCAATTCAACCGTGTTGATCCCCAATTCCTTCAAGTAAGGGATTTTGTCTGCTAAACCGGCGAACGTTCCTGGTAAATGGACGCCGGAAGAAGGGGAATTTGTGAAACCGCGGACATGCATTTCGTAAATGATCATTTCGTTCATCGGGATTACGGGGGAAGTCTGGTTTCCCCAATCGAAATTACTTGCGTAGACTCTCCCCAGATAGTGCGTTTCCCGTTTCTCGTTGCCCGGATCGAAACTTTCCCCGGCTACTACTTTGGCGTAGGGATCCAAGAGATACTTGCTGCCGTCGAAAATCAAGCCTTCTTCGGGACTGTAAGGACCGTCCACCAAGTAAGCATATTCAAATTGGCGAATGTCCAAACCGAAAACAAACATGGAGTGGACATTCCCGATACGGTATTTTTCCGGGAAGGGAATGAGGGCGTATGGTTCCTGAGCACCCTTCTTAAAGAGGGCCAGTTTGATTGAGGTGGCATTGTTGGAATAGACGGTGAAGCTGACTCCTTCAGGCATCATGACTGAACCGAAGCTTTCATAAAACCCCGGGCGAATATCAAAGCCATTCATGTTATCGGTAGGTGTGAAAATTTGGTTCAATGAATGGACATACTTCGAGTAAGCGCCATACTGTTCGGTTTCGTCGGGCTGAAAATTGCTGGACATATCGGATTCCTTCTTTCTCATTCGTTGACATGCGTTGCTGTTTGGGATGGAGAACGGTTCCAATACTATGATTATAATACAGAATTCGTGTAATGGAGACTCTCAACCTAGTCTGACGCTTGGAAGGATTAGGAAAGGGAAAGGGCGTGATGAAAATATTGAAAGCGTTTCGACAGAAAATGGTTTATAATATTTCTACTGAGCTATGGAGGAACCGTAATGAGTCTTAAATTTGAACAGATTATAGAAAAGCTTGAAAATCGGGAGCATTTCGTAACGGCATTTTTCGATAGGGAACAAAAAATTACATCAGCACGCCTGATTGACAATCAACAGCGCTGGGAAAAAGAACTTCTATATATCGGCTATGCCAATCAATTGGATATGGACAATCTAACAGAGAACAGTAATTTTCTTTTGATTTGTACATATGATGAGACGTCGATTTTAAAGGGAAAGCTTAAGGATTCCAAAAGTGGAAACTGGTGTCTTCTGCCGGAAGTGTCCTTAAGTGTGCTTTTTAACCGGGTTCAGGAAATTCTGTCGAATTCCCTGGCATTTGTCCAGAGTTCAGCGGCCCTACTCAACTCAATCGTTCAGGGCAGAGGCCTGAAGTATATTATGGAGATTGCCAGTGAATTGTTGGGGAATCCCGTGATGCTGGGAGATAATAAGCACCGACTTTTGGCCTGTTCCAGGTGTGACGATGTGGAGGACAATGCCTGGAACGAGTATCGGAACAAAGGCTATTGCACTTATGAATATACGGTTAAATATGATTTTAAACCCTTGGTTGAAAAATCTTCTCGGTCAAAAGGTCCGGTAATCGGTAACCTTGGAGAAAGCAGCAGGATAAACAGGATCTTTGCTACTGTTATGATAGGGGATGCCATTGTGGGTAACCTAGCGGTCCTTGAACACAAACGTCCCTTTACGGAAAAAGATTTGGAAGTTGTATCGTTCATCTGTGATCTGATTTCTTCTGAGATGCAGAAAAATCCTCAGTATTTTAACTCGAGAAAAGTCATGTTGGAAAATCTGATCCTGGATTTGCTGAATGGCAATCATCAGGGGAAAGAAAATATTCTGGAGCGGATTAAATATATCAAATGGCGGATGCCTTACAAAATGTATGTGCTGTCTATTGAGTATAATTCCTATGAAGACACGTTTTCTATCATCCCGTATATTAGTGAGACATTGAAAAAGCTCTTAGCGGGGGAAGAAGCCGTTATTTTTGAGAATAAACTGGTATTGATTCTGGGGTGTGGGGAAGGTGTTTATCTTAACGAGCAGGAGCTGAGTGCATTTGACGCTTTTCTGAAGAAGAATACCTTGAAAGCCGGGATCAGTCAGGAATTTAATGATATTTTGGAGCTGAGGCAACACTATGATCAGGCGGTGACTGCCATTTCCCTGGGGAAAAAGGTAGGGAAGGAAGAAAACGTGTATCTTTATGAAGATTATGGAATTTATCATATGATTCAGCTTGCTGGGGGACATCATGATGTGTTGGATTTTTGTCATCCGACGGTACTGAAGCTGAAAAGTTATGACCGACAGCATAGAACAGAGTATCTGAAGACTGTTTATGCCTATGTATCTAATATGAAAAATCTCATCGCAACCGCGGAGCGTCTTTTCATACACCGAAATACGCTATCGTACAGGATGGCCAAGATACGGGAGCTTATTGGGGAGTGCCTGGACGACGATGAAATAGCGATGAAAATCTTTTTATCTTATAAAATTCTTGAATATACGGATAAGCTGTAGACCCTTGTGCAATCGCGACAAGGTCCGCGGCTTTTTTTCTATTTTTCTGCACGATGTAGGAGTAGTAAGATTTGTGATATCATTGAATTGTGAAGAAAAGCACAATTACTATCTAAGCAATTTCAATACCACATCAATGATTTGGGAGGAAGTAAAATGAATTTTGAGAACTTGTTTACCCCATTTAAAATTGGGAAAATGGAAGTGAAAAACCGTATTGCCATGGCACCGATGGGGCTGAATGCCGGACATAAGGACGGTACTATCGATACAGATGAAATCGATTACTTTGAAGAAAGGGCAAAAGGCGGTACAGGGATGATCATCATGGGATGCCAGTTCCTGACTCAGGAACTGGCCCAGGGTTCCCTTGAAGGTTATCTGGACTCAACGTTTGTTATTCCACAGCTGACGACACTGTGTGAAGCGGTTCAACGTTACGGAACGAAAATTGTTGCCCAGTTGAGCTGTGGTACCGGCAAAAATGCGTTTGCCAATATGTACGGCGAACCACCAGTATCGGCATCACCCATTCCGTCCATGTTCAATCCTGACTTAATCTGCCGCGCTTTAACAGTGGAAGAAATTAAGACAATTATGAAGCAATTCACATATTCAGCTAAACTGCTGAAAGATGCGGGGTTTGATGCGATTGAAGTTCACGCCCATGCAGGATATCTCGTTGACCAGTTCATGAGTGCTATCTGGAATAAAAGAGAAGACGAATACGGCGGAAGTCAGGAAAAACGTATGCGCTTTGCGGTGGAAATCGTTCAGTCGATCCGCTCAGCCATCGGTCCAGATATGCCGATTATTTTCAGAATGGCAATGAAACATAATTTTGAAGGTGGCAGAACACTTGAAGAAACACTTCCGTTATTAAAATATCTGGAAGATGCTGGCGTTGATGCCTTTGATATTGATACCGGCAGCTATGAAAATATTGATTATATCTTCCCACCGGCATATCTGGGGGATGCTTGTATGTCTGAGATTTGTGAACCGACAAGAAAAGTAACAAGCAAACCAATCTTAAATGCTGGTAACCATACACCGGAAACCGGGCTGGCTCTGATTGAGGCGGGACATGCGGATTTCGTTCTGATGGGACGTCCGCTGATTGCAGAACCTCACATGGCGAAGAAACTGATGAAAGACAAGAGAGCCGAAGTACGTCCATGTATCCGTTGTAATGAAGAATGTATCGGAAGGATTCTCAACCGTCTGACCAAAATCAGCTGTGCCGTCAATCCGGCTACGGGATTTGAAAAGCGCTTCGAGCTGGTTAAGACCACTGATCCTAAGAAAGTAGTTATTGTCGGCGGTGGCCCAGGCGGTATGGAAGCGGCACGCACAGCGGCTTTGATCGGACATGACGTTACGCTTTTCGAAGCAGCGAAAAGTCTTGGAGGCCAGTTGAGAAGTGCGGCGACACCTTCATTCAAAAGCCAACTTAGAGAATTAGTGACTTGGTACATACATCAGCTGGAAATTCTGAATGTTAAAGTGGAATTAAATACAATGGTTACCGCAGATTCATCTGTGCTTGCTGAGGCGGATGAAATCTTTGTTGCGACGGGAGCGGTACCAGTGAAAGTGAACATCAAAGGGATTGAGAACACAGTTGATATCCTTCAGGCTCATCTGGATGAAAACAGATTGGTAGGCGACCATATCATCTATTGTGGCGGCGGTTTATCCGCATGCGATTCGGCAATTGAAACGGCTATGAAAGGGAAAAAAGTCACCGTTGTCGAAATGCTGGATGAAGTTGCAATCGGTGATCACTTTATAAATAAAGCTTCCTTGATTCCAATGATGATTAACAACGGTGTGACAATCTGTACAGGACACAAGGTGCTTGAGATCCTGCCAAACGGCGTCAACGCGATGAAAAAAGACGGTACAGAAGTGTTTATCGAAGGAACGACGGTTGTAGCGTCCTTCGGTATGGTTCCGAATACCGCAGTTGCAAGAGCAATTGACGAAAAGTATCACAACAAGACACGGATCATTGGTGACTGCAATAATGTCGGAAAAGTGGGCGGCGCTGTACGAACTGGTATGTATGCGGCGATGAGTATCGATTAGAAGAGGTATTAGATAACGTTTCTGGCCAGATTTCTTGAATAAATGACATAGAATAATGATACAGAATTAGTTAAAAGTGCTTAGGTGTATGTGGAGGATAAGAGAAACCAAGTATCAAAATCTCACCGCATTCCAGAATGTGTTGACTGAAAAGCGATTCAGGGATTGGAATACTATTCTGCTTTCCGCTAAACTAGCCAAACTGAAGGCAATTTAAAACTCTGCTGGAAACAAAACTGATTATATCCATGAAAAACCAGACAAATAAGAAGGCCAAGACCCCAAACGCGGATCTTGGCCTTTTCTTTTTGCCTAAAACTAAAAAAGAAAGAGGGATGAATCATGTTTGAATCAAAAACACCCGTTTTGAGACCATGGGCATTGCTGAAGAGGTACCCATTACCACTCTACCACGCAGAATTTTCTGTGGTCCTTGATTAATGATCAAGTGAGCCACGGGAATCAACTGGATTAATTTCAAAAATTTGAACTCCTTCATGATAGAAGTGCACATATTAACCGTATTTCTCTTACAGAGTGTCTTGATTTACGCCCGGTATCAAGTATAGTATGTAGTGAGAATAATCCTCCAATTAAGGAAGTGTCAGTATGCGTATCAATCAATATATCAGTGAAGCGGGAACAACCTCCAGACGAGGGGCCGATAAATTAATTACCGAAGGACGCGTTACCGTCAATGGGAAACGGGCAACAGTAGGCATGCAAGTAGAGCCAGGGGATGACGTGCGCGTAAATGGAAACCAGATTTTTGTAGCGCGGAACAATGTTTATATTGCTTTAAATAAACCAGTGGGCATTACCTGCACGACAGAAAAAGGGGTAAAGGGGAACATTGTGGATCTGGTCAATCATTCGTTCCGGGTCTTTCATATCGGGCGCTTGGATAAAGATTCTGAGGGCCTGATCCTGCTTACGAATGATGGGGACATTGTCAATGAAATTCTGCGTTCCGAGAATCAGCATGAGAAGGAATATGTTGTTTCCGTTGACCGCCCCATTACGCCTGAATTCTTGAAGAATATGTCGGAAGGCGTCAAAATATTGGATACGGTCACGCTGCCTTGTAAAGTAGAGCAACTATCAAAATATGACTTTAAAATTATCTTAACCCAAGGGCTGAATCGGCAAATCCGCCGCATGTGCGAAGCCTTGGGATACAACGTTTACCGATTGCAAAGAACCCGAATCATGAATATTAACTTAGGGACGCTTCCTATTGGACAATGGCGGTATTTATCCAAAAAAGAGAAGGCTCGGTTATTTGAAGACTTAAACTATGAGGCCAAAGAGTGGTAAGCATAAGCAGTAAATTTTTGTGATGTCTTGGATTTGGATTGCCGAGGGTGTACCCCGATAGTTTTTTATCGGCAAAAATGCTACAATTCGATTAATAGTAAGTAGCTTTGCGCATGAAAAATCTGGGAGGGCTTTGGGATGGATAATGAAAAAAACAAAAAAGATCTACGCATAAACAGCTTCGTTTACGATGGGGTTGTGAAGTCGCCAAACCGTGCGATGCTACGCGCGACAGGCATGCATGACGAAGACTTTAAAAAGCCTATGGTCGGAGTGATCAGTACTTGGGCAGAGAACACACCTTGCAATATCCACTTGAATGACTTGGCTGCAATCGCAAAAGACGGCATCAAGAAGCAGCGCGGTTGGCCAATCCAGTTTACGACAGTGACTGTTTCGGATGGCATCGCCATGGGCACACCGGGAATGAGTTATTCGTTGCCTTCGCGTGATCTGATTGCGGATTCGATCGAAATTGCGGTCGGCGGCCAAAATCTGGACGCATTCATCAGCATCGGCGGCTGTGACAAGAACATGCCGGGCTCTGTCATTGCGATGGCCAATGCGAACATTCCATCCATTTTTGTTTATGGGGGCACGATCGCTCCGGGGCAAGATGAGGATGGCAACGACATCGACCTCGTATCCGTTTTTGAAGCCATCGGAAAGTGGAACAACGGCGAAATGACGGAAGAAGAAGTACGGGCGATCGAATGCAACGCCTGTCCTGGACCAGGGGCTTGCGGCGGGATGTATACGGCCAACACAATGGCATCGGCGATTGAAACGATGGGGCTGGGCTTGCCGGGGTCATCGTCAAATCCTGCTGCAACCGGTGATAAATTGAAGGATGTCTTCGAAGCAGGCGAAGCAATCATCGGCTTGATCGAAAAAAATATCCGTCCGCGCGACATCATCACGCGTAAATCTCTGGAAAATGCCGTGGTGATCACGATGGCATTGGGCGGATCGACTAATGCCATCTTGCATATATTGGCAATTGCCCATGCCGCTGAGGTGGAATTTGCGATTGAGGACTTCAATGATATCCAAAAACGGGTACCGCATTTGGCCAATCTGAAACCTTCGGGAAAATATGTCTTCCAAGATCTATACAATGTCGGAGGGGTGCCCGCTGTTCAAAAATACTTGCTTGATAACGGCTTGCTGCACGGTGACTGTTTGACCGTAACCGGAAAGACACTGGCGGAAAATCTGGAAAATGCAGCACCGTTGGCAGAAGGCCAGGACGTGATTATGACGCTTGAAAATCCAAAACGTAAAGATGGCCCGTTGATTGTCTTGAAAGGGAATCTTGCCCCGGATGGCGCTGTCGTCAAAGTTTCCGGACTGAAGGAACGTCGCCATGAAGGGCCAGCGAAGGTTTTCAACACCGAAGAAGCGGCAATCGAAGCGACCCTGAATGGTGAGATTGTCGACGGAGACGTGGTGGTTGTCAGGTTTGTCGGGCCAAAAGGTGGGCCGGGTATGCCAGAAATGTTGTCCTTATCAAGCATCATTTCCGGCAAAGGCATCAAAGTTTGTCTGATTACGGATGGCCGTTTTTCAGGTGGTTCACATGGATTCGTGGTTGGGCATGTCGCACCGGAGGCACAAGATGGTGGCCCGATTGCCTTGCTGGAAACGAATGACACGATCATCATTGACCAGGATACACGCGAATTGACGATGAACGTATCCGATGAAGAGTTGGCCAAGCGACGCGGAAAACTGGTATTGCCGCCTTTAAAAACACGGGGTGTCCTGGGCAAATACGCGCACATCGTGTCCTCCGCATCGAAAGGTGCCGTCACCGACTTCTTCAACCGCAATCCATTTGAGGAAAAGTAAAGGAGGGTGCCGCATAGTGGAAAAGGGCATCACGTACACTGGTCTAGCCGATCAGCACAAGGAAGAACTGGAAGAAAAACTGATGAGCGTCATGGATACGGAAATCGGCCTCGATATCGTCAATCTCGGATTGATTTATGGCATCGACCTGGATGATGATGGGGGTTGTACTGTCCGATTAACGTTCACAGGCGCCGGCTGTTCTTGTTCGGAGCATATTTTGAAGGGAGTCCATGAACAGCTTGAGCCGCTGGATTTCGTCAATGAGTTAAAAATTAAGATTGTGTGGAGTCCCGGCTGGGTGTTGGATCGCATCACTCGCTACGGCCGCATTTCACTGGGAATCAATCCCGGCAGATAAGAAAAAGGATCGGAGCAAAGTGTTTTTGATACACTTTGTTCCGATCCTTTTTGAATGAACTCAAGTATTGCTGGATTCGTAAACGAATTGGTGTTGACAACCATATTGCAGCAAGATTTATCGAAGAACGGGCGCCATCAAAACTTTGCCTGTTCCGCGATAGACGTTAACCAAACCTTCGCCGGATGCGGCTGAACCCAGTAGTGTCTGGCCCGATCTTGATACTGTAAATTCTAGGCTGCCGGACCAAGCGATCGCCATATTTCCATCAATCTTCAATTCATCATTTTCCAACTCTATTTCTATCAGTTCTTCTCTGGGTACATACGATTCAAGTGCGACAATTCCTCCACCAGAAAGACCTAGGTTGAAAAGACCTTCTCCGCCCATTGCAACAGAAGAAAGGTTAGACCTCATAACGGCTTTATGGTTCAATTCTGAATCGCAAGCCAAAAACAATCCATCTTCGATCACTATTGAGCCATTCCAGTCATCAACATCAATAAGCAAAATATGCTTGTAGGTTGGCTCTAATACGAGTTTGCCGGTTCCGGTGTATTCAGGCTTAATTGCAGATTCATTGGTAACCTTTCCTCGAAGAGCTTTTCCAAAAAAATCGCCCACGCCTTTAATACCTGTCGTAGCACTGACATTCCCCACCATCCACTGCATAGCTCCTGATTGAACGGTAATGTCGGAACGGCTGACATCGCATACCAACTGTCTTCTTCTGACGTTCATTTCAGACGCGTAGTATGCAGCTTGAGCTGTCAGATGATCGACACTCAAATCTTTCAAATATTCCACTACCTTAAAAGCGCCCAGCTCTTCGACAATCTTCACGTCATTATTATCTTCAAAATTTTTTATTCTGAACATATTCGTTTTCCTTCTTTCTTTTATAGAAGCAGAAAAGTCTTGACTCTCAGAGCCAAGACTTTTCATTCATTGTTGTGGATAAAGTTTGATTGGAGTCACTGAAATAATTTAATATTCCAATGCCTTCAATTCTTCAATCGTCACGTCTTGCTCAATATAGCCATCAACCATGAATCCACTTAAAATTGAAAACTCTTTATAAAGGATGTCATAAGCTGCTAGTTCGGTATTGAAATTCTCTTTATTCAATTGTTGGATCAGTGCCTTCGTTTGGGCTTGCGTGTCGCTGTCAAGTTCCCAGCTATCCGGTCTCAGGCGGCCAGCTTCGTCATACTCAGCCTTAGTACCATAAACCATGTCGCGATAGATGCGGTCGATGTGCATGATCGGTGTTTCGTGGGTGCCTTTTTCCGTCATGACTTTGTAAAGACCGATGCAATAAACCGGGAAAAACGGAATGACCGAGCTTGCTTTGGTGGTAACGGCAGTGGCCACGACAATTTGAGCTTTTCCGTTGATGTCAGCCAAAAACGCATTGATAGTCTTCGCCTTTTCATCACAGTCTGCTTTAGCAAGACCAAGGGTGCCGCCACCATAGTAAGGACGGTTCAGCTCTGTTCCCAAATAAGAGTAATTTGTCGTGAGAACCCCATCGGCCAATACATCGGCTTCTTTCAACGCTTCCATCCATAATTGCCAGTCTTCTCCACCCATAACTTTGAGCGTACCAGCGATTTCTTGGTCAGTTGCTGGTTCCAGCGTTTCCGTATAGAAATCCTGATTTTGCATATTGATATTAGGGCCAACCACTGGCTCCCCAAGGGCTTTGATTGCGGAAGTGTACGTCTCTCCTGTATCGGGATCAGTCCTTCTGCCGCTTGCCAAGCTATAAACGACCAGGTCCACTTTGCCCCCGAACTCGTTCTTGATATACTCGATGACTTCTTGCTTGCTTTCGTGGCTGAAGGCGTCCTGTACAAAGTTTTTGGCGATCAGATCTTCTTTTTCAGCCGCTTCGCGGAAAGCGATATTGTTGTACCAGCCGGCTGTACCCAGCGACCGTTCGTTTTTCGGTCCTTTTTCATAAGAAACGCCGATCGTATCCGCTCCTGCACCGAATGCCAGGCTGATTCGGGTAGCCAAGCCATAGCTTGATGACGCCCCGATGATCAAGACCTTTTTCGGTCCCTGATAAGTTCCTTTATTTTTCACATATTCGATTTGATTCAGTACTTCTTGCTTGCATCCAAGCGGGTTTACGCCTAAGGCTACATTTCCCCGTAATTTTTGTTCAAATTTCAACATGGTTCATTTCCTCCATTAAAATGTCATAAGGATATAATACCAGAAAATGCTACGCAAGAATAAATTATCTGCTGAAATTTTGGGGATTAGTTAGTGGCGTCTCAAAACTTTCAGGAAAAGGCTTGCAATAGCACTAATTATTTGTTAAGATTCCTCTAGAAGATTTAACAGGATGGGTTGTTACTGGTAAAGCAGGCTACACCACTTTAAATGGATGAATAAACAAAACCATTGTTTATTAACTATTGAGAGAGGGGGAGGCTTGCTTTTTTTTGTTGAAAAGAGAGGACTCAGATGAAAATTGAGAAAATCATAAATAATAATTTAGTCAAATCGCGAAATGACAGAAATCAAGAATTGATCGTGATGGGAAAAGGGATTGGCTTTAAAAAAGACGTCGGAACGGAAATTGATGAATCTCTGATCAGCCAAGTGTATGTCAGCGAAGACAATACCTCATCAAATAAGTTGGCTGAGATATTGGCATCGGTCCCAATTGAAATTATTCAACTGACGAATGAAATTGTAGGTTTTGCACGTGCTTCGCTAGGGAAAAGATTAAGCGATAATATTTATTTGACCTTGACCGATCATATCAGTTTTGCGGTAGAACGATTCAGAGAAGGGATTGCGATTGAGAATGCGTTGCTTTGGGAAATCAAACGGTTCTACAATCATGAGTATCTGATCGGCAAAGAAGCCTTAACGATCATCGAACAACGAATCGGCATAAAATTGCCAGAAGATGAGGCGGGCTTCATTGCGCTTCATTTCGTCAATGCGACAATGGATTCACTTGGGATCGAGAAGGCGGCACAGTTGGCGCAGACGGTTCAGAGTATACTGAATATCGTGAAGTATCACTTTAATATTGATCTGAACGAGTATTCGATCCATTATGAGCGCTTTGTAACCCATTTAAAGTTTTTTGTTCAACGCATCATCAGTGGTACCGAGTTAAAAGATGATGAAGATAGCTTTATGCTGGCCCTAAAAGAACGGTATATGGACGAATACAAGTGTGCCTTAAAGATTGAAAAGTTCATTGAGCAGGATTTTGGACGTTCATTGACCGATAATGAAATCATTTATTTAACGATTCATATCCGTCGTGTCATTAATCAATAATAAACGGGATTGTTACTATTTAATTAGGCTATACCCAAGTAAATGCTACCGCTTAAGCGGCCTAGTCTTTATTTGGGTATTTTTGTTTGGAAAAAATTAAAAAAGGAAAGTTGGGAGTAAGTTGGATTATAAAGATTTAGGCAAGACGATATTGGAAAATGTGGGCGGAGAAGCGAATGTGAATGAATTGACCCACTGTGCAACGCGTTTGCGTTTTAAGTTAGCCGATACCAGTAAAGCGAATATGGAAATATTGAAGAACACACCGGGCGTAGTAGGGGTAGTCAACAAAGGGGGACAATACCAGGTCATTATCGGAAGTGATGTCGGTAAGGTCTACAGGAGCATCAACGAACAAAGTAATCTGGAAAGTAAAACAGGTGCAACTTCCGAGGCCCCGGAAAACCAAACCCGATTTGAAAAAGTGATTGCCGCCATTTCAGGTATCTTCACACCGATTTTGCCTGTAATCACTGCTGCCGGTTTGATCAAAGCGGTGTTGTCCATTTTGACGGTCCTGAAAATCACAGAAAATACCGACATGAACTATCAAATCTTGAACTTTATCGGAGATGCTGGATTCTACTTCTTACCGATTTTCATCGGGGGGACTGCAGCGCGTCAATTCAAAGCAAATCCTTACTTAGGGATGTTGGTGGGAGCAATTTTCTTGCATCCAAACTTCACAGGGATGGTCAACATTGCGAAAGAAACTGGCGAAGGAATCAGTCTGTTTGGTCTGCCGATTCAAGCTGTAGGATATTCGTCATCGGTTATTCCGGTCATTTTATCAGTAGGACTATTGGGTTACGTGGAGCGTTTTGCAGATCGTATCTCGCATAAAACGGTAAAATTCTTTACAGTGCCATTGATTGCGACTTTATTTACGGGCGTAATCGGATTGACTGTATTAGGACCCTTGGGCTCCGTGTTGGGTAATTACTTGGCGGATTTCTTCCGCTGGTTGGAAACATTCGGCGGTTGGGTTGTTCCTACTGTCGTAGGTACTTTCTCACCTTTACTTGTTATGACGGGTACTCACTATGGTTTAGTCTCGATCGGGATAAACAATCGTGCAACAATTGGTTATGACACAGTAGCTTCAAACGGTATGTTAGCGTCAAACGTTGCTCAGGGTGGTGCTGCGCTCGCAATTGCTTTCAAAACAAAAGATACCAATAAAAAAGCAATGGCTTCATCAGCAGGTCTGACAGCTATCATGGGAATTACGGAACCGGCCTTATTCGGTGTGACCCTGCAGAACAAAGCAGCGCTGACTGGTACGATGATTGCGGGTGGTATCGGTGGTTTCATTATGGGTATCTTCGGTGCACGTAACTATGCCGGCGGTTCACCAGGCCTACTGAGTTTGGGAAGTTACATCGGTGAGAATACGTTACATTCTTTCTATGTAGCGGCTGCTACATTAGTGATTTCAGTTATCGTTTCTTTCGTAGTGACGTATATATTATATCGAGATGAAGAAACACTGGATGCTGTACAGCCGGTTGAAACAACCACTGCACAAACAGTTGCAACAGCTGCAGCGAACCCATCAGCGACTCATTCAGATTTTCTGACACAAGATAGCATCGTTGCTCCAATGGCCGGTCAGGTTGTACCTTTATCGCAAGTGGATGATCCTATCTTTGCGCAGGCTATTCTTGGACAAGGCGTTGCAATCATGCCAACAGATGGCTTGATCAAATCACCGATCAACGGTGAAATCGTTACAATATTCGAAACAAAACATGCGATCGGTTTAAGGACAGATGAAGGCATTGAAATTTTGATTCATATCGGTTTAGACACAGTTCAATTAAAAGGCGAACACTTCAAGCAATTAGCGCAAGCAGGCCAACGGGTAACAGTCGGTACGCCCATTGTTGAAGCTGACTTAGAAGCTATTAAAGCTGCAGGCTACGATATCATCACACCTATCGTGATCACCAACACAACTGATTTCAGCGAAATCTTAAGTACAGGCGAAGACAAAGTCAATGCTGGAGATTCCATCATAAAAGTGATTAAATAATGAATTCCATATAAATGCATCAAGGGGGACAAGGATTTGGCAGCAATGAGAAAAGACTTTTTATGGGGTGGCGCAACAGCCGCGAATCAAGCAGAAGGGGGCTATTTATCGGGTGGTAAAGGGCTGGGCACGGTGGATGTCATCCCTCAAGGGGAATACCGCTCAGCAGTGATGCAGGGATTGCGTAACTACAAAGAACTTCCGGAGGGATTATTCTATCCCTCCCACGAAGCGATTGACATGTACACACACATCAAAGAAGATATCGCCTTGATGGGAGAAATGGGCTTCAAGGCTTACCGTTTCTCAGTCGCGTGGTCGCGTATTTTCCCTACGGGTGAAGAAGAGCAGCCGAACGAAGAAGGGTTAGCTTTTTACGAAATGATGATCGATGAGTTACTGAAGCATCATATCGAACCTGTTATCACGATTTGCCACTTTGACGTTCCGTTAAATTTATACAACAAGTATGGCTCTTGGAAGAACCGTAAAATGGTCGATTTTTATGCAAAATATGCGAAAGCATTGTTCGAACGTTTCAATGGGAAAGTACGTTATTGGATGACATTCAACGAAATCAATATGTTGTTGCACTTGCCGTTTATGGGAGCAGGCATCAGTTTTGACGAAGGCGAAAACAAAACGGCTGTTTTATATCAATCGGCCCACCATGAGTTGATTGCGTCAGCGTTAGCAACCAAGATCGCAAAAGAGATCAATCCGGATTTCCAAATCGGCTGTATGATAGCGGCAGGGCAATACTATGCCCAAACTAGCCATCCGAACGATGTGCTGGCAGCTAACCAAAAGAACCAGGATAACTTTTTCTTCATCGATGTGCAATCGCGCGGAGAATACCCTGCTTATGCCTTGAAATTCATGGAACGTGAAGGCATTGAGTTGGAAATGCAAGATGGCGACTTGGAATTATTGCGTAAAAATACAGTGGACTACATCGGGTTCAGCTATTACTCTTCGCGAATGATCGGTACACTGAATCCCGATACAGACGTCACAAGTGGGAATGTCTTTCCTACTTTGCGCAACCCGCACTTGCAAGCCAGTGAGTGGGGATGGCAAATAGATCCAGTAGGGTTGCGTATCACCATGAATGCCTTGCACGACCGTTACCAAAAACCTTTGTTCATAGTTGAAAATGGTTTGGGGGCAAATGACACAGTCGAAGCAGATGGTTCCATCAAAGACGACTATCGCATCGCCTATTTATCGGCGCACATCAATGAAATGATCAAAGCGGTGGAACTGGATGGCGTGGACTTGATCGGCTACACGCCATGGGGGTGGATCGATATCGTCAGTGCTTCTTCCGGCGAAATGAAAAAGCGTTACGGTTTCGTCTATGTCGATCTGGATAATGACGGTAACGGCACTTTCGAACGCTCCAAGAAAAAATCTTTCGACTGGTACAAGCAAGTCATAGCTACGAACGGTGAAAGTGTACGCGTTCAGTAAGCTGCTGTAGAGCGCGTCTAGTTTAGATTGAGACATCTTAAAAATATAGTGAATTAGTCAACAAAAAAGCCAAAGCGACATTTAATTGTCACTTTGGCTTTTTTTTTGTTCAATAGGTATATAGTAATTTCAGGAAACATCCGTTGCTTGGTTCAGGTTTGCTTCTTTGATGCTTTGGTGATCCAGTTCTCCTTCGCCGTAAGCGAGAATCATGGCAATCGTGGCGTCGGCATCGACATTGAGTACCGTCCGGAACATGCCGGAGAACCAATCGATACCAGCTAACAGACCGATGCTTTCCGGCGGCAAACCAAGTGCCGGGATAACGATCGTTAAGGCAACCAGCCCGCCGCCGGGAACCGCCACTGTGCCTAGTGTGGCCAATGTCGACAAGGTGATTGTTTGAATCGCATTTGCTAAAGTAAATTCCAATCCATAAAACTGCGCCAACGTGATAGCGGCGATGGCAAGGAAGAGCGACAAGCCGTTACTGTTCATCGCCATGCCCAAAGGACCGACCAGTTGGGAGATGCGGCGGCTGACCCCGAGTTTGTTCTCCTGATCTTCCATCTTGACCGGAAGCGTAATGGCTGACGAGGTCGTCGTAAAGGCCATTATGGTCATGCGCGACAAGCCCTTAACAATGTGGGCAAGATTCACTTTAGTAATGGCGCTGGTGATCGAAATCCATAGAACTAAGAATATCACAGAACCAATTGCCATCGCTAAGAGAAATTTCGCCAACGGCAAAATCACGGTCAGGCCGATTACACCGGTGACATTAGCCAGCAACGCGAAAATTCCTAAAGGCGCCAAGTGCATCACGGTAGTGACTAATTGGAGAATAACCTCATTTAATTGTGAAATCGCTGCTTTCAGCGCTGTCAAATCCCGACGCGTACTCAACAGACTGATCGATAAGCCGAATAATAAGGAAAAGATAATGACTTGAATCATGTTCCCCGTACTCATTGACTGAACAACATTCGACGGGAAAAACGCTAAAATAACATCGGTGACACTGCCGGTCATAGTCGCAACTTCTGCAGAGGCATCAATTTGCATATCAACTCCGGCTCCTGGTTGAATCAGATAACCCAACACCAAGCCCAAAGTTGCCGCAAGAGCTGTCCCGCCGAGAAACCAAGCAGCCATCTTGCCGCCGAGTTTCCCCAATATTTGTGGATCGAGTGTGCCGACCGCTTCAATCACTGCGCCCATAATCATAACCACCACTGCCATCTGAATCAGCCGCAGGAAAATTTGCCCGATTACTGCAATGGGCGCAATCGCCGGTCCGAAAATTAAGCCGGCCGCAATACCGAATACCATCGCGATCATAATTTGATTGGTCATGCTGATTTTCTTTAAAGATTTCATATATACTCCTCCTTAAAAAGAAATAACAATTCCTTGTGCGTCACAACTGTTGCTTCGATTGTAGATAGCATACCTCCCGTGCGATTGAACTGTAGCAATCTATCGCTTCATTTATCAAACCGTCCCATTTCCTGACTGTTCTTGTTCAGGCTAACCAAGAGAACCTCCTTTAACCGTTTGATTTAAATATATAGCGCTTTCATATCTGGCGCTATGACTTAATACATATAAAATCCACTGCTTTCGTTCAAAATGGTTATAGATTAATCATTGATATTAGTGTATTAAATATATGGATGAATTGGCGGCTGTAAGATTTTCTCACTGACGAACGCAAGGGAGCTCAGGGATCATTTTCCAAGAAATATCGAATCGGGATAATCGGCCCTGCCAATTTTATCCTCCAAGGATAAAATTGGCAGAGGTTTTTATCTTTCATAACAGTTGTATGCGGATACAATGAGAAATATAATGTGTTAAACAGGGGGGACGATAAAATGAATGTGTGCCAAATTTATAACTCGTGCTTCCTTTGTAAAAAATAATTATCAAGAAGGAGTACGCTAACATGAAGAAGATTTTATCTTTTTTAGCCGTTTTCACAGGTTTATCATTTTTAATACCGACGTTTGCATTTGCGCAGTCGGATATCCAAAGTATCCCTGCACCTGAAGGCTTTATGGCTTTTGCAAGTGTGATCCCGATTATCGTCATTTTAGTTCTTTTATTCAGGAAGGTTGATATGCTGATTGCAGGCTTTGTGGGTGGGGTTCTTGCAATGGTGATAGGCGGAATCACTCTCGCGCGAGCGAATGAACTACTGCTTTCTTCCATTCCGACAATGTTGACGATTACAGTTCCGATCATCAATTCAGCAATCGCTACAGCCGTGTTTAAATCTGGGGGCTACAGCTCCGCTTTAGCATTGGTTCGTCGTGCAATCGGTGAAAAGGTTGAATATTTTGCTGCATTTATTGTTATTCTTATGGCGGCTGCAACCTATATGTCCGGTATTGGTGGGGGAACAGCCATGGTATTGGCTCCGTTGGCTTTCGCTGCCGTAGGTGCTATTCCTGAGTTGATCGCTGCAATGTGCTTAGCTGCTGCTGTATCTTTCACAACGTCACCGGCTTCGTTGGAATCCAGTATTGTAACGAATTTAACCGGCGCAAGCATAACCGATTACATCTCCACTATGCGTCCGTTTTGGTTGCTGTTTGTTCTTATCGCGGTTCTTATCGGATTTTTTGGAGCTAAAAAGAGAAAAATTTTATTCCAAGGAGAAGAAGACGAAGCAATCAAGAACAAAACAAATAAAGAACTATTCATCAACACGATTCCGGCAATTTTTCTTTTGTTTGCGGTAATCGCGGGTCCAGTAATCAACAAAGCAATCGGTATGCCTATTCTCGGGCCGTTGGCATATTTGGTCATAACAATCGGCTTGATTGCAGTGTGCACAGATTTCAATTTGAAACAGTCCTCTACCGCGCTGGTTGAGGGGTCAAACTATATTTTGACGCGTTTATTCCAAGTGGGTATATTCATTACGTTCATCAATATTATCGGAGAAACAGGTGCATTCAGTGCGATTGTTGAGACTGCTAAGCTTGCTCCGGAAAACTTCTTGGTGCCTGCACTTGTCATTGCGGGTTATGCGGTCGGAGTTCCAGCAGGTGCGTACGTTGGGACAATTCTGACATTGATTCTGCCGATTGCAGTTTCTTTAAACATTCCGCTATTGGCGGTAGGTTTCATCACGATGGGTGTCGGACTGGGAAGCCAGATGAGTTTCGTGAATATTACGATGCAAGCTCAATCATCCGGTTTTGATATTCCGATCCTTCAAGTGGTTAAAGGAAACAGTAAATGGATTTTGGCTTCTCTGGCATTACTTGTCGTTCTATCATTTGTTTTATAAAGAAAATAATCGGTACGGAGGTAAATTATGGATATTTTGTTGAAAAATGTAATTCTTGATGAGTCGAATGAAACGGTCGATATTGGGATCGAGAATGGGAAGTTCATAAAGATAGGCTCCCAGCTCGATGTTCCTGCTGCGCGCGTCATCGAAGGAAATGGACGCGTAGTCATTCCTGGTTTAGTCGAATCGCATATTCATTTAGATAAAGCATTGATTGCGGATCGTCTTCCAAATAAATCAGGTACTCTTCAAGAAGCACTCTCGGTCACAGCGCAATTAAAATCGACTTTCACTAAGGAAGACGTTGCTGAACGTGCTGAAAAAGCCCTGCAAATGATCATCAAACGCGGGACTACGCACATCCGTACACATGCGGAATTTGATCCATTAGGTGGCTTCCATGGATTTGAAACAATCATGGAATTGAAAGAAAAATACAAAGATTTTGTGGACATGCAGGTTGTGGCTTTTCCGCAAGAGGGCATCATCAAAGCGCCTGGAACAGAGGAAATGATGTACCGCGCAATGGAGATGGGAGCAGATGTGGTCGGCGGTATTCCTTATAACGATACGGATGCTAAAGATCATTTGGATATCGTATTCAAAATCGCTAAAGAGTTTGATAAAGATATTGACTTGCACCAAGACTTTAAAGACGATGCAGAAGGGCAAACAATTGAAATGGTTTGCCGTAAAGTAATCGAAGAAGGCTACATTGGTCGTTTATCGGTAGGACATTTAACGAGTCTTGGCGCGTTGCCGGATGAAAAATTAAACCCGATCATCGAATTGATGGCTGAAGCGCAAATCAATGTCATGAGTTTGCCGATGACAGATCTTCATTTAGGTGGAAGACACGATGAATTCAACGTTCGCCGTGCTGTAACCCCAATCCGTAAACTTCGTGATGGCGGCGTCAATGTTGTGTTGGCAACGAACAATATCCGCAATCCGTTCACACCATATGGAAATGGTGACTTGATGCAGGTTGCAATGTTGGCTGTTCCTGTCGCGCATCTGGGTGGAGCGGATGATTTACCGACTGTATTGCCGATGATCACTACTGGTCCGGCAAAAGCACTAAAATTAGTAGACTACGGGATTGCAGAAGGTAATGACGCAACGCTGGTTCTCCTTGACAGCGTACGCTACCAAGAAGCAGTCATTGACATTCCGGACCGTCTGTTGGTTATCAAGAGCGGTAAAGTAACAGTGGAACTGGACAAAAAAGCTACGTACCACTTTCCCGAATAAGCAAAATGGATAGTAAAAAGAAACGTTACAGAACCTGTTTCAAGGTTTTGTAACGTTTCTTTTTTGTGAATAGGAGCAGAATCAATTTGAGAGCGTTTCATCCAGCCAAGCAATAACATCACGATAAACCTCAAGCCCTAGCGGATTCGAGGTATCCCGGTCAAAGTCGTGTATTTCTGAATCGATGGTGCTCAGCTTAGCAAAAGGAATCTTTTGGCTAAGTATTTTCGATAGCTGGTAAGGAACGTCGGGGTCAGCAGTAGCTGCTGCTAGATAGGTTGGCGGTAACGTTGCTAATTGCTCATCGTTAAGACTATAGTTGCGTGCTTCTTTGATGTCGTCCATCAGGTAAGAAAGCCAAGTGCCGGATTGTCGGGCATAGACATATAAAGCGAAACGCAGTTCTTTTTCTCCGGTGACGATCGGGACACGAGAAAGCAAGCGCTCTACGTCTGCCTTCACAAGGCGCTGATAAGCCAGATAATGCCTGCTGGGGATCCTAAAGCTTGCTTCACGCAAGGAATGATAACCATACAAGCTGATGATTGCAACTGGTTTAACGGTGCTGCTGCTTGCTGTGAGTAAAGCCAAGTAAGCCCCCGCTGAGCGTCCGAACAGCAGATAGTCTGCTGAGTCTAATGACAGGTCAGAAACAGCATGCGTTTGGAACCACTGAAGCCCACTCTGAATGCTGGCTAAAATATCCGGCAATTTCGTCTCCGGAGCTAGCGGATAATCCAATGCCAAGAAATCATATCCGGAACTCAGAAAAAGATTGAGGTAAGGCTCGGGGAGATCATTTTTGTCTCCGTAAAGCAGGCCTCCGCCATGAAGATATACGATTGTTTTATCCTTCCTGTTCATCGCGGAATGGAAGAGTTTTCCTTCTAGCGGAACGGATTGTATGCTAGAAATCGTAAAGGTCATCGCTTCAGTGTCTGGTGGGGTAGTCATTGTGGGCATAGGCCTCCTTATTGTTTGATGATTTTTAATAGTCTTAAACCAATGCTTAGTTGGAGAATTTCTTCGGGATCATTGAAGTCGATCTGATAGGAATTCTTGATTTTTTCGATTCGATAACGGACGGTCTTTGGGTGCACAAACAACAAGGCGGCTGCTTCGATATAATTTTGATTGACGTTCAGAAATGCCTCCAATGTATACAGCAAATCCAGGTTATCTTTATGCATCTGGTTGATTTTTGCCGGTATAAAGCGCACCAATTGGTCCAAATTGTTGGTTTCTGAAAAAATTTGATAGATGCCTATGTCTTGATAGTCTTTTATTTGCAGATTTTTATTGATTAGATGGATGATTTTTTGCGTATCCATCGCCTGTTTATAAGCTGTAGCCAATGATTTCAGATTCGTTGGGTCACTGATGCTGACGTTCGCTTTGAACCCAGAGAAGGGAGGAGTTTCGATCGCTTTTTTTAAGATATAGGCCAACCTTTTTTTTAAGGACTCCGAATCGATTGTATCGGTCGGCAGAATCAGAATGACTTTGTGTTTTCGCGTAACATAAACGAGCGTGTAGAATTCTTTCTTGGAATAATTGACGATAGTGTCCGAGAAGCGCGATGAAAGAGGTGAATAGAGATTTTTGGAACTGTCGTCTTCAGAAAATTCAAAAACGACTACCCGATGTAGGTCGGATTTATTCAAATTCAGATGATTCAGGGTGTCTTCGAATTGCTCTTCATCCTCGATACGACCGTGAAGCAAATCCGAACCGAGTTCATTCGTTTTGTTCATGGTCGTTTGTTTGATGGAATAGTGTTTCACCAATTCCGTCTGAAGGATCCCAACTGCATTCTCAATGGCCATGAAATCGATATCTGATACAGGTTCATTTATTTCGTGGATGATCAGTTCATACTGCTCATAGCCCAAACTTGGGATGGCGACGGCTAATTGGGTATGATTGTCCCCTGAACCATAGTAAGGATAGTTTGCAACGCGTTGTGTGTAATCAAAATTCATGAATTGTCCTTTAGGCAGATACTGCTCAGAAATGATTTTGAAATCAGTAGACTGATTGTCAGTTGCTATCAGTGTACCTTTTATTTTTTCAAAAAGTGAAACCGGATTTTGAATCATTTGTTGCAATACTTTCAGAACATCGATTATTTTGGGTTCCGATAGCGTCATTTTCACAAAATGATTATGGATATCGTAATAGCTGTTCAGCAAGTAAGCTTTGCGGTTAATGATGGTTTCCAAAACTTCTAGGATAATTCGCTCATAAGAAGTTTCTTTAGGAATCTGTATTAATGGCAAATGATACTTCATGCAGGATTCAATGAAAATTACCGGGATTTCATTCAATAGCCGACTTTTTTTGAAAATGAACGCACTTATTCCCAAATCTTTCGCTTTCCTAAAAAAGAGATCAATACGCTCATCGGACAATTTATCCAATGCAAAATAGCTCGTTAAAATGATTTGTCCAGATCGCCCCCAAGCTTCTATATCCGGTGCCTCCATGACCATGACACCACTCACTTCGTTGGCGAGCCCCACGTTGCCTGAAAGTACTTTCGCTTCAGCGAAGGATTGGTACTGCAATATATTCGAAACTGTTAGAATCATCGTATAAGGCTCCTTTTCTTTCTCTTGTTATTTTATAATGCCAGAAAACCAAGGTGTTGTCCATATAGGATAAAAAAAACGTATATATTTAGGCTTTGTATGCAATGAATGCGAAAACATTTTTCCGTATACTAAGAATAACAAAAGAAGGAGGTTCATCATGTTACATACAGTAATCAAACCCAACAGTTATCAGGATTCCATTAATTTGATGCTGCTGACCAATGCAGTAAGCGCCTTGCCAGGTGTCATTCAAGGATCCATTATGATGGGAACAGAGGCTAACAAAGATATCTTCAATAATGCAGGATTATACACGGAAGAGGTCGGTGGCGCCACCCCAAATGATATGGTCATTGTCGTAGAAACTGCCGATGCTACGGTTGTAGATAAAGTCATGACAGAAGTAGACAGATTTCTGAATGATCTTTCTGTAAAGAAAAAATCAGATGGCATAAAATCAGTTAAGAATTGGAATGACGCCAAGGAACAATTGCCGGACGCGAATGTCGCTTTATTTTCCATTCCAGGAATCTACGCGGCTGATGAGATTGAGAAAGCCTTAGACGCAGGCTTGCATGCCTTCTCATTCAGTGACAATGTCTCATTGGAAGATGAAGTTCGTTTGAAAACGAAAGCGCATGAAAAAGGCTTGCTGTTGATGGGACCTGATTGCGGCACTGGAATCATTTCTGGCGTGCCGATAGCCTTCACGAATGTTGTGAAACCCGGCAACATCAGTATTGTCGCAGCTTCGGGAACAGGTATCCAAGAAGTGACGACCATTATCGATCGATTGGGCGGCGGCGTTATCCATGCGATCGGTACAGGGGGTAGGGATCTAAGTTCGGCTGTAAAAGCTATCACAACAAAAGATGCAATCATTGGCTTGGAACAGCACGATCCGACAGATGTCATCGTAGTCATCTCTAAGCCACCAGCAAAAGAAGTCCGCGATGATGTGATGCAATTGCTGCAATCCTTATCCAAACCAGTCGTAGCGATTTTCTTGGGAGAAAAACCAGAAAATCATGAAGGCAATGTATATTTGGCGCATACGCTTGAGGAAACGGCGCAAATCGCTGTAGATTTGTCCCAAGGGAATCAAGTCAAAGAGAACTATTTGGAAGAAATCCATTACAGTGTTGAGAAACCGTTAGAAGCGGGTAAAACCGTAAAAGGCTTGTATTCTGGTGGGACGTTAGCGAATGAAGCCGGTATGTTGATCTCTGAAGCGCTTGAATTAGGTGGATTGATTAAGACAGAAGGATATATTCTGAATGCGAACGGTTTTGAAATCATGGATTTGGGGGATGACATTTATACCCAAGGAAAACCGCACCCTATGATCGATCCAGAAGTCCGTATCCGAAAAATCAAGGAATACAGTAAAGATGCAAACACAGGTGTAATCCTGCTCGACGTTGTGTTGGGATATGGTTCACATCCGGATATGGTAAATGCGTTGTTGCCGACAATCAAGGAAGCTATGGCGCAAGCTGAAAATGATAAGCGTAGTCTTTATTTTGTGGCTACCGTTTGCGGAACGCAAGGGGATCCCCAAAATTACGATAAATCGGTATCTGATTTGAAAGAAGCTGGCGTTTTAGTAGAAACCAGCAATGCGCGCGCTGTGCGATTGGCGCTTCGACTAATGGGTAAAGAATTTGTTGAAGTATCCAAACATACCGTTCCTTATGAAAAAGAAAAACTATCCTTACCAACAATCAGTGCCGGAGTGGATGCTTTGTTGAACAGTACGCCTAGCATCATCAACTTGGGGATCGAAAGTTTTACGGACTCTATATTAGCGTTTGGTGGAAAAACCGTTCAATTCGACTGGAGACCAGTAGCGGGCGGAAATCGCAAGCTCATCAAGATATTGAACGATTTAAACCGCAGAGCAGAAATCGATGAAAGTAATGAAAAAGTAATCGGCAGAATGCGCGATTCACAACCATTCTTGATGGATGTCGTTCCGGCTAAATCGGTCATATCGGAACTGAACGGTAAAGTATTGCTGCATGCTGGACCACCTATCCAATTCTCAGAAATGACCGGTCCGATGAAAGGTTCGTGCATCGGGGCTGTATTGTTTGAAGGTTGGGCTGCTACAGAGAATGAAGCGATCGAACAGTTGGAAAGCGGAGCAATCCAGTTTATTCCTTGTCATCATGTGAATGCTGTCGGGCCAATGGGAGGCATCACGTCTGCTAACATGCCTGTCGTGGTTGTCGAGAACAAACAAGATGGTACATCGGCTTATTGCATCATGAATGAAGGAATCGGTAAAGTTCTTCGTTTTGGAGCGTATTCTCAAGAAGTCATCGATCGTTTGACGTGGATGCAAAATGTACTGGGACCAGTCCTCAGCAAAGCGCTGCAGACTATCGATGGCGGTCTGAACATTAATGTCATCATCGCCAAGGCAATCACAATGGGGGATGAGTTCCACCAACGTAATATTGCGGCTTCGTTGATTTTCTTGAAGGAAATTACACCGGCAATCATTCAATTGGATATAGAGGATACTCTGAAAAAAGAAGTGATTGAGTTTTTAGCGAAAACAGATCAATTTTTCTTGAATATTATGATGGCAACAAGCAAGTCCATGGTCGACTATGCAAGAAAAATTCAAGAAGGAACTGTTGTGACGACGATGACCCGCAATGGCCGCAACTTCGGTGTCCGCATCAGCGGAATGGGGGATGAATGGTTCACAGCTCCGGTGAATACACCGGATGGTTTGTACTTCACTGGCTACAGTGCTGCAGACGCGAATCCTGATATCGGCGACAGTGCTATTACCGAAACAGTCGGAGTAGGTGGCATGGCGATGGTCGCAGCCCCTGGTGTAACAAGGTTTGTCGGCGCTGGCGGTTTTGAGGATGCGCTGCGTGTTTCTAACGAAATGGAAGAAATTTGTATTGCGCATAATCCTAATTTCAGTATTCCGACTTGGGATTTCAATGGGTCACTCTTGGGGATCGATATCCGTAAAGTAGTGGAAACCGGAATCACACCAGTGATCAACACCGGGATTGCTCATAAAGAGGCCGGTGTAGGGCAAATTGGAGCAGGAACGGTTCGTGCGCCGCTAGCTTGCTTTGAGAAAGCGCTGATTGCTTATGCGCAGTCTCTTGGAATCGAAGTCGAATAATAATGAATAGCACCATTGAAATTGGAACCGGGATAAAAAGTAATTATTTATCCCGGTTTTTAACAAAGAATCAAATTGGGAAGGTACATGCGCTATTCAGATCCAGTTTTACGATCACATTGAATGACCAACTTATCCATATCGGATCGATGCAACAATCCTTGTCTGCTTACGGTTTAGCGATTGCGGAAGACGAATTGAAAGCTATTCTTGCGGTTATTTCGCAAGGAGCCATTGTCCGTCTGAAAGAAGAAGTACTGTTGATTTATGCAAATGAGAGGCTGTTCCGGCTCTCAACGTCAGGTTATACATCCGTCAATCTGAAGGTAAGTGATTGCATGGTAGAGGCAGCTTCGCCAAAATGGCACCTTTTGAAAATGGAGCTGGAGAAGCACAACCTGTTGCAGACATCCGCGGTTATCCAAAATGAGTTTGATCGTAGCTTGATTGAGGAACTGATGCAGAAAGAAATCGATTCAACTCAAGAGGCGAATCGTTATATCTCCCATTTTTGGGGCAGGGGAATCGGTTTGACACCCAGTGGCGATGATTTTTTGATTGGCTATGGCATGATGCAAGCTGTTTTTTTGAAACAACATGATTGGATGGATGCTTTGAGAGATTCGCTTGACCAAAAGACAACGACTGATGTCAGTGAGCATTATTACAGCAGCTTGCTGGATGGATACATCAGTGCGCCGTTTTTGGAATTGATCCGTGCGGCCTCGAGTGGAGGCGAACCAGAGCAAATAGCCGTCATCATCAATAACATTACGCAATTTGGGCATACGTCCGGCCTGGATACCTTGTTGGGCATTTATACGGCGATTTGCGGTAACGAAGCGGATGCGAGGAAAAAAGAGCTTGCACATGAATAGGAAGGGAAGTAATGAAACAAATATGAATAAAAAAATTGTAGTCGCTTTAGGCGGAAATGCTATATTGGCGGATGACCCTTCTGCAGAAGCGCAAAGAGAATCTTTACGGTACACAAGTAAAAAACTGGTTAAACTTATCAAGCAAGGCTATCAATTAATCATAACGCATGGCAATGGTCCGCAAGTAGGGAATTTATTACTGCAACAAAAAGCAGGGGATTCTTTGGCGAATCCGGCATTGCCGCTGGATACATGTGTGGCCATGACACAGGGCAGTATAGGATATTGGCTGCAAAATGCTTTGCGGGAAGCTATGAGGGCCGAAAATATCGAGAAAGATGTCGTTTCCATCGTTACCCAAGTTTTGGTGGATGCAGATGACGATGCTTTCTCAAACCCGACAAAACCAATCGGTCCCTTTTTGACAGAAGAAGAGGCAGCATTTTCTAGAATGGCCGATAATAGTACCTATATGGAAGATGCTGGGAGAGGTTGGCGAAAAGTCGTTCCTTCTCCCAAACCCATCCATATCATTGAATCCCCGATAGTCGACGGACTGGTGGAAAAGGGCATCATCACCATATCGGCTGGAGGCGGCGGAATTCCTGTAATTGAAACGCCAGAAGGTTATCAGGGAGTCGAAGCTGTGATCGATAAAGATTTTACGGCTGCAAAATTAGCGGAGCTAGTGAATGCCGACTATCTTATCATATTGACCGGTGTCGATAATGTATATGTGAACTATAATAAGCCGAATCAGAAAAAATTGGAGCGAGTAAAAACCAGCGAAATGCAACAGCATATCCTGGATCATCAATTCGCCGATGGCAGTATGTTACCTAAAATAGAAGCCGTTATCCAATTTTTGGAGAATACCAAAAATGGTAAAGCTGTCATCACTTCATTGGCTAACATAGATAAAATCTTTTCTGAAGAAGGCTCGTTCACGTTAGTGGAGAATTAATGGATTTGTTGGTTTATGTCAATGAACAGTATTTTTCTTAAAGTCAATTGTGAGATGACGAGTACTTTTTTTGTTGGGGTTAAAGCGAGCGCTACCGATGCAAGAAATCTGTCCAATTTAGCATAAAAGTTAAAGCTTAATTATGGAAAAAAGAGCGGGAAAGTCTAAAAAATGACTTTTCCGCTCTTTTTCGATCAAAATTTTTTTCGCCTGATTACAATACCAAACGATAAGCTGAAGAATATCGCTGAGTATATGAGGAGGCACAGTACACCGTTCTGAAAGTTCACTGAAGGATTGATTATCGGACTATTGTAATCGCTGAAGATCAGCACTTTATAGGGATCTGCATACGAGAACGGGAGCAGGTGAATAACACTTTTTAAAGAATCATTCTGCAGAAAAGGAGATTCGACAAGCAGAATGGATGATAAGAGAATTCCTGCATTAATGAGCACGCTCCCTGTGAATAGGGAGATAAAGAAGCTAAGAGACGACAGAAAAAGGATAAACAATAAGAATAACAGCAAGGATCTGCTGTTGAATGCAGTTACTGTCATTGATAAAAACGAACTGTTCTCCCTCATTTCCAATATCCTGGTTTTGCAGCTGGAGAAAAACAACCTGAAGAAGAGCTTGTTTTATGGAATTGATCGGCATCATGCACCATCAGGAGGATACACAGAAGCTGACGGACATCATCCGGATATTCAAGCTTCTGGATATGGAGCGCGTGGCCAACCAGTGCGTGGGCTTACTGGAAACTGTAAGAAATAATAATGCGTGATTTGTATATGCTCCGATTGAGGGGCACATGCAGATCACGAATTTTCCCATTCATTTAAAACATCCAAGTAACCATAGGCAATTTGTGCACTTCAGCTAAATCTATCCGATTTTTCTTATGATATTGTAATCTTATAAAATGGTAGCGCTTTATGGTGAGGCGAGGTCAGTTTATTAGTGAATACCAACATATAAGCCTAGATATCATTAGTGAAAAACGAAGGAGGAATCATTCATGTCGGAAGAAAAATTGATCAAAGTGACTCCGGATGAGTTGCATGCATTGATCCAAAATAAACTTCAAGCAGCTGGTTTGCCGGAAGCCCAAGCTGCCGAAACCGCGAACCATTTGGTGTATGCAGATTTATGCGGTGTGCATTCACATGGTGCGGTTCGGGTCGAGTACTATGCGGAACGCATCCATAAAGGCGGCATCACTTTGGAGCCTGAAATCAGATTCGAAAAAACCGGGGAAAGTTCAGGCGTCTTCCATGGAGACAACGCGCAAGGTCAGTATGTGGCGAATTTAGCCTTGGAACCAGCCATCAAAATGGCGAAGGAATCAGGTGTGGCGGTAGTCGGCGTGTCGAGATGCGGGCACACGGGTACCTTGTCCTACTATTTGCGCAAAATTGCCGAATCAGGATTAGCCGGCATGGCGATGACGCAGTCAGACCCGATGGCTGTGCCTTTCGGGGGCGCAGAAGTGTATTATGGCACCAATCCACTTGGTTTCGGTGCGCCGAGTGCAACCGATACGCCGCTGATTTTTGATATGGCGACCACCGTGCAGGCCTGGGGAAAAATATTGGATGCGCGCTCAAAAGGCCGTGAAATTCCAGCAGATTGGGCTGTCGATGAAAACGGAAAAGCCACAACCGATCCGCATGCGGTGAGGGGACTGATGCCCATCGCCGGCCCTAAAGGTTATGGCCTGATGATGATGGTTGATATCTTTTCGGGTGTCCTGATGAACTTGCCTTTCGGGAAACACGTCAGTTCCATGTACCATGACCTGAATGCCGGCCGGAACTTGGGACAACTCTACATAATCCTCGATCCAGCCCGCTTCGGGGATGCCGATACTTTCAGACAGCACATCAGCCAAACGATGGAGGAATTGAACGCCATCAAACCAGCAGAGGGCTTTTCAAGTGTCCGTTACCCCGGTCAAGGATCCAACGAGCGCTATGAGCGGAACAAGTCTCAAGGTGTGGGAATTCCGGAATCCATCATCAATTATTTGAAATCTGATGTGATCCACAACAATAGCTATGAAGGCTTGAGTGCATTTGCCAACTGATATACCTGTAAACAAAAAACGAACCCTGCAGAATGGACACTCTAAAAAGTGTCTTCTGCAGGGTTCATTTTTTGTATGTCAGAATGAACCTTCACTTCCGCCCGGTGATCAAGCGTGGTAGGTTGCATCCAATTCGGCCAACATCTTATAGACCGCTTCGTAACTTTCGCAGACATCGCCCGGGACCGTGTAGTCATCTGAAACCGCGCGCAATTTGTTGAATTCTTTGTCGAGGTCGGGTTTTTCCGCGCCTGCTGCGTTTGCCTTCTCCATGATGGCATCCACAAGCTTATACACCTCGTGGAATTCCGGATGATTCTCCCCATGGACGCGTGCGACTATAGGCACGTATTGCGCCAATGTGGGAAACAGGACTTCCTTCACGTCATTAAATTTTGACGGATTGGACATCTGAAATCCTTCTTTCTGAACTTTGACTCCATTGTACTAATAATCAACAAAAATACACTTGATCTGCGTCAAATCAATAGAACTCGATGACGATCTCATCGTAGCCGTCTGATTTCAAAAAAGAAGTCAACAAAGATTTTGCGCGCGCATCGGCCTCTTCCAAAAAGCCTTGGCTGATTTTTTCTTCTTCGAGTTGTTTTTTGTGGGCGTTGATTTCGTCAAGAATGGTCTGGGTCGGGTAATCAGAAAAAATCGTGCCTTTCACATCTTCCACAGTCGTTTTTTCGGTCTCCACGACATTGTCAAGAATTTGGGATTTTGGGATCCTGACCGATACTTGATTGGATGCTTCATCATGCGTTACTTGAACATTGGAAAGGTCTGTCCCCGCCTTCAGATAGCCGGAATATTCAATGAGCCGTATCGCCTCAGCGTAGTCGAAATCAGGTAAGCCAAAAAATGAAAAATTTTTATCTGTGCGGCTGATGATGACATTGCTGTATTCGTACTTCAGCGTTGTCCATTCGGATAACGGCACCAATTTCTCCTGAATCAGAGCTGATTCTGAGGTCTTACTAGTTGAGGCTTCAAATAATTTATTTTCATTGAACCAGAAAAAAAGCAGCCCACCAAAAATCGCTACAGACACGATCCACCAAAATATTTTTGTCAATTTTTTCATCATACAATTCCCTCATTCCTTCAAATGGATGTTCTGGTACTATTTCATCAGGATGCACCGCAGTATATAAATACTGTGACGAGAAATCCAATTAACAATATTTTATCATAATATTTCGAGGGAATGGCTGTTTTAAACAAGACGGTACAAAGAGCAGATCCATCTCTCCACCGATGCTAAGCCATCATCGGATGCATTTTTGGCAGGCGCTCTCCAATGGAAGGCTATAAGAAATGAAATATAAACAGCAGATATCGAGGTATTGTGGCAAGGCGTTATTCATGCGCGGAAGTGTAGCTTTGTGGTAAAACGAGGCTGGAAAGAGAGCGCTTCCTTTCGGGCTTCGGAAGCATAAGTATTTCTATATCGGGGAACACAGCTATGCTAGGTGCCACGTCAGTAATGAAATATTAAGAAACAGGTCGCAGTCAAATCGTTTCATTGTCCCTTTTTTCCTTTGGATGACACAGATAGGGGAGCGCTAAAAATGAGAAGGAACAAAGTCTTTATCATTTTCCGCCAGAAGACTCCCACCTCTAGGAATGAAAAGGGCACAGCCCAATGAGTAGGTGGGAGATGAATGGCGGTAGGCGTCAGCCTATTTTTTTTCGAAAAATTTGATACTTCAACGAAGGCACTCTCATTCGACAAAGAACGTACGTTCGTGTATAATGGGTGGTATAAGGAGGCGCATGACAGTGATGATCCACAAAACCTATAAGTTCCGAATCTATCCCAATCAGGAGCAACGGATCCTGATTGGAAAGACTATCGGCTGTTCCCGTTTCGTGTTCAATCGCTTCCTTTCCGAATGGAACAAAATATATGAGGAGACGGGGTTGGGCTTGAATTACTGCGCCTGCTCCGCCAAGTTGACGTTGCTGAAAAAAGAAACGGAGACGCTTTGGCTGCAGGAAGTCGATAGCATCGCCCTGCAGTCAGCGCTGCGGAACCTCAGCGACTCTTTCAATCGTTTTTTCAAAAAGCAGAACAGGGCGCCGCGTTTCAAGAGCAAACGGAACCCGGTCCAGTCCTACACAACCAAGCAGACAAATGGAAATATCGCTGTAGTCGGGAACAAACTGAAGCTGCCCAAGTTAGGACTGGTCAAATTCGCCAAGTCCAAAGAAGTGGACGGCAGGATTATGAGCGCCACTATCCGACGAAACCCTTCGGGCAACTACTATATTTCCATTTTGGCCGAAACCGATATTCAACTATTGCCGAAAACGGGTTCCACTTGTGGTGTCGATGTCGGATTGAAGGATTTTGCTGTCGTTTCAGACGAGACAGCCTATAAGAACCCGCGGTTTTTCCATAAACTGGAGCGAAAGCTTGCAAAGGAACAAAAAATCCTTTCCCGGCGAGCAAAACAGGCCAAAAAGGACGGGCGAAAACTGTTCGAATCGAAAAACTACCAGAAACAGCGCGTCAAAGTCGCCCGGACTCATGAACGAATCCATAATACCCGAACGGATTACCTGCAAAAGACTTCGACCGAAATCGTCAAAAACCACGACGTCATCGGCATCGAAGATTTGTATGTATCCGGCATGCTGAAAAATAAGAAGTATTCTAAAGGGATAGCGGAAGTATCCTGGGCGCAGTTTCGGACGATGCTGGAATACAAGGCAAAGTGGTACGGCAAGCAAGTCGTCGCCGTTGCCCGGAACTTCCCTTCCAGCCAATTATGTTCGTGCTGTGGCTACCAAAATAAAGACGTGAAGAATCTCGCTGTCCGGGACTGGCATTGCCCACAATGTCATGCGCACCATGACAGGGATCTGAACGCAAGCATAAATCTAAAAAATGAAGCTTTGAGGCTTCTAACCGTAGGAAGCTACGGGGATAGCTTAGTCAATAATCGCTCGCTAGAGTGATGTTCCTAAGAATCCCCCACCTCTAAGCGATAGCGTAGGTGGGGGTAGTTCAAGTACATGCTTGTGCTATTTGGCTTCATTTTGCTGGGAGGCTGCACCGTAACCGTTGAGAGAGAACCAGAAACAGTTGAGGAAGCATTGGTAGGGCACTGGGTAAATACCATGGGATCCCCGGATTATTACTTCACTGAAACCGAACTGGTCAAAATGGATGATGAGGGTACGAAAACCGAAATGACGTATGTGGTCGTGGAGTCCAATGAAGAAAATAACACGATAACCATCCGGACGACGGATTCAAAGGGCGGAGAAGAGGATAAAAAAATAGAATTCTCTGATGATAGAGAAACAATGGAAGAGACTAGCTACATCGTGGGTGTCGAATCCGGCAAAGAGGATTATACCTATGTCGACAGCAAAACAAAACCGTAGATTGACTGACATTATTTTTTAACAATGTAGGGGAATAACCTATCGCCAAGGAATAATCTCAAAAAATAAAAGGAATAGGGTGATTCAGATGTTATGGACAATTGCAGCGATCATCTTTGTTTTATGGGCACTGGGATTTTTTACTGCTACCGGAGGAGCATTGATACACGTTCTTTTGGTAATTGCGCTCATTCTGGTCATAGTTCAGTTGATCAGCGGTAAGAGAGTGTAAGTTCTATCAAATTTATTTGAGGAAAATATTGTTATGACGGCACGCTAATTATAAAACGGAAAGCCCATAACGGGTTTTCCGTTTTTGTGTGTTCAGAACATTTGCGATTTCAAAATGAATAACGCCGAAAGCTGACGTCCATGAGCAGGAATACTGCCATGCGGAAGTCATTATTTTGGAGGGAAACAGAAAAAATGGACAAATTGATAAAACAGCAATTCCTCAATAATGTCATCTAATCACCAAATACTCACTTTTTTAAAATTCCCCATTTTATTGATAGAAATCGACATAAAAGCTTATCTGGCAAGCTTTTCACCCCACTCTCATTTGTCGGTCAGTGACAGGTAATGTGAGGTTATTCACAGAGTGATCGCATTGTGGCGGAGGATATGGAGTGAAAAGAAAATACAAATTATGTGTATGTTCTGCAGCTAGAGTACCTGTTTTTAGGGGTATATTATCAACGAACCATCCTGTATCTCTGGATTTGTTCCCTATGGATAAGTCGTAAAATGCTGAATTGATGGGCTTCTCACCGCTACTTCCCTACTCTGACGGAAGGAGCGGTGAGGTGAATCATTCTGCATTCACCGCGGCGTTTATTTTTGCGGACGAACAGCAACCATATACTGAACAGGCAGCTTTTTGAATCACCACTTGTTGAGGGCGCTACCAACCAATTGCGTATAATACCAGCCTTGTGTAACATATAGTCCCATCACTTGTGAGAATCGGAATGACTATCTTCTTTTTTGGCTATATAATTTGCTCCAGAGTTAAAAACAAATTAGAAATTTCAATCAAAGGAGATCAATTAAATGGAAATCAATATGGCGGACACGACTTTCATGTTCCTCGCAACGGTAATGGTCCTGCTGATGACCCCAGCTTTATCTTTATTTTACGGAGGGATGGTCAGGGCAAAAAATGTTCTGAGCACAACCATGCATAGTTATGCAGCTATTGTAGTAGTGGTCATACAATGGATACTTTTAGGTTATTCCTTGTCATTTGGAGGAGACAACGCCATCATCGGCGACTTTTCATTTGCTTTTCTTAACAATGTCGGCTTCTCCCCAGTCGACTATGCACCGACAATCCCGCATCAGTTGTTCATGATGTTCCAATTGGCTTTTGCGATCATCACACCTGCAATCATTTCCGGAAGCGTTGCGGAAAGAATGAAATTCCCGGCGTACCTGGCCTTCGTATTGCTGTGGACAACCTTGGTCTATGACCCGATCGCGCATTGGGTATGGGGCAACGGCGGTTGGATCCGTGAAATGGGTGCTCTCGATTTCGCGGGCGGAACGGTCATTCACGTCAGCGCCGGCATTTCAGCGCTTGTGGCTGCAATCTTCATCGGAAAAAGAACCAACAAAGACTCTGTCAGACCGCATAACATCCCGATGACGATGATCGGCGCCGGCTTGTTGCTGTTTGGCTGGTTCGGCTTCAATGCAGGAAGCGCGCTCAGCATGAACGGCGTTGCAATGAATGCTTTCATCACAACGACTGTATCGGGAGCGGCTGCTGGATTCAGCTGGCTCATGTGCGAATGGGTCCTTCACAAGAGACCGACTGCTTTAGGCTTGGTCAGCGGAATCATCGCCGGACTTGGCTCGATTACGCAAAGCGCCGGTTATGTCAGCCCATTCTCAGCTCTGCTCATCGGTTTCGTCGGTGGGATACTTTGTTTCTTCGCAGTCACTGAATTGAAAAAGAGAATCGGTTATGATGATGCACTTGATGCGTTTGGCTGTCATGGCGTCGGCGGAATTTGGGGCGGAATCTCAGCCGGGATTTTCGCGACATCCACAATCAATCCGGATATAACAGGTGGGTTAGTGGACGGCAATGCTGGGCTGTTGATTGCTGAAATCATCAGCATCGTGGCGGTCACTGCTTATTCAGCCATCATTTCCTTTGCCATCCTGAAGCTGATCAGCCTCGTTATGCCGGTAAGAGCCTCTGAAGAGGAAGAAGAAGATGGCTTGGATTATTCCTTGCACGGAGAAACGGCTTATGGTTCGGTCAGTGCTGCCGGCCTTGCTGTTAGTGCGCATGATTCTGTTGCCATTCCGGCCAGTCCATCCATTTCCCCGAAAAAACAGTTCGGGACAGAAGTTGTCGCTATGGAAGAAGCCGTTGTTGTGGAAAACCACATGAAAGCAATGTCGAGCAACAAGGCACATAAAACTGCCAAAATGACCAAAGTTGAAATCCTGATCAATGAAAGCAAATTTGATCATCTGAAAAAAGCTTTGAACGGCATCGGCATCACCGGCATGACGGTCGTGAATGTGTTTGGCTACGGTGTGCAAAAAGGGCATACGACTTATTATCGTGGGTTGGAAACCGATGCGGACTTGCTGCCTAAAGTCCGGGTGGAAGTCGTGATCAGCAACGTGCCTCTCCAACAAGTGATCGATACTGCCAGGAAAGCGTTGTATACAGGGAATATCGGCGACGGGAAAATCTTCGTCTATGATGTTGAAAATGTCATCCGCGTGAGCACCGGCGAAGAAGGCGCACAAGCGTTGACGTACAATGGGGATGCAGCGTTATTGCGCGCGACTTCCTGATTGAAACAAATTCCTAAGGGCCGCGAGATTGAAATTTTTGTCTCAGGTTCATCCAAATAAAAGATGCAGCACTAGTTAGAGCTTAATTCTGACAAGTGCGGCATCTTTTTCAATTTCGGCAAAGGGGTGGGCAAATTCAGGATAGCGAATCAATACCGCTTGCGCGTCCATTGGCGGTATAATGAAGGTGAACGTAACAGACTCCGGGAGGTGGATTTTTTGGCTAAGAAGAAAGGCGATAATGCAAACGGAATATTATTATTGAAAAAGTGGTGGTTTTGGTTAATTTTTGTTGTTGCGGTGGGAATGATGGGCGTATTCGGTGGGAAGGCGGAAACCGCGGAAACAAACACATCCGATAATGCGGCGGAAACCGCAATAGCTAACTTTAAAGAGATGGCCGCTGCAGCCAGCGAAGAGCAAGCCGAGGAGGCTGAACGTTCAGAGGACGCCGTTCAAGCAGCTGAAGAGAAGGCTGATGCTGAAGCTCAGGCCAAAAATCAGGCTGAAGCGGAGACCAAACTCAAGGATCCCGCAAATTACCGGACGGATGTTACCTATGATCAATTGGCAAAGGCACCCGATGCTTATTATTCTGAAATGATAGCCATGTCCGGGCGGGTCATTCAAGTGATGCAGGGCGAGGGGGCTTCGCAAATGCTGGTGGCGATTGACGATAAGGAAGGGGCTGTCATGTTTCTGGGATATGAATCGAACATCACCGAATCCGGAATTTTGGAAAATGATCTTATCCAATTTTATGGCACTGCGGCTGGGACGATAAGCTATGATTCCACTATTGGAGAAACCATAACGGTACCGGCTGCCTTCGTGAATATGCTTGAAATGCAATAACTTGCAGTCAAAACAAGGGAATCTCTAAATAATGTTTGTTCTAAAACGTGTGGACATCCCACAAGGACTGCGCTTTGTGAAGAAGGGGAGGGAGTAATCTGATGGAATCTAAAATGCCCCCGAAGGTCAATAAACAATGGCTGAATTTTGCTGTGACAACTGTAATTTTTCTGATTGTGCTGAATTTTTTCATTTCCCCGGGTCTGGATGAAAATCCGGTAATGGAAGTTGATTACAAGGCATTTGTCACAATGCTGGAGGAAGGCGATGTCGAGTCAGTATTGGTAGAGGAAAACCGTATAGAATTCACAGCGCTGGACGATGAAGGGGTAGAGAGTACCTTCATTACCGGCAGGATGGAGGACCCTCAGCTCACTGACCGGTTGTTGTTGGCTGATGTAAAGTTCGAGAAAGAGATTATCGAAGAAAGTTCTTCACTGGTTAATTTTTTCCTAATCTGGATTCTGCCCATGGCTTTACTGTATGCGTTTTGGGTATTTATGATGCGCAGGCTGCAGGGGAAAGTTGGAGGGCTCGGCGGCAGCGAAATGAAATTCGGCAAAAGCAACGTCATGATTTATGCTGCATCTGAAACGGGAAAAACATTTGCGGACGTAGCGGGCCAGGACGAAGCGAAAGAAGCGCTTTGGGAAGTGATCGATTTTCTGCATAATCCTCAAAAATACCGGGAAATCGGGGCGAAGATGCCAAAAGGGATTCTGCTTGTTGGACCTCCCGGGACCGGTAAAACGCTTCTTGCGAAAGCAGTCGCGGGAGAAGCAAGAGTTCCCTTCTTCTCTATTTCGGGCTCAGAATTCATGGAGATGTTCGTCGGTGTGGGAGCAGCCAGGGTGCGGGATTTGTTCAATCAAGCTCAGGCGAAAGCCCCCTGCATCGTCTTCATTGATGAAATCGATACGATCGGCAAGAGCCGTAACCTATCAGGGATAACCGGAAATGATGAGCGGGACCAGACACTCAACCAGCTATTGAATGAGATGGATGGTTTCTCCTCAGAAAAAGGTGTGGTTATCCTGGCGGCAACGAACAAACCTGAAGTTCTGGACAAAGCGCTGCTGAGGCCCGGACGGTTTGACCGGCGCGTTCCGCTTGAACTGCCGGATATTGCAGGGAGGCAAGCGATTCTGGAGGTCCATGCAAAATCCGTCAAAATGGATGGAGATGTCGATCTGAAGGAGATTGCCCGGGGTACACCCGGCAGCTCCGGAGCCGATCTTGCCAATCTGATAAATGAAGGCGCTCTCCATGCCATAAAGGAAGGACGCAGCAAGATAACCCAATCCGATCTGGAGTATGCGCTGGAAATCATACTGGCCGGATACCAGCGGAAAAATGCGATCCTCTCGAAGGAAGATAAACGGACAATCGCGTACCATGAAATAGGCCATGCGATCGTTGCCGCAAAACAGACAGATTCGGCACCGGTCAATAAAATCAGCATCATCCCAAGGACATCCGGAGTGCTGGGATACACCATGCAGTCGGAAGAGACCGACCAGGTGCTGTTGAGCCGGGACAAGTTCCTGAATAAGATCATCACCTATATGGGCGGACGCTCTGCCGAAGAAGTCATTTTGAATACGGTCACTTCCGGAGCGGCAAATGATATAGAGGCCGCAACGGCTATCGCGCGCGCCATGGTCACGCGCTACGGCATGAGTGAAAAATTCGACATGATGGCCTTGGAAACAATCAATAATCCTTATCTGGGGACGGATGCGACCTCGTTGGTGTCGAATGAAACCTCCGCGGAAATTGACGATGAAGTTTTGCTTATCATAAAATTCGCCCATGAAAAAGCCAAGGAAATCATCCGGGAAAACTTACCGAAAATGCATGAAATCGCCAACCATCTGCTCGAAAAAGAGACCATGAGCGGCGAGGAGTTCATGGAGATGCTGATGCGGTGAATGTTTGTACAATGAGAATCGACTGGACCGGAACATTGGTTGACATGTGCAAAAAGCTGCCCAGGATAGGAGTGTTGAGCGATGACAGAACATACCCATGCGCCTAGCCAGCCAGACGGTCTGGATGGTGTAAAAGGAAAAAATTTGATCATAACCATGGTCCTGAAGGTTGTGCTGACGATTGCCGAAGTGTTGGGTGGCTGGTTTTCCGGCAGCTTAGCGTTGCTTTCCGATGCACTCCACAATCTGAACGACGTATTGTCCATTGTCATCAGTTGGTTTGCCGTCAAGATGGCAGAAAAGAAACACGACAAGAAAAACACTTTCGGCTACAGACGAGCCACCATCATAGCCGCGGTCATCAATGCCACCCTGCTGATCCTCATGTCCCTTTTTCTTTTCAGGGAAGCTTATTTTAAATTCATCCAGCCTGAGAAAATAAATGCACTGCCGGTCATCGTGATCGCTGCAATCGGGATCGTCCTTAATGCAGTGGGTGTATACTTGCTACATAAGAGTTCAGATGGTGACTTGAATATGCGGGCGGTGTACCTGCATTTTATCAGTGATGCCCTTTCCTCGGTCGGGGTAATGATCGGCGGCATAGTCATCTATTATTTCGAGGCTTATTGGATTGATCCCACATTGACGGTGCTGATTGGCCTGTACATAATCAAGGAAAGTTATGAAATATTGAAAGAGTCTGTGAACATCCTGATGCAGGGGACGCCGAAAACGGTGGACATCGATGAAATAGCGGAGGAACTCGAAAAACTGGATGAGATAAAGGACATCCATCACGTCCACATCTGGGCATTGGACGAGCACACGCTCTTTTTCGAAGCCCACGTAAATTTGCAAAATGATATTTTGGTCAGTGAACTATCCGACATCTACGGGAAGCTGGAACAGGCGTTGAAAGGGCGCTTCGGTGTGACCCACTTGACGATCCAATTCGAATATAACTGCTGTGAGGATGTGGGCAGGGTAATCGACAAAGAATAAGCCAGCGGGAATGCTGAAAACGAATAAAAAACGGAGGAAACAGATATGCAGAACAGCAAATTTTTTGGGATGGCGTTTGCCAGGGTCTATCCCTTGTATATCCAGAAAGTCGAGAAAAAAGGCCGCACCAAAGAGGAAGTTGATGAGGTCATCAGCTGGTTGACCGGATATGATGAGTCAACCTTGAAGCAACAGATTGAGAACCAAGTAGACTTCACAACTTTTTTTGCGCAGGCGCCTGAAATGAACGCGAATGCACCTTTGATCAAAGGCATGATTTGCGGATACCGGGTGGAAGAAATCGAAGATCCATTGATGCAACAGATCCGTTGGATGGACAAGCTAGTCGATGAGTTGGCCAAAGGCAAGGCCATGGAGAAGATACTGAGGAAATGATTGAAACGCGCACGCAATCTAAAAAATGACGAAAAAACCGCAATCAGCTGTTTAACCTAGATTCCCAAAAAATTATAACGTGGTCGGGGGCATTACACCTAAGGTGTTATATAAGTTCTCCTGTTTCTTCGTAACCTCACCCACTCGC
>NZ_QAOM01000017.1 GCF_003051085.1 Trichococcus patagoniensis | reverse complement strand
ATCCTCCTTCCAACACAAAACAAAAGCGAGAATGCACAATTGAATGCATTCTCGCTTTTTTCAGATGTCAAGTCGCTTAAGTTAATGACATTGTCATTTCGAGGTTCTTCCTTTTGTTTGTGTCATTTGAAATGCCAACAGCCGATTCACTCCGGTGTGGTTTCTGTTTCCGGAGCGTCCTCTTCCTCTAGCAGCAACGCACTGCTGGAGGCTGTCTTCGCCTTGATTTGCGCTTCGGCCGACGGAAGCGAAACACTGGACGTCGTGATGATGCTGCCCGTCAAGGCGTCCACCCGTCTGATTTCCACAGGCGCATTTTCGATTTCGATCTCGATGTACCACATCGGGCTGTAGATATCCATATCCGACAGACTCAGCGTGCGGTAATACGTCAGCTGCACCGTCCGCACGGTGGAATTCGCGGGGATCTGATTGTTGAGGTACAGCGCTTCGACCGCCCGCTTCTGCGAAATCACGGATCGGCTGCTGCCTTGTACTTCCGCCACACCCGCAAAAGTCTGTTCATAGGAAATGACCTCATAATCGGGATCCAAGTTGAACGTGATGCTGCCCGTACTGTCGCCGATGGGGATACTGTTGGCGACTTGCGCGTACACAAGTTGTCTTTTGAGCGGCAAATACGTAAGGAAGGTATATTCAGCTCCGTAGAGTACGTTGCCTTGCAAGATGAGATCCGCAATCGGCGTTCGGTCGACAATCGTCAAATTTTCCGCATCGATCTCAAGCGGGACTGGCTCGGACAAGGTGCTGAACAAAACCCCATCTTCAAAGACAGTCGTCTGATTCACAAGTTTTGATTGATCGGCTTCCAGCGTGGCGCCTTTGTCCGTCTTCAGCAAAGGGATCTTCTCTTGATCGGTCGACAAAGTCGGGAAGCTGATGTCATCGGCCTTCATTGCCTCTTCGATGTTCAGCGTTGTGCTTTCGCTGCCGAAGCTCAATGTCGTTGCATTTTTTTCCAACAACACGCTGAGCAGATAGATGTTCAACGCTGCGAAGGTGAGGATAAAAATGATTTTGATGCGTCTAAAGTCCACTATCATCCGCCTCCGTTTCCGTTCCGCCGATCCATTGGTCCAGCGACTTCCATGAGCCGTCGATCTGAATGAACCATTTTGGCGTTAGATTGACGAGACGGTTGGATTCTTCACTGAAAGTCCAATCATACCCCAATGCGATCATCTGAATCTCTTGGCTGCTGTAGCCACCGGCATCCAGCGCGGCCAAAAGGTCTGTCCCGCTCAATAGCGTGACATCCTCTCTACGATTCGTCAGCGGCGTCTGGATGACTTGCGTCAGGAATTGCAGTTCCGTCATGGACGATCCAGACATATGGATCCGCGTCAAACCGTAATCGACTTCCCCAAAAATCGGATAGCCGTTCACGTATCTTCGGTAATAAACGTTATCCGTACCCTCATCGAACCCATAGAAGTAAAAAGGATTCGTCCAATTGTCCAACATTTTGATTTCATGGAAACTGTCGCGGATCAACCGATAATCAGGCAACTCCTCAGCATCGAGGATGTTGCGGTAATAGCTCAACTGCCCGGTTTCCTTGTGGATGCTCAATTCGGAGATGTTATCACTGTAACTCACGAATTCATCGTTTCCGTTATCCTTCAGGTCGGTAGTATCCTTGAAAAGCAGATCGATGAAATAGCTGTTCGAAGGCTTTTCAACCAGATAGACCAACTTTTGGATCGTGATTGCCTCTTTCGGAAGGTAGGAGATGGCTGATTCGGATTCATACGATTCCACTTCCATGTACGCATCCTTTTGTCCTTCGTAAAGGTCCACCAACGGCTGCAGCACATTATCCGGCCGCGCTACGGTGAACACTTGCTTCGTTTCATCATTCAACAGATAGACGGGATCCTCTTCCTTTGAGTTGAGGATGATCCGATCGATCGTGTCATCATAATAATCCTCCTGGAGATTCGTGAAATAACGCGAAAGCAACTCCAGTGGAACTCCCTCGGCAAAGCGGATCTCCAGTTGGGTAGGCGTCAGAATAAGCGCATCAAACTCCTCCTGCGTGTAGGTTGAGACATCTTCGATCCCGTCAAGCAAATTCTCACTCAACAGCTCATTCACGCTCTTCATGATTTCCGGCGTTTGCGTCAAGTAGATACGCTTATCCGTATGGACGATCATCCTTATCGGTGCAAAGACATCCTCTATCTTCTTCGTGTTGGTCAAATTGGCAGAGACGGATGTCGTCGAATTCTGGCTTAACCCGATCGTACTCGGAGTGGAAAGGATCCTGACAGTCAGGAACAGGCTGATTGCGACCAACGTGTATAATAGGGCACTCAGCATCGGTGATTCTTTTTGTCTCATTCCCACTCATCCTCCTCGTCCATCGGAATGTAAGGCAAGGAAATAAAGAAAGTGGAGCCTTTATTTTCCACACTGGTTACCCAGATTTTCCCGCCGTGCAACTGGACGACCTCTTTGGAAATGGCCAAGCCCAGTCCGGTGCCGCCCATTGAACGGGCGCGCGCCTTGTCCACCCGATAGAATCGGTCAAAGACATGGCTGATGTCCTTGCGCGGAATGCCCAAGCCCTCATCGGTGATGCTGATGACGACACTGTTGTGCGTCTCCATCAGTCTGCAGGTGATTTTCCCGCCGTCCGGAGAATATTTGATGGCATTGTTCATGATATTGTCGATCACTTGGATAAATTTATCCTGATCGATTTCGACCCACAGCGTACGTTGCGTGAAGTCCCGTTCGATCTTATATTTTTTGTTGCGGTACTGTTCCGATTTCAACACCACTTCGAAGCGATCGATGATATGCGCGACCAGTTCATTGATGCTGACGAACTCCAGGTTCAGCTCCTGTTTGCCTTGGTCCATCCGGGACAGATTCAGCAAATCGGTGATCATTCGGATCATCCGATCGGTCTCGGTGGAAATGACCTTCAGAAATTCCGGGGCGATATCCTTATCTTCCCAAGCACCGTCAATCAGCGATTCTGTATAACTTTTCACGCTCGTCAACGGTGTACGCAATTCATGGGATACATTGGAAACGAAACTGCGGCGTTCCTGCTCGACTTTTTCCTGCTCCGTGATGTCGGAAAGCACGCAGACCAATCCGCTGATGAAGCCGGATTCCCGCTGGATGACGGAAAATTCTCCGCGCAGGATCGTATCCTGATCTTCTGTCGGGATATTCAGGATCAATTCATCCTGCGTCTCCAACAACTGGCGGAAAGTGAATTTCTCGCCCAGTTTCAGCACCTTCATGATCGATTGTCCGATCGCTTTTTCCTGGGAAATCGAGAGCAGGTCCATCGCCCGGCTGTTGATGATGATGATCTTGCCGCGACGGTCGGTGGCCAATACGCCATCCGTCATGTGCCGCAGGACGCTATCCAACCTTTGGCGCTCGGATTCTGTCGTTTCCTGGGCATCCTTGACTTTGTAGGACAGATCGTTGATGGTCTCAGCCAATTCGCCCAATTCATCCGCTCCATAGACGGTCACCTTGCCGGAATAATCCCCATCGGCAATATTGGCCGTTTGCCTACGCATCTCGGAGATGGGACGCGTGATACCGCGGGAGATGATCACAGCCAGCAAAATCGTAATGATGATTGCCACTACCGAAGCATTCAGAAAGATGCTCACCGTCTGGCTCATCTGCGAATAAACCGATTCGATATTCGATTCCATCACCAATACGCCGATAAGGGTACCTGTATTGTCCGTTGAATAGATTGGGCTGATGTTCTTCAGCACACGGCTGTTCGTGTCTTCCTTCACATATTGGTATGAGGAGGGTGCATCCAGAAGAATGACTTGTTGGACATCCCGATCGGTCGACTTCGTTCCGATCAAAGATTGCAGCGTTTGGTCATTGATTCCGAGAATATACCCCTGCTCATCCATGACTTGCGTTTCCAGGATGTTGGCGCCCGTAAAATCGCTGAGGATGGTCTGCACCGAATCCTCCAACTTTTCCGTATCCTCGGCCATCAGGATCGGCTGCAGCGTTTTCTCCAGAAAGCCCGCATTCAGGGTCATCTGGCTGTCGAAGTTGCTGATCATTTTCGTTTCCAGTTCACGGATAAAATAAGCCCCGATCAGTTGCAGGGATACCAACAGGAGGAGAATGAACAGCATCGGTATCTTGAAATGAATGGAGTGAACCAAACGTATCTTTTTGTTCATATATGGTTACTCCTGATCCGGATTCTTCAAGAAGTAGCCTACTCCTCTTCGTGTGATTAACCAAGTCGGATGGCTCGGTGTATCTTCGATTTTTTCGCGCAGTCTGCGGACCGTCACATCGACAGTGCGGACATCGCCGAAATAATCATATCCCCATACAGTCTGCAGCAGATGCTCCCGCGTCATCACTTGGCCGATGTGTTTCGCCAAATAATGCAATAATTCGAATTCGCGGTGGGTCAACTCGATCTCTGTCCCGCGCTTGGACACGATGTAAGCATCTTCATGGATGATCAGTGCTCCGATTTTGATTTCGTTCGTATCGTCTTCTTCAGGCGGTGCCGCAACCGGAGAGGCTTGTCTCCTCAAGTTCGCTTTTACGCGCGCGACCAATTCCCTGTTAGAAAATGGTTTCGTGACATAGTCATCCGCACCCAATTCAAGCCCAAGCACTTTGTCGATTTCAGAGTCTTTTGCCGTCAGCATGATGATCGGCACATCGCTCGTCTTGCGGATTTCCCGGCAGACTTCCAATCCGTCCATCTTGGGCAGCATCAGATCCAGCAGGATGATATCCGGGCCCACTTCCGCAAACTGCGCCAAGGCTTCTTCACCATCAAATGCAGTGAAGACATCATACCCTTCTTTGGTCAGATTAAACTTGATTATATCTGAGATCGGTTTTTCATCGTCTACCACTAATACCTTTTTCATCTTCAAACCTCCTTATTTCTTGCAACTATCTGTCCCTTCCGGAACGTCTACTCTTTATTATACAATTGCAGCCGATTATGTGCAAAGCGTTCCTGAATTATCCACCCGCAGAACCCGCACGACTGTACAAAAAAGGACGAGCCATCAATCGTTTTCCTGACTGATGGCTCATTCCCCTATTTGACGTTATGGCGTTCGTTCATTGATTCATCAGCTGTGGATGACGACCGGAACCCCGATACCGATCATCCCGAACAGTTCAGCCATGACCCCTGGTGGCGTATTGACACAACCATTCGAGCCGGCAGTAAGCCAATATTCACCGCCGTAAGCAGGCTGCCAGGATGAATCGTGGATACCGATCCCAGTCCATTCGACAGGCATCCAGTATTCTACAGGCGATTCGTAATCCTTTTCGGTTCTCGGATTATAGCCTTTCAGAACGGCATCCTCTTCTTTGTTCCAGATGTAGAAGACCCCTGTCGGAGTCGGTGACATCGGATGGCCGGAAACGATATCCGTCTCGAGCACAACGACGCCATCTTTGTAATACCACATGTGTTGGCTTGAAAGATCCACTTCTACATAGGTGTTGCCGATGTCCGCGCCGTCCGCATGATAGCCGGTGCCGTTGTAGTTCGGCGTCACCGTCACATCCTCACCTGCCAAAACATAGCTGATCAGGTTGTCCGTTTCAGCTGCGACAGCCAGTGTCCATCCATATGTGCCGGATGGGACTTGGACCGTTTCACCGTCCGTTGCCAAGAAATCCCGCGTTCGGGAATAGGTGCTGTATTTGTCGCTCAGTCCCTGCAGATAGGCTGCAACACCTTCGCGATTCACGGACACTTCGCCGTTCTCGTCTATGCCCAACCATTCGACGATGGCTGTTTGCGGCACAGTCTCTGTCTGTCCGGAAATGGTATATTGGATAACCGTATCCGTCAAATCATCCAGTTTTTGCAACGTTTCCGCCAAAGTTGGATCGTCTGCGGTTAATGTCGGTTGTTGATAAGCCTGTGCAAGATCGATTTCGGTTTCTCCGGCAATGATTGCTTCCAGCATCGTTGCCTTCAACAATTCCAGATCGACCTTGTTCCCTGCCGTTTCAGGCGAAATCGCGTAGCCTTCCGTCCCTTTGACAACTGTAGCGTTCACGGGGGCCGTACGACTCTCGTTCTCCAACGGCATCGCCGCCAAAATATTTCCTAAAGCCGTTTCGTCCACAGATACGCCGCTCAGGTCGGTTTCTTCCTGCTTTTCTTGGAACAGCAGGATTGGCCAATTCCAAACGTTTTGTTCTGCCTTCATCGTTTCCAGTTTCTCGGTGTTATCGATGGAAACGCCCAAGTCGGCGGGTGTGAATGCATGGATAGTCTCTCCACTTTCGACGATTTGGATCTGCGTTTGTGCGATTGCTGCAGTTGTCTCTTCTTTCGCTTGGGCTACGGTATCATTCGATATGTCAATGCCATCCAGCATCGTATTCGGTAAGAATTTATCCTCATAATAGCTACCTATACCAAAGTATCCGGCTGCGACCAATAAGACCGCTGTAGCGCCAATGATGATGGGTTTCTTTTTCACTGTCCAGACCACCTTCTTGTTTCATTACATTCCGATTACGTTTATGTTACAAATAATCGCGACTTACTTTTTATTACTTTACCATGTTTTCTTTAAAAAGCAACCTATTTTATCTTAATTTTTTTATAATAGGTCGGCTTCTTAGACACTAATCATAATACCAACGCGGAAGAAATGCAAACAGACACGCCCTCGTTTTCATTTGCGCGCGCCTTCGCCGGAGCTGACGAGCGCTTCATGGGTCAAGCTCCAGAACAGTTGCTCTCTGGTTGTCCGATTCTTCCCGGTTATCGGACAACTTGTAGAACATTTGCTTCTGGTTGTCCGGTTTTCCCCGTTTATCGGACAACTCGTAGAACATTTGCTCTCTGGTTGTCCGATTCTTCCCGGTTATCGGACAACTCGTAGAACATTTGCTCTCTGGTTGTCCGATTCTTCCCGGTTATCGGACAACTCGTAGAACATTTGCTCTCTGGTTGTCCGATTCTTCCCGGTTATCGGACAACTCGTAGAACATTTGCTCTCTGGTTGTCCGATTCTTCCCGGTTATCGGACAACTCGTAGAACATTTGCTCTCTGGTTGTCCGATTCTTCCCGGTTATCGGACAACTCGTAGAACATTTGCTCTCTGGTTGTCCGATTCTTCCCGGTTATCGGACAACTTGTAGAACATTTGCGTTCTGGTTGTCCGATTCTTCAATTTGAGTCTTTCTTCTCCGGAAAGCTCGTAGCCAACCTAAGCAAAAAGAAAGAAGGGGCGCCTCCAATCGAGACAGCCCCTCCTTTCCTATGCGCGATTCTGGTTCTCTGCTTTGATTTCATCGAGGATATAGCCGAAATCGAAGTCTTCTTTTTTGACGATCAGCAACAGGCCATCGCCCAGAGGAACGAGGGACGTTTCCAATGCCGGATGGTCCAGCACGGTATCCATCAGCTTGTTCAGGCGGCGGTGAATCTTGCGGACCCGTTTGGGAACATCCTTTTCATCATCCAGGATGGTGCCGCCTTGGAAAACATCATCGATGACCAGCATGCCTTCTTTCTTCAGAAGCCGGATACAGTGTGGTAAAAATTCATAATATTTTGACTTCGCGCTGTCCATGAAGATAAAATCATACGGTCCTTCCAAAGTAGGCAGGACTTCCGCCGCATCGCCTTCCAGAAGCGTCACCTTGTCCGCGATGCCCAGTTTTTCAAAGTTTGCTTTTGCGTGGTTGATCATGACCTCAAAACGATCGATGGTCGTGACATGGCCTTGCGCTCCGACATGCTGCGCCATCAGGCTGCCTGAGAAGCCGATTGCCGCTCCGATTTCCAATATTTGTTCAGGTTTGATCTGTCCCAGCAGCATATTCAGGAAAACAGCTGTTTCATGAGGGATGATCGGCACGCCTCTCTCATTCGCTGTCTTTTCCAGTTCCCCCAATTCTCCAGGGAAACGTTTCAGTCTGTCGCGCATAAAAGCGACCAGTTCTTTCTTTACGACGGGTCTATCCATCATTTCGTTCAATGCCATACTTTTTTCTCCTTATCGCATACTCTTTTATCAATGGCAACAAGGCTGGGAATGGATCCCAGCCTTGTGCTTATTCATCCTCTACAACCACTGTTTGGACGGGCTCTCTCGTGACACGGATGCCACGGATCCGGCCGCTTTCGACCTGCGTAGTCGTCAGCAGAAACTCTCCAGTCTGAATCGTCGCATGCTCATCATCTTTCGGAAAATAACCGAGTTCCTCAATCATGTATCCAGCGATCGTATCCACTTCTTCGGAAGCGATCGCCGTCTTGAACAATTGATTGAACTTGTCCAGCGGCATGCGTCCATTCACGACATAATGATTGTCATCGATTTTTTTCGACAGGCGGTAAATTTCATCATATTCATCTTCAATGTCCCCAACGATTTCCTCCAAAAGGTCCTCGAGGGTGATGATCCCCTCCACGCCACCGTATTCATCCTTGATGATGGCCATATGCGTGTGGGTCTTGCGGAACTCGACCAAGAGATCATCTATATAAATAGTGGAAGGGACGAACAAAGGTGTATTGACCAACTCACGGAAAGCGATCCGCTCGAAACCGACTTCCTTTGACGCCTTCAAAACATTTTTCATATGCAGAACGCCGATGATATTGTCCTTGTCTTCCTCATAGACCGGAATCCGGGAATATTGGCTGTTCAGAACCAGCGCGATGTTGTATTCCAGATCATCATCCAAATCCATCATCAAGGTGTCGGTACGCGGCACCATCAATTCGCGGGCAAGCTTCGTGTCCAACGAAAGCACACCCTGCATCATCGTGAACTCTGATGGATCAATGACCCCTTCGCCTCGGCTCTGTGCCAGGATGGCCTTCATTTCATCACGGGTGAGCTTCTCTTCCTCATTCGTGAATTCGATCGGCGTCAGCTTCTTCAGGATACCGGTCGAAAATGACAAAAGCCAAACGAACGGCTTGAAGAGAGTCTTGACGACAACGATCGGGCCAGCAGTGTGGCGCGCAATGGTTTCGGGCATCTGCAAGGCGATCTGTTTAGGGTACAGTTCACCAAACACGAGTGTGATGTAGGAAAGGACAACGGTGATGATGATCATCGCTATCGTTTTGCCGCCGGTGACGCTTCCCAACAACGGCTCGATATAGCCGACGAAATTGGATGAAGCGGACGCACTGCTGAAGAATCCGGCAAATGTGATGGCAACTTGGATAGTGGCCAAGAAATCATCCGGATTCTCTAAGAGACGCAAAACCTTTTGTGATTTCTTGTCGCCATCTTTGGCCAGCTTCTCGATTTTGGAACGGTTGATGGAAACAAATGCCAATTCGGCTGAGGCGAAATAAGCATTCAGTAAAGTCAGGGTTAGGATCAATGCTATTTTTGATAGTAACGACTGGCCTTCGGGGTCTGGGTTCATATGATTTTTTTCTCCTTTTTCATGATGACTCACGCAACTGGGGCATGCCCTGAAACAAGGCGCTGTGCAGTTGCATAAAAAAATATAGATTGTGTTCAATTATATACTACTTAATATAGTGAACTCCGCTCGAAAAATCAAGAGATTTTTCATACGGCACCTGCTGGAGCTTTCCGGCTCTCCTTCCTTCGGTCTTCTGGTACCGACAAGTGTTCTCATTCCAATCTAATGTTCATTGGAGGCTGCCACCGTCTTGGAAGGGCTTTACCGCTTGATTTATCAAATGTTTAAGAATTTCCAACTATGCGTTTATAACCGTTGCTTTTTTTTATTTTAATGTTATTATCACATTATACAACCGTGTTTTAGGAGGATTTTAACTATATGCTTATCCGCTCACTTGCCCTCCCCAAACGAGAGCTGACCATCGTCAAAGAGTCCGCCACGCTTCGGGATGCACTGGATATCCTCGAAGATTCCGGCTACCGTTGCGTTCCGATTTTGGACGAAACAGAAACCATTTTTCGTGGAAACATCTACAAAATGCATATCTATCGGCACAAAGCGAACGGCGGGGACATGAACCTGCCTGTCACGCATCTGCTGAAGAATGCCACAAAATTCATTTCGATAGACAGTTCATTCTTTAAGGTATTTTTTACCATCAAAGAATTGCCCTACATTTCCGTTTTGAATAAGGATATGACCTTTTACGGCATCCTGACCCATAACGCCTTGTTGAACATGTTGGCCCAATCATGGAGCATCGATGTCGGAAGCTACGTGCTGACTGTCATCGCGCCCGGTCAGAAAGGCGATCTGTACCACATAACCAAAATCATCAATCGCTATTCCTCCATCGCCAGCTGCATTTCCTTGGACATCAACCGGGAAGACGCGTTGCGCAGAGTATTGGTCACTTTACCCGCCGGCACACCCAAACAGGTGCTGGACTCCATCGTAAAGGCGCTGGAACGCAAGGATTTCCGTGTGACGGAAATCGAAAACCTGCAAGTCGATTTCTGAATCATAACGCGCAGCATTGGCTGCCCAGGGTTTTCCCGCTGAGGAGGGCCTCGCCGGGAATTTCGCGTTGATTTCTACATGATTTCCCGGTGAGGAGGGCCTCGCCGGGAATTTCGCGTCGACCGCTACATGTTTTCCCGCTGAGGAGGGCCTCGCCGGGAATTTCGCGTCGACCGCTACATGTTTTCCCGCTGAGGAGGGCCTCGCCGGGAATTTCGCGTTGATTTCTACATGATTTCCCGGTGAGGAGGGCCTCGCCGGGAATTTCGCGTCGATCCAACTCGACCTAACCAAAAAAGTCGGACCAAGCACAAGGCTTTGTCCGACTTTTTTGCGCGCACCCGGATCAGCGAGTAGCGCCATTCAGATAGGGGTTTGAATAGATTTCTTCCCTTACTGTCGTAGGATCGCCGTGTCCCGGGAACAGGACCGTTTCCCCTGGAAGAGGTACGATATATTTTTGGATGCCTTCGATCAAGGTTTCATGGCTGCCACCCGGCAAATCGCTGCGGCCGACGCTTCCTTTGAAAATGACATCCCCAACGATCGCGAACCCGTTCTCGCGGAAAATGAAAACGGTACTTCCTGGCGAATGCCCGGGAATATGTTGCATCTCAAAATGGAATTCACCGATTTCGTAAGGCCCCATCTCCTCGAAGAAGACATCCGCTTCCTTCGCCAGTTGGACATCGGGAACGTTCGGATTGCGTGCTGATCCATTCAGTTGCGGATCCAACAACCATTCCCGTTCGATAGGATTTTGATAGACGGGAACATCGTATTTTTCCCGGATTGTTTCGAGGGCTCCGATGTGATCATAGTGCGCATGTGTCAACACGATCGCTATCGGATGCAACTCATTCTCTTCGATGGCTGCGATGATGTCCTCCGCTTGCTCACCCGGATCAAAGATGATCGTATCATTCTCATGGTCTCCGATTAAAAAATAACAGTTTTCCTGGATAGGACCGACTGTGATTGCGTACATTTCCATATATTGTTGCCTCCCTCTTTTTCGATTACCCCTCTATTATAAGAGAACGATGAGAAATATCCTAGCAAAAAACGAGGATTTTTGCTGTTCATCCAGCAAAAGCCCCCGTTCTCCCGTTTTCTCATATGATTTTTTTAATGGATCAGGCCATTTTTTCGGCAAAACCGATGATCTTGTTCATGTATTTCATAAGCGGTGCTGACAAAACCAGCACGACAGCTTCCCCGAATGCCGCTGTCACAAAGCTAAACCAGAAAGGCAAATCAAGAACGATATAGAGCTCGATTGCGACAAGAACCATCGTCACTGTGAAGACGAGCGCAGTCATCATCATGCGTTTCATTTCAGAATCGTTGGGTTTGAACAATTTTTCCAGAATAAGGAAAGAGATCAATGTCTGACCAAATCCGAACACCAAGTCCCAAGCCCCTAATGTTGAAAAAATCAGATTGGCGATAAAAACACCCGCCAAAACACCGTATTTATAATCTTTGTGGTAACCCACCAAATGATTCAACATTTCTGAAACGCGGAATTGGATAGCACCGAACGACATAAAAGCAAAAATCCCTGTCAACGCAACATAAAGCGCTGCGATAATTGTATTGATAACCATTTTTCTTGTACTCAACCTTAAAAACCTCCTAGTTTTTTTTCGTGGGATGGTAGACGAACCACGCACTCATCCGAGAGCTAAAACAGTTTACCATACATGTTCGCTTTTGAAAACGACTAACGGCGCATTTTCATCTGATTTTCATTACCGGAGGTGGAGCTCTCAAGTGACTTTACTCCGTCTTTCACGCAGCAAAAAAAGCTGCCTACCCCTGACAGGCACAAGACAGCTTTACTGATTTTTCTGTTTTTCTATTTGTAGACGCGCGGAACGCGGGCATTGATTCCCGTCAAGATCTCATAGCCGATCGTGTCGATCGTTACCGCCATTTCGGAGGGGTTATTGACGAGTCCACCGTTTTCCCCCAAGAGCGTCACTTTCGTTCCGACCGGATATTCTTTCGGCAGACTGATCATGCATTGATCCATGCAGATGACTCCGCGGATTGGGCAGCGTTGACCATCGACGATGACTGTCTGATGGCGAAGATCCCGTCTCCACCCGTCGGCATAGCCAATCGGAAGTGTAGCAATCCATTCTCCCTCAAAAGTACGGTAGCGGGCGCCGTATGCGATCGTGTCGCCTTCATGCATCTGTTTGACATAACTGATCTGGGTATCCAACTGTACGGATGGTTTCAATTCATAAGGAAGCTCCAACACGGTGTCGGAAGGATTGTAGCCGTACATTGCGATTCCGACGCGGACCGCATCCGTCTGGAACGCTTCATGCCAAAGCGAAATCGCGGAATTCGCCAGATGTACAATTGGCGGGCGTTGCGCCATTCCTTGCAAAATCTCTTCAAACAAAGCCAGCTGGCGATCCACCAATGTTGGATCCTCACCGTCGGCCGTTGCGAAGTGCGTAAAGATACCTTCGAAAACAAAGCCATCCAGTTCCGCAAGGCGCTCCTCGAAGGCTTTGACCTCCTCGACCGTGCGCAGACCGATGCGGCCCATCCCGGTGTCGATGGCCAAATGCACTCGGACCGGCAGCTCCGTTTTCCGTTTCTGCAGATACGGTAAGGCAGCATCCAACCATTCCGTTGCAGTGACAGCAACGCTGATTCCGTTGTCCGCTATGAGCGCAGCGTCTTCTGCCTCCGTTGGGCCCACAACCATGATGAAGTCATCGGACAGCCCATTTTCCCGCAGCTCCATCGCCTCATCCAACAGCGCGACACAGAATCCGTCCACACCCGCCTCCTTCGCCTTTTTCGCGACCGGGACGGCACCCAGTCCATAGGCATCCGCTTTGACGACCGCGAAAAATTTCTTTCCAGGCGACAGACCCTTCCTGATTTGTTGGATGTTCCACGAAATAGCTTCCAAATCGACAGTTTCTATTGTGGGACGGTGCTTTCCTACTACCATGGTTAAAACCCCTTTACTTTTCTAATACCACTTGCGCGGCAATGATGTTCCCCGAATGGGTGATGGAAACGAATCCTGTCCCTTCAAACGGAGATTTGGTTATTTCAGGCTTCCGGTTCTCTCCGGGCAAAATTTCGACATCTTGGAAAGACAGCTTGCCGATGCCTGTGCCATAAGCCTTCGAAAAAGCTTCTTTCGCGGCATAGCGTCCGGCCAAAAATTCCATTTGGCGCGACCCACTCAGAGCCAAGAACAACTTCAGTTCCGCTTCGGTCAGAACCCGTTCCGCAAAACCCGAACGCCGATCGTAGGCTTTGGTGATGCGGTCCAGCTCGGTTACGTCCAATCCTATTCCATAAATCATTCCAATCACCGCCTATTCTGCATGCATTGTTCTCATTTTACCAAAAACGAACCAATTTTTCACCATAAGAAAAACCTCTTCCCCTGGCGTAGGCCAATTGGAGAAGAGGTTTTTGATCACGAATTAGTCGTTGTTGCTGCGGATAGTGAAGCTATGGCTGCTTTTTTTAGGTGCGCCGGCGCTGCCGCCGCCACGTTTGTCATCATAGCGTTTGCCGCCGGAGCGTGGTTTGCTGTCGCTTGAGCGATTTTTGTTGCCACTGCGTTCGCCGCTGCGTTCGCCACCGCCGCTGCCGCGTCTTTCTGATGAACTACGGTTACCTTTGTAGCCGCCGCCTGTGCTCTTACCTTTGTAACCACCGCCGCCTTTACCTTTTCTTGAAGGCAATGGGCGTTCTGGTGTGATCTTAACAGGAACATCAGTAGCATCTTTAGAAAGACTCTTCAAGAATGCTGCTACCAAATCTTCAGCAGTGTGCTCTTCAAGCAAACGAACAGCTGCACGTTGATATTTGTCTGTTTCTGTTTCTTTCACCAATGATTCCACTTCATCCATAGCTGATTTTACTTGGCCACGGAAAGCTTCTTCATCACTTGGTGGTTGTAATGGAGTGATCGGTTTTTTGGTTAAGTTTTCGATTGTACGCAAGTAATCCATTTCGTTTGGTGTAACGAAAGTCACTGACATACCTTCTTTACCGGCACGACCAGTACGGCCGATACGGTGAACATAGCTTTCTGGATCTTGCGGGATATCGTAGTTGTACACGTGTGTAACACCTGTAACATCCAATCCACGCGCAGCAACGTCAGTCGCTACTAAGAAATCCAAATCGCCAGTCTTGAATGCATTCAAAACGCTCATACGTTTTTGTTGTGTCAAGTCGCCATGGATTCCTTCTGCACGGTAACCGCGTAGTTCCAATCCTTTAGACAATTCATCAACACGACGTTTTGTACGGCCGAATACAATAGCCAATTCCGGATTTTGAACATCGAACAAACGAGTCATTGTATCGAATTTTTCGAAATCTTTACATTTGACGAAATATTGATCAATTAAGTTAGCAGAAGCGTGAGATGCTTTAATTTTTACGTGTTCTGGAGCATGCATGAATTTAACACCGATTTTTTTGATTTGGTCAGGCATCGTTGCTGAGAACAACAATGTTTGACGCTCAGACGGTGTTTCACTAAGGATGCTTTCGATGTCTTCCAAGAAGCCCATGTTCAACATTTCATCTGCTTCATCCAAAACTAGCGTTTCAATATGATCCAAACGAATTGTTTTGCGTTTGATATGATCCAATAAACGGCCTGGTGTCCCAACGATAATTTGCGGTTTGTTTTTTAAAGCGCGAATTTGACGGCTAATATCTGCTCCACCATAAACCACTTGTACTGATACATGTTTGTCTTTGCCTAAGCGATAAAGTTCTTCTTGTGTTTGAATCGCTAATTCACGCGTTGGCGCGATAACAATCCCTTGGATGGCTTTGTTTTCTGTGTTGATTTTTTGCAACATCGGCAATCCAAAAGCAGCTGTTTTACCAGTACCTGTTTGTGCTTGGCCGATAACGTCTAATCCTTTGAGTGCCAAAGGAATAGTTTCCGTTTGGATGGGTGTTGCTTCCTCGAAGCCCATTGTCTCAATCGACTGTAATAATACTGCATCTAAACCTAATTCTGAAAATTTCATGTTTCCTCCTAATTTTGAGAAACTAAAATTTAGAGAGTCTTTTCTTTTACCCGTATCTAAATACGGTTCATAATCTTATAAATAAAAGATAAACCTTTTTTACTTAATCCCTTGAATAGAAAGCTTGATAAATCAAACATTCTGCACTTCGCAGAAAAAACCCTCTTATTTCTCTATTCTTACCATCAGCAATAATAACACGTTCCGCAGATTTTTACAAATCATTTTCTCTTAAAATAATGAAATTTCTTACAAAAAAACCTTGTTGTAAGGATATTTCTAATGAAAATGACAAGTGAACCTACAATTTACCGACAATTGACACATGCGCTCCAAATTGGCTGAAAAAGGGATCTCCTTGCTTTTGCGACGACACGACCCATTCAAATTCCCTTACATTTCCTATTATACACGCAAACCTGCCACAACTGCCAACAAATCAGTGCCGAAACTGGATTTGATCAGCACTTGATCGGCTTGTTGAAGCTCTGCTTTCAGCTTATCGATCAATGGCGCCTTCTCCCCAACATAATGATAAAGTTTCCCTTCCGGAAAGGCAGTCTTTAAGTTTTCATAAAGAGCGGCCATTTCCGTGCCGTACAGATAGACCTGATCGAACTCTGCAGGAGAAATTTCAGCCGCCAAGGCAGCGTGCATTTCAGCAGAACGTTCGCCCAATTCCCGGATATCCCCGAGCACCGCAATTTTCTTGCCCTCACGCGGCAAATGCGCGAAGGAACGCAGCACAGCCGTCATCGAAGTCGGACTGGCATTGTAGGCATCATTCAACAGCTGCGAGCCATTTACGCCATTCAGCCACTGTGTGCGGTTGGCGGTCAGCTGAAAGGTCGCCAACGCTTCCTTCACTTCGGCGATCGTCATACCCAGCACCTGGGCAGCGGCTAAAGCAGCCAATGCATTACGGACATTGTACACACCCAATACAGGGATCTCCAAATCGACTGTCGGATCCAGATTCACATGAAAAGTTGTTCTGGTTTTGCCGGGAACGATGTCATAGGCATTGACCGCATCCTTTTCGTCCGTACCGAAAGTCAGCTGACGGAAGTTGCTTTCCTGAGGCAGCTCTTCGGCAATCAACGGCTCGTCGCCAGGATAAATGAACGTCCCTTCCGGCTTCAGCCCCTCCAAAATTTCCAATTTGGCTTTGGCGATGCCGCAGCGGCTCCCGAGGAATTCCAAATGGCTGTCCCCGATCAACGTGATGATGGCGACATCCGGTTTGGCCAATCGGCTCAACAAGCTGATTTCGCCGAAGTTGCTCATGCCCATTTCAAGCACCAGCACTTCCGTGTCTTCCGGCATCTCCAGAATGGTCATCGGCATGCCGATTTCATTATTATAATTGCCCTCCGTCTTGTGGACACGGAACCGGGCGGACAGGACGGCAGCCGTCATGTCTTTGGTGGTCGTTTTCCCGTTGCTGCCCGTAATTGCGACAATTTTGGGTTGGATTATATTCAGGTAGGCTTCCGCCAATTTTTGCAAAGCTTCCAGCGTGTCATCCACCAGAATGACGGCAATATCTTCAGGCGCTTCCCCTGCTTCACGGCTCCATAAAGTTGCTGCCGCTCCGTTCTTGATTGCCGATTGGACATAATCATGCCCATCCGTTTCCCCCTGCAAAGGCACAAACAAACTGTCCGGCGTTGCTTTACGGGAGTCGAAGACGACAGCATTTATTTCAGCGAAGCGATTAGCCGACGTATAGTCGATCGCTCCGACAGCTTTCACAACATCGATGATGCGTAATGGTTTCATATTTGGTTCCTCATTTCCGATTATTTCTCAGAAGCCCTTCCCTCTGATCTAAAAAAAAGGCCGTCCTTTCCCTGGGTTCGCAGCAAGCATTCCATGCTTTTGGTGCTGCTGGCGATCAGGAAAATCACGGCCTTTCATTCATCATTCTACAAATTGATAGGATAGTTTTTCTTCATGGCGTTTCAGGGCCAACTGGATCAACTCTTCCACCAGATCACTGTATTTCAATCCTGTGTGTTCCCAAAGCAACGGATACATGCTGCGGGAAGTGAAGCCAGGCAAAGTATTGACTTCATTGATGTAGATTTCATTGTTTTTGGTCACAAAGAAATCGCAGCGGCTCAAACCGCTGCCGTCAAGCGCTTGGAAAGCGATTGTTGCATAATTCTGCAATTTGGCTATGATTTCTTCCGGTAATTCAGCCGGAATCTGCAGCAGTACTTCTTCATTGCCGTACTTCTCTTCGTAGTCATAGAAATCTTTGGTTTTGACGATTTCACCGGGTACGGAGGTATGAACATCGTCATTTCCCAATACCGCGATTTCGATTTCACGGGCTTCGATGCCTTGTTCAACGACCACGCGACGGTCATAGCGGAAAGCCGTCTCGATCGCTGCGGTCAACTCTTCAAGATTCGTAGCTTTGGAGATGCCGACGCTTGAGCCCATATTGGCTGGCTTTATGTACATCGGATAAATCAGGCTGCCTTCGCATTGGATGAAGATCTTCTCGCGGTCATTTTTCCAGTCATTCCGGGTTACGGCCACATAAGGCACTTGCGGCAACCCTGCTTGTTGGAAAAGATGCTTGCTGACGATTTTGTCCATTCCGCTGGCGCTGGCAAGGACGCCGCAGCCGACATACGGCATATTCAGGACTTCAAACAGCCCTTGCACCGTTCCGTCTTCTCCGTTGGGTCCATGCAGTACGGGGAAAATGACAGCATCCTCAGACTGGATGTCTGCAGGTGAAATAAGTTCTCCGTAGGATTTCCCACCCTGCGAATCGGCAAAGTGCTTTTCGGAACCCGGCTCTAAATAAAGGTTCTCAGAGAATGCCACCGGTTCAGACAGGGATTGCCCTTGAATCCATGCGCCTGCCTTGGTGATATAGACGGGCACAACTTCATAATAGTTGAAATAGATCGCCTTTATGATCGAATGTGCTGTCAGGATCGAGATATCGTGCTCAGCGCTCTTTCCGCCGTAAATCAAATAAATTTTCATCGAGAAATCCTCCGAATTTTTTGATAACTACCTTAATCACCAAACATTGTACCATATTTATTTTTTAGCTAAAACGATTTTTGTGAAAAGTGACTTGGCATCCCGATTGCTGGGATCAAAACAACTGATTCCGGCTCAACGGATACAGAAAAAGCCTAAGTTCCGGCTTAGGCCTTTATTCGAAGTCTATATTTATTTTCCATTCATTGCGTTCCATGTCATAACAGATGGTGCCTACCGAATCCTTTTCGTTGAAACGGCCGCCAATACTGGCGTAACGGTCTTCCGCGATGAACAATGGGATGCAGTATGTATTTTCTTCGATGCTCATCTGCCTGAAAGAGATAACGGCTCCTTCTTTGAAGATCGGAATGAATTCCTTCACGCGTTCGATAGGGAATGGCGCAATTTCTTTGTCTTTCTGATAAAAGCGCTTCTTCTCATTCACTTTTTCCTTCAACTTGACGGTGATGGCTTCGGCGAACAGCTCATGGAATTGCTCCAGGTAGCGATAGTACATTTTTATGAAGCCATTTGGCAACGTTAGGTAGATGTAGTTGTTTTGTAATTTATAATAGAACGGTGAGTGCAAGTGCGTATGCGCATGGGCGATATACAGGATCTCGGATATTTCGATTGGGGTGAGGAGATGCAACATATCCACATTCACAAAATCAATCCATTTTCCCATAGCGGTTTGATTGTCCGTCCCTTTTTGGAAGAACGCTTTTACGTTTTCTTGGCCTTTGATAACCTGAAAACCGGTATGATTATCATATGTTCCGATGCTTTTTCTTCCGTCCACCAACAATAAGTTTTCCGGAAGCTTCCGGGCTAACTTTGTGTAATCCTTCACCGCTATCCCTTTGCTCAAAACATAATTGCTGACTGTTTCATAATGAACATATAACATATCTTCGCTCATGAATGATCCCCCCCTTTCCGAAATATCCCTTATTATCATTCTACTACGTGCAAAACCGATTAAGGTATCAGTACCATGTTAATATTATTACAAATCCGTATCTTTTACAAAGATAATTTGCCTTTTTCTCCTATTTTTTTTCACCACAACAAATTGAAAGGGTTTCCACACTAAAACCCGAACTTTATTTGTGCAATTTGGATAAAACGTCCGAAAAAAAGAAGCTATTTACATAGCTTCTAATCGTTTGATTCGGTTTGCCGTTGAAGGGTGGGTCGAAAACAAGCCATCGCTTTCTGTTTCGCCCTCCTTCATCCGTTTGAAAGGATTCACAATATAAAGCGAGGCACTGGCAGCATTTGCTGCCTCCATCGGGTCGCTATTCGCTATTTTGTTCAAAGCGGATTTCAGCCCCTCTGGATTACGCGTGAATGAAATGGCGCTCGCATCAGCCAGATACTCCCTGTTTCTGGAGAGCGCCAAGCGGATGATCGTGGCCACAAAAGGCGACAGAATCAGAATGAACAAGGACAACAGCAACAGGATAATGCCTGCCCCACCGCTGTTGTCGCTCCTGCGTCGGCGGCCGCCGCCACCCCAGAACATCATCCGGGTGCTGAACTGAGCCAAAAATGCGATCAGCCCTGCGATTGCTAAAGCGACAGTGGATAAACGGATGTCATAGTTTTGGATATGCGCGAACTCATGCGCCAATACACCCGTCAATTCTTCCCGGTTCAATTTCCCCAGCAAGCCCGTCGTCACGGCGACAGATGCCTTTTCCGGAGAATTTCCGGCCGCAAACGCATTCGGGCTTTCATCCTCGATGATGAAGATTCTCGGAAATGGCAACCGGGTCACGATCGTCATTTCCTCGACGATATTCCAGAGCATCGGGTATTGCGCCTTATCCGTTATTTCACGGGCATTGTTCAGGCTCATGACCACTTGTGTGGATTGTGCCACCATGATGACGACATAGACCACTCCGATGATCAAAGCAAGCGCGACACCGGACAAGGCGTTATCCCAATTCAGATAGCCGATGGCCGCTCCCAATGCCGCAAACAGGAGAAAGAATAAAAATACGATCAGCACGGTACGCCGTTTATTCTGCTCAATTTGTTGATGGAGCAATGGTACTCACCAACTTTCCATCTAATTCATATTTACTCAGAACGATACTTTCGGTACATTTTTTTCTTCTTCCGGAGTAGCCAGAACGACTTCCGGACGGAAACCATGGACATTTGCCACAACGTTGCTCGGGAATGTCCCTAATTTGATGTTGTATTGCGTAACACTCGAATTGTACAATTGGCGCGCATAGGCAATCTTATTTTCAGTTGCGGACAATTCTTCCTGTAATGCCAAGAAATTTTGATTCGCCTTCAGGTCGGGATACGCCTCTGCCAAAGCAAAAACAGTCCGCAATTGGCTCGACAGTTGATTGGACAGTTCCATCTTTTTAGCCGGATCTTCGGTTCCCATATCGGAAATCATATTGCGCAAATTGATGACTTTGGTCAAAGTTTCCTGTTCATACTTCGCATAGCCTTTGACTGTCTCAACGATGTTCGGGATCAGATCGTTCCTGCGTTTCAACTGGACATCGATCTGGCTCCAAGCTTCCGTTACCCACAATTTATTTTTCACAAGACTGTTATACAACGAAACCCATACTGCCCCGATAATCGCTGCCACTACAATGATTCCTATTAACCAATCCATTTTGCTCACAGCTCCTTTTCTCTCTTACCGACCTAACGGCTGACCTAGACAAATTTCCGTCTACACCTCCCATTATAGAAGAGTCTGTTCGTTTTGTAAAAAAATAGACTAACCACCTCTTCGCCGAAAAGTTCCGGCTAATGTGCTATCATGAAGGAAAGAAAATCAGATGAGGTGTCCATATGTATTTCATCCCGCAAGAACCCCTGAAAAATCTGTCCATCCTATTCAAACCCACCCCGTTATACCATGACGTGACCGCGGCTGCGTTGCCTCGGGCCTATCTTGACCTACTGACGGAACAGAACGGCGGCTATCTGCTGTACTCCCGCATCCCGACCATAGAGCCGACCTCCGACGGCATTGATTACGCAGCTGTCCATTCGATCCTCGGGCTTCACGACAATCGCCCGAACAGCCTGTATGCCCAGCAAAAAGTTGCCCGTTCAGCAGGGCTGCCGGATTATTTTGTGATTTTCAGCAGTAACGGCAACCAGCTCTTTGCCTTCGATTATTCAAAATTGTCCCCCTCCGGCGAACCGAGCATCCGACACATCGATATCGAAACGGACAATTGGCAGACTGTTGCTGGCGATTTTGACCAATTCTTGCGCAGCCTGACCACTGGACCTCTGACCGTTCCTGAAGAGATTCAGCTCACGCATACCGAAGGAGAACACGCCTTTTTGCTGGCTGACGCCGCGGGATTACCTGAGCTGTTTTTGCACTTTGAGGATGACACGGATAAACAATGGTATCTCCAATGGATCGCGCATTTTTCCACGCACCCTGATGCGGACTGCCGAAAAATCGCCTGCGAAGCGTTGGAAACGCAGATTCTCTACTTCAGGAATGAACTTCCGGAAACTGCCACGGATGTGCTGGCGAACTTTCAGGCTGATCAGGATCCTGCGATCCAAGAGCTAGCCAGAACGCTGGAAAAAGAGCTTGCGGATGAGTGAATGCGAGTGCTTAACAGTATGCAACAGTGCTGTTCATCGGAGACAGGACTGCAGAATCGTCACCAGCTCCGCCAAGGAATCTCTCGTCGGAGCTGGTGACGCGAAAACGGCGTCACTTCCGATGGAGAGGGGCTCGTCGGAGGAGGAACCACAGAATCAGTCGGAACTCCGGCGAAGCCTATGTTCACCGGAGAAGCGGTCGTTAACCGGAGACGGGAGCCCCCTAACAACAGCCAAAAGCAGGGGACTGCCGCGTTGCGGCAATCCCCTGCTTTTGTTGCTACCCTTGTTCCTTCAGCCACTGTTGGTAAAGGTTCTTCGTCTTGTGGCCTTTGCCGAGCACATCGAGCATTTCCGTTTTGCGTTTTGCTTGCGTAGCGGCTTGTTTGGCGCTGTAGATGTAGCGCGCCCAATCCCGCTGATAGCCCGGTGTCAGTTCTGCATAAAGTTTGGCGGCATCCGGCTGTCCTTCTTCCAGAAACTGTTTCAGATCCGGAATAAATTTCTCATAGTCGACCACATTGCCGCTACTCGCTTTAATCGACTTGTCTTTGCCTTTGACATCATTTTTCATCCCGACGAGCGTGAATGTATCATCCAGTTTGACCATCCGCGCAAATTTCAGGTTGCTGTCGCCGACATAGCCATTGCCGTCGTCCACGCCAAGACTGGGAAAGATGGCATCGCGATGCACGGATGTGTCATAGGTTTTGTTCCCGATTTTCGGATATGCGATGTAAAGATAGCCTTCCGGATTCAGGCGCTCCGCTTTGATCGTATCCCAGACGCGTTCATTCAGGTCCTCCAGAGTCAGAACGTAGGAAAAAATCAGATCGTATTTCCCGGAACCCAAATCCGTATCATAGGCTTCAAGATCCGTAAAATCGTCAGCCATGGCGCGCTCTTCCCCCAGAACGGCACACTTTTGGAATTTTTCGAATCCCAGACGCTTCGTGATCGACGTTGCTGCCGGAAGCGGTTTGCCGGCGACTTGTTCCCCATAAAGTTGGTGCGCATGAGCGATGTCTTCCCGGATCATCTCCTCGAGCACAGCCGTATCGATGTCGGACAGTTTGTTGACATACACACAACCCTTTCCGATTTTGTGTTTGCCGAGCTTCCCAAGCAACTCTTGCCGTCTTCCATCAGGCAGCATAAAATAAAACGTCAATGCCGTCTTGCGCGGCGAAAAAGCTGCCAGCGGGGCATCGCCTTCATGGCCGCTCGCGTACCGGTAATGATATTTCCCGAATCCGATGATGCTCGGCCCCCACATTTTGGCTTCCTCACCGGTCACTTCCGCAAACAACGACAACAGCGCGTATGCATCCTCTTTCTTTTGCGGCTGCTGGATTTCCTCGATGAACGCCTGCACAGACACTTCCGTCGGCTTGGTTTTAGGTTCGTATGCCATATTCGCTTCCCCTTTCGTTCCTTCGTGTTAAAGCTATCATAGCAAACCAATAGACCACCCACAAAATCCCAAGCCTCGACGACAGTCCGTTCACCGGAAAAATACCGTTTGACCAGAAATCCCCCGCTTCTCCGGCGAACATAGGCTTCGCCGGAGTTCGCCCCACATTTTCTGCCTTTATCTCCGATGGGGCGGTGCTCATCGGAGTTGGGCCCATCAAATTACCGGAGTCCTCCGGGGAGCGGGTCCTCACCGGAGCTGGCCACCGATTCCGATATCCCATCTCCGGCGAACGGCGCCGCCTCTCAAGTGAAGCCCTCCCCACAACCCAATACAAACAAAAAAAGAGCCCTCCCGAAACCGGGAAAGCCCTCTTCAAAAAGATTATGCTTGTTCTTCGTTGTTTTTGAAACCGTATTTCTTGTTGAAGCGGTCCACACGGCCATCGGCTTGCGTGAATTTTTGACGTCCTGTATAGAACGGGTGTGAATCTGAAGAAATTTCTACACGGACCATTGGGTAAGTGTTGCCATCTTCCCATTCAACTTTTTCGCTTGAACCTTTTGTTGAACCTGATAAAAATTTGAATCCTGTAGTTGTATCCATGAACACAACCGGTTGGTAATTTGGATGGATTTCTTGTTTCATGTCTCTTTCGCTCCTTTTTGCCCTGGATTATTTACTAAGCCAGAGTTGTCATTTTGTAATAAAAGGCCTACCACAGGGTAATCCTTTTTAACGTTAAAATGATACCACGCAAACAGCAAGAATGCAATGACAAATTTTAAAAACACGTTTTCCCCATCCAAGCAGCAGTGAGAAAAACGTGTTTGCGTTATTTTTCCAGAATGGCTGCAATCTCTTCTTTTGAAAGGCTGCTGTCGGCATTCAGGTTCGTGAATTGGCCCGGACCATCGATCCTCACAAGAGCAGGCACCGTACGGACGCCCATTCTGTCGCGCAGACTTTGGATCGCCGGGTCTGTCGATGTGTTCAGGCTGTCGAGATAGTGGATCGTCAGGTTCTTTTCTTTGCGGACCTTATCTAATTTAGGGACAAATTTCCGGCAATACGGGCAAACAGCTTTCCCGAGATAAACGACTGCTTTTTCTCCAGCAGCCAGTTTTTCTTCAAACTCTTCAGCCGTGATCTCTATGAATTCTTTTGTGTCCTCTTCGTAATTTCCTTTGTTGAAAAGCATTTGAAAACCTCCAGTTTTGCGTTTTGATAGTTCCACTATACCGGGAAGCTTTAAAAAATGCTCATGATTTGCTCACACGCCTTCTGGCACGCTTCTATTTCATCAACGAAATACGGTTCAGCAAAGCTTCATTGTTTTCGGTCGTGTTCATCTGTTTCAGGAAGCTCTCGGTGTATTCCAAAGCATCCCCGCGCATACCGCGGCGGACTTTGTAGATATTCTCCATCGTTTTCGCATCCAGCAGGAGGTCTTCTCTGCGGGTGCCCGATTTTTTGATATCGATGGCTGGGAAGATGCGTCGTTCCGCCAATTCACGGGAAAGCACAAGCTCCATGTTCCCCGTTCCCTTGAATTCTTCATAGATAACTTCATCCATCCGGCTGCCAGTGTCGACAAGCGCAGTTGCGATGATCGTCAGACTGCCGCCATCCTCGATATTACGGGCTGCACCAAAGAAACGTTTCGGGCGATAAAAGGCTGCCGGATCGATCCCTCCGCTTAACGTACGGCCGCTTGGCGGAATAACCAAGTTATAGGCACGGGCCAAACGCGTCAGGCTATCCATCAAGATGACCACATCACGTTTGTCTTCGACAAGGCGCATGGCTCTTTCCAGGACGAGTTCCGCAACCCGGACATGATTTGCCGGTTGCTGGTCGAAAGTCGAGGAGACGACATCTCCCTTCACACTGCGCTCGATATCCGTCACTTCTTCCGGACGCTCATCGATGAGCAGCATGATCAATTCGACATCGGGATGATTGGTGGTGATGCCGTTCGCGATTTCTTTCAGCAAAGTCGTTTTCCCTGCTTTAGGAGGCGCAACAATCATCCCACGTTGACCGAAGCCGATGGGCGAGAACAAATCGACCATCCGAGCGGTTACGTTTGTCCGTGTGTTTTCCAACTTCATCTGATGGTTCGGGTAGATGGGCGTCAATCCTGGGAAGTGCGAGCGCTCTTTGGCTTGATCAGGCCGTTTTCCGTTCACCGTACTGACTTGCATCAGGCCGTAATAACGTTCGGATGCTTTCGCAGGTCTGGCCTTTCCGGCTACTTTGTCCCCATTGCGCAGATCGAAGCGTCTGATTTGCGACGTCGATATGTAAATGTCTTCTTGGCTCGGCGAATAGTTGATCGGCCTTAAAAAACCGAATCCTTCCTGAGCAACGATATCTAAAATGCCCTCGGTCATGAAGAATCCCTGTTTCTCCTCTTGGGCACGGATGACCGCCAAGGACAACTCTTTTTTGTTCATTTGGCTGTAGTAGGGGATTTTCAGTTCTCTGGCATAGGTGTATATTTCTTTCAGCGTCTTACTTTCCAACTCATGCAAGGTAAGCATATCTTCCAAACAGCTCCACCTTCCTCTCTTATCATTCTTATGATGCTTGTTTTTGGCAAATGCAACATAGTTAGATATTCAAAGCACCTCCAAAGTCGGTTACTGCTTTGAAGGTGCTCCTTATTATCGTGCTGCGCGAAGAAGTTTATTCTTCGTCTTCGATCATTTTGATGTCTGCGCCCAAAGCGGTCAGTTTTTCGACGATATGATCATACCCGCGCAGGATATTCTCGATACCGGAAATTGTGGTTGTGCCCTCCGCCATCAATCCGGCGATGACCAGACACGCTCCAGCACGCAGATCGCTGGCTGTAACTTCCGCACCGGTCAATTTGTTGGGGCCTTGCATGAAGATCATGTCACTTTCTACCTTGGCCTTCGCACCCATCCTGCGGAGCTCCGGGATATGGTTGACGCGCTTCGGATAGATTGTGTCGACGATGGTGCCCTCACCGCTCGCTTTCAACAAGAGCGGAGTCAGTGGTTGCTGCAAGTCTGTCGCAAAACCAGGGTAAGGCAACGTCTTGATGTGGACCATCTTCAGGTTATCGGATTTTTTGACGAGGATGCTGTCCTCGCCGATTTCCATCTCTACACCCATCTCTTCCATTTTTGCGATCAGGCTTTCGATATGCTCGACGATGACATTTTTCACAAGCACACGCTCACCCATCGCTGCGGCAGCGGCCAGATAAGTCCCTGCTTCGATGCGATCAGGTATCACGGTGTGTCTGCAGCCATGTAAGCTTTCCACGCCTTCGATCCGGATGATATCTGTACCGGCTCCACGGATTTTTGCACCCATGTTGTTCAACAAGATGCACACATCAATGATTTCCGGCTCTTTGGCCACATTCTCGATGATTGTTTTGCCCTTAGCTTTGACCGCCGCCAAGATGATGTTGATTGTCGCTCCGATCGAAACCACGTCAAGATAGATGCGATCGCCTGTCAGACCCTCTTCCGGTGTGGTCAGATAGATGGCGCCCATTTCATTGCGCACTGTCGCGCCCAACGCCTCAAAACCTTTGATGTGCTGATCAATCGGTCTTGGGCCCAAGAAACAGCCTCCAGGCAGTCCGATGACGCCTTCACCAAATTTTGAAAGGATAGCTCCCATGAAATAATACGAAGCGCGCAAGCTTTTGATTTTCCCGGTAGGCATCGGAATGGAAATCATGTTGGTCGGATCGATCGTGATGATGCCCTCATCCTCATCAAAAGACACTTCGACGTTGAAGTCCTCAAGGATATCGATCAGAGAGTGCACATCCTGAATGTTGGGGATGCCTTCCAAGATGACTGGGGAGTCCGCCAAAATGGCGGCCGGTATCAGCGCAACCGTGCTGTTTTTCGCTCCGCTGATGGTGATTTCACCGTTCAACGGTTTATTCCCCTCTATAACTAATTTTTTCATAAAAAAGCCTCACTTCATGTGTAGTTGCCGAACGACAAATCATCCGGAAATAAATGGAATCGCTCGCACGGATTGCCTGTCACGGGAAAAACGGCGCAACGATACCGAAATACCATTATTTTTAGTTTTATTCGATTGTTGGTTGATCATTTACAATTCTAACAAAAATACAGGGTCCATTACTAGTTTTTTTATGCAATCGTCTGCTTTCCGCTATATTTCTCAATTTGATACGGCTGAACAGCGTAAAAAAGCTGCCTATCATGCTTCAACTGAAGACAACTGCCCTACCTTATAATGTAATGTTAACACAAACTCAGAAATACATGGAAAATGAGGCGCCGAAGCAAGAACTTTCCGGGAAAAATAAGAACAAAAAAGGAGATCCGGAACATAGGCCCCAGACCTCCTCGAAGATCGTTTGATTAAATTAAGCTTTGTTGCTTGAACCGAAAACTTGCATTCTTTCTTTAACGACAGCAACGATTGCTTCTTTACCAGGTCCGATAACTTTACGAGGATCGTAAACGTTAGCGTCTGTAGCTAATTTTTCTCTTACAGCAGCTGTAAAGACTTGTTGGCATTCAGTGTTCACGTTGATTTTTGAATGTCCGAACTCGATAGCTTTTTTGACTTGGTGTTCTGGAATTCCTGAACCACCGTGCAATACTAATGGTTTGTGAGTCAATTCAGAAATTTCTTTCATTTCGTCGAAACCAAGTACAGGTTCGCCAGAGTAAGGTCCGTGTACAGAACCTAATGCAGCAGCTAATGCATCGATAGCTGTTTCAGTAGTCAAACGTAGGCATTCAGCTGGATCAGCGTATTGAATTCCGCCAGTGATTCCATCTTCAGTTCCGCCGACAGTTCCGATTTCAGCTTCTACAGAAGCGCCTTTAGAATGTGCGTACTCAACCACTAATTTAGTTTGAGCAATGTTTTCATCGATAGGGTAATGTGATTTGTCGATCATTACAGACGAGTAACCAGCATCGATAGCGGATTTGCAGCTTTCAAAGCTTGTACCGTGGTCAAGATGCAATGCTACAGGAACAGTGATGTCCATAGTTTCTAGCAAAGCATTAGTCATAGCTGCAACAACTAAATGTCCGCCCATGTATTTTGCTGCGCCTTCAGAAACACCCAAAATAACTGGAGAGTTTTCTTCTTGTGCTGCTTGCAATACAGCTTGCGTCCACTCAAGGTTGTTGATGTTGAATTGTCCTACGGCATACTTTCCTTCTAACGCTTTGTTTAACATATCTGTCATACTTACTAAACGACTCATTCTTGTTGCCTCCTTGGAATCCATTGGTCTCTTTTGTTTGCAGAAAATTCACATATTGGAATGTGAACACTTTACAACAATTACATTTTATCAGAAAATGTAATTTTTTACTACCTTATTAGGAAAAACAGTCAAAATGAAAGCGCAAAATAATTCGTTTTCATTGAAAAAAAACTCTGATTTACAGGCTTTTTTTCAAGGCCGCCGCGATGAAGCCGTCAAAGATCGGCTGCGGTCTGTTCGGACGTGAAATGAACTCAGGATGGAACTGGGCAGCAATATAGAACGGATGGTTTTTCAATTCCACAATTTCCACCAAGCGTTGATCAGGGGATACGCCTGAGAAGACCATGCCTTTTTCAGCCAGGATATCACGGTAAGCATTGTTGAATTCATAACGATGGCGATGACGCTCTTGGACCATATCAGCGTTGTGGTAAAGTTCCTTAGCCAACGTGCCTTCCTTCAACTCGCAAGGATACAGGCCTAAACGCAGCGTGCCGCCCATTTCATCGATGTTTTCTTGGTCTGGCATCAGATCGATGATGTTATTTTTGCATTCCGGATTGGTTTCCGCTGAATCCGCGTCTTCCAAACCGACAACGTTACGGGCAAACTCCACACAAGCCAATTGCATGCCCAGACAGATACCGAAGAACGGCACATTGTTTTCGCGTGCGTATTGGATGGCAGCAATCTTGCCTTCGATGCCGCGGTCTCCGAATCCGCCTGGAACAAGGATGCCATCTGCAGTAGCCAAGTGCTCTTGCGCGTTCGCAGTAGTCACTTCTTCCGCGTTGATCCATTGGATATCGATTTCCGTATTGTGCGCATAACCGGCATGCTTCAATGCTTCAGCCACAGACAAGTAAGCATCCTGCAATTCCACATATTTTCCGACAAGAGCGATTTTAGTCGTTTTTTCAAGGCTTTGGACTTTTTCGACCAAGGCTTTCCAATCCGTCATGTCGGCTGGCGGCAGATCGGACAGTACAAGATAATCGCAGACGATCTGGTCCATGTTCTGTTCCTGCAGCATCAAAGGAATTTCGTACAACGTCTCTACGTCACGGGATTCGATGACCGCTTCAGGTTTCACATCACAGAAGGATGCCAATTTATTTTTGATGTGTTGCGGCAATGGCATTTCTGTACGCACAACCAAGATATTCGGTTGGATACCCAAACTGCGCAATTCTTTAACGCTGTGTTGCGTTGGTTTTGTTTTCAATTCGCCGGCTGCGCGCAAATAAGGGATCAATGTCGTGTGGATATACAGCACATTTTCAGCGCCTACTTCCATACGCATTTGACGCAAGGCCTCCAGGAATGGCAAAGATTCGATATCCCCGACGGTTCCTCCCACTTCAGTGATGACGATGTCAGAATCTGTCGTTTCGCCGGCGCGCATGATCTTTTCCTTGATTTCATTCGTGATGTGCGGGATGACTTGGACAGTAGCGCCTAAATAGTCCCCTTTGCGTTCTTTACGGATGACTTCGGAATAAACCTTTCCGGTCGTCACATTTGAATATTGATTCAGGTTGATGTCTATGAAACGTTCATAGTGGCCTAAGTCCAAATCGGTTTCGGTGCCGTCATCAGTGACGAACACTTCCCCGTGTTGGTAAGGACTCATCGTTCCTGGATCCACATTGATGTAAGGGTCGAATTTTTGGATTGTGATCTTTAATCCACGGTTTTTCAGCAAACGTCCCAAAGACGCCGCAACGATACCTTTACCGATTGAAGATACTACCCCGCCTGTTACAAAAATATACTTAGTCATTTTTTTCTTCCCCCTGTTTTTAAATGTGCAAAATTATGTCCGAAGGATTCTCCAACGCTGCAATAAACAAAATAAAGCTCCCTGTTCTTAAGAACAGGGAGCCGTAAAAATTCAACGTATGCTTTCCAAAAAGAAATGCTTTTTGGGAGCCCAATGAAGATGATACCTCCAATTAGATAAGGTGTCAAGAAAGAATTGGGGACCGGGGGAATGATTACTCCTCTTCGTCCTTTTCTTCCGCAACAAACTCTTCTTCCTCTTCGAACTCTTCTTCCTCATCAAGATCTTCCTCTTCGATGATCAAGGTCAAGTCTTCTTCGATGCCGCTCGTGATGTCATCATCGTCATCCGTGATATCCACAGCGTCGACATCATCGACTTCATCCTCATCCACATCGATTTCTTCATCTTCGTCAGCAACATCGATGTCTTCCGGATCGTCATCATTGTAGTCGATCACATCATCGTCATCTTCCGATGTAGCGAATGCATTCAGCTTCTTGCGTTTCTTGCGGCGAACCTTCACTTCATCCTCATCGATACTGGAAAGAATCTCTTCATCGATTGAATCAATTGGATACCATGAACGCAATCCCCAACGATTTTCTCCTAAAGAAATAAAGCTGCCATCAATGTTCAAGTCCGTGTAGAAACGTGTCATCTTGCCTTCCAATTCTTCTTCCGACATTTCAAGATAGTCCTGTACCTGAACCAATAATTGGTTAAAGTCCAGTACGTCACCGTTTTCTTCGAAAATTGCGTGTGCAACTTCTATCATTGACAATTCGTTTTTGCTAGTACCATCTAATTGCTTCAATTTCAATGGTGTCACGTCCTTTCAAAAGTTTACTCTTAATCATACAATACTCAGGTGGTAAATTGCAATTCAATTCGATAATCTCCCAATTTTTGTTCGTTCATTTGGAGTTCGTAATGCAAGGTAACTTTCCCGGCAAACGGCTTTTCCTTGAACTCCAGCAACATTTCATGGGTGATCGTTTCGATTTCCATTAATCCGGCCGGCGTCGGGAGCATAGCCATGCCTTTTCCTTCTGCATCGAAGGTCATGCGGCTCGTCTGTTCCATTCTGCGGATGATCGTCATTTTCCCTTCACGGGACAGTTTGAAAGTGACCGATACAGCTGTTTCGGCTTCGATATAGCGCAGATAGAGCCAGTTGCCCATTTCCACGATTTGACCCATTCCTTCATATAGGAAGCTTTCCTGCTCCCCTTCTTGCTTCACCAGCGTTTCCAATTGGAACTCGATGGGCATTCCTTCTTTTAAAGACACGCTTTTCCACCTCATTGACCCTCGTGCTGAATCCTTGCGGCCGCACGTGTTTTTCAAATACAGTATAGCGATAAAAATGAGTGTTGGTCAATCATTTGCGGGCTGTTTTTCCAAAATGCGAAGAAATCCTGCCTTTCGCTGTAATTCACCGTCAAATCTTTCCTGAACTTTGCTATAATGGGAGCAGAAACAGCCACAAAGATAAGGAAACGCATATGACAAGCCATTTAAAAAACAACATTTATTATATCTACGATACTTCACATGGAGCATTCGGCACCGATCCGCTCGCGCACTTCGCGATGGGCGATGCTTTGATCCGATTGGTCGGCAACGCTGAAGCTCCGGCAGCTCTGCATTTTTGGCCGATGGAAAACCTGGTCATCCTCGGCATGATGGACACGCGCCTGCCCCATCTGGAGGACGGCTTGCGTTACTTGCGGAGCGTCCCGACCGGTATCGTCGTCCGCAACGCCGGCGGATTGGCCGTCGTTGCCGATGAAGGGATCCTGAATTTCTCCCTGGTGCTTCCCGAAACCGAGAATGCCAAACTCACGATCAATGACGGTTATGTCCTCATGAAGGAACTGGTTGAGCAGACTTTTTCCGATTCCGAACAAACGATCGAAGCTTTCGAAATCAGCGACTCCTATTGCCCGGGCGACTTCGACCTGAGCATCAACGGCAAAAAATTCGCCGGCATCGCGCAACGCCGTTTCAAAAACGGAGTGGCCATCATGATCTACATGAGCGTAACCGGCAATCAGCAACAACGCGGGGAAATGATCCGCCGCTTCTACGATGAAAGCCTGCAAGGCGAGGAGACCCGCTGGCATTTCCCGGCCGTCGACCCCGCTTCCATGGCAAACTTGGCGGAGCTACTGGACAAACCTTTGACGGTAGCCGCTGTTAAGGAACGGATCCTGTCCGTCTTCACCAACAACGGCAATACGCTCCTGCCTGGGGAATACACGGAGCGTCTGATGTCAGAGTATGAAATAGCTTATGCGAAAATGAAGAAACGCAATGAACAAGTCAATCAGAACCAGCAGACCTAAACGGAATGACAGAAAGAGGCGATGCGATTTGAGTACACACTATACCGCGGAATTATTGCCGAAAGAAAAAGTATTCCGTGACCCGGTCCACGACTACATCCATATCCAGTACCGGATCATCATGGATCTGATCAACACACCCGAATTCCAGCGTTTGCGCCGGATCAAGCAATTAGGGACTTCTTCCTATACTTTCCACGGCGCCGAACACTCCCGCTTCAATCATTCTTTGGGAGTCTACGAAATCGCCCGCCGGATCTGTGATAAATTCGTCCGGAATTACCCCAGCAAAGAGCCTGGGGACGGCCTTTGGGACGATGGGGAGCGGCTCGTGACGCTTTGCGCTGCTTTATTGCACGACATCGGCCATGGCCCGTTCTCGCATACCTTCGAAAAAATATTCGATACGGACCATGAAGCCATCACAATCGAGATCATCACCTCTCCGGATACCGAAATCAATCGGATCCTTCAACAGATTGGTCCTGATTTTCCGAATCAAGTGGCCGCCGTCATCGCCAAGACCTACGATAATCCCCAGGTGGTGCAACTGATTTCCAGCCAAATCGATGCGGATCGGATGGATTACCTGCTGCGCGACGCCTATTATTCTGGCGTCACTTACGGCAATTTCGACCTGACGAGGATCCTGCGTGTAATCAGGCCTTACAAGAACGGCATCGCCTTTGATATTTCCGGCATGCATGCGGTGGAGGATTATATCGTCAGCCGCTATCAAATGTATATGCAGATCTATTTCCATCCGGTTTCCCGCGGCATGGAGGTCGTTCTCAGCCATCTGTTGAAACGGGCGAAGGATGTCTATTTGGATGAACAAGCCGAATTCCGCCATACCGCCACTTTCCTGACGCCATTCTTCAAGCAGACTTGGACGCTGAAAGATTACCTGCGTTTGGACGATGGCGTCCTGACGACCTACTTCAACCATTGGCTTGACGAAAAAGATCCGATTCTGAATGACCTAGCCTATCGCTTCGTCAATCGGCATCCTTTCAAATCGGTCCGCTACACAAAAGGACGCGATGATGCTACACTGGAACGCATGAGTGCACTCATTGAGCGCATGGGTTTCAATAGGGACTACTATACTGCAGTAAACAACAGTTATGACCTGCCGTATGATCTCTACCGGCCGTATCAGGCCACGACCCGGACCCAGATTGAGCTTGTCCAGAAAAACGGCAGTTTCTTGGAGCTTTCGCAAGCAAGCTCGATCGTATCGGCTTTGACGGGCAAGGTCCGCGGAGATGAACGTTTCTACTTCCCGCGCGAAATCACCCATAACGACGAGGAGGCGGGCATTAATCTGTTCGAATCCCTTTCGCAGGAATTTTCAACTTTTTTCGAGAATGACGAAATTTTACCAACCCAACAAACAGGAGGCACACTATGAGCATCAAATTAATCGCCATCGACATCGACGGCACATTGGTAGACCCGGAGTTCAAAATCACCCCGGAAGTAAAAGCAGCCATCACGGAAGCACGTGAACAAGGCGTCAAAATCGTACTCTGCACCGGCAGACCGTTCCCTGGCGTCAAACGCTACATCAAAGAATTGGAATTGGATCAGGACGAAGATTACGTCATCACCTACAACGGCTCTTTGGTGCTGTCCACCGCAACAAACGAAGTGCTCGTTTCGCATACGTTGGATTACAGCGACTTCGTCAGAATCAACGAATTGGCCGATAAGTTCAACGTGCACACGCACGGGATCGACAACGAAGCCATCTATACCGCAAACAAAGACATCAGCATCTTCACGACACGTGAGTCTTTCATTACGACGATGCCGATCCGCTATCGCTCGTTGGCTGAATTACCGGAAGACAAACTGTTCACGAAAATCATGTTCATCGACCAGCCCGAACTGTTGGATATCTTGATCCCAGCGATTCCAGCGCAGTTCCATGAAGACTATGTGATTGTCCGCAGCGAACCGCATTTCCTGGAGGTGTTGAACAAAGATGCCGGCAAAGCTAGCGCTTTGGTAGAATTGGCCGCATTATTGAATATTGATGCGGAAAACATCATGGCCATCGGCGACAACGAGAACGATTTGAGCATGATCGAATATGCAGGAGTCGGCGTCGCGATGGGCAATGCCGTCGATAAAGTCAAGGAAGCTGCGGATTTCATCACCAAATCAAACGCCGAAAGCGGCGTGGCGCACGCAATCCGGACTTACTTGAATAAATAACCCGTCAAAACCAGTTTGGCGGGGAAAATCCGTTCAAGTCACAGTCAGAAAACCCGCCGAAACCACCTTGGCGGGGAAAAACGTCCGCGGACAACGTGAGATTCCCCGCCAAACCTATTTTTGGCGGGGAATTCCGCCGCGAATTCGAACCTCAAACCAGACAACAATACCATCCAACCACAACCAGGGCTGTCTCATCGAGACAGCCCCATTATTTTAATCACGCGTGAAGCAGGTGCATGCTATGGACAATCATTCGGCAGGGTTCGGCAAAACCCTCCTAAGGATAAGAAAAAACAAACAGTATTCCCAACAATATATGGCCGAAAATAAGATCCATCAATCTACCTATTCCAAGATGGAAAGGGATCTGATCGAGCCGACGCTGGGCAACTATCGGCATCTTTTGAGCAGGCTGGACATGTCCGATGAAGAGCTCCAGTACATCATGAACGATTACAATCATTCCGAAAAGGAACAACTGCTGACGGCTTTCATGAACCTGTCCTTCAACGATGTCCCCCTCTTGCAAGAAATTCGGGAGAAAGCTCTGAAGTATCTGGACATGCACACTGATTACATCATCACCGACATCGTTCATCTGACGGATGCGCTGATCATTCTGGCAATAACCGGAGATATTGCAGACGCCCGTAAACATGTTCGCCCTGTTTGGGAAAGGCTCGAGAAGCTTGATGGCTGGTATCTGGTGGAATTAAGGATGATCAATGCAATGCTGTTCCTGTTCCCTATCGACGAAGCCATCCTGATTTCCGGGACCGCATTGGCCCAGATTCAAAAATACGTCAATCATCCCTTCGCAGGCAAAATCGCTATCTCGTTGCGCCACAACCTGTGCTTGTTGCTGTTGAAGAATGGGCGTTATGCAGAGACGATCATCCGAATCGATGAACTGATCCCGGCTGCAAAGGAAGCAGGCTCCTACCGGCACTTGTCCGTCTGCTACCTCAGGAAAGGCATTGCCTTAGCGAAGACGGGAAATCCCGAAGGCCAACTGCTGATCGACCAAGCATTCCGTTTAATCGAAGCAGCGGATGATCAGGATTTCAAAGCCAATCTCGAAAATGAATATAACCTCCTGAAAGAGTAATCAAACAGCTGATTGCTCTTTTATGCGTATAGGAATATTTCGTAAAGAGGCGAACCATCTGTATTAAAATGAAAGCACTTATGGGAAGTCTGTCGTGATAATTCCCAAAATGAGCATTTCTTGGAAGGAAGGCAGGTAAAGTCAATGAATCCAAAACGATGCAATCTATGCGCTTATATCCTCGGCTGTGCTTGCCTGATCGGAATGATCCGGTATCCGGATGTGCCAAAATCCTGGTGGCTCACAATCGGTATATGCAGCGGCTTGTTGTTTGTTTCCAGCAACTGCATGGAATCCGCGCAGCATTGGACCTTCCTTGGCATCGATGCCTTAAATCTGATTGTTCTGGCCTTGCTTATCCAGATCCTTCCGCCAAGTTTGGGGCTGGCTTTGAATGTGGTCGTCCTCTTAGCTATCTTCCTACTTCTCTATATCAAGAGCACTTTTTACGAAAAATAGCTGCTTTTGTATTCATGCTTCTGGTCGCAAGCTTGCCTGTTCTGTGAAAGGGGGCCACACCAATGAATTGGATCCGTCTGATCATCGGCGATATATGGTTTCTATAGCAAATCGATTACGCTAAAAAAAATAAGCCAAGGCTGGGCTTTTCATCCCCGTCTTGGCTTATTCCACGGAATCCTTAAGCTTTTTCGCCTATGAATTCGCCGTTTTTGGTCAAATGTTGTTTCGAAATCTCATTCAGGATCACGTGCACGCTTTCCTTCGATACGTTGGCGTTTTTCACGACGGCATCCACGACATCGCGCATCAACGCTTGTTTCTGCTCGTCGGTTCTGCCTTCCAGTAATTCGATGTGAACATATGGCATTTTCATTTCCCTCTTTTCGCTTTATGGTTTCGACTCAGTTTTATTTTAACAATTATCGCGGCGAGTTGCACCTCTATCTGGATGCGATGTAGGTCTTCAGGCGTTCCGCCGCCTCAGCGACCATCTCTGTGCTCAGCGCGTAGCTCATGCGGACATACCCTTCTCCGCCGGGTCCAAAGATCGATCCAGGCAGCATGCCCACTTTGGCGTTCATGCCGATTTCGCGGCAGAAGGCCTTATCGTCGGTACCGAACTTCGCCGGAATCTTCGCAAAAGCATAGAAGGCCCCCTTCAGCGCGGGAACCTCGAAGCCGGCTTCCTGCAAGGCGGGAACGAGGATGTTTCTTCTTTTTTCATATTCGGAGCGCATCTTTTCGACATCCGGCGCGCTGTTGCGGAACGCCTCTTCGGCCGCACGGTTAGAAACCGTTACGCCGGTCGTCACCAACTGCTGATGCGCCAAGAACAAAGTCTTCATCCATTTCGCATCTGCTGCAAGCACACCGACACGCCAGCCGGTCATCGCAAAGGCTTTCGAAGCCCCTTGGAACAAAATTGTGCGGTCGCGCAACAGGGTCGCGATCGAGGTATGCTTTTCCCCGTAGGTGATTTCGCTGTAGATTTCATCGCTCAGTACAAAGATGTCGTACTGCTTGATCGCGTCTGCCAAAGCCGTCAGTTCTGCTTTTGTATAGGTAGCCCCAGTAGGATTGCTCGGGTAGTTCAAAAAGAGCGCTTTGACATTTTTGTTTTCGGCCATCGTCTTGTGCAGCAACTCCGGCGTCATCAAAAAGTTGGTGTCGGAAGTGTCAACGAGGATGCACTCCCCGCGGTTCAGTTCCACCGCATAGCTGTACAATGGAAAATAAGGCGACGGGATGATGACCTGATCACCCGGGTTCAACAAGCCAAAAGCCGCTGCAAAGAGCCCTTCAGTGGCACCCACCGTCATCACGATTTCCGTTTCGGGATCGTAGTGCAGATCATATTGCTTTTCCAGGAATGCGCTGACTGCTTTACGGACGCCGATTTCGCCGGAAGTGTGCGCATAATGGGATGCGTTGTCCTCGATCGCCTTGATGGCGGCTTGCTTGACGTTTTCGGGCATATCAAAATCCGGTTCCCCGATCGTCATCGGAATGCAGTCTTCCACACTGCGGAATAATTCATCAAATTCGCGGATCTGCGAAGGTTTGATGCGGGCAAATAGTTCATTCGTTGTCAAAGCCATGTAGTACATCCTCCATCCAAGTGTGCATGACCGCCGGAAGCCCCTCGGATCATGCTTTTTTATAGGTTCATATCCTTTTTCTCACATAATTTTAATATTAATCAGAATACGACTATTCCGTTCATAAGTCAAGCACACCATGGCATTATCCATTATTAGAGAGCGTTTTCTCTTTCTCAAAATGAGAAAATTCGAAAATTTTCTGTTTCTTTTTAATCTTATTTGTTGACAAAGAAAGCGGGATTGGGTATATTAATCACATCAAAAACACAGCGAAGAGAAGAGTAAATCATTCCACTCCTTCATTAGAGAGCTTGGTCAGGTGAAAACAAGCAAGGAAGTGTTGGTTGAAGATGGTCTCAGAGTGGCTTGTCCGAAGAGTAACTTCTTAAGACAGGACGGGAACGCCCGTTACAGTGTCTCAGTATGACTTGCAGCAATTTGCAGGCGCACTGGCTAAGGCGGATGCAGCGATGCTTTCGTGAACTAAGGTGGTAACACGAGATCGAACTTTGACCTCTCGTCCTTATCTTGCGCATAAAAGATGCAGCAGATAGGACGGGAGTTTTTTGATTTTATGATATAATCTAAACGCAAGGAAGAGGAAAGTAAGAGTCGGAACGTATCACAGCGAGCCTGGTTGGATGAGAACAGGTATACGGAACGGTTTTGAAGATGGCCTCGGAGCGGGAGGGATGAGCTGCACAAGCAGTAAATCCTTCAAGGGAGCACCCTTTATCGTGCACGAGTGAAGCAAGCCTTCACTCATGGAGGAATCCTACCGCGAGGAGGATTCGAACAAAGGTGGTAACACGAAGCGTCCGCATTCGTCCTTAACGTCATATTTTTTTGATGTAGGATGGATGCTTTTTTTATTAGAGGAGGAAAGAACATGATCAGTCTACAGGATATCTCAGTGACTTTTAAAGCTGACAAAAACAAAGCCATCCATGCCGTACAGCATGTTTCGCTGGAAGTCGATAAAGGCGACGTCTACGGCATCGTCGGATACAGCGGTGCCGGCAAAAGTACATTAGTAAGGACCATCAATCTTCTGCAGCGTCCGACCGAAGGAAAAGTCATCGTGAGCGGAAAAGACATGATGGCATTGAACGACAAGGACTTGCGTGACTCGCGCAAAAAAATCGGGATGATCTTCCAGCATTTCAACCTGATGCGCTCGCGCACGATTCACGACAACGTCGCATTCCCCTTGAAGAATTCTTCCTTAAGCAAACAGGAAATCCACGACAAGGTAACCGACCTTCTTTCATTAGTGGGGTTGTCCGAAAAAGCCAATGCTTACCCTTCCCAATTATCCGGTGGGCAAAAGCAGCGTGTGGCCATCGCCCGCGCCTTGGCGAATGACCCGGAAGTGCTGCTTTGCGACGAAGCGACTAGCGCTTTGGATCCGAAGACGACTTCTTCGATACTGGCTCTGTTGAAAGAGCTGAACAAGAGACTGAACTTGACGATCGTCATCATCACCCATGAGATGCAGGTCGTGAAGGAAATCTGCAACAAGGTGGCTGTGATGGAAGACGGCGGTGTGATCGAATATGGCTCAATTTTAGACATCTTCACGAAGCCGCAGAACCAATTGACGAAGGACTTCATCGATACAGCCACACATGTCGAACACGGCATCGAAACGGTCATCACCCACCCGACAATCCTGAATCTGGGCGAACATGATGTGCTGACAAAACTTTCATTCGTCGGAGGTTCCACAGGCGAGCCGCTCATCGCCAAGCTTGCCAATTCGTTCAACGTGAACGGGAACATCCTGTTCGGAAACGTCGAAATATTGCAGGACACCCCCGTCGGCACCCTGCTCCTGGTGCTCAGTGGAACACCGGAAGCCGTCGTAAAAGCGGTCCGCTACCTGCAGGATAATGGCGTGACGGTGGAGATCATCACCGACGAAATCATCGCCGAAAAGAAAAATAAAGGAGGAGACGAAGAATGAACACATTCATCACAACATTTCTCCCTAACGTCTCTGAAATCTGGGATGAAGTGCTCCTTAGCACATGGGAGACCTTATACATGACGCTCGTTGCCGGACTGATCGCCGGTGGGCTGGGAGTCGTCCTTGGAGTCATCCTGTTGGTCACAGAAGATGGCGGCATCCTTGAGAACAAACACCTGTACAACGTTCTGGATAAGCTCGTCAACATCTTCCGCTCGTTGCCCTTCATCATCCTGATGGCCTTGATCGTACCTTTCACGCGGTTCGTGGTCGGCACTTCGATCGGAACGACCGCATCGATCGTTCCGCTGGTTGTAGCGACGGTTCCCTTCTATGCCCGTCAGATCCAAAATGCATTGGTTGAAGTCGATCCCGGCGTCATCGAGGCCGCCCAATCAATGGGTGCCAGCCCCGGAGAAATCATCTTCCGCGTCTACCTGAAAGAAGGCCTGGCCGGCATCATCCGCGTATCATCCGTAACGATCATCAACCTGATTGGTTTGACGGCAATGGCTGGAGCCATCGGCGGAGGCGGCTTGGGTAACCTGGCCATCACCCGAGGCTACAATCGATTCCAGAACGACGTGACCTTGGTCGCAACCATCATTATACTGATTATCGTATTCATCAGCCAAGCCATCGGCAATGCCCTGGTAAAGAAAGTAAGTCACTAAAATATAAAACAAAATCGGAGGAAACAAATCATGAAAAAGAAAAACGTATTATTCTCAGGTGTTGCAGCACTTACCCTTTTTTTAGCAGCTTGCGGAAGCAGCGACTCGAACACGGACTCAGCAGCGGACACGGCTTCTTCAGATAACGAAACAGTGAAGATCGGTGTAGTCAGCGAAGTCGAGGTCGACGTCTGGGAAGATGTGGCCAGCCGTTTGGAAGACAAAGGAATCGACCTTGAAATCGTCCAATTCACCGACTACGTACAGCCTAACGTCGCTTTGGAAAATGGCGACATCGACCTGAACGCTTTCCAGCACGTGGCTTATCTTGAAGATTTCAACGCCAACAACGAGTCAGATCTGACTCCGATCGGCTTCACTTATGTTTCTCCACTTGGTTTGTACTCTGAAAAAGTTACGGACTATGCGGAAATCGCGGAGGGAGCTAAAATCGCCATCCCTAACGATGTGACCAACGGCGGACGCGCACTCTTGTTGTTGCAAGCAATCGGCCTGATCAAATTGGACGAAGCCAAAGGAACAACACCGACAGTCAATGACATCATCGAAAATCCAAAGAACATCAGCTTTGAAGAATTGGATGCTGCTCAAATTGCCCGCTCCCTTCCGGATGTGGACGCAGCAGTCATCAACACAAACTATGCAACCGACTCCGGCCTGAATCCTAAAGAGGATGCTCTCTTCCTGGATACCGATAACATCGCAAGCGTTGCCGACGTATACAAGAATATCGTAGCGGCACGCGCCGCAGACATCGACAACGAGACCTACAAGACAGTCGTTGCGGAATACCAAACAGCCGAAACAGCAGCGATTCTGGACGATGTCACAGCAGGCAACGACGTACCCGCTTGGGAACAGTAAGACCCATTCACTTGTTTACAAAAATCACGTTTGCAGACGTGATGTAAAAATAAATAGAAAAAAATCGGAGGAAATACATTATGAAAAAGAGTAAATTATTTGGTGGCCTAGTCCTTACAGCTTCATTATTCCTGGCAGCATGCGGAAACGGCGGAACAACCGCTGATTCATCCGCTGCAGAGTCAAGCAGCACTGTAGCAGCAGAACCAACTACAGTCAAAATCGGCCTGGTCAGCGAATCCGCAGTCGAAATCTGGGAAGCCGTCGCAGAGCGTCTGGAAGACGAGAACATCGATCTTGAAATCGTCAAATTCACTGACTACAACCAACCGAACATCGCGTTGGATAACGGTGAACTCGACTTGAACGCCTTCCAGCACGTAGCCTTCCTGGAAAACTACAATGCAAACAACGACGCAGACTTGACGCCACTTGGATTCACTTTTGTTTCTCCATTGGGAATCTACTCTAGCAAATATGCGGATTACAGCGAAATACAAGACGGTGACACGATTGCTATCCCGAATGATGTAACCAATGGCGGACGCGCTTTGTTGCTGTTGCAAGCCATCGACTTGATCACTTTGGACAACGCAGCAGGCACCGCACCAACCGTAAACGACATCATCGAAAACCCTAAGAATCTGAACATCGAAGAATTGGATGCTGCACAATTGCCGCGTTCGCTTGAAGATGCAGGCGCTGCGGTCATCAACACCAACTTCGCCGTCGATGCTGGACTTGTACCGACTGAAGACGCCCTTTACTTGGATACAGACAACATCCAGGAAGTCTTGGACATCTACAAAAACGTTGTAGCGGCCCGTGCAGAAGACGTTGACAATGAAGTCTACAAAAAAGTTGTAGCGGCATACCAAACAGAAGAAACAAAAGCTTTGATCGCAGAAACAACTGCTAACACAGATATCCCTGCTTGGGACTAAGCTGACGCCGTTTCTCTCTTAGCCTGAAAACATAATAAATTTACGAGTAGCATCAAGCCGGTGCGTTTCTTTTCGCGCCGCTCTTGATGCTATCTTTATACACAAAGGAGCCTTTTACTAATGAAAAATAAGACATTTTTAGCAACATTGACCCTTTCAGCCAGCCTTTTCCTTGCCGCTTGCGGCAGCACAGCATCCGATTCCTCATCCAGCGACGTGACCTCTTCCGAAGCGACTGAGGCCGTCAAAGTCACATTGGGCGTCGTCGGAGAAGTCAACGAACCTTGGGATTACGTCATCGAAGAGCTGAAAGAAAAAGAGAACATCGAAGTCGAACTGGTCAAGTTCACCGACTACACGACCCCTAACAATGCCTTGGCCGAAGGTGAAATCGATCTGAGTTCTTTCCAGACAGAGATCTTCATGGACAACTACAACAAAGATCATGGAACAGAATTGACGACCATCGGCTATACGGTAATGGCTCCTTTAGGACTTTACTCCGATAAAATCACGGACATCAGCGAACTGAAGGACGGCGACACTATCGCCATCCCGAACGACGTCTCCAACGAGGGGCGCGCTTTGATTCTGTTGCAGACAGCCGGTTTGATCACGCTTGATCCTGAAGCCGGTTTGGTTCCGACCACCGAAGATGTCGTCGAAAACAAATTGAACCTACAGTTCCAAACGCTTGAATCCAACCAGACCGCCCGCGCTTTGCAGGATGTGACAGCTTCCGTCATCAACAGCGGCATGGCCGTGGATGCTGGCTTCATCCCGAGTGAAGATGCCGTCTTCCTTGAGCCGGTAACCGCAGATTCGAAACCTTATTACAACGTCATCGCGGCACTTTCCGAAGACGTCGACAACGAAACCTTCCAAACGATTGTAGAATATTATCAATCCGAAGGAACGGCTAAAGTCATCGAAGAATCTTCAAAAGGCTCGCAATTCCCCGTTTGGGACGAAGCAAAATAATTTCGAAAAGAGGAACATTTAAGGGGCTTGGGCCATTTGCCCACAGCCCCTTTTCCATAAATACCCAAGGAGGAATCATCCATGACCATCACTCAAAATCAGATCCACGCAGAAGTTACCGACATCTATGATTACATCGTCGCCTTGCGCCGCCACTTCCACCGCCATCCGGAGCCGAGCCTGAAGGAATTCGAAACGATCCAACGCATCAAAGAAGAAGTCGAAGAAATCGGTGTGCCCTACATCAATGTCGGCGAGACCGGCATCTTGGCCACTCTGACCGGCGGGAAAGGCTCCGGCAAGGCCATTCTGCTGCGCGCCGATATCGATGCGCTACCGCTGCCGGATGAAACCGGCAAACCCTACGCTTCCGTCAATCCCGGCTTCAACCATGCCTGCGGGCACGACGGGCATACAGCTTCCTTGTTGGGCGCTCTGAAAATCCTGAAGGAACATCAGGATGAATTCGCCGGAACGATCCAGTTCGCCTTCCAGCCGGCCGAGGAAATCGGCGGCGGCGCGCGCCAGTTCGTGCGCGGCGGCTACATCGACGGCATCGATCATGTCTTCGGCATCCATCTGCAATCCGGCACGCAAGTGGGCAAAATCGTCGCGACTCCGGGCCCTTCCAACGCGTCCTGCGATATTTTCAAAATCAAAGTCTTCGGCAAGAGCGAGCATGTCTCGCGTCCGGATCTGGGCCGCGATGCTTTGGTCAGCGCAGCCGCCATCGTTACGGAACTCCAGACCATCGTCGCGAGGGAAGTCAGCCCGATCGATGAGGTCGTCGTCGGAATCGGCGTGCTGCGCGCAGGGACGAACTACAACATCATCGCCAATGAAGCAGAAATCGAAGGGACAGTCCGAACTTTCAGCCATGAAGTCCGCGCCCAAGTGTTGGAAGCCGTGGAAAGGATCGCCCAGAACGTTTCGGCTGCGCATCGCACCACCATCGCATTCTCCAACTACGATGCCGCGGCTCCGCTGATCAATGACATCCAGGCCGCCAATCATGCCATCAGGGTTGCCTCGGATATTGTCGGCAGCGAGAACGTCATCACCGACAGTCCGAAAAGCATGGGCGCCGACGACTTCGCGGATTACCTGGCGGTCGCACCCGGCGTCTATTGCTTCGTCGGTACGCAAAGCGGCGAAGAGACGGCTTACGGCCACCACCACGAAAAATTCGACATCGATGAAAAAGGCCTAGCCATAGCGGCGGAGTTGCACATTTCCTATGCACTGGCATACTTGAACGATCCATTCTAATACAAAAAAATGCGTCGCTCCTTTGGATTTCCCAATTGAGCGACGCATTTCATTTTTTTATTCAAGCAAACGATCCGTTCCGACAAATCTGATCAGAACTGGATTGTGCCTTCCGCATTGTAGAATTCGCGCCAATCGACGAAACCGGCATCCAGCCCGCGGAGCAGAACTTCGGCTGTGCCGATGTTAGTGGCCAACGGGATTTCATAAACATCGCTCAATCGGATCAAAGCGGTTACATCCGGTTCATGCGGCATAGCGGCCAACGGGTCCCTCAGGAAGATGACCACATCCATCTCGTTTTGCGAAATCATGGCCCCGATCTGTTGGTCCCCTCCAAGCGGTCCTGATTTAAAACGGTGCACGTTCAGTCCGGTCGCTTCCATGATGCGGGTTCCGGTTGTCCCGGTCGCAAACAATTCATGCTCTTCCAGAATCGCTTTATAGGCAGTGCATAATTGAATCATCAAATCCTTTTTGCGGTCATGCGCGATTAATGCTACTTTCATCTGATTTCCTCCCTGCAATTTTTATAAGAATAGTATATCATTTTGCGGGTTTTATGGTGGAATCGATTGCAATATTTTTCTCTGCCGTACCAAAATAACCAAAATATATACGCTTTTCTTCATATTATCTTCACAATTCAGGACTATTATACAGATAGGCCAATCACAAACAATCTTTTACTCTTCTTTACTCCTCCAAAGTAAAGAACAACTCCTTTATGCCACCGCTCTTATGAGCGGTGGTTTTTTGCGCTCATGTGCTGGCTTATGATGCCGGTTGTCCGATTTACCGGAAATATCGGACAACCGTAGAACATTCTTGATGCTCCTTGTCCGATTACTCGGAAGTATCGGACAACTGTAGAACATTCTTGATGCTCCTTGTCCGATTAACCGGAAGTATCGGACAACCTCAGAACTTTCTTGATACTACTTGTCCGATTTACCGGAAGTATCGGACAACCGCTGAACATTCTTGATGCTCCTTGTCCGATTTACCGGAAGTATCGGACAACCTCTGAGATTTCTTGATACTACTTGTCCGATTTACCGGAAATATCGGACAACCACGCGAAAAGGCTGGCCCGTTGCGGGACAGCCTCGTCCACGCATGCAATTTAAGCCAACTCTTCCCCGTTTGAAGCAATAACCTGCTTGTACCAATCGAAGGAGTCTTTCTTGCTTCTTTCCAAGCTGCCGTTGCCTTCGTTGTCCCGGTCGACATAGACGAAGCCGTAGCGTTTCTTCATTTCGCCGGTCGTGAACGATACGCAGTCGATGCAGCCCCATGGTGTGTAGCCCATCAGATCGACACCGTCCTCTTCGACGGCCTTCTTCATTTCTTCGATGTGCGAACGTAGGTAGTCGATGCGGTAAGGATCATGGCAGCTGCCATCCTCTTCCTTGACGTCGATCGCGCCGAAGCCGTTTTCGACGATGAACAACGGTTTTTCGTAACGTTCATAGAACAGATTCAATGTGTACCGCAGACCTTCCGGATCGATCGCCCAGCCCCAGTCGGATTCCGTGATGAACGGGTTCTTCACGGAATGCGCACTGGAACCGTCCAGTGCTTTCGATACATCCTTATTCACGGTCGAATCGACGCAGTTGCTCATGTAATAAGAGAAGCCGATATAATCGACGGTCCCTTCCGCCAAAGCTTTTTTGTCCGCTTCCGTGATGTCCAGCTTGAAGCCTTTTCTCTCGAACATCTTCAAAGCGTAAGCCGGATAGTGTCCGCGGCATTGGACATCGCCGAAGAACCAACGGTCGTGCATCATCTGGTTGGACAGCACCATGTCGGCAGGTCGGCAGGAATACGGATAGATCGGCACCATCGCGATCATGTTCCCGATCTGGAAATCTGGATTGATTGCACGGCCCACTTTAACTGCCAACGCGCTGGCGACCAATTCATAGTGTCCGCATTGATACATGGCCTCTTCGGGGTTCGGATAGTCGCCGAAATGCGCGCCGGAGTTGGTCCATCCGAAGATGTCGTTCTTGTAGTTCATTTGGTTGTTGATTTCATTGAAAGTCATCCAATATTTCACTTTATCTTTGTAGCGCTTGAAGCAGACTTCGGCAAATGTGACGAAGAAATCGATCGTCTTGCGGTTCATGAAGCCGCCGTATTCTTTGGCCAAATGGTACGGCATCTCGAAGTGGGACAGGGTGATGACCGGTTCGATCCCGTATTTCAACAGTTCATCGAAGACATCATCATAAAACTGCAGGCCTTCTTCATTCGGCTCGGCTTCATCTCCGTTCGGGAAGATGCGCGTCCACGCGATTGAAGTGCGGAAACACTTGAAACCCATCTCCGCAAACAAAGCGATGTCTTCTTTGTAACGGCCGTAAAAATCGATGCCGACGTGGTTCGGATAATAATTGCCTTCGACCACGCCGTCCGTGATGACGCGGGGAACCCCGTGTTCCCCGGCTGTCATGACGTCCGCCACGCTCAAGCCTTTGGAAGTGTTCAGAACGCCCCCTTCAAACTGATGGGCAGCCAAAGCGCCGCCCCACAAAAAATCTTTATCCAATGCCATAATGATCCTCCATTAATTTGTATTTGATTTAGGCTTCTAACTATTGGATGTTATTGTGTTTAAGCCTAAACTTCCTATTTTTTATCAGATTTATATCAATAGCAAATGCTTCACCCCAAGCGTTAGATTTTTTACCCTAACATTTGGGGTGAAGCATCTTCTTTAGCGCATGTGCAAATTCGACTTTACAGGTCAGCTGCTTATGCTGTTTGTTTTGTGATCGAAGCCCTAATGCCTATCTGCCGTTTCAGGCATCGAAAGCAGATTGTATAATGCACCCAATATATTCGCATCATTGTAGAATTTGCATGGTAAAACAATGGGTTTACACATAGTTGCTTCCAGGGCCGGCAGATCCGAACGAATCTTTTGAAGCTGTACATCAATTTCTTGGATTAAGCGAGGCTGAGCGCTTATTCCGCCGCCGATGACCACTTTGGAAAAATCCAGGACAGCCTGAATATTCAAGATAGTGAGCGCCAGTTCGTAACAATAGTCTTCCAAGTGTTGAACCATCTCTTGATTCCCTTGATTGATGGCATCAAAAACCAGCTGACCATCCGCTTTAACGAGACCGATTTTTTGTGAACCATTTTCCACAAAGGCAACTGCCGACAAGCGATCTCCAGTCAACGATTTTGCAGCTCGTTCCTTTGCACGATGAACGATAAAGCTGAATTCGCCAGCTTGAAAATGCTCTCCTTCCAACAGTTGGCCATTAGCAATTATCCCTCCGCCTATAGCTGTTCCCAAGACGATGGCAACACCATTGTCACACCCTTTCAGGTTTCCGAGCCACAATTCCGAGAGGGCCGCAGCTTTCCCATCATTGATCACGCCAACAGGCAGATGAAACTCATCCTCCAGAATATCCTTTAACGGCAACTCATCCAGATACTGCAAGGAACCTCCATGAAATATCGTGCCTTTCTTACGGTCTACCTTCCCTGGACAACAGATTGCAATCCCATCGATATTTTCTGCATTTTTAATAACGATACTTCTTATGACATCCAGAAACCCCTCCAAATCAATTGGTGTGGTTTCTTTATTTTTATAGCTGATTTTGCCAAAATGATCTGCATAGGCATACTTGATGAACGTCCCACCGACATCAATACATAAATAATTACTCACCATTTCATCCCCTAAAAACTACTATTACAGACACTTACCTGTTCAATCTGATTTCTGTTTCAATCTCCTTATCAAACTGCCGTTAACTAAACTTAGCAGAGCAAATCCTATAGAGAAGTAGTAAATCAGGAAGAAACTGGCAAATGTCAGCAACCAAGCAAAAAACAATATATTCAAAACATTCCAGGAGACCAAACCGATTGTCACTAATGGATTTTGAAATCCTATGACAATATTCTTGATTACACTGTCTTTCACATTTGTTATATTCTCCACATCCGAAGTAAATGCGAAGGTCACCACGATTAAATACAGACTCAGAAAGAGCAGCACGACACTCAGCGCTACCATTTTCAATAGTGGAGTGACTATGTTATTTTCCAGCATGACCAGATTACCGAAAATCAATACAAAAAATAGAATGGTTAAAATCCAATTTTTTATGCCGCTTTTAAAATTTTTCTTGAAGTATTTAATATAGGTTGTAAAGACATAGGGCTCTTTATCATCAAGAATATTTTTCCCAACTTGATTAACTGTCAGCAGCGCCGTTCCGAATGTCAGCAGCGGGAGTGAACTGATCAAAAAGAGACAATTGAGAATGGCAAGATTGCCAACTTTCTCCAATAAGCTCCATGCTTTATTCTCATCTCTAGACGTATTATCCAAAATGCTTACCTCCGTCCTTTACCTTTCCGATCATCCACACCACTACTTCCAAAGTTCAGCCTTTACTCCTTAACCGTTCCATCCGTAATGCCCTCGACAATTTGACTGGAGCACAGGAAGTACAGTATCAGAATCGGAATCAGCGTCAGAACGACTGCCGCAAACGTCAGATCCCAATTCCGGACGAAGTCACTCATGTATTTATAGACACTTAACATGAGCGTTCTTTTATTCGAATCCGAAAGGAAAACCATCGGGATATAGAAATCATTCCAGATGCGGATGCCATTGATCAAGCCGAGCGTTGCCAGTACTGGTTTACAGATCGGAATGATGATACTGAAGAAAATTTGGAATTCGCTAGCACCATCCAGCCTTGCCGACTCTTCGATCGAAGCGGGAATATTCCGGAAAAATTTAGTTAACGTAAATACAGGGAAAGACATCCCTGCTACATACAGTAAGATGACACCTGTCATCGTATTGAGCAGTTGCAGGTTTCTCAAAATAACAAACAGCGGCATCACACACAATTGCACGGGAAACATCATCCCAATCAGGAAATAGGTGCTTACGACTTCTTTCCGCTTGAATTCATACCTGGAAATGCCGTAAGCTACCATTGCGCTCAGCAACAGCAGGAAGAACACACCCACTAACGTGATGAACAAGCTGTTGAACAAATATTTGAAGAAATTGTCTTCCGTGATTACTGTAATGTAGTTTTGCAAGGTGATCGTACTCGGAAATCCGAATGTATTTCTGGCGAGCTCTGAGCTACTCTTGAATGAATTCATAAAAGTAATGACCAACAAAATTAAAGTTATTGAAGTAAACAAGAGCAATAACAGAGACAGTGCATTTCTTAAAAGGGTGTCTTGCTTCTTTTTCATTTTATCTCTCCTATCTTTCTAATTTTTCTCAAGTTTCTTCAATAGTTGAGTCAGTGTCAGCGTAATCACTGCAATGATCAGGAACATGACCACGCTGATGGCGGCACCGAAGCCCATATTGGATTTCCCGTTCAACGCAGTTCCAAAAGTGTATCTGTAGAACATGATATTTACGAAATCCAGCGATTTATCGGCTCCCCCGGTCACTCCGCCCAACAGAAACGGCAGATCGAAAACAGCCAATGCCCAAATGGTCGACATCACCATATTGGTCGTAAAGGAAGAAATGGACATCGGAAAAATGATTTTTGTCAATTTTACCCACTCATTGGCGCCATCCATTTCGCTGGCTTCAATCAAAGAATTGGGAATACCCTGCATATCCGAATAGAAAATCATCATACCTGTCCCGATACCTTGCCAAAGGACAACCAGAATCAAGATTTTGAAAGCCATGTTTGGATCACCCAGCCACAATCCCCTGGTTCCGCCCATCGATTCAATCACTGCATTCAGACTGCCTATGTTCGGATCGAAAATTAAGGTAGTGAAGAACCCGATGATGGTTGAACTGATTACGTAAGGCAAAAACAACATCAATTTAAAATACTGGGCGCCTCGGATTTTGATGAAGAGGATATATGCCAATATGAATTGCACAGGTGTTATGACGAACCAAATGCACAATATATATTTCAGGTTATTGAACAATGCATTATAGAAAATTGGGGCCACCGTATCATCGGTAAACAGCGTAATGAAGTTATCAAGGCCAACAAAGGTCTTCTCCCCGATTCCAGGCCATTCAAAAAAACTGTAATACATGGCTGAAAAAATGGGGATGATGGCAAAAATGGTATATATCAGAAACCCTGGTAGGATAAACCCTATCTGAGGCTTTGTTTTCAATAGATTTTTCATGGGTACACTCCTTTTGCTGAAAATTGCAACATCCTGTCAGTCAGATGTCCTATCACTTTATAATACAGCATCCGTTCAGTCATTAAAGAGAGTGAACGGATGCTGCTTCAAAAATGATGCATCTAATTATTCGGTTGGGTTAATCCATGGCTGCTCCGATTTTATCCATCAAATCATCCACAGTAAGTTTGTCTCCAAAAATAGCGGTTCCTTCCTCTTCCCAAATGGAAGCTGCAGAGTTTGAACCAGAGGAGTGTTTTGTCAACATAGACTGCCAAGTACCTACTACTTGATCCGCATTCGAAATTTCTTGGGCAACACCCTCAGCAGATGGGATTTCTGAGTCACCTGAAACGGCATGCAATTCTTTCACCCAAATCTCTTGAGCTTCCTTCGTTGCACAGAATTGCAGGAATGCTTCTGCTGCAGCACTGTTTTCTGTATCAGCATTCATCGAGAACCCATTCGCAAAGGATCCCATCATCGTCTTTGTTCCATCATTCGAAGGAATCTGGAAAGCGCCAAAATTCAGAGCCGGATTATTTTTTTCGATTGTTTGCACCATCCAAGAGCCATCAATGGTCATCGCCGCTTTACCGGTCGTAAACGCCAACGTTTGTCCATTGCTGTCTACACCTTTGAATCCATCGCCGAAGTAGCCTTTTTCTGCCCATTCAACAACTTTATCCAATGCTGCTCTTGCTTCCTCTGAATCTGCTTTTACAGAATAATCATCGAAGCCCATCGTGTATTCTGGGTATTGTGATGCCAACAGCACTTCATAAACCCACAATAGCTGCCATGAACTCAACCCGGATAACGAAATCGGCACATAGCCATTGTCCTTGATTTTTGCAAGCATCGCTTCAAATTCATCGAATGTTTTTGGTTCAGTGATACCTAATTCTTTAAAGATATCTTTGTTGTAATATACAGCTCTTGCATCGAAGGTCATCCAAGGAACCGAATACGTTTTGTCGTCGATTTTAGCTAAGTCATACGCCTCTTCGGACAATTCACTCAAATCGACTATGTCTGTAATGTCAGCAACCTTTTCTTGTTCCACATAGGTTTGCATATTTTCTGTTGCTGTTCCGTTCGTCCAGAACAAATCAGGTCCGCTGCCTGATTGAAGGGATGTCGTTAACAGCGAGTAATAGTCGCTCCCTGACTTGGCCTCCACTTCAATAGAGACATCGGGGTATTCTTTATTGAACTCATCCACCAGCGTTTGTACAGGTTCTTCAAAACTAGGGTCATGTTCCCAGATAACCAAATCACCCTTAACTTCTCCATCAGAACTCGTGGCTTCTTGTCCGCATCCTGAAATTAACGGGAACACCAGCATCGTTGAAGCAATTGTAAATAATAATTTCTTTTTCATCATTATTCTTCCTCTCTTTTATAAAAACTGTTAATGATTCGTTTCAGTTTATCGGCACTACTAACAGCGTAACCTTTCAATCAAAGATTCTTATTCACTGATTTTCAACATAAACCGTCCTTCTTGACTTAATTCATTACCCGCGTAAACGCTCATGCCTTCCGGCACCTGATAACTGACAGTTAAAACATCTCCCTCCTTCGTCCATTCAACTTTGACAATCCCATGAGGAGTCATAACCTCCCCTTTGGCCCATGTCAGATATCCGGGAGTTGGAGCGATCACTACAGATTTATAGCCTGGTTCTGCCGGATACACGCCCAATGTCACACTCGGCAATTCATACAGCGCCAAAGACCCCCAAGCATGACATTCACTTCGCTCGCCGGCTTCTGCCTCAACGCAAGTCGTTGCATTATTCTTGATCATTCTGCGCCAAATATTCCAATAATCATCCGTTAATTCATATATACCTGCCTTATGCAAGGCCCGATAGAGATAAAAAGACATGGCCACCGAACATTGCGCATAGTTTTCTTTATGCTGGATCGTCTCCAACAGATTTGCTTTTCCCTGTTGCTGGGAAAGGGTATCCGTCAATAACGCAAACACTTGCGTATGTTGGCTATACATTTCAATACCCGGACCATCCTGGATCATTCCATTTGAGCCGATACAGAACTTCCTGATAGCCTGTTTTACCGATTCTGCTTTATCTTCCAGTCTGTCTGCAAATTGGCTACGACCAAGGTGTTCAGCTATCTGTGCAGCCGTCTGCAATCCCATGATATAGAGCAAACTTTCCATCGTGATCGCACCCTGTAAAGTTGCTGGCGGAACACCGCTTGTGCCATTCCACTCCGGCGTCCAATCGGTAAATGACCAGTAGCGATCGATTCCGTTTATGCCACCAAGCTTTCCTACATAACCTTCAGGTCTTACATTTCTCTCGAAGTAGTTCAACACGCTTTCAACAGTAGGCATATGCTCTTCAAGAAGCGTCATATCATCAAAATACATCATGTGGTCATGTAGCATCAAGATGTAGTATATGGAAAAACCGGGAATTACATTCGGCCCATAACAAGGATAAGAACCATTCAAGGTGCCGTCGTACCGATGAGAGCGCTTAAAATCATCCATACATTTGCGTGCGAGCCGATCGTCCGCAGAGACGGCATAGGTATATAGTATCTGTAGTCTGGAATCCATTGCATATTGCAATTGCTCATAGAAAGGACAATCCTCATAAGTTTCATGCATACATCGTCTGAGGGTCCTTTCACTTATATCCCAAATTGCGCTCAAACTTTCATCGGAACTTTCAAAAGATGTGCTTACTTCTAAAGGATAGCCGGTTTCGATATAATCAAAAGCTTCAAGAACAAGTTCATCATCGTTTGTTTCAATTTCTAGCCCAATGAATCGGAATGTCCGAAACCAAAAAGGTTCATAGCATTCCGGGGCTTGTTCTGTACCGTAACCAGCTACTGTATATTCATCATTGAATCCTTCCAGGTGCCCTCCTAAATAGTCCTCCCGATCTTCCTTCAAAGGTATCTCTAGACCGTTGACTACTGTTTTTGTGTTTTGGACGTAAGCTTCTGATTGAAGAATGTTGATTTTAGCGGAATGGCCTCCGGAAACCGCCAATTGGAGATAACCAGTCATTTCTTCACCAGCAGAAATTTCAATGATTTCTTTACTGTTAGGCGGAACAACAACGCGCTCTCTTTTGCAGAGAAATTTCTCCCACACTTCTTTTGGATGTACAGACTGCCTAATGGTCATAATTTTCTCAAACTTACGTTCCTTCCGGTACATAAATGGAATCGTACGTGCATACAAGTTACCTGGACTGACCGCTTGACTCATCTCAGATGGTTGATATGACCGCGCCATTTGCCAATCCCCTGCATCAAAATCAGCCTTCATCCAATCGGAATTTTTATCATCTCCGTTAACTTTTTCATATATCTGCAAGGGCGCAAAAACCGATGATTCCGAAACGATTTCAAAATTTGGATCAATAAGACATTGCCACGTTTCGTCTGCATGGATGCTCTGCACATCCCCTTCAGCGCTTGTAATTTCTCCCGAAACATAGAGCCCGGGCGTATCTGTACGGAATATACCATGATTCCCTTTTGAATGATCAAGCGGGTACCGCAGCACTTTTACTGCAAAGACGTTTGGTCCTTCTGACAAATACTTTGTGACATCAATCGTATCATAATACCAGATTTGCCGATCCCCTTTACTCGGGCCAACCTCCACAAGCTTGTCATTTATATATAGTTTATACCGAGAATCAGCGGATATCCTCAATTCTCCCTTAATTGGAACTGAAAGATTTATTTCTTTACGAAAATAGACTTGTCTAGGTGCTTCACCATCTTCAAGTGTCCAATCTTTTATCCAAATCCACTCAGTTGTTCTATTTCTATCCATCAGAACCCTCCTTCCATTTGAATTGTAAGGGTTCTCAAAGAAAACGGCCATTGCGTAATTACGCTAATAAAATTGACTTTTTTTAACAGATAATCCATAGTATAATGGAAAAGTGACTATTTTTATTAAAAAGCACAGATATTATTAACCAAATCGAATAAATAGGCCCTGAGCGAAAAGAATAAAATTTGCTTTTCTGGAATATAAAAACAGGAAGGAATGAGAAATATAATGGAGCTGGAGCAACTACTGCGGCAATTGCATGAATACTCAAAAGTCGAAGAGTATTTAATGAACCATCGAGAAATCCGGAACAATAAACGGCTCATCCAGGAATTCGTAGCAACGCTCAATGAAGATGAGGCAAAGGAACAATTAGTCCCGATCCTTCCACACATGGGTTCAGATACAATGAGTCATCCTGAAACATTTCCTGAAAGTTATTTTTTTTATGAGAATGACCCCTTAAAGGTCCGAATCACCCAGCATACGCGGTATTCAACTCCGGTTATGCACAAACACGATTTTTATGAAATGTTCTATGTCTATGAAGGTGAGTTTGAACAGTACATTGATAATAAGACATATGTTATGCGGACTGGTGATATCTGTCTCGTTCCGCCCGGTGTCTATCACTCCTTGGATGTGAACAACTATAGCATTGTCTTGAATATTCTGATTCAAAAGGATAGTTTTCAAGAGATCTTCTTTCAAAATTTAAGCGGCGACCATATTTTCTCAAACTTCCTGATCAGCAACGTCTATACGAAAAAAATAGACAGCTTCATTATTTTCCCTACCAACGGAGACCTAAAAGTCAAAAATATGATTTTGGATATGTACTTGGAGACGATCAACAAACAAAAATATTATGTGCAAGTCGTCCACTCCAATCTTTTGTTGCTGCTCAGCCATTTGCTCCGCCACTATGAAGACAGATCGATCATGCCGAAACCGCAACGCAAAAGGGACGTCATAGATTTTGAGATAATCACTTCAATCGAGAAAAACTATAAAGACATTACCTTGGAACAACTATCGGATTCCATTCACTATTCCACCCAACATATTTCTCTGCGGATCAAACAATTAACGGGAGAGTCTTTCACCAAATTTTTGCTGAGAAAGAGAATGACGGTTGCCTCTGACCTTCTGAAACACACCAATATGAAAATCCAAGACATTGGCCCTGATGTAGGGTATAAAAATCAGGAGAACTTCATCCGTTCTTTCAGAAAGTTCTATCAAACGACACCTTCCCAATTCAGAAAAGACCACAGTAACTTTAAGCTCTAACAAGTCCAGGGCGCACCATATCTGGTGAAGCCTTGCTTCGCCGGAGATTAAAAGACTGGCTGTAGATAAGCAGCGTTCGATCCAAATACAAAAAAGCTCAGCGGGATATTGCGATCCCCGCTGAGCTTTTCATGCATGCAATTTAAGCTAATTCTTCCCCGTTTGAAGCAATGACCTGCTTGTACCAATCGAAGGAGTCCTTTTTGCTTCTTTCCAGTGTTCCGTTGCCTTCGTTGTCTCTGTCGACATAGATGAAGCCGTAGCGTTTCTTCATTTCGCCGGTCGTGAAGGATACGCAGTCGATGCAGCCCCATGGTGTGTAGCCCATCAGATCGACGCCATCCTCCTCGACAGCTTTTTTCATTTCTTCAATATGCGTCTTGAGGTAGTCGATGCGGTATGGATCGTGGCAACTGCCATCCTCTTCCTTGACATCGATGGCACCGAAGCCGTTTTCGACGATGAACAACGGTTTTTCGTAACGTTCATAGAACAGATTCAATGTGTACCGCAAGCCTTCCGGATCGATCGCCCAGCCCCAGTCGGACTCTTCAATGAACGGATTCTTCACGGAATGCGCGCTGGAACCGTCCAGAGCTTTCGATACATCCTTATTCACGGTTGAATCGACGCAGTTGCTCATATAGTAAGAGAAGCCGATATAGTCAACGGTCCCTTCCGCCAAAGCTTTTTTGTCTGCTTCCGTGATATCCAGCTTGAAGCCTTTGCGTTCGAACATCTTCAAAGCGTAGGCCGGATAATGGCCGCGGCATTGCACATCGCAGAAGAACCAGCGGTCGTGCATCATCTGGTTGGAGAGTACCATGTCGGCCGGGCGAGAGGAATACGGATAGATCGGCACCATTGCGATCATGTTCCCGATCTGGAAGTCGGGGTTGATCTCTTTGCCGATTTTAACTGCCAACGCGCTGGCAAGCAATTCATAGTGCCCGCATTGATACATGGCTTCTTCGGGGTTCGGATAGTCGCCGAAATGCGCGCCCGAGTTCGTCCAGCCGAAGATGTCGTTCTTGTAGTTCATTTGGTTGTTGATTTCATTGAAGGTCATCCAGTATTTCACTTTGTCTTTGTAGCGCTTGAAGCAGACTTCGGCGAAGTTGACGAAGAAGTCCACCGTCTTGCGGTTCATGAAGCCGCCGTATTCTTTGGCCAAGTGGTACGGCATCTCGAAGTGGGACAGCGTGATGACCGGCTCGATGCCATATTTCAACAGTTCATCGAAGACATCATCATAGAACTGCAGGCCTTCTTCATTCGGCTCGGCTTCATCCCCATTCGGGAAGATGCGCGACCAGGCAATCGAAGTCCGGAAGCATTTGAAGCCCATTTCTGCGAACAAGGCGATATCCTCTTTATATTTCCCATAAAAATCGATGCCGACGTGGTTCGGATAATAATTGCCTTCGACCACGCCGTCCGTGATGACGCGGGGAACCCCATGCGCTCCAGCCGTCATGACGTCCGCCACGCTCAAGCCTTTGGAAGTGTTCAGAACCCCTCCTTCAAACTGATGGGCAGCCAAGGCGCCGCCCCACAAAAAATCTTTATCCAATGCCATAATGATCTCTCCTCTTATTTATATTTGATTTTATAAGCCAAAATGATTGATGCCAATACGAATGTGATGCCGTTCGCTGTGATGACGGCATAATCCTGGATATTGATTCCGTGGATCATCCATAAGAAAACACCCACTACGAACATGGCATACATGCCCAACGAGATGCCGGAAGTATCCTTTGTTTTGATGATCTGCCAAGCTTGCGGAACGAAAGACAGCGTCGTCAAAATGGCTGCGATGAACCCTATCATTATTTTCTCCCCCTACTCGTTTCTGCTTGCAGAAAACTATTACACACCTGATTATAAGGGATACAAAACCATTCGCAAGATGTCGCGCAAACTCCGTAACACCGTTTACAAAAACCAGGCATTTTTAACGGAAATATCTAAATCCGGTTCGCAAATTTGGTATGATAGACGCAAGAGATGAAAGATGAAGGAGGAATCACATGCTTATCAGAGAGCGGCTTGAGAGTTTTGATTTTTCGAACAGCGAACAAAAGATAGTAGACTATATATTGGAGAAAAAATCGTCCATCAAAGAAATGACCACCAAAGAAATTGCTGAAGTAACCTACACATCTCCTTCCACATTGGTAAGGATTGCCCATAAGATGAACTTCAGCGGTTGGAGCGACTTGAAGGAAGCCTTCTTGAAAGAAGAGGAGTATTTGCAGAAACACTTCAGTGAAATAAATGCCAACCTTCCTTTTCAAGGTAATGATACCATCATGTCCATTGCAAGTAAAATTGCTGCCTTGGAAAAAGAATCCATCGACGACACCTTGTCGCTGATCACCCATGACGACCTGCAGAAAGCCATCCAAATCATCCGGAAGTCTTCCTATATCAGTCTTTTTGCGGTAAGCAACAACCTGTTGATCACGCAGGAATTCCAACACAACATGTCACGGATCAAAAAACGGGTGGACATCTGCACCTTGCAGGGTGAAATGATCTTTAAATCCTGCCTTGCGGATCAGTCCTCCTGCGCAATCATCGTCTCCTATTCCGGAGAAACTGAAATACTGAATGAGTCGATCCAGTATTTGAAGGCGAACAACATCCCCGTCATTGCCATTACAAATATCGGGGACAACACAACGGCGCGCCTTGCGGATTGCGTGCTCAGAATCTGTACGAGAGAGAAGCTTTATTCGAAAATCGCCACCTTCTCCACCGACAGTGCCATCGTCTACCTGCTGGACGTGCTCTATTCCTGCATCTTCGCTTTGGATTATGACAGAAACCTGCAGCTTCGGATCAGCACTTCCAAGATGATCGAAGCCGGCCGATCTTCAACGTTGGACATCATCAAGGAAGAGGATCACGTTTCAAGATAAAAAAATATCAGTTGTGTCCATGAAAACAGCGAAAAAAAGTTAGCGTTTCTTCACGTTTTTTTCACACCTGAGGCCTATTATAAGGACAAGCCAATCAAACAATCTTTTACTCTTCTTTACTCCTCCAATGTAAAGAGCATGCAAAAAGCCATCGACCTCAATCAGGCGATGGCTTTTTGCGCGACTGCAATCCAAGGATTTTCTTTTCCAAGAAGTCGCACTCGTCGACCCATAACTCTCTCCTGACCGGAACGGTACGGAGACCTTCTCCACACAACTTTAAATAGTCGATCAGCGGTTCGATTGATAACCCTGCTGACCGCACGGCGATCAAGAATTCCAACCATTCCGAAGCCGTTATCCGCCAAAAATGTGGCGAAGTGCTTCTGATTTTCCGGCATTGTTTTCAACAGGTTATCCACAACATCAACGGCAGAAATTGAAAGCTATTTTTTTGAATATGACTAAAAGACTTGCCTTGGAGTGAACTCCAGCATGTACAATAGCTGTATAATGAAAATAAAAACTGGAGGCGTTAACATGGAATATCTGAAATTAGGGAATACCGGCATGGAAGTCTCAAGACTATGTCTAGGGTGCATGGGGTTCGGGGAACCAGAGCTCGGACATATAAAATGGTCCCTAGGTGAAACGGAGAGCCGGGAAATCATCAAAAAAGCGTTGGAGTCCGGAATCAATTTCTTCGACACCGCCAATATGTACTCCAATGGTTCCAGCGAAGAAATCGTCGGTAGAGCATTGAAAGATTTCGCCAACCGCGATGAAATCGTCCTGGCTTCCAAACTGTATTTTCCGATGTTCGAGGGACCGAACGCGAAAGGCCTGTCCCGCAAAAGCATCTTCATCGAAATCGACCACTCTCTGAAAAGATTGCAGACGGATTATCTGGATCTGTACATCATCCACCGTTGGGATTACGACACGCCGATCGAGGAGACGATGGAAGCCCTGCACGACTTGGTGAAAATGGGGAAAGTGCGTTACATAGGTGCTTCTTCCATGCATGCTTGGCAATTTGCGAAAGCGCAATTCATCGCCGAGAAGAACGGCTGGACGAAATTTGTCTCCATGCAGAATCTGTATAATCTGATCTACCGTGAGGAAGAACGGGAAATGATCCCGTTGCTTCAGGATCAAAAAGTTGCGATGACGCCTTGGAGCCCGCTAGCCGGAGGACGGCTGACAAGGGACATCGGTGCCGTCACAGCCCGTGCTAGCCAAGCCGCGCAAGTAGAACTGCCTGCTTATATTGTTGATTCCAATAATGAAGTCATTTCAAGAGTCCACAAATTGGCGGACGAACGCGGCATCACCCGTGGACAAGTCGCGACAGCTTGGATGCTTAGCAAAGACTTCGTAACGTCGCCTCTGATTGGGGCAACAAAAGTGAAATATCTGGACGATGCCTTGGGCGCATTCGAAGTCGCATTGAGCGCCGAAGAAATCAAGTATTTGGAAGAAGCATACGTTCCTAGGAATATCTCCGGATACAGATAGAGGATGAAATTCTGCGGATGGCTCAAGATAGCTTAGCCTGGGGAAGCTCGTCACCTCCGATGAGGAGTGCTTCGCCGGAGCAAGGAAACAATCCAGACGCTCAACTCCGGTTAATGGTCGCTTACCGGAACTGGGTAGAGTAATCAACATCTGAACTCCTGCGAACAATTGCTTCGCCGGAGTTCAGATGTTCTATGGTGAGAAGTAAACTTGCCGCAAGCTGCCGTTCTCTTTGGGTCATTTAGCTAATTTTCTTCGGGTGAAAAATGGAATTGGGGGCGATATTCTTCAACATAATAGTTTCTTGAAGTTATCAAACTAAAAACGATAAATATTACTCCGACTGATACTAACTCGACTTTTATCATTCTCTTATGATTCGATCTTTAGATTACCTTCAATAGCTGTTATCGACCAATCACTACCCTTAGCTTGATACATCCGATTTGAGAGGACAATTTCATCATCCAGATAGAGAACAACAATATCATCTTCTAAGACCAGTTTAATAGTTACACTTGATCGACCCGCAAAGTCAAAGGGCATTTCAGTTTGTGGAGCATAATTTTCCATCCTATCTAAAGAACGATTATAGTATGCGACTCTATTTAGTTCTGTGTCAAAAATAACATTTAGATCCGATTGGGTTTCTTTACTATTAAATTGAAAGGCCCATTTTTTCGTTTGTTCATCTAAGACGACTTTTCCAGAATAAAGAACGGTTTCCTCATCAGCATCAAAAGTGATGGATTGGCCTTCAGGAATTGTCTGATTTGTGAAAGCTACCGTATTCACCTGTTCTTTAACGCTCTCAGGCAACGTCGGCAATAGTTGACCATCCTTAGCTATCAATTCATGGACAGCAAGATTGCCTGCCCAATTATAGTTTTGATTGTCACGATGTTGTTCTTTTGTTGGAATCCAACCCATTACATAAAGTTTCTCTCCATCTGTTTCTAATCTTCCAGCATAAAAACCAGAACTATCCCAATGATCTAAGTTAGCTGGTTTGACGAAAGGTCCATTGACACTATCCGCGATACGGTAATGAACAACACGTTTATCCCATTGATCCGAAAAAGCCAAATACCATTTCCCTTCAAAATAAACAAGTGATGGACACTCTAAATTGGAATCGTTTCCAAAATCATTTGCAAAAAAGGTACCCTGATCTTCCCAGGATATTAAATCTGTTGAAGTATATTTAGCAATAACACCTGTTCCATTTTGACGAGCTGTAATGAGCATCCAATACTCCTGAGAATCTTCTTCGTAAAACACAAAGGGATCTCTGAAATCATCTGCTTCATACTGTGTGCTAGCGAAAAACGTGTGTTCTGGCTGCTTATTCCACTTGACTCCATCTTTACTGGTGGCATGCATAATTGCTTCCTTAGGTGACAACGATCCATTATAGCCGGTATAAAATGCATGATACAATCCATCTGAATCAATTATGACAGAGCCAGTTCCTAAGGCTAACTCCTGATCATTCTGATCATTTACAAATGGAATCACTTCACCATGATCTGTGTAATTAATAAAGTCAGTCGTCGTGATTAAACTAATCGGATGAAAACCAGTCTGATCATCTCGTAAGTCTTCTAAATAATAAATCATAAATTCCTCACCATTAAAATAAGGCATCGGATCTCCAACAAAGCTCTCATTCGAGCGTGGATAAACTTGTTGGATCGTCGTCTTATTAGAGAAAAAATCTGTTTTGCTTATCAAGAACAACCCTCCAATGAAGATAGTGCTTAGACCAATACTTAGCCATTTTTTCAATTTAGCCCCTCCTATTATTTTTTGGAAACGTTTCCGTTTTCAAATATAACATTTTAAAGTTAAATTGACAAGATTAATCCATTTGTTTTTGCTATAATATTCTTTATTTTTTTATTATATAAACTGAATACGAATACCTACCTAGCCACAGAAAGCGCAAATTATATTATTCTCAACAAAATGAATGATGGTAATGTGAACTACTCCCGCAAGTTTAACTGACCTTAACGAAACTATCTAGTTTAGTGCAAACTATCCAATTTCTGTACGTCAGTACGAGTTGTGTTTGCGTCCGACTTCCTTCAGAATCCAACTCACGGTGGATACCCTTGTCATTCACCAACAGTTCCTACCTCAAAGTCTGTAGCGGGTTTTCACCACAAAGTTATCACCCCCTGCCCCGCCGCACAAAACAAAACAAGCCCAGAAAGATGGAAACCATCTCTCTGGGCTTGTTTTTTGGTGTGATACCGGCGGCCGGGGTCGAACCGGCACGCCCTTGCGGGCACTGGATTTTGAGTCCAGCGCGTCTGCCAATTCCGCCACGCCGGCATGATATGAAGCTTGCAATGTTCCATCTTGTTGTTATGGAAAGG
>NZ_QAOM01000016.1 GCF_003051085.1 Trichococcus patagoniensis | reverse complement strand
TTGCCAGAAACGAAAGAGACAGGTAGAAATGAGAGAGTACTTCTCCCATTTCTACCTGTCTCTTATTTGTCAATGCCCTTAAGTTAATGACATTGATTGATGAGATTAGTTTTTTATTCTGGCTATCCTGTGCTTTAAATATAGTGTGGATTGTTAGTTTTTCTTATAATTTAATCGGATTGTCAACAATTTTCATATTTGCATTCTTAATAGTCATGGTTTTAATCGTAGAGCGCATTGGGAAAATTCAGACGAGTAGACGTTTCTTGCTGCCGATTACTTTTGGATTGTATTCGGGATGGCTTTTTATAGCAACAGTTGTAAATATAGCAGCTGGGCTTGTAAAAGCAGAATGGGGGAGATTTGGAATTTCTGCAGAAATCTGGAGTTCTGTCATTCTTCTTGTTGCAGTTGGGTTGATGCTCTTGGTTCTACTAAAAACAAAAAATGCACTATTCCCAATTCCGATTGCCTGGGCATATTTTGGGATCTATAATTTTTTATTAGCGCCAGAAGGTTTCCAAGGGAAATATAGTTTGTTGCCAAATGTGGCTTTAATAGGAATCGTTCTTTTGATCGGCTTATCAGCGATTCAATTCTATAAAAACAAGTATATGGTTATGCCAAGTGCTTTGGATCAAAACAAATTAGCTTAAGTAACAATTGTCAACTTGGCAATTTTTGTATAATTGATTTGAAGAAAAAATCAACAAAAAGGGGTAGAGTTTTTCGCCCAATGTCATTAACGTAAGGGTATCGACAAATAAGAGACAGTTGGAACGGAGAGAGTACCTCTCCATTTCCAACTGTCTCTTCCGTTCGATTTGAGCTATTCCATGAAGGAGAAAGTACTAAAATTCTCTAATAAAAACCGTATATCTTGCGATTTATTCGCGAGTACACGGTTTTTTGCTTTGGATCATTTTGATTTTTCGACTTTTACGATCCCCATGCCGGGAATCTGCGGAGGGATGGACATCGTGGTGGGTGCATGCTCGACTAAGGTGACGGTTACGCTGTCTCCGTTTTCTAATGCTGACAGCGGTATATTTTCACCGGAGGATAAGTCGGTCAAGGGAACACCTTCCATCAACAGGATGACTTCATCGAAAGAAGCAGCTTCCGAAGATTCTACCGGAACTAAGTCAGCCACGAATAAACCACCTTCATGCGTTTCGCCACTGTCGATAACCGTTCCTGTGTACAGTACAGTTGCTTCTTCATTTTCCGCAACCTCACTATTTATGCTCGCCTGTGAACTCGCAGCACCACAGCCACTCAGCAGAGCCGTAGTGAGAAAGCATAAGATTAACTTTTTCAAACAAATTCCTCCTTGTTGTTCAGATAATCCAAGTATAACCCACACGACAATAAATGTTCAAATATTAACTCAAATGTAAAATAAAGTCTCCAGGCTAAATCGCTTAGGGATTGTTAAGTATCTGTAAAATAGTGCCTACTATATTGCGAAGGAGAAAGGGAAGTCGTTTTTTTAAATACCCTACTAAAATAATTTAAATCGTTGAATCCAACCATGAGAGCAACCTCTGTAATCGATACATTCCCCCGTTGCAAGTAGAGTTTCGCCTCTTCTACTCTCTTTTTATTAATATAATCAATGATGCTCATGTTAGTTTCTGCTTTGAATTTACGTGAAAGATGTGAGGCATTCACGTGAATCTCGTCAGCAATTCTAGACAGTGATAAATCCTCTTCTAGATGCATATGGATGTAATGCACGGCCTTTTTAACAACAAGACTATAATGAAGGGTAGAAAAGTCTCTTACCGCTGTACAGTATTCATAAACCATTGTTTCTCCCAACTGTTTTAAGACGGAAAGACTAGAGGCTCTTTCAATCAAAATAGCAAATTTTTCGGAAATGTTATGAATGTAAAGGGGATGAACACCGCCTCTTTCAGCTGCGGTTCTGGAAATCGTGTTCATAACCAATACGATATTCTTTGCGGATCTAATGGGACTTTCAGGTATTCGATTAAAAAAGCTTAATAAAATATCTTTATTGTAGTGGTTTAAAAAGCGTATAATTTCATCAATATTTCCTTTGGCGATGGCATCCACAATCTCTTTTTCTAATCGAAACCGCTCCTCTATCTGATCGTTACTCTCGGACATTGCTAGCTTTAATTCTTCTCTACTGAGAAGGGAAGCAACCCTTTCTGTCGCTAGTGATTGCGTTTCAATATAAGTATGTGCAAATAAATTTACTAGTAATTCACCTATGCTTTGGGCGTTTTTTCTGCTAACGACGGATAAAGAGTGATAAAATTCTTCGAGTAATTTTCGTTCGCTTATGGGTGCTTTGTTTTTCGTAACAATATCGCTGATAAAACCAATGCCAGGTATACTTGAAACAAAAGGCCCCAGTACAATAGCTCCGCAACATTCGCCTTTTATCCAAATTCCCGTTGCAATGTATTCAAGGTTAAAAGAATTGACATGACAGTAATAAAAATTTGTTTCACCCTTTTTAAGTTGCTTGATTATGGTAGGGTACTCCTTGTCTAAACTTTGAAGTGTGACAGGGATAAGGTAATCCAGGAGATGAAAAATAACATTCCCATCTTGATCCATTAACCGAATGTCCATTTTTGTCACATCATGTAAGATGCGGCATTTCTTCTTGAGGTCGTCTATATTATTTTCCCAATTTTCAATCATATCTTCTTCTCCATGCTTCCTTATACTTTTAATTATACAGATAAAGTAAAAAAAAGGCGGATATGTGCTAATTTAGGCAAAAAAATGCGAGTATATTCGGTGGCGGCTTGTTAAGATAGAGGGGTAAAGCTAGGATGTACGATAGGAATTCAGAATGCGTAGCAGTCAGTTTGCTCAGCTAATTTAGGAGGAAAATAAATGAGAAAAGTCATTCCTTTCAATCACGACTGGAAGTTTATCAAACAAGATGAAGATCAAGCGATGGGTATCTATTTTGATGATGGAAACTGGAAAGTTGTTCAAGTCCCCCATACATGGAACGCTATTGATGGAGCAAACGGATTTGCTTATCATCAGGGCGCATGTTGGTATAGAAAAGAATTTACGATAGATGATTCTGCGCGTGGAAACAAAGTGTATGTTGAGTTCGAAGGAGCGAATAGTGTAACCGATGTCTACCTAAATGGTCAACATTTGGGTCAGCATAGAGGTGGTTACTCTACTTTTAGATTCGATCTTACGGAAGCGATTGATTTTGATGCAAAGAACACGTTGGCTGTCAAAGTAGATAATACAGTTGTCGATGATGTCTATCCGCAAATGGCTGACTTCACCTTTTACGGTGGCATTTATCGTGATGTGAACTTAGTCATTGCCAATCCTGTTCATTTTGACTTAATGGATCATGGTTCAAAAGGTATTTACGTTATTCAAGAGGAAGTAAATGAAGAGCATGCGGCCTTAACGATCAAATCACTGCTTGTGAACGATAGTGAAGAAGACAAAAAAGTGCGGCTTTGGGTGGATTTGCTGGATGCAGAAGGAGAAAATATCGCCTATGCTGCCAAAGAAGTGACGTTAGTGGCGGGAGAACACAAAGCAGTAGAAGTTCCGCTTGTCATAGAGAATCCCACATTATGGAATGGCAGAAAAAATGCCTATATGTATGAAGCAAGAGTGTCTATGGAGCGTTTTAACGACGTGATTGATGCACTCATGATTCCGTTCGGTGTCAGATACTTTGAAGTAGATGCTGAAAAAGGTTTCTTCTTGAATGGGGAACACCTTGCTTTGCATGGTGTGGCAAGACACCAGGATCGAAAGGATATGGGCTGGGCAATCACAGAAAAAGAGCAAGCTGAGGATATGGCATTGATAAAAGAAATCGGAGCAACTTCTATCAGATTAGCGCACTATCAACACAATCAATATTTCTATGATTTATGTGATCAAGAAGGCATGGTTATCTGGGCTGAAATACCCTTTATCTCTTTGATGTCAAAAACAGAGTTAGAAGGCATTAATGCCAAACAACAGATGGTTGAACTGATTAGACAAAACTTTAATCATCCGTCTATTATGTTCTGGGGAATCCAGAATGAAATTCAAATTAGTGGGGAAAGACCCGAGCTAAGAAAACTCGTGAATGAATTAAATGCGTTAACGAAAAAGGAAGACCCTACCCGATTGACTACAATGGCAAACGTCATGTTCGTTGAAGATGAAGATGACTATAATTATGTGACGGATACGATTGGATACAATAAATATTTTGGTTGGTATAACGGTGAAGCAGGGGACTTTGCAGGCTGGTTAGATGGTTTTCATAAGAAAAATCCGACTGTAAAACTGGCGATTTCAGAATATGGTGCAGAAGGAATTTTACAATACCATAGCAGTGATCCAAAAATAAAAGACTATTCTGAAGAATACCATGCGCTTTATCACGAGACCGTGTGGAAGATTTTTGAAAAACGTCCCTTCCTTTGGGCAACGTATGCGTGGAATATGTTTGACTTCGGTGCGAACATCAGAGATGAGGGCGGAGTAAAGGGAAGAAATAACAAAGGGCTCATCACCTATGATAGAAAGATTAAGAAGGATGCTTTTTATCTGTATAAGGCACACTGGAATGATGAAAAATTTGTGCATATTACAGGCAAACGCTTTGTGGATCGAACGGATGATACGATCCATATCAAGGTCTATTCTAACTGTAACGAAGTGAACCTGTCTGTAAACGGAGGGGAAACGACTACCCTGATAAGTGAGGATAAAGTCTTTGTCTTTGAAAACATTTCCCTGAAAGAGGGAATAAATGAAGTTAAGATACTCGCCAATGATGGTAACAATAGCCTACAAGATGTAGCTATGTTCAATAAAGTGGACAACCCAAACGAAAGCTATTTTACCCCTGAAGAAGAAGGGGGATTCGTTGCCAACTGGTTCGATATGCCGGAATTAGGCGATGTGGAAATGGAAGAACTTGTCATAACGGATGATGTCTACTCTACCCGTTGCACAGTGGGGGAACTTTTTAAAAACGAAGCAACAAAAGCGATCGTAACGACATACTTAGGTAACGTGGAAGAACATCCGATGTTCGATATGATGCAAGGTTTTACAATCGATGCCATGTCTCAAATTGCGTCCGATCAATTTAGCGAAAAAATGCTGTATACCCTCAATAAGGAACTATCCCAAATTAGAAAAACTGAACAGTAAGGATGAACTTCTAACTGAACTACTTTTTATCACATACAATCACGACCAAAGTGGCTGTCTCGAAAGAGGCAGCCTTCTTTTTTCCATCCGCTGACCGGAGGAGCCCGTTCCAATCTGTCCACAGCTCCGGTGAACGATCTCCTCACCGGAGCACGTCGGTAACAATGGGACTGAACTTCGACGAAGCAATCTTGATCGGAGGAAGTAAATGGAATGTAGCCTGTACTCCGGCAAAGTCTCCATTCGCCGGAGAAGAACGGTACAGCTCCTGTGCTTAGAGAGCAATCATCGGAAAAGGGGGTGTCTCATTTTATTTTGAGACACCCCCTTCTTAAGTTCTATCTATAGTTCTTCTCCATTTGTAGTAATTACTTGTTTATACCAATCAAATGATTTTTTCTTGCTTCTGTCTAAAGTACCATTGCCATAATCGTCTTGATCAACATAGATGAAACCGTAACGTTTAGACATTTCAGAGGTACTTGCACTGATCAAATCGATACAACCCCAGCTTGTGTACCCAATAAGATCGACACCCTCTTTGATCGCTACTTCCATTTGCTCAATATGTGCACGCATATAATCAATACGATAATCGTCGTTGATTGAGCCGTCTTCCTCTACTTTATCATAGGCTCCAAGTCCATTTTCCACGATAAACAACGGTACTTGGTAGCGGTCATACATTTTCTTTAAGGTAATACGCAATCCTTTAGGATCGATTTGCCATCCCCAATCAGAGGACTCTAAATAAGGGTTTTTCACACCGCTAAAGAAGTTCCCTTTTTCCTTCTTCTTATCGGGTGCTCCGCTGGCAACCATTGACATATAGTAACTGAAGGATAAGTAATCCACTGTATGTTGCAGTAATATTTCTTCGTCGCCAGGAAGCATGTCAAGCTTAATATCATTTTCTTCAAAATAACTGATCATGAAGCTTGGATAATAGCCACGAACCTGGACGTCAGTGAAGAATAGGTTCATTTGGTCTTCTTTCAGTGCTTCTAATACGTCATCTGGACTGCAAGTTTCTGGATATACTTCCATACGAGCCAGCATACAACCGATCATGGCATCAGGGATCATTTCATGACAGGCCTTGACCGCTCTGGCGCTTGCTACAAACTGATGATGCAAGGCTTGATAAACCGTTTGTTCCTTGTTTTCTACTTCATCTATAAGCACACCGCTACCAATATATGGATACATCGTTGAAATATTGATTTCATTGAACGTTAACCAGTATTTCACTTTTCCTTTATAACGATCAAATACCGTTTCAGCATAATGAACAAAGAATTCAACGATGCGTCGATCTGCCCAGCCATTATATTTTTGAACTAACGTAAGTGGAATTTCATAGTGTGATAACGTCACAAGTGGCTCAATGCCATATTTCAATAACTCATCGAATACTTTGTCATAGAAAGCCAGTCCTTCTTCATTTGGTTCTCTGTCATCACCATTCGGAAATATACGCGGCCAAGAAATGGACATACGGAATGTTTTAAAGCCCATTTCTGCAAATAGGGCAATATCTTCTTTATAGTGGTGGTAGAAGTCGATACCACGACGTTTCGGGAAGTTGTCTCCAGCTTTTCCTGCTAAAAGATCTTCAAGTTCCTTTTTGCTTCTGACATCCATGGACATTTCACTTGTACGCTCTTCTTTTGGTACAAATTGAACCATATCAAAAATGGAGAGCCCTTTGCCACCCTCGTTGTAAGCCCCTTCTAATTGGTTTGCAGCCGTAGCGCCACCCCATAAAAAACCTTTCGGAAATGCCATATCATATTCCTTCTTTCGCCTTTTTTTGTTTCTGATTTTAGTATAAATTAGTTTTTACAAAACTGCTCCATTAGTTTCAATTACTTTCTGATACCAGTAAAAGCTATCTTTTGGTGTCCGGTCAAGACTCCCGTGACCTTCATCGTCAATATCGACATAGATGAAACCATATCGTTTACGCATTTCACCAGTCCCCGCTGAGACAATATCAATACAGCCCCAAGTGGTATAAGCAATTAAGTTTACCCCGTTATCAATAGCATCTGCCATTGCACTAATGTGAGCGCGATGGTAGTCAATACGGTAATCATCATGGATTGAGCCATCTTCTTCCACCTTGTCAAAGGCACCTAGACCATTCTCTACCACCATCAGTGGTAATTCATAACGATCATAGATTTTTTCAAGATAGTATTGAAGACCAACGGGATCATGCGCCCATCCCCAATCCGAATAGGTCAAATAAGGATTTTTGGCCCCGGTTGAGAAGTTACCAGAAACCATTTCTTGATCTGTGTGTGTGGTAATATTGTTAGACATGTAGTATGAGAAAGTATAGATGTCAACAGTCCCATTTTTAAGGTCTTGAAGATCTTCCTCCGTGATATCGAGCACAACATTGTGCTCTTTCCAGAGACGTTTGGCATAAGTACCGTATTTACCTTTGGCTTGGACATCACCACAGTAATAGATACCGGATTCCCACTTGTGTTGGTTGGCCAAAATATCAGCCGGATCACAGGTTCCAGGATAGAATGTAATCCCACAAATCATGTTGCCAATTATAAAGTCTGGGTTGATTTTATGCCCTAATTGCACAGTTTTAGCCGAGGCCACGAATTGATTATGCAGGATTTGGTAGCCTTCTTGATACGCCTCATCAGACGCTGCGCTACCAAACATATCAAGGAACATAGTGGTATTATTGATTTCGTTAAAGGTTAGCCAATATTTAACCAAATCTGTGTACTCATTAAAGATTGTCTCCGCATACTTTACATAGAAATCAATGAGTTTCCGGTTGGTCCAGCCACCATATTTTTCTTCTAAAGCAAGGGGTGTGTCAAAATGCCAAATGGAAACCAAGGGTTCGATATTGTATTTGCGGCATTCTTCAAAAACTGAACGATAGAAATCAAGACCCGCTTGGTTTGGCTCTTTGTCATCACCATTGGGAAAAATCCGGGCCCATGAGATGGATAAACGCAAAATTGAGTAGCCCATTTCAGCAAACAACTTGATATCTTCTTTGTAACGATGATAAAAGTCCACTGCTTGGTGGTTGGGATAATATTCAGTCTCTAGGACAGCGAATTTTGCTCCTTCCGGAATCTGGCCATTATGTCCCATTGATTTTGCTTTCCCTGGATTCCCATCTTTATCGATATAAGTGACAAAACGAGGTGAATCAACCGAGCCACCAGTTGTGACGTCTGTTTGCACAAGTCCACGCCCATCTATATTGTAAGCACCTTCTGCTTGATTAGCAGCTAGGGCTCCGCCCCATAAAAAACCTTTTGGAAATGTCATAGTATATTCCTTCTCTCGACTTTTTTTGTTTCTGATTTCATTATAATTTAGGGATACTAAAAAAACTGGTCAAAAAGAGACCAGTTCACGGCTAAGAAGAATGTTGCTGGTGGAATCAATGAAACAATACATCGAACAATCTTAACAAGGTTTGACTGCTGACGGCACTATTTTCAATTTTTCCACACTGCAAAACTTCATCAAACAATTCCAGATGTTGCTGTGGCTTCGAGAAGGTGATCAGTAATTTCTTTGCCTTTGTCCTTTTGATTTTTTCAAATAAGAGGAAATCTTCTGCTAGTAAGTGCCCATGTATGGAAATAGTGATAATCATATCTTCCTCTGACAATAGATCCAGAGTATCCATTTGTTTGAAAATATTTGTATTGCATTCACAAAATTTCCCTGCAAGCAGTATTTTTTTTTGTAACTCCAGAGCCTGGATTTGATGCTTTTCAAAACCCAATATGACAACTCGGCGGGATTTGCTGATTTGTTTTACAATCCCCTTAATCTGTTCTTTTGGGATAGTTTCAATTATTTCTACGTTTTCCTTTAATTGCGCTATAAAGCTATCGCCACTTAGGGTAATATCGTTCGTTTCAAGAGGCGCCCCGTACTTGGTTACAGAATTTCTTAAGCTTGAAAAATTCCTGAAACCAATTCTTTTGCAGAAACGATTAATTGTAGAAGGTGCTACATTACATACCTCTGCGGCTGTTTCTAATGAAAATCCCTCAATCTTTTGGAAATTTTCGAGCAAGGTTTTCGCTATATGGTAATTAATATCCTTATCAAGTGAATTGTTTATGTATGCTAAAAGATTATAAATCAATGTTTCCACATTTCCCACCTCAAGTGAATCATTCATAGTATTTTATTACTGCTCCGAAATAAACAACTTATCGACATTAGTGTTTAAGTTTTTCGCTAAAGCAAAAGCTAATTGCAGAGAGGGATCATATTTTTCATTCTCAATCGCATTGATGGTTTGACGTGTAACATGGCAGCGATCAGCCAGTTCTTGTTGTGAAATTTTTTTTGCTGTACGGAGTTCTTTGATATTATTTTTCATCAGACTAAAAACGCTATTCCAAGTAGAATAGCCCCCAGAATGATTACAGGAACCAGAGTAATTACCAGTATTTTTTTGAATGTATTATCTTCATTCGCTTTAGATAAGTAATACTGTTCAAGTAAAAGGAGAAGAGAAATCGAAAGCTGAGCAATCACCAGAAGGATATTCATTTTCATATCATTCCTAAAATACTCAACGCCCCCTATAATAAACAAGGCCGTGACAGTAACAAATAAAGTAATCTTAGCAGATTTATTCGCTACCCGCTGCTCCATTTCATCTTTTTTCCGCATACGATCAGCCCCCTTATGTCAAAAGTTCTTTTACATTTCAAGTGTACCTAATACAAGCGATAATGTCGAAAACTTTTTTACATTTTTGAACGGTATGTCGTTTGAGATGCTGTATTCATAAAAAAGAATGGAGGCCGTCACACTACGATGCTCTTCCCAAATTATTTTTAATATGGAGACGTTAGCGATATACTAAGAGGGTCTTAGAAAACGTTTGAATTTGTTGGCGAAGGCAGATCCAATCAAACAGAAAGAATTCAAAGAAAAGACCTTTCCAGATTAAAAAAACTGCTCAAGGAGGAGATTGACTACCTTCTGTTTCAAGATGAAACCATGATTCGTGATTATCAAGCCATTCAATGTACCTGGTTTTTAAGAGGGCAACAAAGAATTATCCCCACTTACGGAAAACATCAGGGTGTCAATCAAGTGCTCAATGTAGTAATTGACCGCTTGCGCGTCAAAATGTAAATCATAGATTCAACTTATATAGCAGTTTTTACATTTGAAAAAATAATGACTCAATTTACGCACTTGAAAACTGTCTAAATCCTTGATGTATTGTATTAATGCTTTGAAAAATTCAATGTCACAAACAATAGTAAAAATATAAATCGCATGAAATCAACGTTCTTAGTTTGATTTCATGCGATTTTTTCTATTTTATATTTTCCTAGTCAAATTAAGTAAGCAGTCTTAATCTGACGTAGTTGTTATTTTCGTAACGCTTTCTCGGATGAGGAGTTCATTTTTTATACTGATAGAAACGCTGCTTTTTTTACCATCTTCTTGACGTAATTTATAATCTGAAACTGTCCGCTATTTGCGAACTGTCCCTTTACCAATGGCACATTCAGAATAGCATCTACATCTGCTTTCTTTTCATCTTTCAGAACAAGACGAAGTCTCGTCGCACAGTGGCCTGCGCTTATAATGTTATCCTTTCCGCCCACAAATGTGAGAAGTTGTTCAGCCGCTTCCTGTTAACGTTCTTCTTTTGTCATCTCTCTTCCTCCTGTAATTTATGAAACACATATATATAACTTACAAAGTCTTGTCTTACCCTTGGACTTGTAATCCCTGCGTTCATCAGTTCATCTCCCCCAAAACAGATGTCATTAGCTTCCAGCCTATAAACACCGTTTTCATCAAGCCCCTGCATTTGTACGGGAATTCCAGTATAAACTGGTTCCGCAAGAATACAAAAATAACACAATAAAGCAGTTTCTCCGTCTTCCGACACAAAATTCCAAGCTGCTTCATTCCCTTCCTGTGGATTCTTCAGACGATAGAATGTTCCGTTCTGTATTACCTTACGAATGAGTTTATAAAACGTAATCTGTCTTTTTATTTCCTTTTTTTCTTCCTCTCCAATAAAACGCAAATCCATTTCATATCCCAGATTCCCGGACATTGCCACAGCGAACCTTGTCTCCAAAGGTGTTGTTCTTCCGACCTGATGATTCGGTACAACCGAAACATGCGCTCCCATGGTAATAGGTGGGAAGAGAATGCTTGTTCCATATTGGATACTCATTCGGCACACTGCATCTGTATTATCACTTGCCCATGTTTGTGGCATATAATAAAGCATACCCGCATCATATCTCCCCCCTCCGCTGGAACAACTTTCAAACAGCACTTCCGGAAACCGTCTATTCAGTTCTTCCAGAATATGATATAAACCAAGCACAAATCTATGTGACAACTCTCTCTGATTATTTTGAGCCAGATAGAAGGAACCAAGATCCGTAAGATGCCGATTCATATCCCATTTCACGTAAGATGCCCCTGTTTCAAACAGCACTTTCCCAACTGCTTCAAGCACATACGCACACACTTCCGGGTTTGAAAGATCTAACACATACTGATTTCTGGACAACACCGGCTCATAATAAGGACTTCTTATTATCCAATCAGGATGTGCTCTGAAAAGATCGCTCTCTGGCGATATCATTTCCGGTTCAAACCATATTCCAAAATCAATTCCGAGTTTTCTTACCTGCTGTGCAAGTCCTGAAATTCCACTCGGGAACTTTCCTACATCCGCTGTCCAGTCCCCCAGTGCTGTACAGTCTGTATTACGATTTTTAAACCACCCATCATCAACAACAAACAATTCAATTCCCAGTTCTGCTGCCTGTTTCGCCATCTCAAGACAATTTTTTTCATTGATATCGAATTCAAAAGCCTCCCAGCTATTGAGGAGAATTGGCCTTTCCTTGTCACGCCATGAACCTCTGCACAGTCTTTTTCGGTAAAGTCTGTGAAAAATCTGTGACATTCCATTGAGTCCGCTGTCAGAATATGCAAGAACTGTTTCCGGTGAAACAAAACGCTTCCCCTGCTCAAGTCGCCATCCAAAAGTAAGGGGATTCATTCCTATCTGCACTCTCGTAGTCTGATACTGTCCCACTTGCACGCTTGCCTGAAAATCACCGCTATATATATAATTGACTCCAATGACTTCTCCTTGTTTTTCATTTGCATCTTTATCCATCAGAATCACACACGGCGTTGACTGAGGACTGCTTGTTCCACGGATACTTTCTATTACTACAGAATCTCCTTTCACTGCTCTACGGTTTAAATTTTTCTCGTTTGTGTGGGAACCACACAGCGTCAGCACATCATAGTCTGCCTTTGGGAGATCGATACTCATACTCATCAGACGTTCAACATATAGTTCCTGTTTACCAAGATTTACAATTTCTGTATGGCGGCAGATTACGTCATAATCTTCAAACACCGTATAATATAGGTGAATTTCCGCTTCCATAACTTCATCTGCTAATATAATGCAAAGTGTTTCTGCCTCACTATTTTCTTCTGCATAAATAGCAGGCAGATCTTCCATGCTCGGTTTCCCTGGCAAAATTTCGTGGCTCTTATAATAGAATCGGCTGACTCTTTTCCCGTCTCCTGTCTGTATTACATATGCCGGATTCCGAAAATCTCCCTGATTCATATCGGGAAATTCCTGTGGAAGAGCGTCCAGAGAAAATGTTCTGTCTGTAGGTATCGGATTAGAACAGAATCCACGGTCATACATAAAAGCTTGATTAGATCCCCTGTATTCTTTCACACCTTTCCCAAAATACTGATGCATTAAATACCGTTCTTTTTCGACTCCAAAACAATAACTAATTCTTCCATTCGTGAGATGAAATGTATTATCTTGCTTGTTGAATTTAATTTGAATCATAATTCCTCCCCCTTTCATACACATTTTATCTCTACTTTTCTCATTAAAATATAGTAACTACATGCCATTCATAGTAAATTATTGCCTTTATATTTTTTTGTGTTAAATTAGTTAAAAAGGAGGTCTTTTATGATTCAGTCATTACCTCATCACTCTGTTGGTTTTCGTTTCAGCTCGGATCTTTCACTCTTAACATTGAAAGGTGTCGGACTCAATTATATTGATTCACACGCCTATTCATGGGATAACCGTACAAGAAAAGATACACACTGTCTGATTCAGTACTGTATTGATGGGGAAGGAACACTGGAAATAGATAATATCTATCATCCGATTCTTCCGGGAGATGCGTTCATCATAAACATTCCCGGCAAAAGTCGATATTTTCTTCCGGAACACTCTGACCATTGGGAATTTCTTTATCTTGAGTTTACAAAAGAATGTCTTCCGCTTATGTTGAAAATTCACAGAAATATAGGGCCGGTTATTCATCTGAAAAATCCTTCCGGAATAACGGAACAAATGTTCTTGATATATAAGAAAGCCTTGAACAACGAACTCAAGACTTTTTTTGAAAATGCGAAACTCGCTATGACTTTTTGGCTGGACATAACTGAATATGTCCTTACGCTGGCAACTGATGAACTTTCAAAAATAGATATTGCAAAATCGTATATAGATCAGAATTATTTCCATGAGAATCTGAATCTTGATATGATTGCAGAAAATTCCAATCTTTCAAAATACTATCTTTGTAAGGAATTTAAAAGAAAATATGGCATTCCCCCGGGAAAATACCTGAAAGAACTGCGGATTTCTCAGGCATGTCGTCTATTGAGTACTTCCTCAGATTTTTCAATGATGGATATCGCTCATATGATTGGCTATTCCAATGATAGTTACTTCGGGAAAGTTTTTAAAGCGGTAAAGGGAATCACTCCGGACCAATTCAGAAAGCAGACTACTCAGTATGATTTGGTCCGTGATCTCTACGAAACACCGAAATATATCTCCTCACAAAATAACACGAAACACTAGGATGATAAATCAATTTTTCGGCTTGAAATATGCGAGTAAGAACAAAAGCTCGTATTGCTGGAGGATAATTCGTACTTTAATTGTTTTGCTTTGAGATTAAAACAGAAGGTTGCGTAATGACTCCGGATTTGCACGTATGCCAATGAACATGAGGACAAATTCAATCGTATTTTCTACACCTTTTCTTTCGCATAACTGCCTTAGTATGACTCCTATATCTTGTTTTATCTTTCCGTAAATTACTTGTCTCCGATATTTGGGTGCAAAAACTATGTGATACTTACAGTTCCGAGTGGTATGTGCTAAACTATTTTTGTCTTGAGACATATAAAGAATCCTCCTAAGTCATGAATATTGGTTGGCGAACCAAATATATTCTAGTACTTAGTGAGGATTTTTTAACCTAGATTCCCAAAAAATTATAACGTGGTCGGTGGCACAACACCTAAGGTGTTATATAATTGCGACTGCTTCTTTTCTTTATCCCAATAGTTGGTTGATTCGTAAACATAGGTAGTGCCGTTATTTTTGTTTGTTACATACACTAAACTCATTAGATCATGCCTTTCCACGTTATAATTACAACGCGGAAATTGCGAAATTCCAATAGGAATATCCAGGTAAATACTTTTATATCAACGTTTTTGAGCATTCCTCGTTATAATTAACACGGGGATGAAGGTTTTAAGAGTCCAATTAATCCTGCATCTTCTTTTTCAGTAAAAGGTTGCTAGAAAAATAAAAAATAAAAAAGAAGATGCTCAGGCCAGCACCTTCTCCCAATTTGTTATAGATTTGGTTATGAAATGAGCGACGCAGCGAAAATCTGCCAAGCCAACAGGGACTTCGCCACAAGGCTGAGTACCAGATAAGTCTTCTCACCAAACGCATAGTTGGCCCAGCGGCCGATTTCTTGGTATTGAAGCCACTGGTTGAGTCCGAAACAGAAGAACAAGACTCCTTGAACGCCCAGGATGATGAATATGTAATCCGGCGCGTCCGAGTAAAGTGGAATATTGATGCCCATTGCAACCCATGGAGTGATTCCCACGAGCGAGCCAAACCAGAAGGGAAGCATCGTGGTTGAGGTTCGGCCGGGAGGGTTCATCCGTTCTTGCAAGTATCCAAAAAGAATCATCGCTACATTGGCACCAGCGACCACGATGAGCGCATTGATCGTGACAATTCCCCAATACAGCGCAATCACGATAACCATAGCCGTTGCGCTAAAGGAGTACTCAACCCAACGGAATCGATTCATCCCTTGTTTGAGATCACGCTCATAAACTTTGCGTCCGAAGGTTGCCGTCAGTAAATGATCCAAGCCGGCCAGGGAAAGAAAGAGCACAACGACCCAGCCAATCCTCAGGTCAAAAAGCGTTGCAGAGACAAGGGCGCCATCTCCTGGAGGGCCATCAATGTAAGAACTAATCACCGGAATTGCAAAGTCGGTCGTCAGGAACAGAATCACAGCAGCCTGTCCAAGGTGCAGGATCGCAAGTCCAATGTTCCAAATGCGAAGGTTGCTCAGGCGTTCGGGAGTCACTCCCGTTGCAAGTGGCGTTTGTTTCGTGTTGGCAGTCATCGTATTCCTCCTAGTCATCGTATTTTGTTGTCATTTGTTGAAGGGAACTTTGTGATGACGTCTCGGGGGTGATGGAACTCACATCAATTAACATCCTAAGATGCCGTTGGCTTTCCTGAGGTTTCGCCATTTCTTCCTGCTGTAAAATCCCTGCTCGTCGACCACAATTTCCTTGTAGTCAGCAATTGGAACAAATTTATAAGGTTTCTAACCGATTCTATAAGTAATTTATATAACTAAACCCTTTTTTTGTCAAATCCTTTGATTTCTTCGTAGATTTCCTTTATTCATATAAAATATTTCCGGAGCGATTTACCTTCATTTATGTCGCATCTGCTTGCAGATGCGGAGCAAGGGTGTCGTGCGGCAAACTTTGAAAAACACGAAGTTCTGATGAATCTCTACGCAAATTCCTTTATTATTTTATTTGTTATTTAAAATAAAGGGCTATATTGAGGGACAAAATGCTCAAAATAACCAAACAATTTATCAATTGACTCAACTGAGAAAAGAAGCTAAGGGAAGTGAAGAAAGGAATCGAGAAGAGTAGCTGCTTGTATCTGTCCATGGTAATCGCAGGGAGGGTGAACTTCCCGACTGAGAATTAAGGAGTGGACAGATTGCTGCGCATCCAGGACCCTCTCGGCTTGAAAGCAAACCTCGTTTTGCTTTCTGCCTACCGGCTAGGGGGGAAAGGTTTGAAAACTCGTTTTCAAACCGTCGGAGACGACTAAAAGTTTTGGCGTTTGTCCCTTTTTTAAAAGGGGCAAGGTCTGAGGTTTGAACTTCGTTTTTGAAGGTTCGCGCTGAAACATCCCGTAGGGTGTGTAAGTGCGCCCTTTATTATTTTTGTTTTAGGTGTTTTTTCTAGCAATGATTTCAGAATTGGAGTTGCTGCGGTTGAATAGCGAGAAGAGCATAAAGAGATTCTGGCGCCAGATTGTCAAAAAACGATGTTTTTTTTAATTTATAAAAAAGACTTAGTACCAACGGTTACAGAGGTTTTTAGGAGGATTTTTGCTCTTTTTTTACAGAAAAATAAAAAAAAGTAGAGGTCAAATTATTTTTCAATCCCTGCTTTTTTAGTTTTATTTATGTAATTATTTTTTAAGATAAATGAGATCTATTTTTGTCAGAAATGTTGTCTAATTCAATTATTATTTCATTAGCTTTTTTTACTTCATCCTTATATATAGCGGAATTTGTTTTTGTTTTGCCTAGAATTAATGGGATCCGTTGAGTAGTCTTTTTACCAGAGTGTAGATCTAGTTTGATTTCCGCCATCAGCATATTAACGTAGCTAGCATCTTTTTCTGTACCTGTTAGCGCTCCAACGACAGACCAGCACCACCAAATAACGCTCCGCCTACTAAGGCTCTACCTACTCCAGAACGTTTTACTAGTTCTTTACCATTTTCAAAGAGACTATAACTTTCTAATTCGTTAAATTTTGATAAGTATTTAGGTTTTATGCCAACCTTTGTTTTTATCATAAACAATTCATTTGTGTAATCTATCCATAAAAGGTTATTCATATTCTTTTCTACTCTAAAATTCTTCAAATCTTGTGTATCGGTTTCGTTATTCTTTCCAAAAAAGCTAAACAATATAATCTCTCCTCTATATTAAATAATTTTATTGTACCCTAGTTTAGTGTCTCATTGAAAAATAAGTAAGCTATTGAGTCTGCATCTATGTAGAGTTCCCCTCGTTGTGGCGTATAATAAAAATAAAACGGCGGTGTTTAAAATGGGCAGAAACAAGAAGTATGTTATCTCATTAACAGATGCTGAAGTCCGCAAATTGGAAAGCGTCAAGCGGAAGAAAACAACTACTAAGACCATAAAATGTAGATGCCAAATTTTATTAGACCTCGATGAAGCGAACGGGAAACCGTCTACCCAACAACAATGCGTCAAAACTATAGGTGTTTGTTACGCGACTGTTTACAATGTGATTATGTACTTTGTTGACGGTGGCATTGAGAGAGCGCTCTACACAGGCCGGAGTGTCAACTCGGACAACGCCCGCCGAAAAGTCGATGGACGCGCGGAAGCGAAACTTATTGAAATCGCCTGCGGCCCAGCTCCGGACGGTCGTTCCAGATGGACGTTGCGTCTTTTGGAAGAGCAAGCGAAAGTTGAACTTGCCATTCCGGTTGGCAAGGATGCCATCGGAAGAGCCTTAAAAAAAACGAATTGCGACCTCACAAAAAAGAATACTGGTACATCCCGCCAAAAGAAAACGCAGCATTCGTAGCCTGCATGGAAGATGTCCTCGACGTCTATGAACTGCCGTACAATCCTTGTCAGCCGGTCGTTTGTATGGACGAAAAACCTTATCAACTTCTGGGTGAATCAAGACAACCCCTTCCCATGCGGGAAGGCAGTGACCAAAAAATTGATTCTGAATACGTGAGACAGGGGACTTGTAGCATCTTCGTTTTCACCGAACCACTTGGTGGGACCCGTCACGTGAACGTCCGCACGTAGCGAACTGCAATAGATTGGGCCGAGGAGATTCAATACCTTGTAGATGTTCGTTATCCGGCTGTCGAAAAAATCATTTTGGTTCTGGATAACCTGAACACCCATACAATCGCTTCACTCTATAAAGCATTTCCGCCCGAAGAGGCACGGAGAATAGCTCGGTGTTTAGAAGTTCATTTCACGCCAAAGCATGGCAGTTGGTTGAATATTGCCGAAATAGAGTTGAACGTGATGACCAAGCAATGTTTATCTCGCAGAATTGATAATATCGAGACACTCGGTTCGGAGTTGGCTGCATGGGAGAGAGGACGGAATGCCCGATCAGCAAAAATTCGATGGCATTTTACAAATACTGAAGCACGGACAAAAATGATCTCTTTGTATCCTAAAACTGTTCTTTTGAACGTTTAAAAGGAATTGAGAATAGAATTTTTATTTCTAAATATCAACGAGACACTACACTAGGATGAATTTAGAGATGGTTAAAGAACTAAGTGAAAAGTCACTAACAATTTATGATGTGCCAATAGTTGAGGGATCCTATACCGCAGCAGCACTTTTACAAGCGGGAGTATCCCAAAGTGATATTGAAATACAATTAAAAGAATTACATATTGAGAAATGACGATAAAATATTTTATAGAAGATAATAAATTTAATGAAAATAAAAAAACTGATTATGCGACATCATAATCAGTTTTTTATTTTGTCAGGGTCCATAAATTAGACAGGTATAGTCATAACTTAAGAGTATTGACTTTTATTCCCTGGTCCAGCGAAACCAAGTGATGCAAAGTGCCATAACTAGGGTGATCCTATTTTAGTCAAAATATTTTATACTTTCATACCATAAAAACACACTAACATTAGTATATTTTTAAACACTCAACGTTGTGTTCACGAACCCAGGGATTGCGCCAGCTTCGACCTTGTCCATTCTTGAGGGATGAACAATCATATATTTATTCTTTTTTAACAACAATGGATTTTTACTCGGATTTTCTAGGTCCTCATTCGTTCCTTTCAGTAAGGCGACCAATGTAAAATACCCCTCAGAATCAGGTTCAATCGGGCTGTAATGCAATGTTGTGCCATACAGTTCAACTGCTTCGCCTTTCTTCAGGAAAAAAGGTTCCATCAATTCGGCATCATAAGTATTGCCATCCATATCATAGGTATGTCCTAACGGTAAAATACAATCAGTTATTGCAATGACAACCTCGCTTCCAGCATGATACTCCACTGCAGTTGTATTTTTATTGTGGCCGGCGCAAGTGCCTATTTGAATGTCGAGACCACCGTATACATTCGAGCGTATCCATTCAAAAGCTTCAAATTCCTCAAGCTTCTTTACGCTGGCGCGATAGACATTTCCCGAATGCGGAATGGAGATATCTACCGTCTTTCTTACTTCCTTCACATACTTTTCAAAATCAAAATTCTCTAGTTTTTTTCCGTATACTCTGAAGCTTCGATCTGCTACATTTTTCATGAAAAAACTCCTTTATTCAATTTTTTACATAATATAGAAACAGCAATCAGGGAATACCTGATTGCTGTTTCTATATCGCTTGCTGGATTATAAATCGTATCATATTTAGATGAAACATTAATTTTGTCACTTAGCGTATTTTGATGACTTCTTTATCATTCCGTTATTAACGGGAATATTCCATTTCAATATCCGCAATCATTTCAACGCGCTTTCCGTGTCGGCCGCCTTCAAATTCTGCTTCCAGCCACTCTTTCACAATCATTTTAGCTAACTCACTTCCGACCACTCGAGAGCCAAATGCAACAATATTTGTATTGTTATGTTCCTTAGAAAGTTTGGCTGAATAAGGCTCACTACAGACAACTGCTCTTATTCCGTCGACTTTATTAGCAGAAATTGAAATTCCAACACCTGTTCCGCAAATTAGAATTCCACCATCAAAATGGCCTGCAGCCACTTCCTCAGCTACTTTTTTCCCATAAATCGGATAATCAGTTCGTTCATCAGAAAATGGCCCAAAATCCTCCACTTCATGGCCTAACAATTGCACGTATTCAATAATTGTTGGTTTTAATTCGATGCCGACATGATCACTACCAATTGCTAATTTCATAAGTTATTCCTCCAAATAGTTTAATTCCTTAATTTTTCAAAGGTTTTTTCGTATGATATTTCTTTTCCGAATAAAGCTGAAGTCCCGAGGACAAATCCCGTAACGCCCATATTGCTGAGCAGATCTACTTTTTCAGGGGAAATAGCACCGTCGACCATTACTTTGAAATCAAATATCTTACCTAATTCAACCAATTTTTCGATTTTGGGGTTTACGTAATCCAAATATTTTTGGCCAGCAAACCCAGGATTTACAGTCATGACCATAATGTAATCAACTAATGGCAATAGTCCCTGAATAGTCTCTACAGAGGTTCCAGGGTTGATGGCAAGTCCTGCCTGCTTCCCTTTATTTCTAATCGTATCGAGTGTCCTAGCAACTTGTTGATCGGCTTCAGGGTGAATATAAATGATATCAGCACCTAAATCAGCAAACATTTCAACATATTTGCCGGGGTTTTGTATCATTAAATGAACATCGACTAATTTTTTTGTGGATGAACGAACTAGCTCGAAATCCTGCAGTCCCATTCCAAAATTGGGTACAAAACTTCCGTCCATAAAATCAATATGAAAAATATCTGTTCCTGCTTGATCCAACTCTTTCGTATCTTTTTGTAAATTTGAAAAATCAGCACACATCATTGATGGACATAATAATTTCCCCATCGTTACTCCGCCTCCTTGAGATATCGATTACTCACGTAATAAAAAAAATATTGGGTAATCGATTTACCTTTATGGATTTTATATTATCACTAATTACTTTAATTGTCAACGCATTATTCGCTAGTCTATCCTTGTCATTTATGACTATATATGAGAAAATATGAGTAAAATTACCGATAATTGAGTTATCGGTTACCCAAGGAGTAATACAGTATGAAAAAATATTCAATCAAGGACATTGCGGAACTCAGTGGCGTATCTGTAGCGACTGTTTCTAGAGTCATCAATGACAACGGCCGTTTTTCCGAAGAGACACGAAAAAGAGTTCTGCGAGTAATTGAAGAGACTGGTTATAAAATGAACTACAGTGCAAAAAGTCTTCGTATGAATAAATCTTTTTCTATAGGAATACTGGTCCCAGATATCAGCAATTACTTCTTTTCGGATGTCGTCCAAAAAATTGAAGAAATCCTTTTTGATAAGGGATATTCTACCATTATTTGTAACACTGCAAGAAATCAAGAAAAGGAAACTGCGTACTTGCACATGCTTGAAGGAAAAGGTGTCGATGGTCTGATTGTAATTTCCGGAGCAGAGGCATTCGAATTCGACTATTCACAAATAGAAAAGCAGATACCTTACATTTGTATCGACCGAGAACCGAAAGAAAAGAGCCGGACTATATTCATTTCTTCAAATCATTACCAAGGTGCTTTTGAAGCTACGGAACAGCTAATTCATTCCGGTTGCAAACAGCCCATCATTGCAGTTCATAATCGGAAATCAACCTCTACCAAAGAGCGGCTTAACGGGTTTAAAGATGCGTTAAAGAAAAATAATATTGCGTTCAACGAAAATAGTAACCTATTGAATGTGGACATAAGAAGTTCCTTATTTGAAGCGGATCTTATATCGTTTCTCGCAAGAAATCCAGCTGCTGACGGTATTTTTTCACTCAATGATTCTATTGCATTAGAAATACTGTTAGTTTTGAGAAAAAATATCCGTTCCGTCCCTAAATATATCAAATTAATTGGATTTGATGATATGCCCGCTGGTAGATATTCTTCGCCAACGCTTTCAACAGTTAAGCAAGACACTTCTAAAATTGCCTTAACTGCGGTAGAGAGCCTATTAAATTTAATATCGTTCCCTAGTGACACAGGTAAATCTATTATCATTCCAGTTTCTTTAACTTTACGGGAATCTACCCAAGGTAATTAACATCTATGGAGCGTGGTGCGGTTTTTAAAACTGAATTTAAATAATAATTCCTAGTAATTCTCTTTATATTGATAATGATAACCGCATTATAATGGACTATTGTGATGCGGTTATTTTAATGGAGATATTTTGTGAGCCTCGCTGTCGATATACATTTAGAACCCACGCCGATCAGCTGATTATGCTTGTTTAGAGGCGCTACACCCATATCTACATATACAAAAGTTTGATTATATTGGGTTATTCATGTGGATAATAACTGTCGGATAAACAAGGTAGTGCCAAAAATTCTATGGAAACTGCCCAAAATAACGAGGTGATGTGAAAAACCAAGCCTTGCTATTCAAAGTTAGGTGAAACAAACGCTCTTGACAACCGAGCCAATGGTTTCTTCCTGTGCCGTCAAGGGCGACGGTATACAAAAGGAGCAGCACAAAGTAGCCCTTGGCTTAAAAAATTTTAAACCATTGGCTTTTCGGATTGTAAAGAGTACGCTCCGCCGTTTGTTTAGTTTATTGGTTCTCTCTTTTTTAGAGGGCTCCGGTGCCAAAAGTTAAGGGGTTTGGTCCATCAGCCAATCTTGGGATAAAGAGATTAATTTTGTCCATTTACCTGGCATATTAGGAAGCTTATCCAACTCAGGCACAGTGTCCATCTTTTTGAATACTTCGCGCAATGCGTAAATGGCGGATTCTGTATCCCGATTTGGAGAAACATAACTCGACAAAATGATTTTCTTTACGGCATCAAAGAAGAAAAACAAGTAATTCCAGCGACCGCTTACTCGAATGTAGGTCTCGTCTCCACAAAAGCGCCAATGCCAGTAGACGTGTAGACATTGCCAGAACGAAGTTCTGCTTTTAAGAAATCTCCCGTCAATCCATCGAAAGCAACTAACGGATGGTAGCCATTGGTTTGATAATGCGCATTGTAATCAGTTTTCTCTTGGTTTCCATACGTATCTGAATGGGTCGAATCCAATTCGAAAATCATTTCCGTCGTATTTCTTGCCAACCGTACCTTGTCGATCATGGCTTGATTAAGCTCTTGCAGCTGAGAAATATTTTCTTCGCTTATGCGATCCCAGAATCGGGAAAGTGAAGCCTGCGAGGCAAGATTGGATTTATCCAAAACCACCTTAAAAATAGGGTCTTGCTTCAATAGGTTTGCGGAGGAGTCGGTCGAATAGCCGGCGATGTTTTGATAAATCAACTGTTCCATCAAAGAAAAATTATCATGGGTATGATAGAGTCGTTTGTCCTCTATTTCCAGGTGCTGTTTTGATAGGTCGGAAAAATTAAGGGAATCCATAAATTCTTTGACGAGAATCAGCCCAGAGTCGGTGGATAGATTTCCACCTGTATTTGAAACCGTCAATTTAGAGTTGAATTTCACCTTTTTTTCATGTAATGTAGCCATTGAGAGAACCCCTTTCTATGGTTGTGTTGTGGTGACTTAACCATATCAGATTGGGGTTCTTTTTGTACACCCAAAGGGTGTTTATCGAACAAGCGAAAAATGTTGTTGCAGCAATGCTAGTAATAGCTGTTTGAAATTGTATGAATTATTCAGGATATAGTGAGTATAGAAAAATAGTAATCTTAGATAAGAGTTTCTTATTTATTGCAGTCATTTGTTTTACTTTTAAATTAGTCTGTCACATCATCACTATATTTTCAAATATTTGAAAACCGCGAGAAATACTTAAGGCGCTATTTACAACAGCGGCTTATTTTTATAAGGAGACGAAATGATTAGTAAAAATGAATTAATGATTATGCTGAAAGTGATGCAAATTACTTTGGTACAAGTTTCTCACGAAAATGTAATCAATTATAATCCTCAAATTCAGCTTAATCCATTAACAACGGTTAGTTTCAGAAATAAAGTTGTTGATTTTCACAAAATCAATTCTAGGAAAAATCAAAATGTTAATAATGTTTTTCCGACAATTTTTCAAGATAATTTCGGTGTTTGCTTTGCCTATTTTCAGCAAGATAAAGCAAGTTATTACCTAGGACCAATGAGTTTAACTAATTTTTCGAATCAGAGTTTGCAGGTTTATGCGGATTATTATGGTTTGAACGTTGACCTAATCCCTCCAAAGGCTTTTTTGATGGAAGAAATTTTTGAGATGATAGGGTTAGTGTGTAGCTTTTTAACAGGGAGTTTTTGGACAGTTGATGAGTTGTTAAGAGCTAATCAACACTTGGCATATAATAATCAAGTAGCAATAAAAAAAAGAATTAGTTATGATATTCGCGTTGAGGAAGTATCACAGGCTCACCACACATTGAATGAAGAACGGTATCTCTTAGATTGTGTCAAACGTGGTGCTGTTGAGGAGGCTCTGGCCGCTCAAAACGCAATGGATACGTCAGTGGGGCGCTTATCAAATAGAGAAGTTAACCACTGGAAAAATCTAGCTATCGTTGCCATAACCTTAACGACTAGAGCGGCTATTGCTGGTGGCTTACATCCTGCTCTGGCATATAAAATTAGCGATAATTATATTCAACAATGTGATCGTCAGCAAACAATTGCTCAGCTTATTACGATACGAAATCATGCTGTTCAAGAGTTGACGGAAAATGTTCGTCAAAACCAGAAAATTCAAACCCAGTCTAGTTATATCAAGGCTTGTATGGCTTATATTGACCGTCATTATCGTGAGAAGATTTACCTGGAAGATGTCGCTAATTATATTGGTCTGAGCGATACTTACTTTTCGAAAGTATTTAAAAAAGAAGTCGGTATGACCTTTCAAAGCTATGTCATTCAAGTCCGATTAGAACATGCGGCTAACCTGTTGTGCTACTCAAATGAACCCATTCCTGTCATCTCAGAATATGTTAATTTTCCTACACAAAGTTATTTTGGACGCTATTTCAAAAAATATTATCATATTACTCCAAAAGAATACCGAAATTTGTACCATATTTATGATTAAAAACATACTAACATTAGTAGTACAAACCACGGCCATGGTTTGTGCTACTATTTTTTTATAGTAGAAGTGAGGGTAATGTAAAAATGAAGCATGTTATCGCACTTGATGTCAGTAAAGGAAAGAGCACTATGGTGCTGTACAATCACTACCAGCAGTGTGAGTTCGAAGGTGAGTGCCTGCATACGCGTGCTGGATTTGATCAGCTGCACCAACGGATTATCGAATTAACGAATCAAGACGGGCAAGCGCCTGAAATTGTGTTCGAAGCAACGGGCGTCTATTCAAAGGGATTGGAGAAATTTCTCTAAAACAATAATCACGCCTATTACCGTCTGAACCCATTGGAAGCAAATATTCAAATGGCCACCATGCGACGCAATAAAACAGATATCAGTGATGCCCATGAACTGGCAAAAAACCATTTTAAAATCGCGCGTACAATCACCTACCAACAAGATCACTATTACGAAGAAATGTGTGCTATGACGCGCTATTATGATGAAGTCGATGCGGAAATGACTCGCCTTCGCAGTCGCATGCATGCCATTCTGCAGCTTTCCTTTCCAGAATTAGAAACGCTGCTCACGCCCAGTTCTGCCTTGTTTTTAAATATTGTGCAACTTTACCCACGTCCATCGGATGCACTAGCCCATTCAAAAACGGTGATTAAAAATCGGTTAAAGCAGAACACAAGAAAAAGATTGTCGATGGCACGCGCGGAACAAAAAGAAATGCTGCTGTTAGAGGCTGCGGAAAACGCCTATCCGGCGATTGAACCTACAGATTTTCGTTGCGAACAAGTGAAGGACTATGCGCTGCGGTTGACAGAATTGAAGGAGAAAAAGGAACAGCTTGTGGCGCAAATGGTGGCAATCTCGGTGGATAGGAAAGAGTACAAAGTATTCCGCTCATTCCCAGGTATCGGGGATACAACAGCGTGCCGTTTAATCGGGGAACTAGGGGATATTCGCCGTTTCAAAAATGCCAAGCAATTGAACGCATACGTAGGCATCGATATCATGCGCTATCAATCAGGCAACACCTATTACAAAGACCGCATCAATAAACGCGGCAACAACAAACTGCGGAAAATTCTGTTCTTTATGATCAGTACGATGATTACCTTGCGGAAAAGGACGGATAATCATTTGGTCGATTATTACGATAAATTAAAAACGCAACCTCAGAGGAAGCCCCATAAGGTTGCGATTGTGGCGTGCATGAATAAGTTCTTGAAGATAGCACTTCACCTTATTAGACACGACCTGCTTTACGATTATGAGTCCGCACTACCAGCTCAGAAATCGTAAGAAAAGTTAACCTACCTATACCACAAAGGCCTTGCGAAAAAAATTGGAAATCGTTAGGTCTATTTGGCTTACGAAAATTTTTTTGATTGGGGAGGGGTATCCCTCCCCAATCAAAAAAAACTTCATCTCTCTTAATAAAGTTTTGATAAAACACTTGACTGAAGGTAAGAAGGGATAGGGATAAGATATAGCTAAAAAAAGCAAAATAAAAGTATATCCATGTCATGGAAAACGATACCATTGTTACATGAAATAAAAATAAATAATTAAGAAGGAGTTTTTCTCATGGCTAACAAAGATTATTCAAATTTAGCACAAGACATTATTGAACATACGGGTGGGGCAACTAACATTATTGATTTAAGTCATTGTGCAACTCGATTACGGTTTCAACTGAAAAACAGTGAAAAGGCAGACACAGAGTATTTGCGAGACTTGGATGATGTTATAACTGTTATTGAAGCTGGTGGTCAATATCAAATTGTGATTGGCCCACATGTTGCAGATGTCTATGATGCTGTATTGGCTCAAGGGATATCTGAAGAAGGATTACAAGAAGATAGCATTGAGAGGGCAGGTAAACGAAATTTACTTGAGGTATTTATCGATGTCATCTCAGGTATTTTTCAACCATTTTTAGGAATTCTAGCTGCTGTAGGGATTTTAAAGGGAATTGCTTCCTTACTAACGGTAGTTTTAGGCTGGAATATTAGCAATAACGGTGTTTTCATGATTATCAACATCATGGGTGATGGCCTGTTCCAATTCTTGCCAATTGTATTAGCGATTACAGCAGCTAGGAAATTTAGAGTAAATGAATTCACAGCTCTAGCGATTGCTAGTGCCTTGGTATATCCAAATTTAGCTACGATTGTAGCTACCTTAGGCGAAAACAATGCAGCGCATTTCTTCGGATTACCGATTCAACTACCACCAGGCGGAGGCGGTTACTTGATGACGGTTACGCCAATTATTTTGTCAATTTGGCTAACTTCTTATGTTGAAAGATGGATTAAATCTTGGATGCCTGATGTTATCAAGACATTTATGGTACCGTTTCTGACTTTACTAATCATAGTACCAGTGACTATTTTAGCTGTTGGACCATTGGCTAATGCAAGTTCTGAAGCTATTGCAAGTACTCTAACGGTTATTCGTCAATTTAGCCCATTGGTTTATGGTTTAGCAATTGGAACTTTATGGCAAGTCTTGGTAATGTTTGGTTTGCATTGGGGCCTAGTTCCGTTAGCGATTTTAGAGTTAACTCAAACTGGAACTATGGAAATTTTAATGCCTGTACAAATAATAAATTTTGCTCAAACAGGAGTATTGCTTGCTATTTTGATGAAAACTAAAGAGCAAAAAGTAAGGACTATTGGTATTCCAGCTCTTGTAACGACACTCTTTGGTGGTATTGAACCAGCGCTATACGGGATTGTTTTACCGATGAAAATACCATTCTATATTACATGTGGAGTAGGAGGTGTAGTTGCAGCCATTATAAGTGTCATGGGGGCCAAGGCATACGTTTTTGGTGCTCAAGGAATCTTCCAATACCCGGCCTATATTAATCCTGAGACAGGTAGTATGTACGATGTTGGTGTAATGCTTGCGGCAACTGCGATAGCACTCTTGCTTAGTTTTGTTATTCAACTAATTCTTCCGGTGCCAAAGATTTTTGCCAAAGAAAACATTGATAAAGTAAACTTTGATAAAGAAATCGTTGCAGAGCTAAGAGAACTCTAGAAAGAGGTAAAGATGAAGATTGCAATTGGTAGTGACCACGTAGGAATTGAATTAAAGCCTACTATTATTGATTATCTTAAAGAATTGGGCCATGAAGTTGAGGATTTTGGCCCCTATTCCTCAGAACGTACAGATTATCCTATTTATGGCAAAAAAGTTGCTTAAGCAATAGCCATTGGCCATTTTCACAAAGGGATTCTTATTTGTGGAACAGGTGTTGGTATTTCGATTACAGCAAACAAAATCAAGAAGATTCGTGCGGTTGTATGTAGCGAGCCATATTCAGCTAAGCTATCTCGTGAACATAATAATACTAATATTTTGGCTTTCGGGTCACGAGTAATAGGTAGTGAATTAGCCAAAATGATTGTTAAAGAATGGCTTGAAGCTGAGTATGAGGATGGACGACATGCCCAACGTATTGAGATGATCGCAAGTCTTGAAAATGAAACTGAATGATACAGTACATTTTATCAACGATTAATAAGTTAAGTATGACTATTATTGAGGTAAGGTAGTTAACATTCTTGCCTCATTTTAAAGGAAGGTAGGTAATAGCTATGGTTTTTCCGGAAAAATTTTTATGGGGTGGCGATATAAGTGCAGCGCAATGTGAAGGAGCTTGGAATGAGGGTGGCAAAAGCCCAATAGAAGTGGACTTTATGCTTAGTGGCAGTAAGGATAAGTTGCGTCAGGTTACTTATCAAAATCAAGACGGTAGTTTTGGCAAACAACCTGCTACGATCACAAGCAAGTTACCAGAAGGTGCAAAATATGCAATCATCGAAGGGGAATATTATCCCAATCACAAAGGTGTCGATCATTATCACTATATGGAGGAAGATATTGCTTTATTTGCGGAAATGGGGTTTAAAGCGTTAAATTTGTCTATTAGTTGGGCGCGCATTTTTCCTCGAGGTATCAAAAACGGGGTAAACCAAGAGGGATTAGACTTTTATAGACGCGAACTGGAAGAGTGTAGGAAGTATGACATTGAGCCCATTGTTACCTTATATAAGTATGATATGCCTGTCTATTTCATTGAAGAAATGGGTGGATGGGAGAATAAGTTATTAATTGATGAGTTTGTAGCTTTTGCCCAAGTTGTCATGGAATCTTATAAAGATCTTGTTCACTATTGGATTACTTTCAATGAAATCAATCTTATGCTATTAGCTTCTGCTGATTTGGGTGGTCATTCAAAACAAATCGCATTTCAAGAGTTACATCATCAACTTTTGGCATCGGCTAAAGTCGTTGAAATCGGGCATACAATAAGTTCACGATTCAAAATTGGTAGTATGAATGCTGGTATGCTTGATTATCCATTGACATGTAGTCCCGAAGATGCACTTGAAACACAAAAAGCCATGCAAGAGGGATTGTTTTATTCTGGGGATGTGCAGGTGAGGGGGCACTATCCATCTTATGCTACTCGTATTTGGAAACAACATGATGTTACTTTGAACATAACGGCAGAAGATAGGGAAAGTCTACAAAATGGTAAAGTTGATTTTTTTGCTTTTTCTTACTACATGACAAATTGTAGGACTACCCATTCAGATGTTGAAATGAGCGGAGGTAATCTGACATCAGGAGCTAAAAATCCTTATCTTGAACAAAGTGATTGGGGCTGGCAGATTGACTCACTTGGTTTAAAAAATGCTCTTCATATGCTTTATGATAGGTATCAAATTCCACTTTTAATAGTTGAAAATGGAATTGGTACGTATGATACATTGGAAAATGAAGGTGAAATTCACGATCAAGCACATATTGAATATTTGGCAAAGCATATCGCACAAATGAAAGAAGCAATCGAAGAAGGTGTGGATTTACTTGGTTACACCATGTGGAGTGCTATTGATCTTTGTGCAGCTTCTACAGGTGAAGTTTCCAAGAGATACGGTTTTATTTATGTTGATATCGATGATTTTGGAAATGGCACACTTCAAAGATATAAGAAAGATTCATTTTATTGGTACCAAAAAGTCATAACAACTAATGGTGGAGATTTATCATATTGACCAGTGATTTCTCAAATGGAGGAAAATAATGATTCAACGGCACATTGTAACAATTCAATCTGGCAAAGTCAGAGGCCATGAAAGAGATGGAATAATTGAATATTTAGGAATTCCATATGCTCAACCGCCACTCGGGAAATTGAGGTTTAAGCGGTCAAAACCAGCTTTACCATGGGAAGGTGTATATGACGCTAAAAATTATATAGCAGAGGCGGTTCAGCTTGACGGAGAATATATCATTGGGAATGAAGATTGTCTAAGTGTGAATATTCAAGCTCCAAAAGGTGCCAAGAATTTACCGGTTTTTGTCTATATTCACGGTGGTGGCTATGCTACAGGAGGTAGCAACGTTCCTCTATATAATGGTCGAGAATTTGCCGAAAAGGGGATTGTTTATGTTTCCTTTCAATATCGATTAAATATTTTTGGCTTTTATGATTTTACGACCTATAAGAATGGTCAAGAATTTGATAGTAACTGTGGTTTATCCGATCAAATCTTAGCGATGCAATGGATTCGTGATAATATCAAGAAATTCGGAGGAGATCCCACACGTACGACTATCTGTGGTGAATCAGCGGGTGGTTCTTCAGTTATCAATCTACTTGTAGCTCCATCTGCAAAGGGAACTTTTCAACAAGCTATCATTCAAAGTAGTTTGGTTAATTGTATCTCAACACATCAGCAAGCTAGAGAAAATATTGATTTATTCATCGAAGGTATGGGTTGGACAGAAGAAGATTTATTACAATTAAAAACTTTGGAGTCTAGTCAGCTTATGAAAGGGCATCAATATGTCAGTAAACATAGTCAAGCCAAAAATCCAGGCTATTTTTTGCCTGGTCCTGTCCAGGATGATTTACTTCCAATGCGTCCGCTTGAAGCCATTCAAAAGGGAAGTGTAAGAGGAATTAGGATTATTTTAGGATGTAATGCTCATGAGGGTACAACTTTTGTACGTCCTATTAGAACAGGATTTCCCAGTAGTTGGGAGATGGTCAGCGAAATGTTTAAGAACAATGACTTGTTACAGGAACTACCAAGCATTGTCCATTATTATTCACCGTCTGCTGAGGTGAAATGGCATGACAACAAATCTCTTCTAGAAGTCGTGGATAATAGTGATATTACCGAAAAAATTAATAATCCTTTTACACAGCTTGTAACAGATTATGTATTCCAAATGCCAACGCTTAAATTAGCAGAAACATTTAAAGATAATTCTAATGAGGTCTGGCTCTATCGCTATGATCTTATCACGGCATCTGGCAAACAGAATGGTATGGGAGCATCTCATGCATACGATTTACCAGCCATGTTCGCAAACCAAGACTTTGAATTTAGTCGCTATATTTTTGAGGGTGAAAATGAGGAAGTGGTTCATTCTATCATTGAAAACATGCATGGTGATTGGGTTAGATTTATAAAATCTGGTAATCCAAATCTTAACTGGGAGTGTTATAAAGGTTATGAGACCCCCCTACGTATTTATGATCGAGAGAGTTATTTTACTGACAAGAACTTTTCTAAATTAATGGAAGTATGGAAAGATATGAGATTTTATGAAGGATAGCAACACATAAGGGAGAGTTAAAATGCGATATTTAAGTATTGACATAGGAGGAACTTATACAAAATATGCCGTTATGAGTGCTCAAGGGAAGTTTCTTGAAAAAGGGAAATTGCCAACAGTAAAAACAGGCTTATCAGACTTTTTAGATAGTCTAAAGGGTTTGATAGTAGGATTCCAAGAGGTTATCGACGGAATTGCCATTTCAAGTGCAGGTGTAATTGACAGCAGTGTTGGTATAATGCGAAATGGTGGCTCGCTAGATTTCATTAAAAATTTTGCTATTGTAGAAGAACTAGAAAAAATTTATCATATTCCCGTCAGCATCGAAAATGATGCTAACTGTGCAGCCCTTGCAGAATTACAGCAAGGAAGTCTTTCTGATTGTCAAACTGCTGTTTCTATGATTATAGGAACAGCAGTTGGAGGAGCAGTTATCATTGACCGAAAGATTATCAAAGGGAAACATTTGCTTGCAGGTGAATTTTCCTATATTCTGACAGATGCGAGTGATAGCCTAAATGGTCAGAAAAACTTGGCAATCGCTGGGGGTGTCCCTTCTTTGATAAAACAGGTGGAAAAAGTCAAAAATTGTGCTACTGACACGCTTACTGGTGAGGATATTTTTGACTTGGCGAATTCAGGGGACAAAGAGGTATTATACACTCTTCGTACCTATGCTCATCTGATAGCCACTCAAATTATCAATTTGCATTTTACTATCAACCCAGATCGGTTTGCAATTGGCGGTGGAATTAGTGAGCAAGAACTATTTCTCAAGTTTGTTCGAGAAGAAGTTGATAAACTCATCTCTAATTATCCGTTTGAAGTAGCAACCCCTGATATCCGAGCTTGCCACTATAACAACGACGCTAATTTACTAGGTGCATTGTATAATCATCTAGAGAAGTAGCCTGGTGATTATGGGGTCACTGGAAGATCTATACAGAAAATAGAGCTATAAAACCGAACAACCACCTGAAAATCAGCTCTTTGTCAATAAGGGCTGATGAGTTGAATAAAATTAAACTTGGGACAGAATGAACGAGATTCTGTCCCAGGTTTTTTGTTATTTCACTTTGATTAATTTATTGATCAAAAACTAAAGTTTCTATTCAAGGAGATGACTACTCGATTATTTAGAACTAAAATCTTTAAAATTTCTTCCAATCTTTTATAAGAAAAATGAATTAAGGTAAATTTTGTCAAAGAGATACGAGCTAGCTTTGTCTCTATCTTTCGTAGATAATTTTACTTATACTCGTTCATAATATAAAAACATGACACCAGAATATATGCTTTTGGTTTTCAGTTAATCTTTTAGCTATCGAACATTCCTGGTGATCAGATTTCCACGGCAAACGATTTTTATCGAGCACAATATAATTAATTAGATGATAAATGGGGTTCAGCATTCGTTTCTTCTAATTTATTGAGGTAACGATAAATGGTTGTACGGGAAACATTCCATCTTTCGGCAATCGTTTTAATAGGCGTTCCATTATCGATTAACGTCTTCATTAGTTCCAAGTCACTTTTACTCAACTTTTCTGGGCGTCCACCAAATCTACCTCTTGCGCGTGCAGCAGCAAGGCCGGCTGCCGATCGTTCCAGAATCAGATTCTGCTCAAATTCCGCAAATGCTGCAAACAGATGGAACATTAATTGGCCCGTCGAACTTGATTTATCCATCGTGATGTTTTCTTGTAAGCTGTGAAAGCTCACGCCACGATTATTCAAACGATTGACGATCGTAATCAAGTCTTCCATATTCCGCCCAAGCCGATCTAATCGCCACACAACGAGTGTATCCCCTGATCGAACAAATTCAATTGCTGTTTCTAATCCTGGGCGATTGCTCTTTGCGCCACTCATGTGATCTGTAAAGATTTTCTCACAGCCAAATTTTTCCAGACTATCTTCCTGGAGATCCAAATTCTGTAATCCAGTAGAAACACGTGCGTATCCAATTTTCAAAAAATCACCTTCTTTTTTATTTCGTTGTACCATAACTTTATCCAGGGTGATCAATTGGACATAGAATTTGCGACGGGTTTATGGACACGTATTTCAGATCATTTAGAGAAAAATCATACCAAAAAAGAAGTGTCCAGAAATGAACCATTTTCTGGACACTGATTTTGCTTTTAAGACAAGACTCGCAAAAATGTCATTTTATCCACGCAAGACGCATTGAACGCGATTAAGCTTTTATTCGAGAAGGGCGTGAGGACTTAATCAAAAATAACGTAATAGTCTAAATTCCATCCGTTTCCTCCTATGCTTTTTAGGTATAGTTAAGCATTCAATATAGGTAATTGATATTTAACTTCTAGCGCCGTATGATTAGCTCGAAGAGACAAAGCAGTGTTCTTCGTTTTAATATGAGGGTACTTTAATCTAAAAACCTATAAAAAATAATATTTTAGGAGAGGTTAAATGGCAAAAAAATTGTATTTAATGAGACATGGACAAACACTTTTTAACATTCGAAGAATGATTCAAGGTGCAAGCGACTCTCCATTAACAGAAGTTGGAATTAAACAAGCACAAATTGCGAAACAATATTTTGAAAATAACGGTATTGTGTTTGACTATGCCTATTCATCAACGCAAGAAAGAGCAGTTGATACTTTAGAGTTAGTCACAGACATGCCGTATAAACGTTTAAAAGGATTGAAAGAATGGAACTTTGGCACATTTGAAGGTGAAAGTGAGGATTTGAATCCTAAGGTTCTATCAAATCAGGGTACCTACGGTGACTTTTTTACACATTATAATGGGGAATCTGATTTAGAAGTGCAAAATCGTATGGTTCAGACATTAACTGAATTGATGGAGAAAGAAGATCATCAAAATATATTAGCTGTAAGTCATGGTGGTGCATGCACTATGTTTAGAAAAAAATGGACAGGTACATTAGGTAATACCCGAAATTGTAGTATTTTAGTTTTTGAGTATGATGAAGGAGCATTTACTTTTCAAGAAGTAATTGACCATGATTTTAGTTTACTATAAAGTCATTGCCTAAATAGTGAAGAAGCAAGGAAAGCGCTTGCCTTAAAGTGAACTTTAACAAGTAAAATGAAGTTAAGTACTAGGAAAATGGTGCTTAGCTTCATTTTTTGTTCTACAAAAATAGAGGGGGAGTAACGATATGAATAAACGTACTTTAGGAATCGAAGGATTAGTGACATCGGAATTAGGCTTTGGCTGTATGGGATTGAATCATCACAGAGGACCAGTCAAGGATCGAAATGAAATGATGAAAGTTGTGCAGCGTGCTTTTGATGCCGGAGTGACAATGTTTGACACCGCAGAAGTATATGGTCCCTACACCAATGAAGAATTAGTCGGCGAAGCTATTCAAACATTTCGTAAAGAGATTCAACTAGCGACAAAAGGCGGCTTTGACATTAATGGAAATTCCTACTACCCAGACAGTAATAAAGAAACATTGAGAAATTCTTTAGAGGGCTCTTTAAAACGTCTGGGAACGGATTATATTGATTTGTACTATATTCATCGGGTGGATCCTAATATTCCGATTGAAGAAGTGGCCCGGACTATGCAGGAATTTAAGAAGGAAGGGAAAATTCTGCAATGGGGATTATCTGAGGCGAGTGCAGAAACAATTCGTCGTGCACATCACATCGAACCTTTAGCAGCTGTTCAAAGCGAATATTCTATTTGGTGGAGAGAATTAGAAAAAGAAGTGATCCCGACTTTGGAAGAGTTGAAAATTGGTTTAGTTGCCTACAGTCCTTTGGGTAGAGGATTTCTTACCGGAAAATTGACAAGAGATGCTATAGCTAGCGAAAATGATAATCGTGCAGAACTTCCACGTTTTACAGAAGAAGCTTTCAAAGCTAATCAAGTAGTTCTGGACTTATTACAAAAAATTGCCAATGAAAAAGAAGCGACGATTGCACAAGTATCGCTTGCGTGGTTATTGGCACAAAAAGATTGGATTGTACCCATTCCAGGAACAACAAAATTGAGTAGAATAGACGAAAATGTTGGTGCAACGTCCATTCATTTTAGCAAACAAGAGCTGAATGACATTAACCATGCAGTGGATCAATTAGAAATTGTAGGAGACCGTTATAATCAAGAACAAAACAAACGAACGGGTAAATAGTGTCTGCTGAATATATCCCTAATTTTAGGTTGCTGTAGATAGTGATTTCCCTCTAATTGGTTCGATTACTGAACTCTATTTAATTCTTGAAAAGAGTTAATCTTTGCTAGTGAAGCTAATTTTCTATACAATGAATCTGTAGTAGCGTAACGAAGAAGAAAGTGGAGGTAATGAATATGGCTAAGTTTGTAAAAGGCTCCTACCGCACCATTTCAGAAGTTCATACTGTTTTAGAGGGTTTGCGACAAGAAGGATACACTGAATCGAATATTACACTTATAACAAATGAAGCTAAGAAGTATGAGGAACTGATCAATTCTACAGAGGCTACAATAAAGTTAGATGACACTGTCGATGAGCATCTTACCCTCTGGGAGAAAATCATGCAGGCTTTCCCTATCTTCACCAGCAGTGATTATGCGAGCAACAAAGAGGACGCTGAATTGGAACCAGAAGAAGACACGCTACTGGAAGGGTATCAGAAGCAATTAGATGATGGTGAGATTGTTGTGATAGTGGACGACCTTTTTAACAAAGAAGCTTCACTGAATTTGGAACAAGTGGACGTAATTGCAACAGATACGGTTGATGCGGTTGAGTCCAACCAAATTCTTCAAGAGACACCGGAGACTGATTCTCATCCTGATGTTGAGTCAATCGCAGATGTTTTGGAGCAGGAAACAACAGTTGTTCCAGGTAACGCTGATACAGATGAAGATTCACGTATTGAAAGCTAAATAAGGCAAGCATCCAAAACTCCCGAATCCATTCTTCGGGAGTTTTTTATATTGCTGTAGGAGTTTAGTCTGAAAAGTTCAAGGTTCCCTTTTAAACCAGCTCGCTTCGAGTGCAAATACTTTATAATATAGGTCATTCCTTATATAATTGCAGTGTAACGAGTAAGGTATGGACACATGGTTACTGCAGGCTTCTTTATTAGAAGGAGGAGTAAAAAATGGACTTTCTTTGGTCTCTAATTGTCGGTGGTGTCTTAGGCGCACTCGCTGGAGCTTTTTTGGGTAAAGATGTTCCAGGTGGCATTATCGGGAATATCATTGCAGGTTTCGTTGGGTCATGGTTAGGAGTAACTTTATTCGGAGCTTGGGGACCTGCAATCGGAGGATTCTACATCGCACCTGCATTAATAGGAGCAATCATCCTGATCCTCATCCTTTCCCTTATTATGAAAACGATGAGAAAATAAGCTTGTTCTGCACATCAACCAGACGCGTAGTATCCGAACGAATTCAAAAGCACATAATATCAGTACTATAAACCATAGGCGTGGTTTGGGCTGATAGTATGTGCTTTTGAATTTTTTTAGAGTAAAAAAATTATCACATTGGACCCACCTGAATGCTCTATATCAAAAAGCGTAACCGGTAGGAATACCCACCGGTTACGCTATAAGATGCTGATTCAATGATTACCCTTGATGAATGGCAGCGTGGATTTCGATGCCGCTGTTGTCTTTGAAGATCAGTTCGTTCGCACTTTCCTCGAACGAAATCCCTTCATTATTCAATCTGCCTTTCAATGCTTCATAGGCAGCATGATCGGCAACCACCCACGTGAAGTAGGCCAAACCTGGTTGGTTCTCTTCGGCAGCCGGCAACTTTTTGCCAGCCCACATATTCGAACCAATGTGGTGGTGGTAGTTTCCGGCTGCGAAGAATTTTGCTTGCCCGAAGAAGTCCGACTTCAGTGAGATGCCGAGAACATTTTCGTAAAATTGTTGGGTTTCGACCAGATCGTGAACGGTCAAATGGACATGCCCCATTATGGAGCCGGAAGGGATACCATCATAAATTTTGACCATCGCACCGATTACGCCATCAGCGTCCATTGCTTCCGTAACGCCCTCTATTTTGCCATCCGGTCGGACATCCCAAATCGACCTCTCTTTGTCGCGGTAAATCTCGATGCCGTTGCCTTCTGGATCGGTTAAGTAAATCGCTTCGCTGTAGCCGTGGTCACTCGCTCCATCAATGGCATATTTCTTCGTCAGCAAATGATACAGGATGGATCCCAAGTCCGCTCGAGTCGGCAAAAGGATTGCCAAATGGAAAAGTCCGGTCGTCAGTTTCCGATCGGAGGGTGCATCGAGTTGGATCAATTCAACCAAAGGCGTGTTGTCCGCGGCAACCCCCAATACGGCTGCATTTTCTTTTTGCTCCAGCAGATCCAATCCGATCGCTTCCTGGTAAAACTGCGTCATTTTCTTCAGATCATTGACTTTCAAGGCAACCTTGCCCAAATCCCAAAATGCTGTCATGTTTTTTCCTCCATTATTGTCGTGTGTATTTTAAGTTCATTCTTGCTGGAATAGTATCACAAATTTAATTAATACGAATTCGAACTATCTGATAGGATTACTATAATTCATCGCTTACTTTTTGTCAAATGTTATTATTTTATCTGAGTTGAATACCCTCCAAACTAAGTAAAATCCAACCGTAAATTACACAGGAAAGCCATAGAGCGATGCCTTTCTATTTTACTGTTTTTCCCTTATAATAGATGGACGAAGCAAAAGTGAAAGAGGGAAACGGATGAGCTATCAAGCACTATATCGGGTTTGGCGCCCGCAGCGGTTCGGAGACATCGCAGGCCAGGAAGCGGTCACGCAGACGCTGAAGAATGCCTTAATACAGGGGAAAACGAGCCATGCTTACCTTTTTACCGGGCCGCGCGGAACGGGTAAGACGAGTGCAGCCAAGATTTTTGCGAAAGCCATCAACTGTCATCATCGCGTCGATGGGGAACCATGCAACGAATGTGAAACGTGCCGGGCCATCACCGAGGGACGCTTGAACGATGTTATCGAAATCGATGCCGCCAGCAACAACGGCGTGGAGGAAATCCGGGATATCCGCGACAAAGCGCGGTATGCGCCGACCCAAGCCGACTACAAAGTATATATCATCGATGAGGTGCACATGCTCTCGACCGGAGCCTTCAACGCGCTCCTGAAGACGCTGGAGGAACCGCCGGAAAATGTCATCTTCATTTTGGCGACGACGGAGCCGCACAAGATTCCGTTGACGATCATTTCCAGGACGCAACGATTCGACTTCAAACGGATTTCCTATCAGGACATCATCAACCGGATGGCCTATATCCTGCAGGAGGAGAAGATCGGCTATGATGAGCAGGCGCTGCATATCATCGCGCGCTCCGCGAACGGCGGGATGCGGGATGCGCTCAGCCTGCTCGATCAGATCATTTCCTATGGTTCGGATGCGGTCACTTTCGAAAATGCGGTGAAAGTGTCCGGCAGTCTGACGGAGGAAATGATGATTTCCTTCTCGAGCGCGTTGCTGCACGAAGAGACGGAATCGGCGCTGCAACTGTTGCAGGAAATTCTGAGTGCCGGCAAAGAGGCCGGCCGTTTCCTTGAGGAGATGATCCTGTTTGCGCGGGATGTGCTGGTCTATCAACAGACGAAAGGCAAGGCCTTTGCGGATAATACGCAACAATACAGCGAAGCCTTCCAGACTTTCTCGCAGGAGGCGCCGGCAACGTTCCTCTACGAGATGATTGAAGCCTTCAACGAGACCCAAGGGGAAATGCGCTTCTCGACGCAACCGGACATCTATCTGGAAGTGTTGGCGGTGAAGCTGTCCCAATCCAAGGCGCATGCACCGGCGGCAGCCCCAAGCGCACAAGCGGCACCGAACGGAGAGATCCAGAGGCTGGCGCACGAATTGGAGCTCGTCAAAAAGGAACTCGCGAAGCTGCAGGAACTGATTGCTTCGGGGAATATTGCCGTTTCTCAGGAAGGGGCCAAAGCGGCACCGGCCAAAAAAGAAACCACCCGTCCATCGAACACGTCAGTCGGATTCAAACCCAACATGGGGCGGACTTACCAGATTTTGGGCGAGGCGACGAAGCAGGATCTTGCCCGCGTCCGTGATTTCTGGACGGATATCCTGGACGTGCTCTCGGTCACTCAGCGTGCCGTGCTGAAGCAAGCCAATCCGGTGGCGGCTAGTCCGACCAGTTTTATCCTGTCGTTCCAGTATGATATCCTTTGCCAAAAAGCGACGGAAGATGCTGAACTGCAGGCGGCTGTGGATGCGGCAACGCAGCGGATGCTGCAGCGCCCCGGCGAATTGGTGTGCTTGACGGAAGAGCAATGGACTTTGGTACGACGCAACTACATCCAGAACCGGAACGACAGCCCGGCTGCTGAATCCGTTGGTGAACCGAAAAAAGCCGCGCCAAAGCAGGCGGCACCAACACCTACTGCGTCTAAACAGCCGGCTCCGGTAACTGTCGATGCGGATAAGCCTGTCGATCTGGATCTGCCGCCGGAACCGCCGATGCCGGAAATGGAAGACGGCTACCGCGGCGACTATCACCCCGGGAATTTCGCCGATGATTTTTCGGTCGAGACCGATCCGATTGTGATCGAGGAACAAAAGGAACAGGAAGTCATCGATCAGGCGCTGAGCCTTTTCGGGGATGAAGTCGTGACCGTCGTCAATGACTGACGGAAGCAAACAAGCAATGAAAATAAATAATAAAATAAAATACACAAACAGAGAGGGAGTCATTTAATGCGAGGCGGAATGGGAAATATGCAAGGCATGATGAAACAAATGCAAAAAATGCAGAAAGAAATGGAGCAGACACAAGCAGAACTCAATATAACGGAGTTTGTCGGTGCGGCTTCCAATGATTTGGTCAAAATCACGATGACCGGCAACAAGAAGGTGACCGATGTTGTCATCGCACCTGAAGCGGTCGACCCGGAAGATGTGGAAATGCTGCAGGATCTGATCCTGATGGCGACAAATGACGTGCTCAGCAAGATCGATGAGGCGACGAAAGCGAAGTTGGGCAAGTTTGCCAGTGCGATTCCGGGCTTCTAAGCCAGGCTGCAGGCAATAACCGAAATGAATGAGGGGAGCGAGGGTGAGACAAGTCGAGCAGTGTTGACTTTAGTCCCAGCCTCCTTTCTTTTGAGAGAAGAAAAGGGGATTTACTAAATGCAATACCCAGAACCCATAGCGAAATTAATCGAGAGTTTCATGAAATTGCCGGGCATCGGGCAAAAGACGGCAGCCCGGTTGGCCTTTTTCTGTCTGGATATGGACGAAGAGGCTGTGTTGGCGTTCGCGGACGCGTTGATCCGTTCCAAAAGGGATTTACACCAGTGCGCCATCTGCGGTAATATTACCGAATCAGATCCATGCAACATCTGTTCGGACAATACGCGGGACTTGTCCATTATCCTGGTGGTCGAAAATCCCCGTGACATCATGTCGATGGAGAAAATCCGGGAATACCACGGGTTGTACCATGTGTTGAATGGCGTCCTTTCGCCGATGGAAGGGACCGGACCGGAAGATCTGAACATTGCCAGTCTGATCAAACGGCTGCAGGATGAGACCGTCAAAGAAATCATCATCGCGACGAATGCGACAGCCGAAGGGGAAGCGACGGCCATGTACCTTTCGCGCCTGATCAAGCCGGCGGGCATCAAGGTGACGCGTCTGGCTTACGGGCTGGCGGTCGGCAGCGACATCGAATACGCGGATGAGATGACCCTCTTCCGTGCAATCGATGGACGCCGAGAACTGTAACAAGGGCAGGAACAACGGGGGGAACGGAAAACAAAATGGCATTCCATTTGAACAGCGCAAGCAAGAAGCAGGGACACTTAAAGCAGAAATACGACGAAAAGTTGATCGACTTGATCAGCGATGTCCATCAACATTACACCACCTTGGCCCAACTGCAGCAGAATGCCTATGATTTGCCGGAAGAGTTGCGCATCTTCGAGAAGATAGCAGAAGCGAAATATCTGTTCCTGCTGCGTGAAGCCAAAGAAAGACAGATCCAAGCGGATATTTCCGCACCGAAAAAAGCCAAGCAATTCCGTTGGCGCAAGCGTACGAACCGCGCAGAAGACATTTTCCATTCAGACTAAGAAAGAACCAGGCCAACAGCGGCCTGGTTCTTTTGTCGTTTTGTAGAGAAAAAGGGCGACGGCATAAATCAGGCCGCGAGTAATTGTCAGCACACGTTGGATTTAATACTCGCCAGCGCACTTACAATCAAGAAAATTACGACCAAAACGCTTACGGTCAATGGAATATTACGGAAATTTGAACACTAAAAATAATATTCAAAAAAATGAAAGCGTTGTATTGTTTTGGGAGCGCTTTTAATATATTATGTTGTATATCGGCTCTGAGTTTTACATTATGATACGTTGTATCGCTTGTTAGTAATTATATTCTGTTCCGTAAAACTCAGGGTACTTTTGATTTAGGGGAAGGTTGTGTGTGGGGGAGGCCAATGTGACCGGTGTGCCTGTCATACGGCAATTTGTAAACGTTTTTATTTGAAGGGTTTGCAGTTACAAGAAATAAAAAATTGGAGGTATTCATATTGGAAACTACAGTAAAAAAAGTGGAAATACCAAAAGAATCTCGCTACAGACGCGCAAAAACATGGCAAATAGGTGCTTTTGCATTGAATAACAGTGCAACAAACATATTCCTATATTTAATGATGTTCGTATCCTATTATGCAACCGGTGTTGTCGGCTTGGGTACCGTCATCGTATCTACCCTGATTACGATGAGCCGTATCTGGGATGGCGTCACGGATCCAATCATCGGACTCTGGATCGATAAGACGGACGGTAAATTTGGTAAATTCAGACCGTTCATGATTTTGGGTTGGGTGGTAATGACGATCATTACGTTATTGATGTTCTTCACGACGCACTTGGTTCCTCAAAATCTGCGTCTGATCTACTTCATTCTCCTATATCTGGTCTATATCGTCGGCTATACTTTCCAAACGGCCTGTACAAAAGCCGGTCAAACGGTTTTGACGAATGACCCGCAGCAACGCCCGTTGTTCTCGACATTCGACATGTCCTATACTTCGCTTTTGTTTGCGGGTGCTGCAGTGTATGTATCGAATTACATGGTGCCGAAACATGGCGGCTTCACAGAATCTTTCTTCCATGAATTTGTGATCACCGTGGTCATCATTGCCGGAATTATGACGGCACTTGCTGTAATCGGATTATGGGAAAAAGACAGAACCGAAAACTTTGGTACAGGCGGCGTCCAACAACAAATCAAGTTAAAAGATATGTTCAACATCATCAAAGGCAACCGTCCGTTGCAGATGCTTATCGTAGCAGCTTCAACCGATAAATTGGCAGCGACCGTTTCCAGTAACTCCATCGTAATGGTCATGCTGTTCGGCATCGTCATCGGTGATTTTGGTGTCTTTGGTTCCATTTCAGCCATCACGATGATCCCGGTTCTGATCCTGATCCAAATCGGAACGCGTTATGCCCGTAAATTTGGCTCCAAAAAAGCGCTCGTTGTTTCCACTTGGATGTGTATCGCCCTCTATACCGCAATGTTCCTGTTGCTTTGGTTGGGTGATCCTACCCAAATCCGCATGACGGATATGAACGCTATGTCCATCGCATTCATAAGCCTATACATTTTGGCGACAGGAGTTAGAAATGTTTCAGGAGGAATCGTTATCCCGATGATTCCGGACATCACGGACTATGAAGTATACAAAAACGACCTTTATGCTCCAGGTGTTATGGGGACCATCTTCTCCTTCGTTGATAAAATGATTTCTTCTCTTGGGCAAACAGTCATCGGCATACTGTTGGCATACATCGGCTTCAAAGAAGTGTTCCCTTCTGTGGATACACCGCCAAGCACAGCTATTTTCTGGGTAACGATGTTCCTGTTCGTAGGCATGATGATCTTGGGTTGGGTAGCTTCTCTGATTGCGATGAAATTCTACGAATTGGATGACAAACGCATGGCGGAAATTCAAACGGAATTGGCAGACCGCAGAGATGCAAAGAAAGCAGCAGCTGAACAGTAATTGAAAAGAATTAAATGTAATGCAAAAGAATGCGGTCGTGGACAAACTGTCCCGGGCGCATTCTTTTCTTTTGCATTTTAGTTAGGTACCTAGTATAATAGGCAAGATAGATAGGTACCTAATCATCTGGAGGAGGAATCATCATGAAAGAGCATAATGAAGATGTCATCAGCAGCGCGATGAAGCTGATGCGCACGTTAAGGCGCAAAGAGAATCCAGCCAAGCACGAATCGCGCGGCGCCGGACGGCTGTTGCGGCTATTGCAAGAGAATGATGGGATGAGCGCGCGGGAATTGGCGGACCGGATGGGGATCCGGCCGGCTTCCTTGTCGGAGATGCTGAACCGGCTTGAGGCGGACGGGATTTTGACGCGCCAGCCTGACCCGGCCGATCAGCGCAGAAACAGGATTTTTATCCAGGAAAAGGGGTATGTTTTATTGAAAAAAATGAAGGCGGTGCGCCAAACGGAACGGGAGCACATCAATCAAAGTTTGACGCTTGAGGAGCAGGAGCAATTCGTTGCGCTCTGTGAAAAACTGACAAAATCCGTGGAGGACTTCAGAAACAAAGCAGGTGAGTCCTAATGGGCGGCAACGGGTTCAAAGGGGGCCGCGGCGGCTTCTTGACGGAGGAGGAGAAACAGAACAGCCCCAAAATAACGGCGCCGTTATTGAAGCGGATGTTCAGCTATCTCGTGCCGTATTGGAAACAGCTCATCGTTTCCGTGCTGGCGATCATCATCTCTTCGGTATTCGGCGTGTTTCCGACGATCCTAACGGGCCGCATCATCGATGAAGGTCTGTTGCAGCAAGACCTGCCAGTGCTGATCCGTCTGATTGGGCTTTCGTTCGGGGTGTTGATCATTTCCAATTTGATCAGCGTCGTGGAGAGTTATGTCAATGTCTGGATGGCGGAAAACATCACCTATGACATGCGCAACAAGATGTACAGCCATCTGCAGCGGATGTCGCACCGCTTCTTCACGACCAGCAAGCAGGGCGACATCATCACCCGCATGACCAGCGATATCGGCGGCGTTCAGAGCGTTCTGACGGGCACGTGGACGAACATTCTGCAGAATTTCGCTACGTTGACGGTTGCGCTCGTCACGATGTATACAAAAAGTCCTTTGCTGGCGACGATCGGCATCGTTGTGGTGCCTCTGTTCATCCTGCCGACCAAGCGTGTCGGCAAAAGGCGTTGGGAGATCACGCTTGAGTCGCGGAAGCACAATGACGACATCAACCAAATCCTGAATGAGACCCTCAGCGTCAGCGGCCAATTGCTTTCGAAGCTTTTCGTCACGGAAAACTACGAGTTCGATCGCTATCAGGAAGCCAACAAACAGATGATTCGCTTGAACATCAAGGAAAGCATGGCGGGCAAGTGGTTCCGGGTCGTGATCAACATCTTCACGAGCATCGGCCCGATGCTGATCTATCTGGTCGGCGGGATCCTCATCATCGAATACGGCAACACCGACCTGACCATCGGGGACATCACCGTCATGGTGGCGCTCCTGGGCAGGATGTACGGGCCAGTCAATTCCTTGTTGAATATCCAGGTGGATGTGATTCGCTCGATGGCGCTTTTCGATCGCATTTTTGAATACTTCGATCTGCCTGTGGAAATCGACAACGATCCGGAGGCGCTCAAGCCTGAGACGTTTACAGGCGAGTTGGTTTTTGACGCTGTTTCCTTCCACTATGATCCGGAACAGCCGATCTTGAATAATGTCAACTTCGAACTGAAGCCGGGCTCATCCGTCGCCATCGTCGGGCCTTCGGGAGCGGGCAAGTCGACCATCATCAACCTGATTCCGCGCCTCTATGATGTGACCGGCGGCAGGGTTTTGTTGGACGGAGTCGATATCCGCAAACTCGATTTGGCCTATCTGCGCCAGCACATCGGCGTGGTGACGCAGGACACGTATTTGTTCAACGGTACGATCAAAGAGAATCTGCTCTACGCCAAGCCCGATGCCACGCAGTCCGAAATCGAGAAAGCTTGCCGCGAAGCCAATATCCACGCGTTCATCAGCGGGCTGCCGAAAGGCTACGACACCGTTGTGGGCAACCGGGGGATGAAACTTTCCGGCGGCGAAAAGCAGCGGCTTTCGATTGCCCGGATCATCCTCCGGAAACCGGGGCTGATCATCTTCGACGAAGCCACTTCCTCCTTGGACTCTATCTCCGAGCATGCCATCCAGGAAGCGATTGAGCCGATTCTCGCCAAAAGCACGAGCCTGATCATCGCCCATCGGCTTTCGACGATCCTGTCGGCTGATGAAATCTTGGTGCTGGAAAAAGGTAAGGTAGTTGAGCGAGGGGACCACGAAACGCTCGTCAAAAAAGGCGGCATCTATACGATGCTTTACGAAACGCAGATGAGGCACGCATAGGATTAATAGGAGGGCAGCCCGTATGCAACGATGCTGTCCTTTTTTAGTGCAGGCGGAGATTGATTTATGGAAAAGATGGATAAGTCGGAAGAATCCATGTTTTGGATCGGAATGTCGGTCGAAAAGATGGATAACCAACATTTATTCATCTTTTCGGCCTGACAGGATATGCCTAGCAGAGACATACATGGACCCGGACACATTTTCAGGGTTCAGTTTTCGGAAAAAGCCGACAAAGACAATTATTTGTTGCAAAATTGACAAGGCTATATCGGATTCGTCTGTATAAAAAAACTTTCATTTAGCGTATAATGGAAGTATTAGAATCGTAGGAGTGTGCAAAGTGAGAGGGATTTTCATCACAATCGAAGGGCCGGATGGCTCAGGGAAGACAACCGCGTTGCAGCAAGTAGTGCCGCGTCTGCAACAAGAGATGAACCGTAAAGTGGTAGCGACGAGAGAACCGGGTGGAAGCCCAATCGCGGAAAAGATCCGCTCGTTGATACTGGATCCTTCGCATACGGACATGGATTCTAGGACAGAAGCTTTATTGTATGCGGCAAGTCGCCGCCAGCATCTGATCGAAAAGGTGTTGCCCGTTTTGGAAAGTGGAGACGTCATTTTTTGTGATCGTTTTGTAGATAGTTCAATCGCTTATCAAGGTTACGCAAGAGGCATCGGTGAAGAGGGTATCCGTGAAATCAACCAATTCGCAACAGAAGGTCTCGAACCGGATGTGACGTTGTACATCGATGTCCCGGCCGAAGTGGGCATTCAAAGGATCCATGCGAATCTGGACGAACGGGAATACAATCGTTTGGACCAAGAAAAGCTCGCTTTCCATGAAAAAGTCCGAGCTGGTTATCAGCAATTGGCGAAGGCTAATCCGGAACGGATAGTGGTCGTCGATGGGACGATGAGCCGTGAAGCTGTAGCAGAAGCTTGCTATCACATCATCAAAAACAGATATCCAAGCTATTTTTAGAGCAAGATTAGTTTTCAATCATTACTGATCGACCTTTTTAATATATAGAAAAGAGGGATTTGTTATGAAATTAATTATGGCTATAATTCAAGATAAAGACAGTGCTATCCTGTCCGATGAGTTGGTGGAAGCGAATGTCCGCGCTACGAAATTGCCTTCTACAGGTGGTTTTCTGCGCGCCGGCAATACCACTTTCATGATCGGTGTGGAAGACGAACGGGTCGATGAAGTGTTGCGCATCATCAAAACCAACTGTGAGGCGCGTGAGCAATTTGTAGCGACTCCAGTAAGCATGGATGTGCCCTTGGACAATGCAATCGCCTATCCGATGGAAGTGCATGTAGGCGGAGCGACCGTGTTTGTTTTACCGGTAGATAGTTTTTACAGATTCTGATGACGAAGGAAAGGATGGATGGTGTGACACAGCTTTTGATGAGGCAACAGCCGGAACTGCTCGAAAGGTTCCAACGAACGATTCAGGAAAAACGACTGGTCCACGCCTACTTGTTTGAAGGAGCGCGGGGAACCGGGAAAGAAGAATTGGCGCGTTGGATAGCTCAGATGCTATTTTGCGAGGAGTTGCAGGATGATCAGCCTTGCGGGCACTGCAATCATTGCCTTCGGGTTGCGGCAGGAGAATTTCCCGATGTGACGGAAATCAGCCCGGATGGCAATACCATCAAAGTCAACCAAGTCCGTGAATTGAAGGCAGAGCTTTCCAAAAGCGGGATGGAAGGCAGCCGCAAGGTCTATCTGATTTATGACGCCGAAAAAATGACGGTCAGTGCTTCGAACAGTCTGCTGACGTTCTTGGAGGAGCCGCAGAACGATACGTACCTGATTCTGATGACCACGGCTAAGGAGAACATTCTGCCAACCATCCGCTCGCGTTGCCAAATCGTCCATTTCCAGGTCGTAAACAAGCAAGCGTTAGGAGAAACCTTGGAGGCGCAAGGGATACAGCATGAAAATGCGGCGTTGTTGGCGGCCATCACCAATAACCAAGAAGCAGCCTTGTTGCTGAACCAAGAGGAAAGCTTCCACGAATCCAAGAAGCGGACGTGGGCGTGGTTCCAGTTGATGACCGATAAAAATCCCCAAGCATTTGTGTTTGTGCAGACCGACCTGATGGACGGTCTGAAGGACAAAAATGATGGGCACTTCTTTTTGGACTTGCTATTATTCTATTACCGTGATTTACTGTATACCAAGTACAGCAATAAGCAAGCTATCGTCAACAAAAATCACGGAAAAGAGTACGAGCGCATTGCAGAAAAACTGCATCCTCAGGAAATCACCCGGCATATGGAAAATATCCTCAATGGAAAGAAACATCTGGAAGCAAATGTTCAGCTCCAAGGGGTACTGGAAGAAATCGCGCTCGGGAATAGCCTATAGATAAAGCTTCTGGAGGAGAAAGAAAATGAAAAACGTAATTGGTGTTCGTTTTATGCCTGTCGGGCCCATCTCTTATTATGAAGCAGGCCAGACAAAGTACAAATTGGGCGAAAAATTGATCATAAATAATGGGAATGCTGTCGATATTGGCCAAGTCGTCATTGTCGATAAAAAAAGCAATGAAGAAGGCGGCATCCTTTCGCATAAAAACATCATCCGGGTTGCGACAGAAAAAGATCTCGAGCAGGATGAAAAGAATCGCGCGGAGGCGAAAGAAGCCTTTGCCGTGTGCAAGACGAAAATGAAGAAGCTGAAATTGGATATGAAGCTGATCAAAGCGGAATACACTTTCGATCGCAGTCGGTTGACTTTCCATTTCAGTTCGGAAGGCCGAATCGATTTTCGGGAATTGGTCCGCGAGTTGGCGGCTATATTCCGTACGAGGATCGAATTGCACCAAATCGGTGTCCGCGATGAGGCGAAGATTCTTGGCGGGATCGGACCTTGCGGAAGGACGCTCTGCTGTTCGACCTTCTTGGGTGATTTTGTGCCCGTTTCGATCAAGATGGCGAAGGACCAAGGTTTGTCCTTGAATCCTACCAAAATATCCGGTTTGTGCGGACGTTTGCTGTGTTGCCTGAATTATGAGAACGATACGTATGTTTCCCTCAGAAAAGCGATGCCTGATTACGGGCAGGAAGTGATGACGCCGGAGGGCAAGGGCAAAGTTGTGGAATTGAATGTACTCAGTCAAGTCATCAAGGTGCGTCTGTTCGAGCACAATAAGACGGTTGAATTTGCCAGTTCAGAGTTATAGGAAATATGGCTTTGCAGGATAAGATAGAAAAATATGTATGGAAAATGCGAGTGGATAAAATGGATAAACGTGCCTTGTATGATCAGTTCCATCGGGTGGAAAGCCGTATTTCATCGATGGGAGCAGATGTTAAAGAGATTCAAGAGAAGATGGATGACCTGATAGAAGAGAACGCAAATCTTCAAATCGAGAACCAGCATCTGCGTGATCGGATCGATTTCCTTACGAAGGAAAAAGAGGACGCGCAGAAGCAAGAGCCAGAAATGTCGAAGTCCCGTCTGAACTTACAGAAGCTGTACGAGGATGGTTTTCATGTCTGCAATGTTTATTATGGTTCCCGCCGTCTCAATGATGAGCCCTGTGTTTTCTGTATCGATGTCATCTACGGCGAAAGAGATCGGAAAAACTGATAAGTATCCCGCTATCAATTAGGGAGATTGTTCGGAGAGATTGTTGCTGTACAACCCGAAGAAGCTGTTCAGAACTAGCATGTTTCACGCTAGTTTCTTAAACAGCTTCTTTTTTTATCCATAGAATACCATACACTAATGAATAATAAATCAAACAGGAGGTTACCTCATTTGAGATAACCTCCTGTTTGACTTTTTGTTTTTAATCGTTGTACTCGAGTTCAGCAGCGTTTGTTGCAATCACATTTTTGTACCAATCATAACTGTCCTTTTTATATCTATTTAAGCTGCCCTTACCGAAATCATCTAAATCCACATAAATGAATCCGTATCTTTTGGACATTTCGGAAGTTCCCGAAGAAACAATATCTATTGACGACCAAGTTGTGTATCCCAAAATTTCTACACCATCTTTAACAGCCTCAAGCATTTGTTCTATATGCCGACTTAAATAATCAATTCGATAAGTGTCATGAACCTTATTATCCTCAGTTAAAATGTCTTCCGCCCCTAAACCGTTCTCTACAATGAACAGCGGGATTTCGTAACGATCATAAAACGTGTTCAATGAATAGCGCAATCCTACAGGATCAATTTGCCAGCCCCATTCAGAAGATTCAAGAAATGGGTTTTTTATGGAGCGCTTTAAGTTGGATTCTGTTTCTTCCAACCCTCCTTGATGTGCTGCTGTAACCATTGACATGTAGTAGCTGAACGCAAGGAAATCGGCGGTATTATTCTTTAGGATTTCCAAATCGTTGTCGGCGAAAACCAAATTAATATTTTCTTTCTGGAAATATCTCGTCATATATCTTGGATACTTCCCTTTAATCATAACATCGGTATAAAAATAATTATCCAATTGTTCATCGATGTGCATTTTCATCACATCATCCGGATGGCTAGTGGCTGGGTAGGTAGTGAATCGAGCGATCATGCAGCCTACTTGATTATCTGGATTGTGCGTATGGCAAATTTTTGTGGCCAGCGCTGCTGCGATGAATTGGTGATGGACGGCTTGGTAACAATCTTGTTGGAAATTTTCAGACTTATCTTCAACAACACCCGTTGACTTGAAAGTAGAGAAACGTCCTGCGTTTATTTCGTTGAAAGTAATCCAATATTTGACTTTTTGCCCGTATCTGACAAATAAAGTTTCAGCGAATCGAATATAATAATCAATCAGCCTGCGATCAGCCCAACCATTATATTTATTTACTAATGCAAGAGGCATTTCGAAATGAGAAATTGTGACTAAAGGTTGCATGCCCTGCTTCACGATTTCGTTGATTACATTATCATAGAATTCAAGGGAATCTTCCGAAGCTGCTGCTTCTTCTCCCGTCGGAAATACTCTGCTCCATGCTATTGAGAATCGGAAAACCTTGAACCCCATTTCAGCGCACAGAGCAATATCTTCCTTATACCTGTTGAAAAAATCAATGCCATGACGTTTCGGATAAATATCAGTTCCATTATAGTTCATAGCTGCAGTAATTTTTTCCGTGGTCATGCTTCTGTGAGCTTCTAAATTTTTACGATCTATAGCTGTACTGAAAATTGCTACATCGGATACCGAAAGCCCTCGGCCTCGTTCATCGTATGCGCCTTCTGCTTGGCAGGCTGCGATTGCGCCGCCCCATAAAAAATCTTTTGGTAATTTGTATTCCATTGAAATAATACACCCCTTCTAATCGATTATTTTAAATCAAGTTCCAATAGTGGTTGCCCTTCTTTTATGGAGCCTTCAGAACTGGATATTACTGAACTGTATGAATGGATATTTGTGACTACGACAGGTGTAGTGATTTCGTAACCTGCTTCCTTTATCTTATCAATGTCAAATTGCAGAAGAATATCTCCTTTTTTGAAATGATCTCCCTGTTTAAAATCGCTTTTGAAATATTTGCCTTCAAGGTTAACCGTGTCGATTCCGACGTGAATAAGCAGCTCAATACCGGATTCAGAAATAAGTCCGAGTGCATGCTTAGAATCAAAGAAGACTGTAATTTCACCGTCAAATGGTGCAATGACTCTTCCTTCTACAGGAATAATAGCGTTACCGATTCCGATTAATGATTGACTGAATACTTCATCATTTACTTCGGATAAAGGAATAACTTTTCCGCTGAGTGGACTGTCCACAATCGTTGTTTCCTCTGTAGGGATAGCTGTTGTTTCAGGAACAGGCTGTACCTGTTTGCCTGAAATTTCCTCAGAAGGGATGCCGAATAGGTAAGTCAATACACAAGCCAACCCAGCAGAAATTACCACTCCTATAACAAGAACGAGGAAGTTATCTGCACGGAACACTGGTAGTGTTAATAGGCTTGGTGGCACATAAGCTGTAGCTTGGGTGTTGAATAAGGATAAGAACGCTGCCCCGATGGCCGAAGACAAAAGCGCAAATGCAAATGGACGTTTATATCTTAAGTTAACACCAAACATAGCTGGTTCTGTAATGCCGAGGAAAGCAGAAAGGGAAGAAGTTGCTGCCAACGACTTAACAGATTTGTCTTTGCTTCTTAAGAAAACCCCCAAGGCAGCCCCAGCTTGGGACATATTTGCTGTCAACGCACTCACCAAGATATAAGACCCGCCGGTTGCTGCAATCTCCTGAATCTGCAAAGGCCCAATCGCATAATGCATACCCAACATTGTGAGCAGTGATCTTGTCCCACCCAAGGCGAAAGCTGAAAAAATTCCACCGAACGTATAGAACCAACGGATAAATTCGGCCAAATATTTTCCGATATAGGAACCAAGTGGCCCGATGACTATCAATTGGGTCGGTACCATAATCAACAATACAATCATGGCTGAGAAAATAATTTTCAAGAAGTCAGGAATGACTTTTTCAACAGCTTTATTCACGTAACTTAACAACCATACTGATAAGATAATCGGAATCACTGTGGATTTGTAATTTACCAATAGAATCGGGAGGCCGAAGAAACTTAGGGATGAAATGCCGGTCTCTGCAATTTTATTGGCTGCATCCAAAATGGTAGGATACATGTAACCTGCAGCTAAGCCTAACGCGATAAATTCGTTCGTCTTGAATTTTTTTGCGGCGCTTAGTGCTAAGAAAAAGGGTAAGAAGTAGAATACCATATCTCCGGTCATGCTTAAGATAGCTACTTCTGCAGATTGTGGATTGATGAGGTTGTAGGTCGCCAACAAGGATACAACAGCTTTTAGCATACCTCCAGCGATGATCATAGGAATTGCTGGGCTAAAGATACCTGAAATTACTTCGATGACCTCAGCAACCTTCCCCTTTTTTTCTGAAGAAACTTCATCTGTCTGGTCTATATTCACTAATTTGGTGATTTCTTGGTAAATTTTTTGTACTTTGGCGCCAATGATGATCTGCGTCTGCCCATTTTGCAGCTGCGCTTTCAGAATACCATCAAGATTGGAGATGTTATCAAGGTTTGCCTTACTGTTGTCTTTCAGGTTAAAACGCAATCGTGTAGCACAGTGTGTTAAATTCTGAATGTTATTTTCTCCGCCGAGTTCTTGAATAATTTTTCGTGCCAGTTCTTCGTTTGTCATTTTTAATTCCTCCTTTTTATATAAAAAATGACCAATACTGAATAGAGTAGTCTCCATTAGTATTGGTCATGCCTGATCGAATCAGTAACAGTCCAGATTAAGTATTTTTGGATAGCCTTTTGAGATGCAACAATAAATACAATTGTTCATCCGTAGTTATATGCCATCCGTAGTTATTATCTAAGTATAAGCAAATTCTTTTTACGCATTCCAGTTCAGTTGTGGCAGCTTGGCTGACGATATCGTATAAATCGGTTTGTTCGTTCAATGATTCATTGTTGAATTGACGGAAAATGAAATATCTGAGATGTGTGATAAAACGTGCAAAATTTACTGAGTCTTCATTGATGTTTCTTTTCAGGTTGTATTTCACAATCGTCACTATGTCTTTGATGATTTGGGTAACTTTTGCGGTTTCAGAAAATTCAGTTCCTTTTTTCAGTTGTGCATTAACAAAATGCAGGGCAATAAAACTAGCTTCTTCTTTAGGGAGGGAAGCGGACAGTTCTTCGTTAACTAAAAGGACAGCTTTCTCTCCGATTTTTGTTTCAGTGGGATAAATATGTTTTAGTTCCCAATGCAAAGTATTTACCAGCTCTTCGTTAGAATTTGTTCGTTCGATCGCATTTTGTATGTGATCGGCCAGAGAGAGCAGCAACATATCATTCAATGGAGAATTTAACATTTTTTTTCCTTCTTCTATTATCTTTTCGCTTACTAAGATAGTTTGAAGCGGGATTTTGGAAAATATCTCCATATATCTTTCGGTATCACTATCATTTTGAACAAAGACTTTCTCGATGATAGGATCCGACTTGTTGAGAATGAAAGGCGTTTTTTGAAAGCCTAAACCTTTGCCTACAACGAAAACCTCAGAACCATCCTCAGTCAGTGCAAGTACAACGTTGTTGTTTATTTTTTTAGTAACTTTCATTGTTATTCACCTCCCATTAACCTAGTAAGAAAAGAAAAAAGACCACAATTCCAGCACAAATAACTGGAAAAATGGTCATGCCTGATCGAGTCAGTAACAGTCCATAAACCGAAAGCGGTTTAATACTTAACGCAATGTTAATGGATAAGTTATTAATTGTCAATAACTAAAATAAAAAAACATTCTTGAGTAGAGAATCCAAACTATATATAATGTGTTTGAAAGAGGGGAGTCGACCATGAAGTATAAAATCAGTGAAGTATCAAAAATTTTGAATATGCCTATTGATTCCATAAGATTTTACGAAAAAAAAGGGATTATTTCCCCTCAGAAAGATAAACAAACGGATTATCGCGTATATGATGATTGGGACATTAATTATTTGTTGGAATATAAGCGGTTTCGCAAAATGGACTTTTCTGCGCAAGAGATAAAAAAACTACTCCATGAAACGAATTTTTCTGACTACTTGAAATTATTGGAAAAAAATCAGGAGTCGATAAAGAAAAAAGCGGTATATTATCAGCTGTTAGAGAAGAAGAACGAAGAATTGATAAAAAAACTGGTATCTTTAGATTTTGAAGTCCATATTGAAACGACCCCATGCAAATTATTCTTCTCACATCGGGAAAATTTTGAATACAGCTCAGCTAATCAGTTGAGAGAAATTTTTGATCCGTGGATGGATTATTATGCACTACTTGATAACACTGTCGTTATAAGAAAAGAAGATTTATTCCAGGACAGCAGCAATTTCGAGTGGGGATTCTCGATAAATAAAAGTGAAAGTATTGCTTTGAAATTACCTATGTCTGAGAGAATAGAATGTTTTGAGGAGCAGACCTATCTGCGATTTATTGTGAATGCAGGTGCGCGGGGGAATTTTTCAAAGGACCTAATAAAGCCTGCAGTTTCACACATCGAAAAGAGTAACTATAAAATAAATGGAGACATTTCCGGTAGGCTGCTTGCAAGGATCAATGATGCGGAATATCTGCGGTATATTGAGTTTTTTATACCGATTGAGAAAAAGTGAACAAATATGGTTGACTCTGTAGTTACCACAGACCCTAAGATAAGATAAACAAATAGGGAGGTAATGAAATGTTTAAAAAATTATTTACACCTTTTTCAATTGGTGAATGTGAAATTCCGAACAGATTGGTCGTTCCGGCCATGGTAACTAATTATTGTACAGAAGATGGTGAAGCTACGGAGCAGTATATTGCTTATCATGAAGAAAAAGCAAAAGGGGGATGGGGTTTAATCATCACGGAAGACTATCCGGTTAATGAACATGCAATGGGATACAGCAATGTAGCGGGTCTATGGAAAGACGAACAAATTGCGGGTCATAAGGAATTGACCGATCGGGTCCACAAATATTCCAGTAAGATATTCTGTCAGATTTATCATGCCGGCCGTCAAAGTGGTCCTTCAGTTAATGGTGGAGTTACTCCTGTAGCGCCATCGGCAATTGCTTGTCCGTGGTTGCAAAGTGTTCCAAAAGAGCTGACGAAAGATGAGATCAAGGAAATCATTACTCAATTTGGAAACTCTGCTTTAAGAGCAAAGAAATCCGGATTTGACGGCATTGAAATTCATGCGGGGCATGGCTATCTGATCGCTGAATTTCTTTCGACTTATGCAAATAAGCGTAGTGATGAGTACGGTGGCTGTTTTGATAATAGGGCTAGGTTCTTGAAAGAGATTATCAGTGAAGTCCGTATGAATGTTGGGGCAGATTTCCCTATTCTTGTCCGTTTCTCTGCAGACGAATGTGTACCTGGCGGAAGAGATATATCAGAGTCCAGAGTTCTAGCGACACTACTTGAAGAATGGGGGGCAGATGCTTTACATGTTTCATCAGGTGTATATGGAGACCACAATAAAGGGATTGTTTCTCCGATGTATGTCAACCATGCTTGGACGGTGGATTTTGCCAATGAAATTAAGCAACTAGTGGATATTCCAGTCATTACAGCCAATCGGATTAACGATCCTAGGATGGCTGATAGTATTCTCGTAATGAACAAGGCTGACTTTATTGCCATGGGCAGAGGGTCTTTAGCAGATCCTTATTTGCCATCAAAAGCGCAGAGTGGTGATTTGACTTCAATCCGATATTGCATCGGCTGTCTGCAAGGATGCGTAATGAAGCTGACTGCCGGTGAGGCAGTGACGTGCTTGGTAAACCCTTCTTTGGGGCAGGAATATCGCATTGATTATTCGAAGACTGATGCACCTAGAAACATGATAGTAATCGGTGGGGGTCCGGCAGGGCTGGAAGCCTCCCGAGTTCTGGCTATGAGAGGGCACAAAGTACAGCTTTTTGATAAGAATAACTTCCTTGGCGGACAATTCAAATCCGCAGCTTTTCCACCAGCGAAGGGTGAATTATCGACATACATAGCCTGGTTGATCAGCGAATTAGAGAAGTATGACGTATCAGTGAACTTGAATAGTGAAATAACCAAGGAAGATATCGATAGCTTACAACCTGATGTCGTTGTAGTTGCTACCGGGGGTGCGCCTGTGAGACCTCCAATCAAAGGAATTGATGGGAACAATGTTTATTTTGCGGAAGATGTGTTGCTTGGTAATGTATCGATCGGAAATAATGTTATCATAGCAGGCGGTGGAGAAGTGGGGTCCGAAACTGCCGCACATCTAGCTCTACAAAGTAAAAAAATCTCAATAGTTGAAATGAGAGAAGATATTTTACTTGATTTGGATGGTGTTAATGCCTTCAATCTTACTTTGATTTTAGACGAGTATAAAGTTAACAGATATACTGGCAGCAAAATCGTTGAAATAATGGAAGATGGTGTAGTTCTGGAGAATGAAACAGGGACCCAGAAGGTAAACGGGGATTCTGTGGTATTGGCTTTAGGGTACGCTCCAAAAAATAATTTAGTGAGTGAACTAGCCGGATCAGCTTATGAAGTACAAGTGATAGGCGGAGCTACGAAGACTAGTAATGCATTAGTGGCAAGTCGAGAAGGATTCGAGTTGGCATTAAATTATTAATATGTGATGCAGCTGTGGATTAAGTCTGAATGAAGACTAAATCCACAGCTTTTTTTGATTTGGGAGGTATAAGTCCATGCGGGCAGCCACAAACGGATAAAGCGCCTCAAATGAATGATTTTCTTTAAGGATCTGCTTGTATTATCGGTAACAATACCATTATAATGTTTAAAAAAGTAAGCAAAGGGGTTAACGAATGGAAAACATGTTAAGAGAAGGCGAAAGGTTGGATGTGCTGAAACGGGAAAATATCCAGATCATCCAAAGTTCAGCCGTGTTCTCTTTTTCGCTGGATGCGGTCCTGTTGGCGGATTTCGCGGAATTGCCGCGTGTGAAACCGGCGAAGATAGTCGATCTTTGTGCTGGAAACGGGGCAGTCTCGTTCCTGTTGACAGGAAAAACCAAAAATCCGATCGTCGGGGTGGAACTGCAGGACCGGTTGGTGGATATGGCCCGCAGGACAGTCCAGCTGAACCGGTTGGAGGAGAAGGTCTCCTTCCTGCATGCGGATGTGAACGACGTGACCCGCTTCATCAAACCGGATTCCGTCGATGTCATTACTTGCAACCCGCCTTACTTCAAGCTGACCGAATCCAGTTTTACGAATGAATTGGATGCTTTTGCTATCGCGCGGCACGAAATCCATTTGACGCTGGACCAATTGATGAAACAGACGAGCCATCTGCTGAAGATGAAAGGCAAGGCCTATTTCGTTCATCGGCCGGATCGTTTGATGGAGATTCTGGAAACGATGCGGAAAAATCGGATTGCGCCTAAAAAACTGCAGTTCATTTACCCGAAGCAGAACAAGGAAGCGAACATGATCCTGATCGAAGGCATCAAGGACGGTAAGGAAGACGGCTTCCGTGTGCTGCCGCCGCTCGTTGTGTACAATGAAGAAGGGGAATACAGCCAGAAGGTAAAGGATGTCCTCTATGGCGAGCAGTGAGCACTACTTTTATGTGCTGCAGTGCGGGGATGACTCGTTCTATGCCGGCTATACGACGGACACGCTTCGGCGCGAACGGGAACACAATAAAGGCATCGGCAGCAAATATACCAAGGCGCGCCGCCCTGTCCAAATGATTTACAAGGAAGTCTTCGGTTCCAGGACGGAAGCGACCAAAGCCGAGGCGGCATTCAAGAAACTGAGCCGCAAGCAAAAAGAAAATTTTTTGAAGGTGCGCGGCATCACGCTGTCTGATTAGGGTCAGCGGATGAATCAAATAAGAATCGAAATTAGAGGAGAACAAAAATGCAATCGCAAAAAAGTTATGAACAGCACGATAGCGGAACGCTTTATTTAGTGCCTACTCCTATCGGCAATCTGGAAGATATGACCTTCCGTGCCATAAAGATACTGCGCGAAGTGGATCTGATTGCGGCTGAGGACACGCGCAATACGCGGAAATTGTTGACACATTTTGAAGTGGATACGCCCCAAGTCAGCTTTCACGAGCACAATACCCAGGAGCGCATTCCGCAATTGGTGGAAAAACTCCTAGGGGGCCAATCCATCGCCCAAGTGAGCGATGCGGGAATGCCATCCATCAGTGATCCGGGCCATGATTTGGTGCGCGCCTGCATCAACGCAAACGTGCCGGTTGTGCCGTTACCCGGAGCCAATGCCGGTGTGACTGCATTGATCGCTTCGGGGCTGGCACCGCAGCCGTTTTACTTTTTCGGCTTTCTGGAGCGCAAGAAGAAGGATCAGTTAGCGCAGTTGGAGTCGTTGAAAAACAGGGAAGAGACGATGATTTTCTATGAATCGCCTTACCGGCTGAAGGAGTTGCTCAAAAATATCGCAACCGTGATGGGTGAAGGGCGCCAAGTCGTCATCTGCCGTGAGTTGACGAAACGCTTTGAGGAGTTCATCCGGGGTTCGGCGGAAGAATTGGCTGCTTGGGCCGAAGAAACGGAAATCAGAGGGGAAATCTGCCTGATGATAGCCGGCAATGATAACCCGGAAATGCCGGTTGAACAGACATTTGATGACCTCAGCGTCGCCGAATTGGTTGAGAAGCTGATGACGGAGCAGGGGCTTTCTTCCAAAGATGCGATCAAAGAGACCGCAAAAATCAGGGATCTGAAGAAACAGGAAGTGTATCAAGCTTTCCACGGCTTTTAAACAGGAGGGATGACCGTTGCTATTCTATTTATTGAGCGCATTCTCGTTTGGTGGGGGTCTGAAGCTCCGATCGATGGGGAGAAACAGGCAATTCCAAAGCTACTTGCTGGTTGCGGCGCTGCTTTTCCTTTTCGTGGGAATGCTGCAGGGAAACGACTCGCCCCAAGTGGCGTGGATCCGTTACGCGGTGATGCTTTTCCGTGTTTTGTTCGGCTTGATTTCACCGTTCGCTTTCCTGTTTTTTGGCCTTGCGCTTGTCTTAAATGGGGTGCTGTTGATCAAAAAAGAGGGGTGGGCCAAACGTTACGGCCTGCTGTTTACGGTGGGGGCCTTCATTTTATTGATGGATCTGCTGTTCCTGCTGAATTATTTTGTGTTCCATCATTACCTGATTTGGCGCTTCATGCGCTTGATGGGCTACTTCATCATCTACTTCGGTGTGGTGCTGATCTTGTTTTTTATCGCGACAGCCTTTTACGGCCTCATTCCGGTTGCCCTCGATAAAGATTTCGTCATTGTCTTGGGAGCGGGCTTGCTGCCGGGTGGAGGCATCAGTCCGCTGTTGCGGAGACGGTTGGACAGAGCGATCCGCTTTTTCAGGCATCAGACAGAGCGCAAGCAGAAGCGGCCCTGCCGTCTGATTGTGAGTGGAGGGCAAGGTGTGGATGAACCTTTTTCGGAAGCCTATGCCATGAAACGCTATCTGATGGAGAACGGTATTCCGGAAGAAGTGATTCTTGAGGAAGACCAGTCCGTCAATACTTACCAGAATTTACTTTACTCGAAGGGCATGATGGACGCCTGCAAAGAAGGCTACAAGTGCCTCTTCATCACGAACAACTTCCATGTTGTCCGCAGCAGTCTCTACGCGAATCGGGTCGGACTGGAAACGGACGGCTTGGGTGCCTGGACGCCGCTTTATTTTCTGCCATATGCTTTTCTGCGCGAATTCATCGCGGTTGTGTTTATGCAGATCAAAGGGCATACGCTGTTGCTGGCGCTCGTGCTGGTGTTTGGATTGTGGAGGATCTATTTGTGAGAGTGAATAAATTTTATTTTTTTGTGATAGGAATGCATCGATCCACTGGTTTTGACGCAAACTGGATTTGACGCGCAAAAAAAGGGCTGTAAAAAACCAGAATAGGGTTTTCTGGTTTTTTACAGCCCTTTTTTGTATGAAAATTGAATTTATGCTCAGAGAAAACCCGCCAAAACCAACTTGGCGGGGAAAAAGCCCACGGATAGCACGAGATTCCCCGTCAAAACCAACTTGGCGGGGAAATCCGCTAAGAACTCGAATACACAACCGCAAAGAAGAGGCTGCCTCGAAAATGAGACAGCCTCTTCTCGTTTAGAGCAAACCTGCTGTAATCAATTGATTCAAGCCATGATAGACACCTTCGTCATCATTGGAAGACGTTGCATAGTTTGCCACGCCCTTGGCTTTCGGCAGTGCATTAGCCATTGCGAAGGAATAGGGTCTTCCAGCAAGCATCGATATATCATTTTCGCTGTCGCCAAAAACCGCCACTTCTTCATTGGAAATACCAAGTTTTTCCAATAATGTATCCAAGGCTTTGCCTTTGTTGATGCCTTTTTTGGTGATTTCAAGTTTCCTTTCATCAGAAAAGACCAACTCGTACTCGTCATGCAGACCTAAATGAGGCAATGACTGCGTCACGGCCTCCATAAAATGCGGGTCTTGGCTGATTGAAATTTTGTTGCAAGAAGCTGGAGCTTCGTTCAGATCAAGAATCAGTTTTTGTTCCGGATAGCCTTCGCGCATATCGCATAACCAGCCGTACATGCCGCTAGCCCAAGGATAATCGTCGGGCAGTCTCATTTCGCCGCGGATTTTTTTCTTTAAGGCATACAGAGAATCCGGTAAATAGGTATATAATCCGGCATCTTGGGAGAACTGGATCTCAACATTGAATGTACGGAAGACGGATGTGACTCTTTGGATGTCTTGGGAATCCATTATCCCTAATCTTTCCCTGGTTTGAGAGTTGCAATCATAAATGGAACTGCCGTTTACATCAATCAAATAACCTTGATGGGAATCCATCTTCAGTTTTAGGGCATCCGGCATCAAACGCAAGTAACTTCTCCCGCTGGCCAATATCAGCGTGATGCCTTTTTGCTGGAGCGATAGGAGTATCTCCTGGGTGTTGGTGCTGATGTCATGGTCAGCAGTCAGTAGTGTGCCGTCCATGTCGCAAACGATCGCTTTAATGGGCATTAATTTTCCACTTCCTTTTTTGTATAGGATAGCATAATTTCCCCCAGTGAAAAAATATTGCTTGTTAACTCTCAGCAAAATAAAACTATACATTTTGAACATATCATGGGAAGCGAATGCGAGTGGAGGCCCGGTGCTATGGAAAATATATTTCCAATTGACTGAGACGCACAAAAAATAGCCGAGTACACCCGCGAACCATTGCGCGCGTATTCGGCTATTTTCTATTCGGCTTTTTTACTTTGATCCACCATCAAATCGCGAATCTCTTTCAGGTAAAGTTCGACAACCGGTACTTCGGCTTCGACTTCCACGGGTTCTTCCGCAGGCATTTTGCGTTTGAGTTTGTTGATTACCTTGATCATCAGGAAGAGGACAAGTGCAATCAACAAGAAGTTCATTAAAGCTTGCAGGAAATTACCATACGTGAAGTCCGCCTGTCCGATTTTGAAGGAGAGGCCGGTCAGATCCGCATTGCCGGTCAAGGCTACGATGATCGGTGTGATGATGTCTTTAACTAATGAATTGACGATTGCTGTAAATGCACCCCCGATGACAACCCCGACGGCAAGATCAAGCACGTTTCCACGCATAATGAATAATTTGAATTCTTTCCACATATTTTACACCTCCGTTTAACATAATTATATTTCAACTTCATCGGGATAGCAAAAAATAGTGCACTAGCGGATAATATTTTTATGGTTATCTAATGACCGATCGACTTCACGTAAGCGGCGACCGGATAATCCTCGGTCGGCAGGCTGCTTTCTCTTCCTTGCGCCAATTCAGCCAACATATACCCAATCAGCGGACCGGAAGTCAATCCGGATGAGCCGAGTCCGCTTGCCGCGAAGCAGTTTTGCAGACCCGGTACACTGCCGAAGAAGGGACTGAAGTCGGAAGTATAGGCCCTTGTGCCGATGCGGATATCCGCGATTGCCGCTTCTTTCAGATGGGGGAGCCAAGTGCGGGCTTGTTCCAGCATCGGATCCGTAACGGAAGCATCAGGCTGCAGATCATACTCTTTGTCGTTCTCATGGCTTGCGCCGACGATTGTTTTCCCGTGGCCAAACGGAAGCAGGTCGATTTCGCCTTGGGGCATGATTACCGGGTAATTCTGTGAACCGCGGTCGTCTGTTTGGAGGACAACCAGCTGCCCTTTTTGACCTCGGACATCGACCGTGTACCCGAGCGGCTGGAGGAGCTGGGGTAGCCAGGCGCCGGCTGCAAGGATGATCGCATCGAAGTTTTGCGGTCCTTCCAGCCTCATGACGGATAAAGTGCCATCGTTATCCTTGGCGAGGGAGACGGTCTCTTTGTGGATGGTGCCTCCGAAGTGGGTTACCGCCTGCAACAACGTCTTCGTCAATTCATGTCCGTCCACGCGGGCGCCACCTGCTACACGAAGGGCTTGTTCGGTATTTGCAAGAGGAGGGAAGGCCTTTTCGAGTTCGTGGCCCTTCAGGATAGCAACGCTGCCGATCAACGGAGCTAGCTCGCGGCGTTCCAATGCACGGTCGTGGACCTCCTGGATGTAGTCGGCGGATTGTCCCAGTATCAGGGCGCCGCAGCGTGCGTAGGCATCTGTACTAAAGCCGTCGGAAGCCAAGTCCGCCAACAGCTGGTCATAAAAAGCCGCGCCTTCGGAGACGAGGCGGTACCATTTTTTGTTGCGGCGCCTGGATAGCCAAGGGCAAATGATCCCTGCCGCCGCGGCTGTTGCTTGGCCGTTGCCGCTGTCGAATACGCTGACGCTGTGGCCGGCTCTTGCTAAATAATAACTCGCGGTGGCGCCGACGATGCCGCCACCGATGACTGCAATCTTCTTTTGCATGTTTGGAATCCTTCTTTCTCCGGTAGCCGGTTGTTGCATTGTGGACAGAAAAAGCCGGGAACGGTGTCCCGGCTCTGAATATTTTTGGTGAGGATCCCTTTTAGGATCTGATTTGGCCTTCGCCGTAGATGATGTATTTGTAGGAAGTCAATTCCTTCAATCCCATCGGTCCACGAGCATGGAGTTTTTGCGTGCTGATGCCGATTTCTCCACCGAAGCCGAAACATCCGCCGTCCGTGAAGCGGGAAGAGGCATTGATATAGACTGCCGCTGCATCGATATCGTTCAGGAAGTTCTGTGCTGTTTGGTAATGATCGGTGACGATCACTTCGGAATGGCCCGTGCTGTATTTTTGGATATGCGCGATGGCATCATCATAGGAAGAAACCACTTTTACCGCCAAAATGAAATCCGAGAATTCGGCAGCGAAATCTTCTTCTGTTGCCTGCACAGCTTCAGGCAGGATGCTGCAGGTCCTCGCATCGCCGCGCAATTCCACTTTATAAGGCGCCAAAGCTTCCGCGAAAACGGGCAGAAAGGCATCGGCAACTGCCTCGTGGACAACAAGCGTCTCAATGGAATTGCAGACGGAAGGGCGGGAACATTTCGCATTGACCAGAATGCGCGTAGCCATCTCCAATTCGGCATCCTTATCGATGTACAGGTGGCAATTTCCGACCCCAGTTTCGATGACAGGCACTGTCGCATTCTTCAGAACGTTCTGGATCAGTCCGGCTCCTCCGCGAGGGATCAGGCAATCCAGGTAGCCGTTCAGTTTCATGAATTCATTTGCCAATTCGCGGGACGGATCAGGGATCAACTGCAGCGTTTCGTTGGCGAAACCGGCATTCACGAGTCCGGCCTGCAGTGCGATCATGATGGCTTTGTTGGATTCCAATGCCTCTTTTCCGCCGCGCAGGATGACGGCATTACCTGATTTGAAGCAAAGGGCACTCGCATCCGCTGTGACATTTGGACGAGATTCATAAATGATTCCGATGACGCCAAGCGGAACACGCTGCTTGCCGATCATCAAACCATCGGCTGATTTCGTCATTTCCTCCACGTAGCCGATCGGATCAGGCAGTTGAGCGATTTCCTTGAAACTGTCCGCCATCCCTTTGATCCGTTGTGGATTCAAAGTCAAACGTTCGATCATCGGCGTCGGCAAGCCATTAGCCTCTGCTGCTGAGATGTCATTCGCATTGGCGGCCAGGATGGCATCCTGATGCGCGTAAAGGGATGCTTCCATCGCCAAAAGTCCCTCATTCTTTTGTTTGGTTGATGCTTTCCTCAGGCTGTTGGCTGCGGCTTTCGCGGCAATGCCCATTTCTTGCAATAAACTGTTCATCGAAAATCCTCCTCTACTTGTCTTCCTTCACAAAATAAGTGCCGATTTCTTTTCCCGCCAGCACATCGAACAATACGGTCGGGTCTGCAGCTTGGGTCAATACCATCTGTTGCTTGTTTTTCAGGATTTGTTTGGCGGCCTTCAATTTGGTTGCCATTCCCCCGGTGCCGAATTTCGAACCATTTCCCCCAGCCAAAGCCATTTCTTTTTCCGTGACTTTATGGAGGGTATGGAAGAGGACGGCATCGGGATGGGCCATCGGATTTTTGTCATAAAAACCAGGTACATCGGACAGCATGATCAAAAGATCGGCAGAGATGATTTCCGCAACGGTTGCGGAAAGGCGGTCGTTATCCCCGAACTTTGTCTGGTGATCCAATTCTTCGACCGAGACGGCATCGTTTTCGTTTACGATCGGGATGATGCCCATCTTCAGCAATTGCTCGAAGGCGTTCTCAGCATTCTTGCGGCTTTCCGGAAACTGCACGATATCAAGGGTCATCAATATTTGCCCGACGATCTGATTGTAATGCGAGAAAAAGCGCGTGTAGAGGTTCATCAATTCAGCCTGCCCGACGGAAGCGACGGCCTGTTGTTCCGGTATGGATTTCGGACGTTGGGGCAGATTCAAACGATCGAGACCGACTCCAATCGCGCCCGAAGACACCAAAACGATTTCCTTTTCCTGTTTGCGCAGAACAGTCAAGACATAAGCGAGGCGGTCGATCATTTGGTAATTGACCGAGCCGTCAGCGCGCATCAAGGAACTTGTTCCGATTTTGATGACGATTCTTTTGCAGTCCAGAATTTTGTTGCGAATAGGTTCCATGTGCACATCCCCGTTTACGATTTGATTTTTTGCATCTATATAATGTAGGTTTTTTTAATGATGTAGAGCTTGCGTCCAACGCGATATTAATACCTATAGTATCATGGAATGGCGAAAAAATTAAGATATAGCAAAAAAAAGCTGCCTGAAGTTATCAGGCAGCCCTAAAGGAGTTGCTCTTTACTTTGGAGGAGTAAAGAATTTGAAAAAGATTGTTTGTGATTGGCCTACAGTTAGGATAAATCTCAAGTATGAAGAAACTGTGAAGATTTTTTTATGAAATGGATAAGATTATTTGATGCCGTAATCAGATAAGCCCGAAAGTACGGAATGCCTGATGAAGGCCATCTTCATCCACCGAGCTCGTGACATGATCCGCGACAGCCTTCAATTCTTCTTTGGCATTCCCCATAGCGATGCCGATTTCGCAATAGTCGAACATCTCCAAGTCATTCAGCCCATCGCCGATTGCGATTGTCCGTTCTTTTGAGCGGCCAAGGTGCGTCAACAACGCTTCGATGGCGGTCGCCTTGTGTATGCCCGGAACCATCAGTTCGCCGCTTTCGTCGCCGAATGGAGGGACCGTGCATTGGATCGTATCGAAGGCATTTTCGAATTCCGCTTTGATCTGTGCGAAAGAGAGCGTGTCGCTCTGGAGGAAACAGGCTTTATTGACGTCAGATTTGTATAGATCCTCTTCGCCATAGATTAATCCTTCAATAAAAGGATGCGGATTCTCTTCTTTGCGCTTTTTGGCTTCCAGATCGTTTTCGATGTCGCCGTAAATGCAGCGTTCCACATGTGGCAGGAAATTCTTGCTGGCGAACAGCCCGCCGTTTGATTCCAAGTAAAAGTCAACGCCATGCTGATTGAAGAAATCCACCATCCGCCTGACTTCGCTGGCTGGGACCGTTTTATGGTACAACATTCCATCATTCAGCTCAACAAAGCCGCCGCCAGCGCCGATGATGCCGTCAAAGCCGATTTCCATGATGAAATCATAGATTTCCGGTTTTGAGCGGCCGGTGCACAAATAAATTTCATGCCCGTTCAGTCGGGCTTGCCTGCATGCGTCCGCAGCCGATGGTGGAACCCAACCGTCGTCCGCCACCAAAGTACCATCAATATCCAAAAATATGATTTTTTTATCCAATTACTATCCTCGCTGTCTGCCTTTAAAGGCTGTTTTCCGAATTTCAAGTTCGAATCTACTATATAATGGAATTTCCTGAAATGCCAGCCGGATGTATCGCGAACGGCCGTAGAGACAACAATTTTAGAAAAACTTAAAAGAATCGTTGACAGCACGGAGCCCGGATGATATTATATAGAAGTTGTCCGCCAGAATCGACTTTGAAATGATTTGAAAAAATTGTTGACAGACGATTTAGAGCGTGATATTATATAAAAGTTGCTGATCCAAGCATCTGAAAGCCGATATTGCTTCTGAAAAACTTTCAGAAAAGGCTTGACGGAGAGCCGGAGCCGTGATATTATAAATAAGCAATCACGTAACACGTGATACACGATTGACCTTTGAAAACTGAATAAAGAATGAACGAACCAAATGTGCAAGGAGCTTAGACTTCGGTCGAAGCAAACGAAGACGATACTTTGTAT
>NZ_QAOM01000015.1 GCF_003051085.1 Trichococcus patagoniensis | reverse complement strand
GAAGGACGGGATTTCAATAGGAATATCCAATAAAAACCTTTAATATCAATGCTTTTCAGCATTCCACGTTATAATTCACACGGGAATGAAGGGTTTAAGTGATTGCGGTTTTTTAAAATATATATTCGATTATCTGATCGATTTTCGCGATATCCTGGACAGGCAATCTGTCAGCGAATTCGATTTTTCTGGCATGGAAATCCAAAGATTTGAGCTGGGAAATGACGATTTGACCTGTGACAATCATTTCTTTCGGAAGCGTATACCGAGTAGGGATGCTTTTTATTGTCGAAGTGATTGGGCAAATAACCGCAAACAAAGTGGAACGATTGAATTCATATCTTGAGATAACCAATCCCGGGCGACGTTTTTTGATTTCATTTCCTGAAGAGGGATCAAAATTGATCCAGACGATATCGCCTTTCTTGGGGATGTACCTTTCGGAAGCATTCATCAGAATAGTTCTCTCCCTTCAGGCTGCACATTATCCCATTCATCTTTTTCATAAAATGCTCCTGCTTCGGACAGAACAAAGGGATCGTCAAGTTTGGGGACCAATGTGATCGTCCCATCTGGTGAATAAATCACAATATATTCTTTATTGGTTTCCAATTTTTCACCATTGTGAGGCGGCAGGGTTACAACTACGGAACTTCCCTGTAGCCTGGATTTTGTAATTAACATTTTTCTCACCCCTTATGAGTCATTATACTCAATAACACGGGGTCACGCAAAGTGCACTCTGGTTGCTGTGATAAAATTTTTTATACAGTATCCATTTAAGGAGGTGATTTTCGTTTATTCTGGGGCGCTTTTTCTTTTTCTGGTCGGTATCTTGTTTATAATCAAATTTCTTTGGATTATTTCGTCAATTCACCGACGATCGGCAGTCCCTCCAAAACGGAGGTGCCGTGCGGGGATCTCTTGATGGCAGTGGTGCAGTCTGTGCCCGCCTGTACCCCATAATGGCTCCCGTTTTGCCATTTAGCCGCATTGGTGACATCGTAGACGATGCCAGCAACGGCGACATAGGCATCATTTCCGTTCTTCCCGTCATACTGCGCCAACTCATTGAGGGTGAAGGTTTTTACGTTCGATTGGCTGCTTGAGGAAGCAGCTGAATTTGTGGATGCTTGGTCGATAGTGGTTGCCTGTGTCGTTCCGCATGCCCCGAATAGTAGGCCTGCACCAAGTAGGAGGGTCATCAGTTTCGCTTTGTTATTGTTTTTCATTTTAGTTTCTCCTTTTTTTTGGACTTTCGGCACTCGTTACAATCCAAATGACTCGAAGTGGATTTTTTGTTTTGGAACATTTTTGGAAACCAGCGCTGACTCAATGGTATGCATGAATCCTTTGGGACCGCAAAGGACAAATTCACTGGAGGCATAAGGAACCTCGGCGGATTTGAAAATGGCTTCCGTTTTTTCCGCATCCAAGAAGCCGTTTTGGGTTGAATAGAATGGAACGAAGGTGAAGTTGGGCATATCCTTCCGGAATGAAGCAAGTTCCGCTGCATAGGCAAATTCATTCTCATTGCGTAAACTCCAGATAAGCACCGCTTTATTTTTTACATTTTGTTGGCGTAGGCTTTCCAGGATGCCCAACATAGGTGTGACACCGACACCGCCGGCGAACAATACTAGGCTCTTATCCGTTTCCGCTATGCCTTCCAACGGTTGCCACAAGCCGCCATAGGGACCTTCGACGGTCACCTTCGTCCCTGCCGTGATGCGTTGGATGATGTGCGTGTAGTCACCGGAATCCTTGATCGATACGGAAAGGGCATGCGGATTTTCCGGTGCGGAAGTCAAAGAAAATGGGTGTTCTTCAAAACTATAGTTTTCATCCAGGACCCTCAAATAAATGAACTGTCCGGCTTTGTAATCAAAGATCCTCCCGTTTTCGGCTGTCAGCGTCAAGCTGACGATCTGGTCTGTCTCATTCACCACATCGGTTATCGTATAAATATTTTTTTTCAACAGAGCGGGCCTGATGAGCTTGTGGTACACATAGAAGCCCAAAGAAACGATGAAGTAAAGGGCGTACATCATTGTCAGCGCCATATCGCCCCGGACCAAATAGGCGATGGTGATGACATGAACAGACAGCGCAACGATGGCAACGATGTTGAAATTATGCAAAACTTTCGTGGCACCGTATTTGGAGAGAGGAAAGTTTCTGAATGTATCCTTCACGATTTTGATTATTTTGATCCTCCCCAGCCAATTGGTCATGAACAACACGGATAACACAGTCAACAAAAGGAAAAGCATGATGGCAAAATCCCCGAAGGCTGTCGAAAATTCGAACTCTCCCCAAGCGATACTGGCCCATTCCTTGTGCAGCAGGCCAAGCGCCAAAGCGACGATGGCCATGATGCCGTGGAAGCGGTGGAACTTATCCAAACTGAAGTATTTTTCGATGAATTTGGGTCTTGCGGCTGTTACCAGTTCGGATAATAGCCAGGTGTAGCTGATGATGCCGATAAAAGAAGGCGCGGCGGCGCCGAAATTTAGCCCCTTCAGCGAGATGAAGGCAATGGGTAAGGGGCTAAAAAAATAGATGGCAAGAATCATAATTTGAATCGCTTTTCGTTTCATGTGCATTTCCTCCGATTTCTTATTTAGATTCATTATAGACAAGGAAATTTAGGATAGCATGAAGGTAAGCTGAAGATTAGCTGAAGATGATATTTTTCGTTCTGTGCGCAAGCGGATGCGTGCTACAATAAAGCAAAGAGGTGAACGCAATGGACGGGGAAAAAACGCGTGTTTTGGTTGTGGATGACGAAAAGAGTATCCGTGATTTTTTGACGATGGGACTGGAAGACGAAGGGTACAGCGTGGAAACAGCAAAGGACGGATTGACGGCATTGACGAAAATGCATGAGAATCCTTTTGACATCGTCATTTTGGATGTGATGATGCCGGGCATGGATGGCTATGAATGCTGCCGCATGCTGAAGCAGAAATATGCTGTTGTCGTCATCATGCTGACCGCGAAGGACCAAGCGGAGGATACGGTAAAAGGCTTGAAAACTGGGGCAGATGATTATCTGGCAAAGCCATTCAGTTTTCTGGAGCTGTTGACGCGGATGGAAGTCCGTCTGAATAGCCGTTTCCCGCAAAAAAATACAGTCATCCGAAAGGGGCCTTTTTCGGTCGATGATGCCCGCCATGAAATTATGTTCGAGAATGAGAAACTTGATCTGACCCCTACGGAATACAAGCTGATGTGCTTGTTGTTCGATAACGTGAACATCGTCATTTCGAAGGAGACTATCATGAATCAGGTATGGGGTTATGATTATTTCAGCAGTTCGAACGTGGTGGAAGTGTACATCCGCAACTTAAGGGAAAAGCTGCAGGATACGGCGCACCATTACATCAAAACAGAACGCGGATTCGGCTATAAGTTGGATGTGGAAGGATGAAGACAAAGAACCTGAACAGACAGCTGTTCCAGCGCAGCATGCAGTTGCTGCTGCTGTTTCTCGTGATCATCGGTTTTTTGCAGACAAGCTTGATTTACCTATACACCGAAAATCAAAGGAAAATGGAAGTGAACAGCTATCTGCAATCCTTGCAACAAACCACCGATCTGCTCGATGAAGGGCAGCTGATGACTGAAAAAGCGAAAGAGGTTGCCGAGGATATCATTTCGGATGCGAATGTCGTTTTTTATGCGAGCTCCGGAGAATCGCAAATGATTCACATCAACCGGTTATTTTTGAAGAACAAACAGACAGCAACATACACCGAGCCGGTTTATTATGAAGAGAAAGCGATCGGGACGATTGAAGTCACCTATTCCATCCACGAATCGTTGGAGTTGATGCTTACGCAGCTGATCATTTATGTGATTGCCAGCATCGTCATTCTTTTGTTGGCCTGGCGGTTCTATACGCGTATGCTGAGGAAAACACTGGCTCCCTTGGATAGTGTCATTGCATCGGTTTCAGAAGTTTCCGTCGACAATCTGGATGAGCCAATCATTATCGCTGAGGCTCAGGCCGATATAGCCAAACTGGTCGCTTCGACCAACGAGTTGAAAGCTAGGCTGCACGATTCCTTTCAAACCATCGAAGAGAATCAACGGAAACTGCAGCAATTCGTTTCCGATGCTTCGCATGAATTAAAGACGCCGTTGACGACAATCCAAGGTTATTCGGAAATTCTGTTGAGGGGAAAACTGGATAATCCCGAAAAGATACGCTATTCTCTGGAGAGCGTGCTTGATCAGGCGAAACGCCTGACGTATATTGTAAATGAATTGCTGGAACTTTCAAAATTGGATCGGAAGGTGCAGATGGGGAAAGCCGAACTGAATCTGAATGACGTTCTTCAGGATATTTTTCCGCTGCTGAAGATGATCCAGGAAGGCCGGGAATTGAAGCTGACGATAGGCGAGATACCGAATGTTCTGATTAACCGCAAAAAAATAGAACAGGTCATTTTAAACATTGTGCAGAATGCCATTTTCCATTCCGATCCGAAGACGCCAATCATGATCCGCACCTACCAAGAAAATGAAAAAGTCGTTATGGCAATCACCGATCACGGTGAGGGCATTGCCGAGGAGCATCTGCCTTTTATATTTGATCGCTTTTATCGTATCGACACGGATCGTTCGCGCGAAAGCGGAGGGACGGGATTGGGTTTGGCTATCTGCCAAGACATTATGCATGCACATAATGGGGAAATCGATGTGCAAAGTATTGCAGGAAAGGAAACGACATTCTTTATCCGGTTCCCTAAGATGAACGGCTAACCGCTTTTGTAAATCATGCACTTTCAAAGTTTAATGAATTAAGTCAACTTTGCGGCTTTAGAAAAATCAGAAGAAAGCGGTGGCGGATATGACGAAAGCCGAGCAGCACAAGGAAATATGCGAAAGGCTGAATCAGTTGTATGCGGCCAAAAACAAAGATTACGGGGATAGTTTTGGCGACGGCTACCAAGAGTACGGGCTGACGATGCCGGCTATCCGATTGGATGACAAACTGCACCGGTTCAAACAATTGATCAAGCAAGAGGCCGAAGTGAAAGACGAGAGCATTACAGACACGCTGATGGATTTGGCGAATTACGCAATCATGACCATCATCGAGATCGAGAACAAAGCAGAACGCTGAATACAACAGCATCAGTTGCTGCAACAAAAAATAGAGAGACTGTCTCTGAAATGAGTCAGTCTCTCTGCGGTTTGACGGTATGATTGTCCGATCTAGGGTTCGCGTTCGTGGCGGGATTCCCCGCCAAAAGGGTTTTCGCGGGGGATTTCGTGTTATCCGTGGACGTTTTGCCCCGCCAAAGCTATTTTGGCGGGTTTTCTGACCGTTTTTTTAAGTTGTTTTCCCCGCCAACAAGGTTTTGGCGGGCTATTTCCGGGCATAAATTTGATATTCAAATAGACGAGGCTGTATCAGCACCAGATTAGTAGTCCTGGTTTTGATACAGCCTCGTCTTTATTTTTATATCGTGATGCTGTTGATGAAGCGGGCAATCCGCGGGTCGGTGGTGCTTTCGAAGAAGTCCTTCGTCGGACCGTCGAAGCCGACTTTGCCGTCCTCCAGGAAGAGCATGCGGTCCGCTGCCTCCCGTGCGAAATCAAGGTTGTGCGTCACGATGATCATGGACAGCTTCTCGGAAGCGAGCTCCTTCAGGACGCGCAGCACTTCAGCCTCCAACTCGGGATCAAGGGCGGAAGTGGGTTCGTCGAACAGGACGAAATCCGGCTCCATGGCCAAGGCGCGCGCGATGGCGACGCGCTGCTGTTGGCCGCCCGAGAGTTGGTCCGGGTAATGATCCAGTTTGTCGGCCAAGCCGACTTTAGTCAGCAGATTTTTGGCTCTGGCCGTCGCTTCCGTTTTCGAAAGTTTCAGGACCGTTAGCGGACCTTCGATGACATTTTCCAATACCGACAGATGCGGAAAGAGGTTGAAGCTCTGGAACACCATCGCCGTTTCTTTGCGGATCGCCATCATCGTTTCTTTTGAAATTTTGGAACTGAAATCGACTTCGAGATTACCGTTCTTCAGGATGCCGCTTTCGGGCACTTCCAACAGGTTCAACGTGCGGAGCAGGGTGGACTTGCCCGAACCGGATGGGCCGACAATGACCGTCGTTTCACCGGTTCTGAACGTCAACGAGATGTCCTTAAGGGCATGAAAGTCACCGTAGGATTTTTTGATATTTTTGATTTCGATCATGTCGTCACGCCTTTTTCAGATATTTGGAAGTTCTGATTTCCAATTTGCCTTGGATCCAAGTCAATACTGTACTGATAAGGAGGTAGATTACAGCCACTTCCATATACAGAATCAGCGGTTCATAGGTAACGGAAGCAAACTGCTGCCCGACCATCGTCATTTCGATGATCGTGATGCTGGATGCCAGCGAAGTCGATTTCACCAAGGAAATGAAGTCATTCATGACGGCCGGCAAGGCGATCCGGATGGTCTGCGGGAAGATGATCCTTTTCAGGACCTGTCCGTGCGTCATGCCTAAGGAATCGGCGGCTTCCCATTGCCCTCTCGGAATCGACAGGATTGCGCCACGGATGGATTCGGCCGAATAGGCGCCGCTATTCAGGGCAAAAGTCAGAATAGCGGCGGTCCACGCATCCAAGGTGATGTTCAGCTTCGGCAAACCGAAGAAGACGATGAACAATTGGATCAAAAGCGGGGTGCCGCGGAATACCCAAACGTAGAACCAAGCCAGTCCTTTCAACAACCTGCTTTTCGAAATCCGCATGACTGCAGTAAGGACCGCCAGGACAAGTGACAAGGCAAAGGAAATCAGCGCCAAGGGGATGGTGACGGTAAATCCTGCTTCCAGAATAGGCCATAGGGCGTTTTCGATTATGGATAATGTATGCTGCAAAATTTACTCACCATTCCTTTATATATTTAACAAAATAGAATATTTCCAGGTTCAAAAGTGGATCACCGCAAGCGTTTCGTGCGATACCACATTGTATCATGCATCCAACAAGCATGGCTAGCATCAAGGATTTGCCGTTCAAAAATCAGATAAATCGTACCGATTGCGCTCTAAGATGCGCAATCGGTACGATTTTCTGAATGTGGAACTGAACGAACCCGTTCAGCTTTTCTTATTCGTTGGCGCCAACGCTGATGTCTTCACCCAGGTATTTTTCGAAGATGGCTTTGAAAGTGCCGTCTTCTGTGCGTGCTGCGATGATTTCATTCAGTTTAGCCTGGAAATCTGTATTTTCTTTTTGCAGGATGATGCCGACCTTATCGTTGGTAGGTAATTTTTCGTCGATCAGACGCAGAGTAGATTCCGGATTTTCCTCAAAGTAAGTCAAGAACGTGATGTAATCGTTGATCGTGCCGTCCGCGCGTCCGGAAGTGATCAGTTCGACCGCTTGATTGAAGCCGTCGACAGGGACGATTTCAGCGCCAAGGTCGCGAGCGTTCTGTGCGTAATTACTAGTAGTGGATTGGGCTGATTTTTTGCCGCTGTAGTCTTCCAGAGTTTGGATGTCAGAGTCTGCGCTGACCGCCAACTGGCCATAGGACTCGAAATAAGCATCGGTGAAGTCATAAACCGCTTGTCGTTCTTCGGTAACACCGACGTTGTTGATGACGATATCGTATTTATTGACGTCCAAGCCGGCGATCAAGGAATCCCATTTCGTTTCGACGAAGACTGCCTCGACGCCCAGATCCTCAGCGATGACTTCCGCGATTTCAACTTCGAAACCGACCAAGTCGCCTGTTTCTGTATCATGGTAGCTGAAAGGAGGGTAAGTGCCTTCCACACCGATGCGCAATTGCTTGTTCTCTTCGATTGTCTTTAGGACGTTTGTCGTTGCAGCGGTGCTGGTTGCTGTAGAAGCACTGTCCGAACTTGAGTCAGTCGTTGTTGCTCCGCAAGCCGCCAAAGCCAAGCCTGCTGTACCCACGAATAAGATCTTTGATAATAAATTCTTCATATTAATTCACTCCTATTTTTGTTTTTTTGATTTGAAAAGCTTCAGGTCTTTCAGATGAAAAAAACTGCTCCCACCGCAGTTTTTTAAGAATACCATTCGCTTTCTTGATGCTTGTTCACTTGTGATGACAGGCCGGAAACCGACACTTCTTACTTTTTGTCGCTCGAAGGCATGAGGAAATCTTATCACCAGTGCATGTAAGAAGCAAACAGTTATAATCGAACAAGGTTGATAGGTAAAAGCGATCACCTTTAACTTCGAAAGAACCGAATTTTATCATCGGAGAAAATTTTGTGGAGGATAAATAGGAGCGCTGATAAGAAGCTTATCGGTCCCTGCGCGAATCGTGTATAATATAGGAAACAACAAGAGATTCGCTAACTAAGAGAGCGAATGGAACCAGGGGGAATTTGTATGACAGATGCATTGAAAAGATTGATCCAGGCGGCGCAGCAACCGGAGAAAGCGGACCTTATCATCCAAAACGGAACAGTAGTGGATGTGTTTTCTTTGGAGACTTTTGAAGCGGACGTTGCGATCAAAGATGGATACATCGTCGGCATCGGTACTTATCCGAACGGGAAGCAAGTGGTGGATGCTTCAGGAAAGTATGTCATGCCGGGTTTTATTGACGGGCATATCCATATCGAATCAACGATGGTGACGCCTTCGGAATTTTCGCGTGCGCTCATCCAATATGGGGTGACGACGGTTGTGACCGATCCGCATGAAATCGCGAACGTCGCAGGAAAAATCGGAATCGACTTTATGCTGGAGGATGCCGCCAATGCCGACATGGACATCCTGATGAAGCTCCCTTCGTGTGTGCCGGCAACGCCCTTCGAGCAGAACGGTGCAACGCTGACTGCGGATGATCTCCGTCCTTATTTGACCCACCCGACCGTCATCGGCTTGGCGGAAGTGATGGATTACCCATCCGTTTTGAATGCAAATCCGGATATGCTTGAGAAGATCCGTATGACGACAGAAGCCGGCCTTGAGGTCGATGGACACGCGGCCGGGTTACCGGATACTGCGCTGAATGTGTACAGCTCAGCAGGAATCCGCAACGATCATGAGGCAGTGACGGCGGAAGAAGCAATTGCGCGGGTACGCCGGGGCATCCATGTGTTGGTGCGCGAAGGATCGGCTGCGAAAGATCTGTTGGCGCTGTTGCCGGCGATCAACGAAAGGAACAGCCGCCGCTTTTCATTCTGCACAGACGATAAGCATTTGGATGAATTGGCCGAAGAAGGAACCGTCAATTATGCCGCGCAACTAGCGATCCAACATGGTTTGGACCCGCTGATTGCCATCCAGATGGCTACGCTCAATAATGCGGTATGCCACGGCATACAGGAAAAAGGCGCCATTGCACCTGGGTACCTAGCGGATATCCTGATCACGGACAGCTTGGAGACACTTCACCCGGAAACGATCATTAAAGACGGGCGCGTGCTGGAACTGGCAGCTTTAAAAAACAGCCGTGCTGTTGTGCCGGAAGCTGTCAGATCCTCTCTTCATTTAAAGAAAGTGACAAAAGCTGCCTTGCAGATTCCGCTTCAAAAGGGGCAGAAAGCTTGGGTCATCGGCGTTGTGCCGGGGCGCATCATCACCGAGAAAATCGCAGCGGATGTGCAGACGGAAGACGGATTCTTTGTTGCGGATCCGCAAAATGATCAAGTGAAGATGGTCGTGTGCGAGCGCCATCACCAAACCGGCAGCATCGGCGCTGGCATCGTCAGTGGTCTCGGGCTGAAACGGGGCGCAATCGCCTCGACAGTAGCCCATGATTCGCATAATCTGGTCGTGGCCGGAACCAACGATGAAGATATGCTGCTGGCAATCGAAGAAGCGGAGCGGATGCAAGGCGGGCTCGTTATCGTTGATGGCGGCAAAGTGCTGGCATCGGTCCCATTGCGGGTCGGTGGCATTATGTCGGAAAAAACGTACGAAGAAGTGATTGTAGAACTGCATGTATTGCATGAGCAGTTGGCTACGCTGGCGGAAGAATCGCAGAACATTTTCATGATCCTTTCGTTCCTGTGCCTCCCGGTCATTCCGCGTTTGAAGTTGACGGATAAAGGTTTGTTTGACGTCGATTCCTTCCAGCATATCGCAGTCGGGATTCCGATGTAAGGTCACTTACTCCTCTGTAATCCGGAAAGGCGGTGGTTCTTTATGGTGATTTCATTTGGTGAATTCATTCAGTTGCTGCTGTCGAGCCCGGCTATTGCGGTGACGGTGGCCTTGACTCTGGGCGTGGTTTTGGTGAACGGGTGGACGGACGCGCCGAACGCCATCGCCACCTGTGTTTCGACACGAAGCATGACTCCGCGCAATGCCATCCTGATGGCTGCGGTGTTCAATTTTTTAGGTGTCTTTGCGATGACCGCAGTCAATGCGAAGGTTGCCCAGACGATGGCGAAGATGGTTGATTTTGGCGGGAATACGGAAGATGCGGTCGTGGCGCTGTGTGCGGCGCTCTTTGCGATTGTGGTGTGGGCCACTGCGGCTTGGTATTTTGGCATTCCGACCAGCGAAAGCCACGCCTTGATTGCCGGCCTATCGGGTGCCGCAATCGCTTTACAGGGGGGTATCAGCGGGATCAACGGAGCGGAATGGATCAAAGTGCTGTACGGTTTGATGCTTTCCACCGTTCTGGGCTTCGGCTTGGGATTTCTTATCGTCAAGCTTGTCGGTGCGCTGTTCAAAGATATAGAGCGGCAAAGCACGACAACCTTCTTCCGCAACAGCCAAATAGCCGGTGCAGCTGCGATGGCCTTCATGCATGGCGCTCAGGACGGCCAGAAGTTCATCGGGATTTTTCTGCTGGGGATATCCTTGTCGCAAGGAAATGCCGCGACCGATTTCATCATCCCAGTCTGGTTGATGCTGTTGTGTTCCGTAGTCATGGCCTTAGGAACATCGATTGGTGGCGAGAAAATCATCAAGACCGTAGGAGTGAATATGGTGAAGCTGGAGACCTATCAAGGGTTCAGCGCTGATTTCGCCGGAGCGCTCAGCCTTTTGACGGCCTCCCTCTTGGGGCTGCCGGTGAGCACGACCCACACGAAGACGACAGCCATCATGGGCGTTGGCGCGGGCAGGCATCTGGTGAGCGTAAACTGGCTGACCGTCAAGGAAATGGCGTTGACCTGGGTATTGACCTTTCCGGGTTGCGGCTTGGTCGGGTATCTGATGGCAAAGCTGTTCATTGTGATATTTTAGGGGGTGTCGGCTATGTTCAAAAAGAAGACGGAAAAATTGGATTATTTCGAAGCGTTCATCAAGTTAGCTGAATGGGGAGTCGAATCAGCGAAATTTTTGAAGCAGGTGCTGGCGGAGTATCCGGTAGCTGATCTCAGCCAAAAGTTGGACGAGATGCATGCGATTGAGCATGATGCCGACCTCGCAAAATACAGACTGATGCGCTATATGTACAACGACCTGTTGCCTCCTTTCGATAGGCAGGACGTGATTGCGTTGATCACTAGCCTTGATCACACCATCGATCTGACCGAAGACGTCCTGATCCATGTTGAAATACAGCAGCCGCAGAATATCACACCGGAAATCAAACAATTTCTGGACCTAGTCGAACAATCGGCCGAAGAACTCCTCAAGGCAGTACGGCTTTTGAAGACGTACAGGAAGTCGAAAAAAGAAATCCATGCGAGCATCGACCGGATCAACGCCTATGAGAAGGCGGGCGATCTGCTGTACATCCAAGCCATGCGCGACATTCACCAGAGCGGAACGGACGCCGTCAGCCTCGTGATGCTGAGCAGACTCTACCAATGCCTGGAAGATTGCTGTGACGCCTTCAAGGACGTGACCAAATTCGTGGAAGAAATTGCGTTGAAATATGCGTAGCTCGCGGTACTTTTGCCGACCGAAAAATTATAAAAAAAATCCCCACAAGTCAGAAAAATTCTGATTTGTGGGGATCCCTAAGTAGTGATACACCATTCAAAGATGTCCATCAACCATGATTCATTGCCTTTTTAACGAAATCACTGAATCGCGGATGGTGTCGTTTCTTGAGCGGAACAACTAAGATTGTCATCTCTGTCTCTGGCATGCATACTTACGCCGTTCATCTGAGCGTGATGACGAAGATGAGTGGCATGGCTGCGTACATACTGACCGTGATTTTCATATGTCACCGTATCCATCATCGCTGCTTCTATGGGAGTTGAGACAGCAAAGGTGGTCAATGCAGTAAAAGAAATAAGGCCAATCATCAAATATTTTTTCTTCATGGGTAAGTTCTTCCTTCCTATTTATAATCTGGCTATAGTTTATGAGACTGTTTCCGTGTAATTGATAGGACAAATGAAACGATCAGCTACATGGGATCGCTTGATCCTTCTTCAGTATACTAAGGAAGTATGTAGAACAGATGTAGAAAAATCATATTAAACGAATTAGTAATTGGTTGAATTTTGCGCAATGGTATGACATAATATGTATGAAAATTAAATAACTTCTTTTATCAAGAGAGATTGAGGGACTGGCCCGATGACATCTCAGCAACCGACCCACGCGTGAATGCGGCGGCACGGTGCTAAATCCTGCAGAGCAATCTGAGAGATAAGAAGAGCAAAGCGACATTCCCGACTCTTCTTGTTATAAGAAGGGTTTTTTGTTTTCGAAAAAAACAATTTGGAGGGAACGACGATGACAATGACAAAAGAACAATTCAAGCACTATGAAAGAAGCTACGAAAGAATGGAAGCGATAGGCGGCCCAAAAAGCCAAAGCGAGGCCATGCTGTATCATCAGTACAAACAGCAAAAGGCTGCCGTTGCAGAAGCGCTTGAGATGGGTAAGGAGAACTATCAAAGGGAACTGTTGGCCAAAGTAGCGGAAGTGCATCGGCTTGAGGGAGAAATTGCCCAATTGCAGCAACGCCTTTATCTGGAGCACGCGCAAGTGGATAAGATGTTGGAACTGATGGACCAGTTTTAAAGAAGCAAATGGGAGGAGAACGGATTTGGAACTGAAAATGAAACGAATTTATGAATCCCCGACAGAAGCGGACGGCTTCCGGATTCTGGTGGACCGTTTGTGGCCGCGCGGCGTGAAAAAAGAGAATGCCCAGTTGGATGCGTGGCTGAAGGACAGCGCGCCTTCGCCTGATCTGCGCAAATGGTTTGATCATGATCCCGACAAATTTGCGGCCTTCAAGGAACGCTACGAGGAAGAGTTGCTGACGGACGAGAAGACGATGGTTGCGGTGGCCGAAATCCTGAAGCAACTGGATGAGACGGATGTGACGTTGGTCTATGCGGCCAAGGATCCGGATATCAACCATGTCGTCGTGTTGAAGGAATTATTGGAAAGACAGCTCGGAAAGTGAGCGATGCAGAAAGCCGATGCCGGATTCCAGGTTATTGCTTGACTTAACCTTCACTTTAAGTTGTATGCTTCTTCTACAAGAGCAAGAGCGCCGAAAAAAAATAGTGCGCAGCTTTTGAATACAGAAGCATAATGGAGGATACATATATGGTAGTAGCAAAAGCTAGAGCGGTCGACGGACCGGACAAACCGTTCCGATTTGCGGAAATTGAAAGACGGGAACTGGACGTCGAGGATGTATTGATCGAAATCAAATACGCGGGCATCTGCCATTCGGATATCCATACGGCTCACGGGGAATGGGGCCATGTGCATTATCCGCTCGTGCCGGGGCATGAAATCGCCGGCATCGTGACGGACGTCGGAACCGGAGTAACAAAATACAAAATAGGCGATCGTGTTGGCGTCGGTTGCATGGTTGATTCCTGCGGTGTTTGCGAAAACTGCCTGAAAGGCGAGGAACAATACTGTCTGAAAGGGAACGTTCCGACCTACGCCGGCGTCGATAAGTACGGCGAGCTGACCCAAGGCGGATATTCCACGCACATCGTTGTGACGGAAGGTTTTGTGGTCCGCATTCCGGATAATATCGGACTGGATGCTGCAGCACCACTGTTGTGCGCAGGCATCACCACTTATTCGCCGCTGCACCATTGGCATGCGGGTCCCGGCAAGAAAGTTGCCGTGATCGGTCTGGGCGGACTCGGGCATATGGCTGTCAAAATCGCCAACGCTATGGGTGCCGATGTGACTGTTCTGTCGCAGACTTTGAGCAAAAAAGAGGATGGTCTGAAGTTTGGAGCAAAAGCATATTATGCCACCAAAGATCCGGCAACCTTCACTGAGTTGGCCGGCGCCTTCGATTTGATCATCAATACGGTCAGCGCGGCGATCAATTTGGATGCCTACTTGGGGCTGCTGAACCTGGACGGCACGCTGGTGAACGTGGGGGCTCCCGGCGAACCGTTGTCGCTTAACGTCATCTCCCTAATCGGGCACCGCCGTTCCTTCGCCGGCTCGATGATCGGCGGCATCCGCGAAACCCAGGAAATGCTGGATTTCTGCGCAGAACACGAGATAGTACCGAATATCGAAGTCATTTCAGCCGATCAGATCGACGAAGCCTACAAACGCGTTTTGGCATCCGACGTCAGATACCGATTCGTGATCGACACAAGCACAATCTGATTCCGTTTATTTTCAAGAGTGCCGCCATTGAGTTGGAGGCACTCTTCTTTTTCGGAGGGATTGATTGTCTGCAGCGGCTGGGCCGCGGGTGGATGGCCTTGGAAAGTGCTGGAGTGGTGTTTAGTCGGTTGTTCTCAGTATACCGGTTGCGATTCAGCCGAGAGAAAGGCGTTTTGTCGGTTGTTCTGGCTTGGCCGGTTGGAGAACAGTCGAGAGAAAGTTGTTTAGTCGGTTGTTCTGAGTCGGCCGGTCGAAGAACAGTCGAGAGCCATGCATTCTGTCGACTGTTCTGCTTTTGACATTCATTGTTTACCTGATGAATCCGCTCCTAGCCAGCGACTGCGCATCGGAATCACTAAAATTGCACACGTGCTATTGCCAATGTCTCCGAAAAATTATAATATGATTAAAAAAGAAGGTGGAGGGATCAAATGGAATTCAAGAATGTGAGTGTAGTGAAGGAAGCGAATGTGTATTTTGACGGGAAGGTGACCAGTAGGACGGTCGTGTTCGAAAGTGGCGAGAAAAAAACATTAGGCTTCATGTTGGAGGGGGACTATAAGTTCAACACGGATGCGGAAGAAACAATGGAGATCCTCGGCGGCGATATGTCGGTGCAGTTGCCCGGCGAGAGCGAATATACGCTCTACAAAAAAGGCGAAAGCTACGTCGTTCCGGCGAACGCTTCCTTTGAGATGACCGTCGATAAGTATGTGGATTACTGCTGTTCTTATAAAAAATAAGTCAAGTAGGTCAAACGACTTGTGAAATTCAAAAACACGAATAAAACAAGCGAGCTCCCGTCAAAATTAGCGGGAGCTCGCTTGTTTATGTTAACTATTTATTGTTTCTTGCGAGGAGCTGCGTGCGCCAATAAGGTCACTTCTACTTTTGTCCTAAAACAACGCGGTAATAACCATCATCACCTTTAAAAACCAGCTTAATCTGCAATTCCTGTTCCGAAACAGTTGGATCTAAAAACGTATTAGTCTCATCGGATACCTTTTCTTTAATGGCATCAAGGGAATCGTAGTAGGCTACAATGAACGGTTTGTGCTCCGCATCAAAAGCGGCAACTCGCTCCAAAAACGCAGCTTCGTTATCGATGACTTCCGTGCTGATGATTTCTGCGCTTTCGCTTATCGAAGATTGAGTGGTTTCGGATTGGGAAGTTTCGCTTGCATCATTTGAACAGGCCATAAGCAACAGAGCGACGGGAAGAGCCAGAAACATTTGCTTTTTCATGTTAATATCCCCTTTACTGTTTTAATATTAAGTATAAACTAGTTATATTCATAATAGGGATAATGTTAATAATAAGCAACAAAAAAGGTGGTTTTTTAAATCGAAAACGGGAAATTGGTTGTTGGCGATGGTGCGGGCTAACAACGCTTGATGGATGAGGGGGACATCCTTTTCATCAAGCGGAACGACGCGAGGGAATATGGAGATGGCCGGCTCTGCCGGACTGCTGCTCAATGTCATCTTGGGCATGATCGCCTTGGCTTGGATTTTGCTGACAGCCCCGAAAGCGACTGCGCAGGCGGAAGTCGCAGAATAGGTTTGTGCAAATAAACCAAAAATAGATGGAAATAAGAATGCAAAGCCCTACCAGCTTCGCATTCTTTTGCGTTATACTTTTTGCGGAACACAATATTTCAGAGCACTATTATTAGGGGGGATAAAATAAAATGGCATTCATTTCAATTGTGGAGATTATCGGCACTATCGCCTTTGCGATGTCAGGGGCATTGACCGCGATCGAGAAAGAACTTGATTATTACGGGATTGCGATTTTCGCGGTAACGACTTCAGTCGGCGGTGGTATCGTCAGGGATCTGCTGATCGATCGCCCTTTGCCGGCATCGTTGGAAAATCCTGTTTATGCACTCATCAGCCTGCTTTCGGCCGGTTTCGTCATCCTTTTCTATCGGCACTTCAACAAATTGGCGAAGATGCTGCAATATTTTGATGCGATCGGTCTCGGGGCTTTTACCGCCATCGGGGCCGAAGTGGCAGTGCGGACGGGCTTCCAGCAGTGGTATGTCGTGGTGACTTTGGCGGTGTTGACAGGAACCGGCGGCGGCCTCATCCGCGATGTGTTCGCCCGAGAAATCCCTTATGTATTCCGTAAAGAGGTCTATGCTATGGCTTCGATTTTTGGTGCCATACTTTATATCGTCGTATTCAAGTTGGCCGGCAGCCAAGTGGCGCTCTATAGCTGCTTTTTGGCGACAGTCTTGATCCGGGTTTATTGCATGGAGAAGGATGTGCATCTGCTGAGGGTCGGGAAAGTCACACTTCAATAGAGCAGAAAGCGTAAAGGACTATTGTGGGCTATCGTAGCCGATTGTTGTATAATCGAAGTGAAGCCTAAACAAGGATCCAACTGATGGAATCGGGTGACTAGGCAAAATCTGCACCGAATGGAGTGCTTACGGCTATGTTGATCACAGAACGTCTGAAAGAGCAGAAGGATTTTTCCAAAGTGGATACCGTCATCGCCGATTATTTTCTCAATGAGGACAACGAGTGGGCTGAAAAGAGTCTGCGCCAAATCGCGCAATTGCTTTTCGTTTCGCCGTCCTCGGTTGTTCGCCTCTGCCAAAAAATCGGGTTTGAGGGATTCCTTGATTTCAGGGCCGCCTATCTGCATGAATTAGACTACCTCTCCTCCGACTTCGGGGAAATCGACATCAATTATCCGTTCGACATGAAGGACCGGAATACGAAAATCAGTGGTAAGCTGAAAAATCTCTACATTGAGACGATCGAGGATACTTTTTCATTGCTGAGCCACGATGCGCTTGCACAGGCGGAAGGCTTATTGGTGAAGGCTGATGACATCTACATCTGTTCGGCGGGGGCGCCGTCTGATTTGGCGCGTGTCTTCCAAGAAAAGATGGTCAAAATCGGTAAAAATGTGATTATCGATAATCGGCTGGATATGTTGTTCTATCAGGCTTGCTATGCCAAGGAGGACAGTGTTTTTCTCTTCATCTCCTATTCCGGTGAAACCGAGACGCTGATCCGGATTGCCCATAAGCTTAAGGAACGTAAGCTGCAGTCGATTGCACTGACATCCTACGGCGGTAACAGTTTGAGCGACCTAGCGACGGTGACATTGTACCTTTCGACCCATGAGAGCCTTGTGCACAATATCGGCAACTTTTCGTTGTTCCCATCCGTGCTTTTCCTATTGGATGTTCTTTACGCAAACGTCTTCAGCCGGAATTATGAAAAGCATCTGGCGGACAAAATCAAATACACCAAAGAGTACGAAAAACGAAGAAAGTCCTATAATCCGCTGCTTTCGGGCGGAGAGAAGAATAAGGACTCCAACTAATTGAAACACCTCCAATTTCCAGGAAAGTCACCGGAAATTGGAGGTGTTTTTGTGTCGGTCCCTTTCTTTTTGGAACACCATTCCAAAAAGAAAGGGCTTTAACCAGCGGATTCCGGAACACTGTGCATAAACACTTCTGGTTGATTGTTCCAAGGTTTTGAAAGCGTTACGATATACCCGTAAAGAAGATTCAGGAGGAGGAACGAAAATGGATTACTCACAATTGGCAAAAGCAATCGTCGAAAAAGTGGGCGGAAAAGATAATATCACAGGTTTGACGCACTGTGTAACAAGACTGCGTTTCAATCTGGCGGATGAAACAAAAGCGGATACTGAGGGATTGAAGAAGATGGAAGGGATCATCGGCGTTATCCAAAAAGGCGGTCAATATCAGGTTGTCGTTGGTAATGATGTCAAGTTCATCTATCAAGCAGTCATGAAAAATGAAAAGCTGGACTTTGATGGGGTGCAGGCAGCACCAGCAGATGAAGAAAAACGCAGCGTAATCGCTAAGGTACTGGATACGATTTCGGGCATATTTGTGCCGATCGTACCAATGCTGGCGGGAGCCGGGATGTTGAAGGCACTGCTTTCTGTTCTTGTCTTGGCTAAGCTGGTGGACCCGGCATCGCAGACATTTGTGATTCTCAACTTCATGGGCGATGCCGGCTTTTATTTCCTGCCGGTCATCCTGGCCGCATCGGCTGCGCGTAAATTCAATGTCAATCCATACATTGCAATGGCCATTGGTGGAATCTTGCTGCACCCGACCTTTACCGGAATGGTGGCGGGCGCCAGGGAAGCCGGAACCGGCATCGATTTGTTTGGGATGCCGGTCAGATTGAGCACCTACGGAAACTCAGTCGTTCCGATTATCCTGGCAATCTGGTTCATGTCCTATGTGGAACCTTTCGTTGATCGGGTGATTCCGAAGAGTCTGCGGCTGGTGTTGGCGCCATTGTTCACGATGTTGATTGTGGGATTGGCTACGTTGGTTGTGCTGGGGCCTTTGGGGAACTACTTGGGCGAAGGTATCGGAATCCTGATCGCATACGTGAATACTTACGCGAGCTGGCTTGTACCGATGCTTGTTGGAGCTTTTACGCCACTGATGGTCATGACGGGCATGCATTATGGGCTGATTCCGATTGGGATCAACATGCTGGCTTCCTCTGGCTATGACACTGTTGCCGGACCGGGGATGACCGTATCGAATATCGCCCAGGGTGGAGCATCGTTGGCGGTGGCCTTCAAAGCGAAGGATGCCAATATAAAACGTTTGGCTTCCTCCGTGTGGCTTACGGCTGTGCTAGGCATCACGGAGCCTGCCTTGTACGGGATCAACCTGCGCTACAAACGACCTTTGATTTCTGCGATGATCGGTGGCGGTGCAGCCGGTCTGTTCATCGGCATTTTCGGAGTACGCAGGTTTGCCCAAGTGGCGCCGGGTCTGTTGTCGCTGCCGGCCTTCATCGGACCGGACGGACTGGCCAACTTCTACTACATTGTAATAGGCTGTGTGATTGCTTTTGCCGTGTCATTCGTGGTCCAGTACATCTGGGGAATTGAGGAAGAAACGCCTACTATTGAAACGGAAACTGTTCCTGTGCTTCCGACTGAGGAATCGCTGACAGCGCCGTTGTCCGGCACTGTGATCAAATTGGCCGATGTTGCCGATGAAGTGTTCGCTTCCGGAATGATGGGTTCAGGCGCCGCAATCATCCCGAGCGAAGGCAAGGTTTACGCACCGGCTGACGCTACCGTGACCGTGCTGCTGGATACCAAACATGCTATCGGGCTGCGCACGGATGCTGGAGCGGAGATCCTCATCCACGTCGGTATGGATACTGTGGAACTGGGCGGAAAATATTTCGAAGCTCATGTCGCAAAAGAACAACATGTAACGAAAGGGACATTACTGCTCAGCTTCGATGCAGAAAAAATCAAAGCAGCAGGCTATGACATCACCACGCCAATCGTCGTGACGAACGCAGCCGAATATCCTGAATTTGTTCACGAAGCTGCTGGGACGGTTGCGGCAGGAGAAGTGTTCCTTACATTGAAAAAATAAGAATGGAGTGCAAAAAATGGGATTTCCGGATAATTTTCTATGGGGCGGCGCAACAGCCGCCAACCAAATCGAAGGTGCATATTTGGAGGAGGGCAAAGGCTTGAGCACAGCCGATATGATGACTGCAGGCAGTCCGACTCTGAAAAGGGCCATCACTTCGGTAATCGAATCGGATCGGTACTATCCCACGCATGAAGCCATCGACCATTACCACCGTTTCGAAGAGGATATCGCGCTTTTCGCCGAAATGGGATTCAAGTGCTATCGTTTCTCGATTGCCTGGTCCCGGATCTTTCCGCAAGGGGATGAAACGGAGCCGAATGCGAAAGGACTGGCTTTTTACGACAGGCTTATCGATCTTTGCCTGGAAAATGACATCGAACCGTTGGTGACCATTTCCCACTTCGAGAATCCGATGGGGCTGCAGAAATACGGTTCATGGGAAAATCGTAAGGTGGTCGATTTTTACCTTCGCTATGCGGAGACGTTGTTCGAGCACTTCAAAGGAAGAGTCCGCTATTGGCTGACATTTAACGAAATCAACGTGATGTCGACGATGCCGTGGAATGCCGGGGGAATTGCTTCATCGGACGAAGCGGTCAAAATGACGGCGGCCTATCATCAGTTCATCGCCAGTGCTTTGGCAGTGAAGGCGGGACATGAAATAGATTTGGACAACAAAATCGGGACGATGTATGCCGGCCACTTCTCCTATCCGAACAGCTGCGACCCGGACGATATCCAAGGAAACGAGGATTTCATGCACAAAATGCTGTTCTATCCGGATGTGCAGTGCCGGGGTTATTACCCGAACTACAAATTGAAGGAGTTGGAACGCCAGCACATCACGCTGCCGGTGTTGCCGGCTGATGCGGAGATCCTGAAAGCCGGCGTTGTCGATTTTGTCTCCTTCAGCTACTACATGACCCACGTCTGCGGGAAAAACACAACCGGCATTCTGCGGGGCCTGAATGGTCTGGAGACGGGCTACAAAAATCCGCACATCGAAAGATCCGCATGGGGCTGGGGCATCGATCCGAAGGGCTTGCGTTATGCCTTGAACTACTTATATGACCGTTATCAGTTACCGGTGATGGTTGTGGAAAACGGACTCGGAGCAGCGGATACGGTTGTCGACGGAAAAATCCATGACGATTACCGCATCGACTACCTGCGCCAACACATCAGCGAAATGAGAAAGGCCATCGACTTGGACGGTGTACCGGTCATGGGCTACACTTCCTGGGGACCGATCGATCTGATTTCAGCCAGTACGGGGGAAATGAGCAAGCGTTACGGTTTCATTTACGTGGATGTGGATGATGAAGGGAACGGCACTAAGCAACGCATCAAAAAAGATTCTTTCGCATGGTATAAGCAAGTGATTGCGACCAATGGCGAAGACTTGGATTGGAAAGAATAATAAAGACTTAAGAGGTTGGGGCTGACACTCCAGCCTCTATTGAGGAGTGTGGGGAAATGATCTATATATTATATGCGATGGTTGTGTTCATCGCTTCGATGACGGGGTCCTTGGCCGGTCTGGGCGGAGGCGTGATCATCAAACAATTGCTGGACGTCATCGGCTACCATAACGCGGTCGAAATCGGCTTCTACGCATCGGTCGCCATCTTCGTCATGGGGATTGTGGCGATCGGAAAACTATACCGCAACGGATTCGCGTTCGATACCAAAATCGTTTCGCTTGTCTCCATCGGCTCGCTTGTCGGGGGTTACTTGGGCCAAATGGCGTTCATGACGCTGATCAACAGTACTGGAGAAGGCTATGTGAAGGCAATCCAGGCGGTTTTGTTGGCTATCACGCTCGTTTTGATCCTGTATTACGAAAGAAGGAAGGACAAAATCCGGCACTACCAGGTGAAACAGCCTTTATTGATTTTTGCGGTCGGCTTGTTCCTGGGTGGGTTCTCTGTCTTTCTCGGTATCGGCGGAGGCCCGCTGAATGTGACGTTGATGGTGTTGCTGTTCTCCTTCACGATCAAGGAAGCGATCAGCTATTCGATAGCGACCGTGTTCTTTTCGCAGATTTCGAAGCTGGGCAGCATTGTGCTCGCGGGTGAACTGGGGAACTATTCCTTGACATTCATGATTGTCATCGGGATCGCATCGGTGGTCGGCGGATACGTGGGGACCGCTCTGAATCAGAAATTGTCGAACAAAAGCGTCTCGATCATCTTTCAGGTCTTGGTCCTGTTGCTGTTGTTCGTGAGTTTTTACAATACGTACATGGGCTTGCGCTGATTCTGTCATGACGCATGAAAAAAGGCTAAGCATTTCGAATGCTTGGCCTTTTTTCGTGCACTTCATCAGGTCTTGTTGGAGTTTGGAAATCAAAAGCTGTAAGTTTCCCCATCTTCAGGTACCAACACCTGTTTTTCAAGGTTATTTGCTTGCAGAAAAGCCCGTAATTCCTGCCGGGAAAGTGTCCAGTGATTGACGGCCTCCATATGGCTTGTGAGTATGGTTGCGTTCGGTGCCGCTGCGGCTGTTTTTTGAACATCCTCTTTGCCCATCACGAGCGATCCGCCTTGCAGGAATTGATTGTCCCCGGCATTCACGACGATGACTGCAGGCGCGTGTGCCTGGATATTTTGTTCAACGGCAGGATACCAAACCGTATCCCCAGCTATATAGAGGGTCTTTTCTGATGTATGTTTGAATACAACGCCACAGACAGATCCTGCGATGGCAAGGATGTCACCACGACCGTGTTCTCCTGCTGTTTTGACCAGTTGGATTCCCTCAAAACTGGAGTCGCTGTCAAGCACACTGACCTGAGTGAAACCTTGTTTTTTAATTTCTGCAGCATCAGCTTCATTTTGAGTGAACAGCGGGATGTCTTTAGGTAAGGTGTAGGCTGCTGTTTCATCCCAATGATCGAGATGCAGATGCGTCACGATGACGGCATCTGCAACGACCACCTCTTCCAATGGAATCGGTAAATCAACCAGTGGATTCTTTTGTTCTTGACGCAGAGAATTAGGAAAAGCCGCATACGTTCCTTTTTCAGCCAAGAACGGATCGACCAGAAAACGGACTCCAGCATACTCCACTGTTAGTGTGGCATTTCTGATTTGTTGTATCTTCATGAATTTATTCCCCCTTTGTTTGGTAGTTCCATGATACACTAGCAAAGATAGGAAGGGACACACTCTGAATCAAGTGTTTCCACCCAAATGCTTGATTTTTGAAAGGATGTTTTGACGTATGGATCAGACCGATTGCAACATCATACAGATTCTTGAGGTAAACAGCCGCATCACTATGAAAGAACTGGGCGAAAAGGTTCACCTGACGGGCCAGGCTGTGGCAGCAAGGGTGACCAAGTTGGAAGAAGAAGGCATCGTAGAGGGCTACACAATCCAATTAAATGAAGGGAAGCGAGGCTATCCTGTTCACGCGTTCCTGACAATCTATATGGAAAAAATTTCTCACAGTCCGTATTTGGATTTTGTAAGGGAAAATGAACAGATAATCCGGAACCACTATAAAATCAGCGGGGAAGGCTGCTATCTGATGGAGTGTCGGTTCAAATCCAATGAACATCTGAATTCTTTTTTGGAGTCTTTAAATCGCTACGCCAACTATAAACTTACGCTTGTGATCGCAAACTGATTACAGCACGACAATACCGTAAAGATAGGATTAAGAGCCTATCTTTGCGTTTTTTTTTCAGAAATTAAGAAGCGAGAGCGCTTTGAAAGCGCTGTAAAACCACTTGACACTTCTTTGTTGTGGGGTTATAATTCATTTAGTTAATATTTAGTAAAAATAATAAGTAAACATTTATCAGAAGTGAAACCAAAAACAAAAAGGAGCGGATGAAGATGGAATTGACAGGATTGAAGCACAAATTTGAGGAACTATTCGGCAAAAAAGACTACACAGCATTTTTCGCACCGGGACGGATTAATCTGATCGGCGAGCATACAGACTACAACGGCGGGAATGTTTTTCCATGCGCTATTACGTTAGGGACTTATGCTGTTGCGGCAACAAATGATCTGAAGCAAGTGCGCCTCTACTCGGAAAACTTCCCGGAAGCCGGCGTTATCAGCTTCGATTTGGCCGATTTGGATCATAAAAAAGCGGACAGCTGGGCCAACTATCCTAAAGGTATGCTGCGCTACTTGAAGGAAGCCGGTCACGCCATCTCGGAAGGTATGGATATGGTCATCTTCGGAAATATCCCGAACGGCTCGGGCCTGTCGTCATCCGCATCCCTTGAGCTGTTGATGGGTGTCGTTTTGGACAATCTGTTCAATCTGAACGCAGAACGTTTGGAACTGATCAAAACCGGCAAGCGCGTGGAGAACGAGTTCATCGGTGTGAACAGCGGCATCATGGATCAGTTCGCAGTAGGGATGGGCGAGGAAAACAAAGCCATCCTGCTGGACTGCAACACGCTGGAATATGAAATGGTACCTGTTGAGTTGGGCAATCACGCAATCGTCATCATGAATACGAAAAAACGCCGCGAATTAGTCGACTCCAAGTACAACGAACGCCGCAGCGAATGCGAAGAAGCGTTAGCGAAACTGCAGACGGTTGTATCAATCGGCAGCCTGGGCGAACTCGATGAAGAAACGTTCGAAAAGGCGAAAGCGGTTCTGGAGAGCGATGTGCTGTACCGCCGCGCGCGTCATGCAGTCACGGAAAACCAGCGCACGCTGAAAGCAAAAGCGGCGTTGCAAGCTGGAGAATTGGAGGCATTCGGCCAACTGATGAACCAGTCGCACATTTCGTTGCGCGACGACTATGAAGTGACCGGGATCGAATTGGATACATTGGTTCAAGCCGCATGGGATCAACCGGGTGTGTTGGGAGCGCGTATGACCGGAGCAGGATTCGGCGGCTGCGCGATTGCGATCGTCGAAAAAGAGGCGATTCCTGCCTTCATCGAAAATGTCGGGAAGACCTACGAAGCAGCGATCGGTTATCCGGCAGAATTCTACATCGCCGAAATCAGCGATGGCGCAAAACGGTTATAAGGAGCGATTGGCATGACGATAAATGAGACAGCGTATGCGATCGACCAAGTTATTGTCGATTTCGTGGAAACAGGCATCGCAAACGGGGAAACGGATGCGACGGACAGAATTGTGCTGCGGAATCTGCTGTTGGCGATGGTCGGCAAGGAAGATTTGGATACAAGCCTGACGCCGACCCAAGTGTTGCCTGAGCGATTGGATTTGTTGGATCTGTTGGTTGATTGGGCGGTCGCAAATGGGAAAATCGCGGATTATCAATATGCGAGGGAAACCCTGGAGGCGCAGATCATGTCTTTGATCACACCGATGCCTTCCGTCATCAACAAGTATTTCTGGGAACTCTATGCAGAAAATCCGGAAGCGGCAACTGACTATTTCTATGAACTAAGTCAAAATAATGACTACATCAAAACCCGGAGCATCGCCAAAAATATCGCTTTTCAGCACCAGACCGATTACGGCAATCTGGAAATCACAATCAACTTGTCCAAACCGGAAAAGGATCCGAAGCAAATCGCCTTGGCGAAGAATGCACCTGCATCAGCTTATCCAGCTTGCCAACTCTGTATGGAAAATGAAGGCTATGCCGGACGGATCGATCATCCGGCCCGCGCCAACCACCGCATTGTCCGCATGCCGTTGAACGGCGAGAAGTGGGGACTGCAATACTCGCCTTATGCTTATTATGAGGAGCACTGCATCTTTTTGGCCGAGGAACATAAGCCGATGAAATTGAACAAGCAGACTTTCGACAAGTTGCTCGGGATCATCACGCAATTTCCGCACTATTTCGTCGGATCGAATGCGGATCTGCCAATCGTAGGCGGATCGATCCTATCGCACGATCATTATCAGGGTGGCAGGCACACCTTTGCGATGGCGGAGGCACCGGTCGAGTTGGCATTTGAAATGAGCCGATTCGCTTCGATTCAGGCAGGCATCGTCAAGTGGCCGATGTCCGTCATCCGGCTTTCGGGGAAAGATTCGGAAGAATTGGCTGAGGCGGCGGATTTCGTTCTGGAGGCATGGCGGGGGTACTCGGATGAATCAGCCGACATCTTGGCGGCGACCGATGGCACTCCGCACAACACGATCACGCCGATCGCGCGCATGAAGGACGGGCTGTTCGAACTGGATCTGGTGCTGCGGAACAACCGGACTTCACCGGAATTTCCGGATGGCATTTTCCATCCGCATCCGGACGTGCAGAACATCAAAAAAGAGAACATCGGCCTGATCGAAGTGATGGGTCTGGCGATTTTGCCGCCACGTCTGAAGGATGAATTGATGGAAATCGAAAATTACCTTAACGGAGAAAATGCAGAAATCGCTCCTTATCATCAGGAGTGGGTTGCAGGTTTGGTGGACAAAAAAGGGCGGACCGGCGCCGATGCTGCGGAAGTGGTGCAGGAAGCGGTAAGCGAAGCCTTTTTGCGGGTGCTGGAGGATGCCGGTGTGTTCAAACGCACCCCTGAAGGCCAACAAGCGTTCCGCCGTTTCGTCGAACAGTTGCATTGAACTTTAGCATGAAAGTGGAGGAGATAAAATGTCAGTATTAGTGACTGGAGGCGCCGGTTATATCGGCAGCCATACGGTAGTGGAATTATTGAATGCAGGCCAGGAAGTGGTCATCGTCGACAACTATTCGAACAGCAAACCGGAAGTGTTGAATCGGATCGAAACAATCACGGGCAAAGCACCGACTTTCTATGAAGTGGATGTGTTGGACCGCGAAGCTTTGGACGCCGTTTTCGAAAAAGAGGAGATCGACTCGGTCATCCATTTCGCGGGCTACAAAGCAGTAGGGGAATCCGTCGCCAAACCGATCGAATATTACCACAACAACATCACGAGCTCTTTGGTGTTGTGCGATGTGATGCGCAACCATGGTGTCAAGAAAATCGTCTTCAGCTCTTCGGCAACGGTGTACGGCATGAATAACGTGTCGCCGCTGACGGAAGACATGCCGACAAGCGCAACGAATCCTTACGGCTACACGAAGGTCATGATTGAACAGATCCTGCAGGATATCGCAGTTTCTGATTCCGAATGGAGCATCGCGCTGTTGCGCTACTTCAACCCGATCGGTGCGCATGAGTCCGGCTTGATCGGCGAAGACCCGACCGGCATCCCGAACAATCTGATGCCTTATATCACGCAAGTGGCGGTCGGCAAATTGCCGCGCTTGAGCGTATTCGGTGATAATTACGATACACCGGATGGCACAGGCGTACGCGACTACATCCATGTCGTCGACTTGGCTTTAGGCCACATCAAGGCTTTGGACAAAATCAAGGAAACAGAAGGCGTTGGCATCTACAACCTCGGTACCGGCGTCGGCTACAGCGTCTTGGATTTGGTGCATAACTTCGAGGAAGCCAATAGCGTCGAGATCCCCTACGTGATTGTCGACAGACGCCCTGGTGATGTCGCGACTTGCTACGCGGATGCGACGAAGGCGAAGGAAGAACTGGGTTGGACCGCCGAGAAGACATTGGCAGACATGTGCCGTGATTCCTGGAATTGGCAAAAAAACAATCCGAACGGCTATGAATAATTACTTGTTTTAAGGAAGTAGCCGTCTCGAAAAAAACGAGACGGCTACTCTATCTGGTGTTTCTGAGCATTTGCGGTGCGGAGACCTGAGAGAACCCGCATCTGTCGGCTGAACGGATACCGAAGATCGCAAAACACCCGACAGAACGCACTTCTGTCGGGCGTACGCCCAGGACGGATACCAGAACTGCCGAGAGAACCTGTATCTGTCAGCTGTTCGGTATTCATAGTCATTCCAACAACCGACAACCAGGTATTCAGTTAGCTAAAAAAAGAAGAAGCCATCTCATTTCATTTTGAGATGGCTATTTTCTTTGCTTTATTATTTTGAAACAAATAGTTTTTACCCGGGGTTGTCCGATAACCGCGAAGAATCGGACAACCAGCAAGCAATCGTCCCTGTAGTTGTCCGATAACCACGAAGAATCGGACAACCGGCAAGCGTCGTCCCATGGAGTTGTCCGATAACCGCGGAAAATCGGACAACCAGGCAGCGTCAGCCCTTGAGTTTGTCCGATAACCGCAAAGAATCGGACAACCGGCGAGCATACGTTATTTTTTTCGCACTTCCGATGGCAGGCAATGGAACCTGTTTTTATAGCACGTATAGAAATAGGTCTTGTTCGAGAAGCCGACTTCGGTCAGGATCGTCTGGATCGGAATTTCGGTGGATTCGATCAGCAGGTTGGCCTTCAGCAGCCGCTTCTCGTTCAGAAGTTCTGTGAACGTCTGGCCGCTGCGCTTTTTGATCATGTTGCTCAAGTAATTTTTGTTGAAGTTCAGCCGTTTGGACGCCGCATCCAAGGTGAGGGTCGTGAACTCGGTATCGATCAGTTGGAGGACCTCGTAAAAGGGGTCCTTTTTGCTGAACGTTTCGCTGTATTCGAGCGGTAGGGAGCGCGCCAATTCATAGAGCAGGATCGGCAGATAACTGCTGATGATCTTTCCGGAAAAGACCTTAGGGAAGAAATACTCGTCGGCCATATTGTTGATGATCTGCTTGATGTGCTCGTTCTGTTCGTTGCGGAACAGGATGAAATTGGCGGCATGCGTGTCCAACGGGTTGTTCGTCAGCAAAATTTTGTAGAGGATGCTGTCGTTGTGGTTCATTTCCATCAGCCAATTGATCGAGATGCTTTTGTTGTTGAAGAGGATGTTCAAAAGCAGATCGTCCTTGCCGAGCGCCTCGATGGAATGCGCGCTGCCGGTGTCCATCAGCAGGATATCGCCTTCCTTCAGCAGATAAGGAATACCGTTGATGATTTGGCGGCATTCGCCTTTGACGATGTAATTGAGCTCCAGAAATTGGTGCGAGTGCTCCGGGTAGGCGGCGTAGCGGTTGTGCTTGCTGATGTAGATGTCCTTGTTTTCGAAAAACAGATGCTCCTTGATCTTGGGCGCCCGGGTCGCCTCCCCCTCCAGCTCCGGAAGATCGGGCACGAATTTATGCCGCTTTTTCTGCTCCTTTTCGATGACAGATTCTTTCGATAACAATGCGATCAGATCCATCGGAACACCTCCTGTATATTTGGTACTCACAACTCATTCAGTGACATTGTAGCATAAATCCAGAAGTTGTTTAATAGTAATGTAAACAATTACAAGACGGAGGTGTGAAATAAGTAAATGAAGTACTATGCGATGATAGATATCGGAGCCTCCAGCGGGCGGATCATGCTGGCGGAAATAGACAATATGCATATGGCGTTGCAGGAAGTGCATCGTTTCAAAAATGGCTTCAGCCGCATCGACGGATCGGACAGATGGGATATCGAAACCATTTTCCAGGAAATATTGACTGGGCTTTCAAAATTGAAGGCGCTCGGCGTGACGGAATGCCATCTCGGAATCGATACATGGGCGGTCGACTACTGCTTGATCGGAACGGACGGCCAGTTGCTGCAGCTCCCGATCAGCTACCGTGATGAACGCACGAAAGATACAATGGAAAAAGTGGCTCAAAAAATCGGCAAAGAGACGATCTACGCCAAAACGGGCATCCAATTCCTGAACTTCAATACCCTGTATCAGCTGTATGAAGAGGACAAGGACTTGTTGGCAAAGACGGAAAAAATCCTGATGATACCGGATTATCTGGCTTACAAGTTGACCGGGGAAATGGTCGGCGAAGTGACCAACGTATCCTCTTCGCAGATGCTGAATCTTGAAACCGGGGAATTCGATGCCGACCTGCTTGAACTTGTCGGCATCCCGAGAGAGAAATTCCCGGAACTTGTTGCACCCGGTACGAAAATCGGCGATGTGAAGGCCGAGCTAACGGAAAGCTATGGCCTGCCGAAAATCGAAGTGATCGCTGCGGCGACGCATGACACGGCATCCGCCATCGTTGGCGTGCCGGCATTGGGAGGGAAATGGGCCTACCTCAGCAGCGGCACTTGGTCCTTGATCGGGGTCGAAAAAGAAGCACCGATAAACGACCGTCCCGCCTATGAAGCAAACTTTACGAATGAGTGGGGCGCGTACGGTACCTATCGTTTCCTGAAGAACATCACGGGCATGTGGTTCGTGCAGGAAATCGCGCGTAACCTCAATTATCAACACTCCTACGGCGAAATGGCGCAGATGGCTTATGTCGTCGAACCGTTCCTGCAATACGTCGACCTGAACGATCCGCGCTTCCTCAATCCGGAAAACATGATCGCGGAAATCCAAGCCTATTGCCGCGAACGGGGCGAAATCGTCCCGGAAACGACCGGTGAATTGGTGATGTGCGTGTACAGCAATCTGGCTTTGGCCTATGCGCATGAACTGAAGAAAGTCGAGCAACTGACGCATGAAACGATTGACGTGTTGCACATCGTCGGCGGCGGAGCGAACGTCAAACTCCTGAATCAGCTGACTGCCGATGTCACCGGGAAACTGGTCGTAGCCGGACCGACCGAAGGCACCGCAATCGGAAATCTGCTCGTGCAGATGATCGCGTCTGGAGATTTCGCTGACTTGGCGGAGGCCAGGAAATGGCTGCGCACCCAGATCCACGTCGAAGAATACCCACCAAACCCGATCGCAGACCGGGAGCATCTAAAAAAATATGAAGAAAAGATTGGAGTATAGACAGATGACACAACCTATCGAAGAAGCCTACACACTAGCAAAACAGAAATACGCCGCTATCGGTGTCGACACAGATGCAGTACTTGAGAAATTAAGCCAAATCAAGGTTTCCTTGCAATGCTGGCAAGGGGACGACGTATTGGGATTCATGTTCCCTGATCAAGCCTTGACCGGCGGGATTTCCGTCAGCGGCAACTACCCGGGAAAAGCAACGACGCCAGCGCAACTGCGTGCCGACTTGGATAAAGCCTTGAGCCTGATCCCCGGCAACCATAAAGTGAATCTGCATGCCATCTACGTCGATACGGACGAAAAGATCGACTTGGATCAGATCGAACCGAAGCACTACGAAAAATGGGTAGAATGGGCAAAAGAAAAAGGTCTTGGCCTGGACTTCAACCCGACTTGCTTCTCCCATCCGAAATCAACGGACGGCACGTTGTCCAGCAACGACCCTGAAACGCAAGCATTCTGGATCGAGCACGTGAAACGCAGCCGCAAAGTAGCCGCTTATTTCGGCGAAGAACTGAACCAAACGTGCGTGAACAACATCTGGATTCCGGATGGCTACAAAGACAACCCAATCGACAAAATGTCGCCGCGTGTGCGCCTGCGTGATGCGTTGGATCAATGTTTGGAAGAAAAATTCGATGATGCGCATATGTTGGATGCAGTAGAAGGCAAACTTTTCGGCATCGGTGCAGAAAGCTTCACGACCGGTTCCAACGATTTCTACCTTTCCTATGCTTTGACAAGAGATATCCTGTGGACAATCGACGCTGGGCATTTCCATCCGACCGAGGATGTTTCCGATAAATTCACAGCCTTCCTACCGTTCGGTAAAGGCTTGATGCTGCACGTGAGCCGTCCGATCCGTTGGGATTCCGACCATGTCGTGATCTTGGATGAAGCGACTACCCGCATCGGCGAAACGTTGGTGCGCAACGACTTGTTGGACAAAACGTTCATCGGCATGGACTTCTTTGATGCAACGATCAACCGTGTCGCAGCGATGGTCATCGGCGCGCGCAGCACGTTGAAATCCTTGTTGTTGGGCATGTTGAGCCCAATCGATACATTGAAGGTTGCCGAAAGCAACCGAGACTTCACAACGCGTTTGGCAGTTACCGAAGAAATGAAATCTTATCCATTCGGCGCTATCTGGGACTACTATTGCCAACAACAAAATGTTCCGGCTGGTACGGAATGGCTGACTGAAGTAAAAAACTACGAACAAAAAATTCTGACGGAACGCAAATAAGGGGGAAACCATCAAAATGAAAAACATTTTAGAAGCACCATTCATCAAAGAAGTCATGCTGTTGACGGACGTCATGTACAAATTCGGCTGGCACGAAAGAAACAGCGGCAACTTGTCCTACTTGCTGAAAGAAGAGGAAATCACGGAATATCTGGATCTGAACGAAGTGAAACGCAACATTCCAATCGCTTTCGACGGAAAAGCTTTGGCCGGGAAATATTTCCTGGTCACCGGAACAGGGAAATTCTTCAAAAACGTCATCCATGACCCGGCTGATGTCTTGGGAATCCTGAAAGTAACTGCGGAAGGCAATAGCGTAGACTTGTTATGGGGATACGAAAATGGAGCGGCTCCTACCAGCGAATTGCCTGCACATTTGATGTCGCACATTTCGCGTCTGTCGGTCGATCCGGAAAACCGTGTCGTTTATCACTGCCACGCCACCAACCTGTTGGCGATGTCCTTCTCTTGCGAGTTGGATGAAAGAAGCTTCACGCGCATCCTTTGGAAAATGTGTACCGAGTCATTGGTCGTGTTCCCAGAAGGCGTGGGCATCCTTCCTTGGCTGATGCCTGGAACGAACGAAATCGGCGAAGCGACTGCTGAGAAGATGAAGGAATACCGTCTGATCGTATGGCCGCACCACGGTTTGTACGCAGCCGGAAAAGACTTGGAAGAGTGCTTCGGTTTGGTCGAAACGGCTGAAAAATCAGCAACCGTCTACACACTGGTGCAATCGCAAGGCGGCATCCGTCAGGAAATCACCGATGAGCAACTGAGCAATTTGGGCAAACGTTTCTCTGTAACCCCAAGAGCGGGCTACTTGAATATCTAATTTTTTATCAAAAGGGGATAATGGAAAATGGCAACTTTTTATGTACCGGCAATAAACCTTATCGGAAAAGGCTGCATCAAGGAAATGGGCGGCTATGTGAAGGATCTGGGTTACAAGAAAGCTTTGTTTGTAACGGATAACTTTTTGGCTAAAAGTGAAATGATCGACGTTGTCTTGGCTGAATTGGACCGCGCGGCGATCGACTATGTGATCTATGCAGATGTTGATCCGAACCCGACCTGCAAAAACGTCAATGAAGGCGTGGCGATGGCACAAGCAGAAGACTGCGACTTCATCATTTCCTTCGGCGGCGGCTCTCCGCAGGATGCAGCGAGCGCCATCAGCATCATCCTGACGAACGGCGGCAAACCGCAGGATTACGAAGGCTTGCACAAATCCGCAAAAGCCGGCTTGCCGGTTGTGGCGATCAACACGACTGCCGGAACGTCCGCTGAAATCACGATCAACTACGTCATCACCGATGAAGAGCGCAAAGTGAAGATGGTAATGGTCGACAAAAATAGCTTGGCGAAGATTTCCGTGAACGATCCTGAATTGATGCTGACGATGCCGAAAGCATTGACGGCAGCGACTGGGATGGACGCGCTGACCCATGCGATCGAATCGATGGTAACACCTGGCGCTTATGCGGTGACGGAAGTATTGGCTGCCGGAGCGATCGAATTGATCCGCGAATATTTGCCGAAAGCTGTAGAAAACGGCACGGATCTGGATGCGCGCGACCAGATGGTCAATGCCATCTTCTTGGGCGGAATGGCCTTCAACAATGCCGGCCTTGGCTATGTGCATTCGATGGCCCACCAATTGGGTGCCGTCTACCACTTGCCGCACGGCGTCTGCTGCGCAATGCTGTTGCCGATCGTAGAGGCTGAAAATGCCAAATTCGCACCTGAACGCTTCCGTAAAGTTGCGAAAGCTTTAGGGATGGCCGTTACGGATGAAGTATCCGATCAAGCTTGCGCGGATTACACGGTTGAAGAAATCAAACGCTTGTCCAAAGTCGTCGGTATTCCAACATCATTGAATGAACTGGGAATCAAAGAAGAGGAATTCGACTATGACTACCTGTCTAAAAATGCCATGATCGATGCTTGCGCACCGGGAAATCCATTCACTCCGACATTGGAAGAAACGATTGCAATGTACAAAAAATTGTTCCAATAATCCAAAGCTGAGCCACAAAAACGACTTTTTCAAAAAAACAGATAATCCGAATTTGTCCAAAAATAAGGTTATCCAACTGAAAATACACACCTAGGGGCTGTCTTGTAATGAGATAGCCCCTTCTTTGCGCCCACTGACCGGAGAAGTGCGTGTAATACTTGTAATCCGTCCCCAGCTCCGGTGAACGGTCTGCTCACCGGAGCACACCGGTAACAATCGGACTTAACTCCGATGAAGCCACCTTCATCGGAGAACGGAAACGAAATGTGTCCTGAACTCCGGCGAAGCCTCCGTTCGCCGGAGAAGAGCGTCGAGAGATCCCCCAACTTGAATGGGTACCCTAATATTATAGTATTTATCTATAACTGCGTATACTTATTAAGTGTTATCCTATATCCCGTTTCCGTGGCATACTGGAACAACCTTCTGATGAAAGATGATCAGCAAACAGCGGAATAAGTTGTCGGCATGTTTAATGTTTTTGCAGCAGGAACCAAAAAATGAAATGGAGGAATCAAAATGAACAGTTCACTAATCGGTTTTCCAAGGGTTGGCAAGTTGCGCGAATTGAAGTTCGCATCCGAAAAATATTTCAAGCAAGAAATTTCAACAGAAGAGTTGGAGCAAGTCGCAAAGGGTCTGCGGGAAATGCACTGGAATCTGCAGCAGGCTGCCGGCATCAGCCACATCCCTTCGAACGATTTTTCATATTACGATAACGTGCTGGATCTGACGGTCCTGTTGAACGCGCTGCCTGAAAACTACAGACAGCTCGGGTTGAGCGAGCGGGACACTTATTTTGCGGCCGCACGCGGGTATCAGGGCGAAGCGGGCGACGTCAAAGCCTTGGCGATGAAGAAATGGTTCAACACCAATTATCATTATTTGGTTCCGGAGCTGTTCGACGATACCGAAATCAAATTGGCGGGCAGCAAGCCTTTCGATGAATATGAAGAAGCCAAACAGATCGGTGTGCTGACGAAACCGGTCATCATCGGTGGATTCACTTTCCTGAAACTGGCTAAATATAAAGGCTCAAAAACGATAAACGATTTTGCGGAAGATGTGGCGAATGCCTATATCGCAATCCTTGATCGCTTCAATGAACAAGGTGTGGAGTGGGTGCAATTCGATGAACCGAGTCTGGTCACCGATCTATCCGAAGACGATGTGGCGCTGTTTGCTTCCCTTTACGAAAAGGTTCTGGCGCATAAAGGCAACGTGAAAGTGTTGCTGCAGACATACTTCGGGGATGTCAGGGACAGCTATGAAGAAGTGATCGGGCTCGATTTCGACGGCATCGGCCTTGACTTCATTGAAGGCAAGCAGACCGTGGAACTTTTAGAAAGACATGGCTTTCCGGCTGATAAGACGCTGTTTGCCGGCGTATTGAACGGAAAAAACATCTGGAAGAGCGACTACAAAAAAGTCATCGAGTTGGTCAACGGGCTGGAAAAGTTCAGCAAAGACATCGTCATCAGCACTTCCTGTTCATTACTGCATGTTCCCTACACGCTGGAAAATGAAACGAATCTGGCGCAAGAAGTATCTCAGTATTTCGCGTTCGCGAAGGAAAAACTCCAGGAAATCAAGGAACTGACGGAATTGATCGGAACTTCCGGTCATTATGAAGAAAACGAAAACTATCTGGCGAATCAACAAGTCTTTTCAGCGGACCGGGTGTACGAAGACAAGCATGTGCAAGCGTCCGTGGCAAGCTTGACGGAAAGAGATTTTGTCAGAAACGTTCCGAGAAAAAAACGCAGAGCGATCCAAAAGGAGAGGCTGCAACTGGGGCTGTTACCGACAACGACGATCGGTTCTTTCCCGCAGACGAGGGAAGTGAAGCAGAACCGCAGCAAATACCGAAAGGGCGACATCAGCAGAGCCGAATATGATGAAAACATCAAAGGCTTCATCAAAGAATGCATCGATCTGCAGGAGGAACTAGGATTGGATGTGCTGGTCCACGGCGAATCCGAGCGCAATGACATGGTGGAATTCTTCGGCGAAAACTTGGCGGGGTACGTATTTACCGAAAAAGCCTGGGTGCAGTCATACGGAACAAGATGCGTCAAGCCGCCGATCATCTTCGGCGATATCCGACGCGAAAAGCCGATCACTGTTTTCTATTCGGAATATGCGCAGAGTCTTTCCGACAAACCGGTCAAAGGGATGCTCACGGGCCCGGTGACGATCTTGAATTGGTCGTTCCCGCGTGAGGACATTTCGCTGAAGGAGATGGCTTTCCAGATCGGTTTGGCGATCCGTGAAGAGGTTCAGGACTTGGAAGAAGCGGGCATCAAGATCATCCAGATCGATGAAGCGGCTCTGAAGGAGAAGTTGCCGATCCGCAGAGAAGAGTGGGCGAGCGAGTACCTTGACTGGGCCATCCCGGCGTTCCGCCTCTGCCACAGCGGTGTGCGGCCGGAGACGCAGGTGCATACGCATATGTGCTACAGCGAATTCGAAGAGATCGTCAAGGATATCGATAATATGGATGCGGATGTCATTTCATTCGAAGCCTCCCGTTCCAAACTGACGATCATCGATGCCCTGAAGGCGAACCATTTCGAAACCGAAGTCGGACCTGGCGTTTACGACATCCATTCGCCGCGCGTGCCGAGTGTCGATGAGATGGTTGCGGTGTTGAAGAATGCGTTGACGAAGATAGACGAAGAAAACCTATGGATCAATCCGGACTGCGGGTTGAAAACCAGAGGCATCAAAGAAACGAGAGAAAGCCTGGCGAATCTCGTGGCGGCGGCGCAAATAATCAAAGACGCAGTCTCGGTCTGAAAGGTGGTGACGGCTGATGAAAATCGAGTCCAAATTCCAAAAGAAAAAACCGGTGCTTTCCTTCGAAATCTATCCGCCGAAGGAAAACACGGATTGTCCGCTGACCGGAGCTGAGCAGCCTGCGCGGCGGTGTCCTCCGGCGAGGGAGTGCTCCCCGGAGGACGACGGTGACTCGCGGGATCCACTTCCGACGAAGCCGTGCTCATCGGAGGACAGAGCTTAAATGTGGTCGGAACTCCGGCGAAGCCTCCGTTCGTCGGAGCAGGCGTCTCATCCCGCCGCATTCATCAGATTTTCTCAGAAAAAAAGAGAGCTCCCGCCATTTTTGACGGGAGCTCTCTTTTCGATTAGTTGCTTTGGGTATTTTTTTTGGTTTGTGTGCGCGGTCTTTGTGCGGCTTTTTGGCCGCCGCGTGGGCCTGGCTGATTCTTGACACGGGTACCGTTATTGCGCGCGGCAACCGGTTTTTTCGGTTGCGGAGCCGGTGCCTTAGTGCCTTCTTTCAACAGAAAAGGCTGGTCCTTTACGACCGGAACTTTTCTTTGGATGAGTTTTTCGATGTCACGCAACAAAGCTGCTTCGGTTTCATCACAGAAGGAAATGGCTTTTCCGCCGCGTCCTGCGCGTCCCGTACGGCCAATGCGGTGAACATAGGTTTCCGGCACTTCAGGCAAATCATACAGAATGACATGCGAAAGTTCCGGTACATCGATGCCCCGGGCTGCGATATCTGTCGCTACGAGAACGCTGGTTTTCTTGGTCTTGAAGTTTTCCAAGGCCCGCTGACGCGCGGTCTGGGATTTGTTGCCGTGGATTGCTTCGGCTGAAAGGCCCGCTTGCAACAGTTTTTTGACGATTTTGTTGGCACCGTGCTTCGTTCTTGAGAAGACAAGGGAGCGTTCCACCGTGTCTTCCTTCAGCAGATGGATAAGCAAGTCGGTTTTGTCGGACTTGGCTACCGGGTAGACGCTTTGGTGGATGATTTCCACTGTAGAGGAAACCGGAGTTACTTCCACCTTCACCGGATTCGACAAAATGGTGCCCGCAAGTTTTTCGATCTCAGTCGGCATCGTCGCCGAAAAGAACATGCTTTGGCGTTTTTTTGGCAGTTCCTTGATGATGCGGCGTACATCATGCAGCATCCCCATGTCCAACATCATGTCCGCTTCGTCCAGGACAAAGAAATCTACTTGGTTCAGTTTGATGTAGCCTTGTCCGATCAGGTCCAACAGTCTGCCCGGTGTCGCCACGAGGATGTCGGTTCCGCGTTTCAGCGCGGTAGTCTGAGGATTCTGGGAAACACCGCCAAAGATGACTTGGATCTTCAATGGAAGGTATTTAGCGTAAATTTGGAAGCTTTCGCCGATCTGCAGGGCAAGTTCACGGGTAGGCGCAAGGATCAGGGCTTTGATGGCACCTTTTCCAGCTGTACCTTCTTCCGTTAGGTTCTGAAGAATGGGAAGGGCAAAGGCAGCGGTCTTACCGGTACCAGTCTGGGCACAACCCAACAAATCCTTGTTGTTCATCAGATGCGGAATCGCATCTTCCTGGATGGGCGTAGCTTTCGTATAGCCTGCCTCTTTCAGTGCGCGCAACAGGTGTTGGTTCAATTCTAGTTCTTTAAATAACAAATGGTTCTCCTTCAGCATGTTCTACATGCATTTGATTTTAGTAAATATGTTTCGGGTCAGGCCAGTTCGGGAAAGAGAGTCGGACTCTCGTTTTGCCAAATGCCTCTCCGCGAAACGTTATATAGGTTCTCTGAGCAACAGCGTGACTGGCCTACTATATCACAAATGGAAGCAAAAGTCATAGTATTCCGCTTTTGAACGGAATAATTGGGTCGTCCAGGAGTTGAAGGATCCAAAATAACCCGCCAAAATCAATTTGGCGAGGAAGTGACCGGCGCATGATCAAAGCCAGTGTTAACGAATGTGAGAATACTCAATAAGACCGCACCAAAATGGATTCGTTCATCCATTTTGGTGCGGTCTTATTTGGTGATTATTTTTTTTAATAGTGGACATTCAACTCGGCTGCGGTTAGTCTTGGATCTCATCCAACTTCTTCAGATGTTTCTCGGCGATTTTTTTCACTTTGTCGACGCGGTTGGTGTATTTTTCGATATCCTTGAGATAATCGGTCGTCATCCAGGCTTCCACGATTTCGAGTGCCAACGCCGATCCGATGATCTTTCCACCGAGGCAGAGGACATTCGTATCGGAGTGGGAACGCGCCAATTTTGCGCAGAACGGATCCTGGCAAACGGCCGCATAGATGCCGTAGATTTTGTTGGCGATCATGGCGCTGCCGTAACCGACGCCATCGACAAAGATGCCGCGGTCGGCTTTTCCTTCCGCCACAGCCAGTGAGGCAGGGTAGACATAGTCGGACAGGTCGCAAGGCTCCTCATTGAAAGGGCCGATGTCAATCAGTTCGTGGCCTTCCTTCTCGAGTAATGCTTTGATTTCTTCTTTCAGGGCAAAACCGGCGTGGTCGCTGCAAACGGCAATTTTCATGTTAATCCCTCCATTATCTGTCATTCAACAAAAGTATAAGGCAAACGGCTGGAGGAGTACAGCAAAAATGCGAAACTGTGGTCCGGACAGTTGGGATGACTAAGCGGATCGGACACGGAAACCTGTGATTTGGACAGTAGACACTTTGGTTCTGCCATTGTCCGGTTCGATCGGATTCGGTAGGATAAAGCCATAACCTACGGATAGTGGAATGGAGCACAGCGATGAGCACGATAAAAGGCTTGGTATTTGATTTGGACGGTGTCATCACCGATACGGCGGAACGGCATTTTCTGGCATGGCAAAGGATAGCGGACGGTTTGGGGATTTCAATCGACCGCGAATGGAACGAGCGCCTTAAAGGGATCAGCAGGACGGAATCCTTGGAGCTGATACTGGCCGAGGCTCCGACCCTGATTCTCGATGCGGCGGGAAAAACACAGCTGTTGGACGAGAAAAATGCGCATTACTTGGAATTGATTGCGGAAATCACAGCAGCGGATATCTTGCCTGGGATTCCGGAACTGCTCGAGGCGGCAAAAGAAGGCGGGTGCCGCATGGCGATTGCTTCCGCCAGTAAAAATGCGCCCATAATTTTGGCAAGACTTGGGTTGTCGGATACTTTCGATTCTGTCATCGATCCGGATGCGCTGACCCACAATAAGCCGCATCCCGAAATCTTCGAAAAGGCAGCCCAGGCATTGGGCTTGCGGGCGGACGAATGCATCGGCTTCGAAGACTCATTGGCGGGCATCGAAGGTATCAAACGGGCGGGCATGCCCGCCGTTGCGATCGGAATCCCGACATTCGGACAATGGATTCCGGACATCGAAGTGGATGCGACCCGGGAACTTGATCTGAAAAAAATCTTTAGCCAACTGGCGATGAAGGAGCGTGTTGAAGGATGATCGATTTGAGAGCGAATCCTTTTTATCTGAAAGAGGAACAAATAGCATGGGTGAACCAAACTTTGGCAAGCCTGACGTTGGAGGAAAAAGTGGGGCAGCTGTTTTGCCCAATCGGCATGTCCACGGATGAAGGGGCTTTGCATGACCTGGCCGTGGACAAAAAGATCGGCGGATTGTTGTTTCGTCCCGGAAAAGGCGAAGAGGTACAGGAAGCACACCGTTATCTTCAACAACAAGCGAAAGTTCCGCTGTTGATCGCGGCGAATCTGGAAGCGGGCGGAACGGGGATTGCCGTGGACGGCACGCGCATCGGCAATCCGATGTTGCTGGCGGCCACCGGGGATGCCGACTATGGGCACCATCTCGGGGAAGTCTGCGCCAAGGAAGGTACAGCTGTGGGCGTGAACTGGGCCTTCGCGCCGGTAGTGGACATCGACTATAATTTCCACAATCCGATCACAAATGTGCGCACGTACGGCAGCGATCCTGAAACGGTCCTGAACTATGCGCAAGGATTCGTTGAAGGCGTGCAGCAAAACGGGGTGGCAGCCTCGATCAAGCATTTCCCCGGTGACGGCATCGACTTCCGCGATCAGCATCTGGTGACATCAGTCAACACGTTGCCGATCGCGGAATGGCGCAGCACCTATGGAAAAGTCTACTCGGGCCTAATCGAAGCCGGTGCGCTTTCCGTGATGATCGGGCATATCGCCTTGCCGGCAGTCCAGAAGGCCGAAGAAGATGCCTTCTTGCCGGCGACCTTGTCTCCGGTCATCATGCAGGAGTTGTTGCGCAAGGAACTCGGCTTCAATGGCCTCATCACAACTGATGCTACGCCGATGGTCGGTTTCTGCGCAGCGATGGAGCGGCGGTTGGCAGTTCCGACGGCGATCGCGGCCGGATGCGACATCTTTTTGTTCAACAAAGATCTTGAGGAGGATATCCGTTTCATGCAGGAAGGGATTGAAACGGGTATCCTGACTTTGGACCGTCTCGATGAAGCAGTCACCCGCATTCTCGCGATGAAGGCTGCGCTGCAATTGCCGGAAAAGCAGGCGGAATCGTTGCTTGTTCCCGCAAAAGAGGAGCTGGCTGTCCTGCGCAAGGTACAGCATGTCGAGTGGGCGAAGCAAGCGGCCGACAACGGCATCACCCTCGTCAAGGACACAGCCGGAAACCTTCCGTTGCGGCCGGAAGCCACGCCGCGTCTGTTGCTGCAACTGATTGGACCTTATGAAGAAGCGAACACTCAGATTGCGTCAACAGTGATTCCATTGTTGGAGAAGGCAGGCTTCCAAGTGACGCTGTATCAGCCAGAAGATTTCACGACCGGTTTCGATTCCGTTTCTCAGTTCCATGCGAAATACGATGCCGTCCTTTATCTGGCCAATGTCGAAAATCGTAGCAATGCCACAACTACAAGAATCAATTGGTATACGTTCTTCGGCCAGGGGAACAATATTCCGTGGTTCGTCGATGAAGTGCCGACCGTATTTGCGAGTCTGGGGAATCCGTACCACCTCATGGATGTTCCGATGGTGAAGACCTACATCAATGCCTACGACAATCACCAAGCAGTCATCGAAGCGCTTGTCGCTAAACTTCTTGGCAAGAGCGATTTCAAGGGCGTGAGTCCGATCGATCCTTATTGTGGACTGATGGATGCCCGCAGATAGATTTTATGCACCCAACCCGATGAGTCCGGTTGGGTTTTTCTGTATAATGGTGGATGAGACAACGAGAGAGGGGGAGCGGCAAAATGTTTGAACTGGACCGTTTTTTAAGGGAAGAAACCACAATCGAAAAAGAGCAGCGAAAATCCGGGTTCAATGTGACGGATCTGGATATTCTCAATGAGTTAATTTTGAGTGGGAATAAGTTCCGCTTGAATGGCGATTTCCTACTGAGTGAGGAAATGTTCTTCAAAAAAGGAGACGTCCATATCCGTAAGCACAATCGTTATTCGGATATGCCCTTGCACCACCATCAGTTTTTGGAGTTGAACTATATATATTCCGGTTCCTGCACCCAGGAAGTCAGCGGTGAAAAAATCATTCTCAATGAAGGTGATATCATTATGCTGGATCGGGGCAGCTCGCATTCCTTCCAGGAATTGGGCGAAAACGATATCCTCATCAATATCCTGTTGAAAGTGGAGACGATCAATACCAAAATCCTTCAGCAACTCGTGCGAAAACGCGGGGTATTAACTGAATTTCTCGTATTGGCAAGCCAGCGCACCCACGAAGAGGATCAGTTTTTGGTATTCCGGACGGGAGAAAATGCAAAAGTCCAAACTTTCATGCAGTACATCCTGGAGGAATACTACGGCGAAGCTGAACCGAATATCGAAGTGATCCACCTCTACCTTCCATTGCTGTTCATGGAACTGGCGCGCACGTTCGAAGAAGAGACGAAAGAGAAGCAACGCCACCAGAATCAAGTCGTCACGGAAGCATTAGCGATCATCGAAAAGGATTACCGCACGCTTTCTTTGGAAATGCTGGCGCAACAATTGGGATTCAACAAAAATTATCTGGGCAATCTGATCAAAAAAGAGACGGGCGACACTTTCAAGCAATTACTGCAACGCCAACGCATGCTGCACGCGCGTCATCTTCTGGTCTTTTCAAATTATTCGATGGAGGAAATATCCGAGGAAATCGGCTATCTGGATACGAGCTATTTCTTCCGGTCCTTCAAAAAAATGCACGGAAAGACGCCGGGACAGATCCGCGAGGAAGCTTGGCACAGAGACCTGTAGTTTGACCACTTTGTTCTGTTTGCGCGACATTGTAAGCCTTTGCCGAAAACGGTTTAATAAGAGAGTAAACAAAACAGAACAAAGGAGACAATAATTATGGCAACTGAAACAAGAATTTTGGATCAAACAGACGAAAACAAGCTGCCGATTAGCGAGAAGCTGACGTTCGGCTTCGGGAACTTGGCGGCCAATCTGATGCTCACGACAGCCAGTTCCTTCATCACTTATTACTATACCGATGTGGTCGGCCTGAGCGCAGTGATCGTCGGGAACATCCTCTTGTGGGCGCGGCTTTTTGATGGCGCTTCCGATTTGGCGATGGGTGCGATCGTCGACAAGACCCGTTCGAAACACGGAAAGGCCAGACCTTGGATTTTATGGATGGCGATCCCTTATGCATTAGCAATGATACTGCTTTTCACTTCTCCGGATTTCCTGGGATCGACGGGCAAAGCCATCTATGCTTTCGTGACTTATGTGATCGCTTTGGCCGGTGTCTATACAGCGACGATGGTTCCTTATAATGCGATGATCGGTACGACAACCTCGAATCCTGTCGAACGCGGCAACCTTTCGACATCGCGAACATTGGCTGGGTTTGTGGGTGCAATGGGAGTGACTGCAGCGGTTCTGCCGATTGTCACTTTCTTCGGTGGCGATAAACAGGCCTGGACCTGGATGGCGGTTGTTTTCGGGGTTATTTCATCACTATTGTTATTGCTCTTATTCAAAAATTCAAAGGAACGCGTCATCGAGACCACTGTCGCTGTCGAAAAGGTTCCGTTGAAAACGAACATCAAAGCGCTGCTGCAGAATAAATATTGGATCATCATGATTCTTTACATGATGATTGGCTTCATCAGTTCCGGTTTGGGCGGCATCAATATCTTTTACGCACAATGGATTTTAGGGGATCCCGCAAAAGTCGCGGTGATCGGTATCCTGTCCTTTATGCCGATTGCTGTAGGCGCGGTATTCATGCCTTTTCTGTTGAGCAAGTTCAGCAAAAAAATAATTGTGTTATCGGGAAGCTTCGTGATGCTGCTCGGGTTGGGGATCATCGCACTGTTCCCGGAAAACTTCACGATGATTCTGGTCGGGTTGGTCATCCGCGGACTCGGCATCGCGCCAGGAGCTGTTGCAGGATTCGCCATGTTGGGTGACGTTGCCGATTACGGCGAATGGAAAACGGGCATCCGCAGCGAAGGCTTGATTTTCTCGGCAGGAACTTTTGCCGAAAAAGTCGGCTCCGGTGTGGGCGGACTGATCCTCGGGCTCGTATTGGGTCTGGGCGGCTATGTGTCGCAAGGGGCAACGCAATCCACAGAAGCTTTATTCGCAATCAAGGCGATCTTCGCCTATCTGCCGATCGTCTTCACGGTAATCTGCATTCTGTTGATCCTCTTCTATGATTTGGACAAAAAACTTCCGGAAATCGCAGCTGACTTGAAAGCGAAACGAGTGAACGGATAATGTTGCAGGCTGCCGTATCACAGGCAGCCTATTTTTTAAGATAGGAGCATGCACAATGAACATATACAATCTGAAAACGAATCATCTGCTGAATCCCATCGGCTTTTTGATCGATACACTGACGCTCTCATGGATAGTTGAAGCGTCTTTTGGGGAAAAATTGCAGGGCACAAGGGTCGTCATTGGACTGGATGAAAACTACGAAAAAGTCATTCATGACAGCGGCAGCCGCACCGACCTCGATCCTCTGAGCTATCAACCAGGAATACTACTGCAGCCGCGCACACGCTACTTCTGGAAAGTAGTCGCAAAGAACGCCGCCGGAGAGGAACAGGCGTCCGAAACCCAGTACTTCGAGACGGCGAAGGAAGAGGAAGCCTGGACCGGGAATTGGATCGAGCCTGTCCGCCAGTTCGAAAGGATGCCGCTTATGCGGAAACTATTCCGGCTGCCGACAAAACCTATCCGTAAGGCACGTATCTATGCGACCGGACTGGGCGTTTATGAACTGTACCTGAATGGGGAAAAGATCGGCGATGAATATCTGGCTCCCGGATTCCATTCCTATGATTTTTGGCAGCAATATCAAACTTACGATGTGACAGAAATCCTTCAAACAGGCGGCAATGCGATCGGCTTCATGCTGGGGGATGGCTGGTTCAAAGGCCGTTTCGGTTTTGATGGAGGATACGAAAACTTGTACGGGGATCAGTTCCGTCTGATTGCGGAATGCGTCGTCAGTTACGAGGACGGGACCGAAGAAATCATCGCTACCGATGCTGCGTGGGAGGCTGCAGAAGGACCGCTTGTCGCCAGCAGCATCTACGATGGGGAAATCTATGATGCGAATCTGGAAATCAAAGATTGGAATAAGTACAGCGAAGCAGCAACCGATGCGCGTTGGGAACCGGTGCAGCTGAGTGCGGCGGACACGGAAAAACTTCAGGCCCGATTGAGTGTCCCAATCAAAATCGTGGATGCCTTCGTGCCGGAACTGATCCTGACACCTGCCGGGGAGCAGGTGCTGGACTTCAAACAGAACATGACGGGCTGGATCACCTTCACCGCGGATGTTCCGAAAGGGTCCGTCATCACCTATGAAGTCGGCGAAGTGCTGCAGGAAGGCAATTTCTACCGCGAGAACCTGCGCACGGCGGAAGCGAAATTCACCTACATCAGCAACGGTAAACCGGCAGAAGTGCGTCCGTACTTCACTTTCTATGGCTTCCGCTATGCCAAGATAACCGGCATCGACCTTTTGGAGCAGGATTTGGGATTCAAAGGCTATGTGCTGCAGAGCGAATTGGAAGAGACGAGCGGCATCATCACCGCCAATCCAGATGTGAACCAATTGCTGAAGAATGCTTTATGGGGACAGAAAGGCAACTTCCTCGATGTGCCGACCGATTGCCCGCAACGCGATGAGCGCATGGGCTGGACAGGGGATGCCCAGATATTTGCCCGGACCGCCAGCTACCACATGTATACGCCTGCCTTCTACAAGAAATTCATGCACGATCTGCGTTTGGAACAAAAAGCGCTTGATGGCGCGGTTCCGTTTGTTGTGCCGCAGATCAAGCCGGAAGGAGATGCCGGCTTCGTGACCGGTGCCGGAGCAGCCGCTTGGTCTGATGCCGCGACTGTCATTCCGTGGGTTCTTTATGAACAGTACGGGGATCGCTCATTGTTGCAGGAGCAATATCCGACCATGAAAGATTGGGTGGAATACATACGCCGTGAGGATGAAAAATCCGGGGCCAAACGCCTTTGGACGACCGGCTTCCAGTTCGGCGACTGGCTAGCGTTGGACGGTGCCAATCCGCACTCGCCGATGGGCGGCACCGATACTTCGCTAGTGGCATCTGTGTATTACTATCATTCAGCTTCCTTGGTGGCGCGGGCCGCTGAGGTATTGGGTCATACGCAAGATGCGTTGGTATACACCAACTTGGCCGCGGAAGTGAAGCAAGCCATCCAGAATGAATATCTGACCGTGATGGGGCGACTGGCGGTAACGACCCAGACAGCCTACATCCTGTTCCACTATTTCGATCTTTGTCCCGAGCAATTCAAAGAACGGATGACAAAAGACTTCTATGATAAGGTCATCTCTAGCGGCATCCACCTGCAGACCGGATTCGTCGGTACGCCTTATTTTGCCGAAGCCTTAAGCAGGAACGGCATGAACGAGCTCGCTTATGGTCTGTTGCTGAATGAGGATTACCCGAGCTGGCTGTTCGCGGTGAAGATGGGAGCGACCACCATTTGGGAACGATGGAATTCGATTCTGCCGGATGGGAAGATTTCCGGGACGGACATGAATTCCCTGAACCATTATGCCTATGGATCGATTGTCGAATGGGTGTACCGTTGCGTTCTGGGTATCCAGGCGGACAGCGCGCATCCTGGCTACAGACATTTCATTTTGGCACCACAACCGAGCGCGCAGCTGGGCAAGGCGGAAGGGTATTACCAATCCGTGTCCGGCCGCATCGAAAGCGCGTGGGAAATAATGTCGGACGGGCAGCTCTTCTTCTCCTTCCGCGTGCCTTTCGGGACGACTGCCACCATCACCTTGCCGGATCTGTCCCTGGAAAAGGCCCGGAAAATGGAGTGGCTTCAGGAGGCAATCCCTACTGAAGTGGGCGTAAGTGTTACGGTTAAAGCGGGCGACTACAGCGTGAGCTATATGCCGACACGGAACTATCGCCCTGAAGTCACAACTAAGTTGACCTATCGGGAGTTGTTGGAGTACACCCCAGCACGCAAAGTGATCTTCGAGCAATTGCCGATGATGCGCAACAACGAGATCGCACTGCAGTATTTGGATATGCCGTTTGAGGCGTTCAAAGAGCTGCCGATTGTTTCGAATTTCGTCAGTGACGAGACATTGGAGCGATTGGATGCGACTTTTAGTGGAGGAATCCCTATCATTGATAAAATTTCCCTACAGTCTTAAATGTAAATAAACAAATAGTAGGCCGAGCATGAAACTGGCTCGGTCTTTTTTTGCTTGGACACCATCTGCTGATATATATTATGGTAAATAACTTCAGTATCAACCACGAATACCGGATGATGCAGTTGAACGACAAAAAATGAATGTTTTATGCTCGTTTCATGCTTTTTGTTTTGATATTTTGTCCGTTTCGAGTACAATGAAAGAAAAGAAGCGGGGTGAAGATATGAAGTCAAGTCAAGGGGTCGTTTATAAGAGAAGGCAGCATATTTTAAAGGCCCTTCAAGAAAAGAAAGTTGTTTTGGTGGAAGATTTGGCCAAGGAACTGGATGTTTCCGAAATCACCGTCAGACGGGATCTGCAAAGCTTCGACGATCAGCACCTCATCGAACGCTTCTATGGAGGCGCACGTTTGTTGGAGGGAACTTTTCAAAAAGAAGAGTATCCAGTATTCAAACCGAAAAAATCGAAAAAACAGGAAATCGCAAAGTTGGCCGCTACTCTGGTCAATGATCATGATATGATTTTCATCAATTCGGGCTCGACCGCGTTCTTTTTGCTCAATTATCTGGCGGATCAAAACGTCACCATCATAACCAACAATGGCCGAGCGATTTTCCGGAAACCGTCTTCGAAAGCGGAAATCGTCCTGTCGGGCGGGGAAATATATGAAAAGAAAAAATCGCTTGTGGGGGATTTCGCTTTGTATACCTTCTCCAAGGTGACGGCGAATATCTGTTTTTTGGGTGTGGGCGGAATCAGCGAAAAAGGGATCACGACCTTCGCTCTGCCGGAAACGGCAGTCAACAGGCTGATTCTGGAGCGCACAAATGGACCGCGAATCGTAGTGGCGGAGGGCAGCAAAGTGGGCCGGGAACAAAATTTTTCTACGGCCGACATCAGCCGAATCACCCATCTGGTCACCGATCGATCGGCGGATAAGGAACAGATCAAGAAAATCGAAGCAAAAGGAGTCAAAGTGTTATTCGTCGACGACAACCAACGCGAAGACGAAACGGGAACGACGAAGTAAATATACCCAAAAGCCATAACAAACAACCGGACGCAAGCGGGAAATGCCTGCTTCGTCTGGTTGTTTTTTTTTGCAATCCGGCAAGCTGACTTCGCCTTGCTGCCGGGATTATGATCGTTTTGTTACTCGGAAATCCCGACGCGCAGGCATTCTGTCGGGATTATGACCGGTAATTCGCTCCGAAATACCGAGTGTATCCGTAAACGCAAGAGCTGCCTTGAAACAATCAGCTCCAGGGACGCCGATGACCAAATCGTTCATAACGACCAAAACGATCATAAAAAACCCCTAAAGATTGTTTGATTGGGCCCTATTGATTATGAAAACGTTTTATTGTATGATTAACCCATCGAAAGAGATGTTCATTTTATGGGCGTTTAACGAATAGTAAGTGAAACGATCAAATAAGTGATCAGACTTTAAAAATCAAAGGAGTGGAGAAAATGAGTAAAATTGATGGGGTAACAAAAGAGTCTTGGGTATTGAGTACTTTTCCGGAATGGGGCACTTGGCTGAACGAAGAAATCGAAGACACAGTGGTGGCAGAAAATACCTTCGCAATGTGGTGGCTGGGTTGCACAGGCATTTGGCTGAAATCACATGAATCGACAAACATCCTATGCGACTTATGGTGCGGCACAGGCAAACAATCTCACGGCAGCGGGAAAATGAAGGACGGACACCAAATGCAACGGATGAGCGGTGTTCAAAATATGCAACCGAATCTTCGCGTTCAACCGTTCGTCATCGATCCGTTCGAAGTGAAGAACGTGGATGCATTGGTTGTTACGCATATCCATTCCGATCACTTGGACATCAACACGGCAGCGGCTGTTCTGAAAAATTCAAGCGATGCAGTGAAATTCGTCGGACCGCAAGCGGTTGTGGATACTTGGATCGGCTGGGGCGTGCCGGAAGAAAAATGTGTTGTCGTGAAACCTGGCGACAGCGTGAAAATCAAAGATATCGAGATCGTCGCTTTAGAAGCATTCGACCGCACAGCCTTGGTTACAGCTTCAGAAGGTGAAGTTTTAAGAGGTAAAATGCCGCAGGATATGGATTTGATCGCAGTCAACTACTTGTTCAAAACTTCAGGCGGAAACTTGTATCACGCTGGCGATTCCCATTACTGCAACTATTTCGCAAAACATGGAAATGATCACCAAGTGGATGTCTGCTTAGGAGCATTCGGCGAAAACCCACGCGGAATCACCGACAAGGTAACTTCAGTGGATATGCTGAGAATGGCTGAATCATTGAACGCGAAAGTGGTCATCCCGGTCCACTACGATATCTGGTCGAACTTCCAGGCGGATCCTAAAGAATTGGTCGAACTGTGGAAATTCAAAAAAGATCGTCTGCAATATGGATTCAAGCCATACATCTGGCAAGTCGGCGGCAAATTCGTCTATCCGGATGACAAAGACAGAATGGAATTCAATTTCAACAGAGGATTTGACGATGTGTTCAGCATCGATAATGACGTACCATTCAATTCATTCCTATAAAAAACAACACCCAAAAGGAGAGATCATATGTTAGATGAAGTCATCAAAAACAAGAGATACTCCTTCCATGATGGATTCGACAGTTGGCAAGACAGCATTCGTGCTGCTTGCCAACCGCTCATCAAGGAAGGCGCCATCGAAAAGGAATATCCAGAGTACATCATCGAGAACGTTAACGAATTCGGACCCTACATCGTCATTGCGCCGGACATCTGCATCCCGCATGCGCAAGAAGGCAAGGGCGTAAATGAAACCGCTATCTGCTTCATGCGTACGAAAGTGCCGGTGAACTTCGGGCCGGCCGCCGAGTACGAAGCGCGCATCTTCTTCGTCCTGGCATCAACGGATAATGAAAAGCATTTGGCCAATTTATCCTCGCTTGTGACTTTGCTGTCGGATGAAAGTGTCGTAGATGCCTTTATTCAAGCTAACTCTGTCGCTGATTTAGAAAAAATTATGGAAATCGAGGGTGAATATCTTGGAAATACTAATTAGTGTATGGTCATTCTTTCAAGTCAACATCTTGACGCAACCTGCTTTTTTCCTTGGTATTATTGTATTCGTCGGCTATCTCTTGTTAGGCAGACCCGTATATGACGCCCTTGCCGGATTCATCAAGGCAACCGTCGGGTATTTAGTCTTAAATGTTGCTGCAGGTGGCTTGGTTGGTAATTTCCGCCCTATTCTGGCAGGCTTGAAAGAAAGATTCAACTTAACGGCAGTCGTCATCGATCCTTATTTTGGACAAACGGCTGCGCAACAAGCGATAGAAGGAGCGGGACGTTCTTTCAGCCTCATGGTTATCGTTTTACTTATCGCTTTCATGGTGAATATTGTGTTAGTCATTTTCCGTAAATATACTAAAGTCCGGACCGTATTCATCACTGGACACATCATGGTACAACAGTCTTCAACTGCTTTATGGCTGGTTTTGTTCGCTTTTCCTGAATTGCAGGATGTAGGCGTCATCATCATGTTGGGCCTCTTGCTTGGAACGTATTGGTCGGTATTCTCAAATCTGACTGTTGAAGCAACTCAAGATTTGACTGAAGGTGGTGGATTTGCGATTGGGCACCAACAGATGTTCGGTGTCTGGTTGACAGATAAGTTTGCTGGGAAATTCAGCAAGAACAGCAAAAAATTGGAAGATGTCACGCTTCCTGGTTTCCTGTCCATCTTTAAAGAGAGCGTCGTCTCCACAAGTATTTTGATGTTCCTGTTCTTCGGTATCATCATGGGGATCCTTGGGAAAGACCTGATGATGACCATCGATCTCGCCTATACAGGCGAACGTAACTACGTGTTCTATATCCTGGAAAAATCATTGTACTTCGCAGTGTATCTGCAAATTCTGCAACTTGGTGTCCGTATGTTCGTATCGGAATTGACGGAATCATTCCAAGGGATCTCTAATAAATTGTTACCTGGTTCCATGCCGGCGATTGACTGTGCGGCAACTTATGGATTCGGTCCAGGAAATGCCGTTACATTTGGATTCCTGTTCGGAGCCTTGGGACAATTCTTAGCCATCATCGGTTTGGTTGTATTCAAGAGCCCAGTGTTGGTCATTTCCGGATTCGTACCTCTATTCTTTGATAATGCAACCTTTGCTGTCTATGCAAACCACAAAGGCGGCATGAAAGCCGCGATGATCATTCCTTTCATTTCAGGGATCATCCAAGTTCTTGGTGGAGGCCTCGCTGCATACCTCTTCCAGCTTTCCCAATTCGGCGGCTGGCATGGTAACTTTGACTGGGATACTTTATGGTTGGGCTACGGCGTAATCATGAAATACGGCGGTTATGCCGGTGTCGTTGCGCTTGTCATCGGAATGCTGTTGATACCGCAATTGCAATACCGCAAAAACAAAAAACATTACTTCATGATCGCAGAAAATTATGAACAATATAAAGAAGAAGTCGAAGCATAATAACCGGAAACCTGATTCATATAATAGGAGGAATTGATTATGAAAGTATTAGCAGCATGCGGAAGCGGAATGGGTTCAAGCCAAATCATCAAAATGAAAATCACGAATGTCTTCAAAAAATTGGACATTCCTTTGGAAATCCACCATTGCGCGGTTTCCGAAGCAAAAACACTGGCTGCGAGCTATGATGTGGTTGTCTGTTCAAATGCGCTCTTGGACGTATTCAAAAATGTGGACCAAAGCAAAACGAAAATCATCGGTTTGAAAAACCTGTTGTCTGAAAAAGAGATCGAAGAAAAAGTCCGCGAAATCGTTTTGGGCGAATAGGCGGTGCACAAATGACATACACTGAATTGAAAAAGAGAGTGTTTGAAGCAAATCTGTTGTTGCCTGAATATGGTTTGGTGAAATTCACGTGGGGGAACGTTTCCGAAATCGACCGCGAAAGAAACGTTATCGCAATCAAACCATCCGGTGTCGAATACGCTGAAATGACAATGGAAGATATCGTTGTCGTCGATATGGACGGGAAGGTAGTTGAAGGAAGCCTGAAACCATCCTCGGATTTGGATACGCACCTGGAACTGTACCGTAATTTCAAGGACATCGGTGGGGTTGTCCATACGCATTCGCCTTGGGCAACCACACTGGCGCAAGGAGGCGTGGCGATTCCCGCCTATGGAACGACGCAAGGGGATTATTTTTACGGCACAATCCCTTGCACGCGCAGAATGACAGCTGCTGAAATTTCCGGTTCGTATGAACTGGAAACAGGAAAGGTGATTGTCGAAACGTTTGAAGGCATCGATGAAAATCAAATCCCAGGTGTGCTGGTCCACAGCCATGGTCCGTTTGCTTGGGGAACGGATGCTTTCGATGCGGTCCACAATATGGTCGTCATGGAAGAAGTCGCCATGATGTCTTGGCGGAACCGCGTGATGAATCCGATGATGGAATCCATGCAACAAGAACTTTTGGATAAACACTTCCTTAGAAAACACGGTCCTGGGGCCTACTATGGACAGGTTAAGGAGGATTAGGATGGAATATACGTTAGGAATCTATGAAAAATCGATGCCGGGCAATTTAAGCTGGACGGAAAAGCTGACTATTGCGAAAGATGCCGGCTATGATTTTTTGGAAATGAGTGTCGACGAAACCGATGAAAAGCTTGCCCGGATCGATTGGACCAAAAAGGAACGGAAAGAACTTGTCGATGCGATGTTTGAAGTAGGGCTGCCAATCCGCTCCATGTGCCTCAGTGGACACCGGAAGTATCCGCTGGGTTCACATGATCCGCAGATCCGCGAACAAAGCTTGCAGATCATGGAAAAAGCGATTGAATTGGCCGATGACTTGGGAATCCGCATCATCCAATTGGCAGGCTATGACGTCTATTACGAAGAAGGGGATCAGCAAACCGAAGCCTACTTCATTGAAAACCTTCAAAAGGCAGTGGATATGGCAAGCAAAAAAGGGATTCTCTTAGGCTTCGAAACGATGGAAACGCCTTTCATGAACACGGTTGAAAAGGCGATGAAGTATGTGGACATCATCCAATCGCCCTACCTGCAGGTCTATCCGGACACCGGCAACTTGAAGAACGCTTCATTGACCGCGGAGAAATCCGTCGATGAAGATATCCGCACAGGCAGAGGGCACATCGTTGCTGCGCATCTGAAGGAAACGATCCCGGGGCATTTCCGTGAGATCCCCTTCGGAACGGGACATGTGTCTTTCGAGGAAACGATCAAAACGATGTGGAAAGAAGGCGTACGCCGCTTTGTTGCCGAATTCTGGTACACCGGTCAGGAGAACTGGCTGGAGGATATCCAGTTCGCACAGACTTTCTTAAGAGGGAAATTTCAAAAAGTTGGCCATTAATTGAGCTTGGTTGAAGGTCAAGAGACCTTCAACCATTTTTTAGGAAGAGAGGACATACGAAAATATGCAGAATACATTTGATCAAATCGACGAGTTGGCGGTAAATACGGTGCGCACACTGAGCATCGAGGCCGTACAAAAGGCAAATTCAGGACACCCGGGCTTGCCGATGGGGGCAGCGCCGATGGCGTATGCACTCTGGACGAAGCATCTGAAAGTTAATCCGAAAAATAGCCACTGGGCAGACCGTGACCGTTTCGTCTTGTCGGCTGGGCATGGTTCTTCGCTATTATATAGTCTGCTTCACTTAGCGGGCTTCGCTGTAAGCATGGACGATGTGAAGAACTTCCGTCAATTGGGAAGCAAAACACCGGGCCATCCGGAAGTGCATCATACGGACGGCGTGGAAGCAACGACTGGTCCATTGGGACAAGGTATCGCGAATGCGGTCGGTTTCGCGATGGCGGAAGCGCACTTGGCGGCTACCTACAACAAAGAGAATTTCCCGGTTGTGGATCACTATACCTACTTCCTGAACGGCGACGGCGATCTGATGGAAGGCATCTCCCATGAAGCAGCCAGCTTAGCCGGTCACCTGAAATTGGGCAAACTGATCGGTTTGTACGACTCCAACGACATCTCCTTGGACGGACCGACATCAAAATCCTTTACGGAAGACGTTGCTGCCCGTTTCGAAGCTTACGGCTGGCAACATATTTTGGTGAAGGACGGCAATGATCTGGAAGCCATCTCGAAAGCCATCGAAGCAGCGAAAGCGGAAACCGAAAAACCGACCCTGATCGAAATCAAAACCATCATTGGCTTTGGTGCTCCTGACGCAGGTACGCATAAAGTGCATGGCGCTCCACTGGGAGCCGAAGGCGTCGCCTTCGCGAAAAAAGCTTACGGCTGTGCCGACGAAGCTTTCTGTGTGCCTAGTGAAGTGGCAGCCCGTTTCGACGCAACAACGGTTGCGGAAGGCCAAAAAGCGGAAGCGGCTTGGACTGCACTGTTCAACAACTACAAAGCGGCTTATCCGGAATTGGCGCAACAATTCGAAGATGCCAGCGCGAACAAATTGCCTGAAGGTTGGCAAGACAAATTGCCGACTTATGAAGTGGGCAGCGCAGCCAAAGCAAGCCGTGTGACCAGCGCGGAATCCATCCAAGCTTTGGCTGAAGCGGTGCCTTATTTCTGGGGCGGGTCGGCTGACTTGTCTTCCTCAAACAACACGATGATCAAAGCAGCAACTGATTTTGAGCCGGGCAACTATGCCGGCCGCAATATCTGGTATGGCGTGCGCGAATTCGCGATGGCTGCCATCATGAACGGCATCATCCTGCACGGCGGAACCAGAACCTATGTCGGTACCTTCTTCGTCTTCACGGATTACCTGCGTCCTGCGATGCGCTTGGCTGCCATTTCCAACTTGCCGGCCACCTACGTGATGACGCACGACTCGATCGCAGTCGGCGAAGACGGCCCGACGCATGAGCCGGTGGAACACTTGTCCAGCTACCGCGGCATGCCGAACCTGACCGTTCTGCGCCCTGCTGACGGTAACGAAGTCAGCGCCGCTTGGGAAATCGCGGTTTCTTCCGAAACCAAACCAACCTTGTTGGTGCTGACGCGCCAAAACTTGCCTGTCCTTGAAGGGACACCAACATTGGCGCGCGAAGGCGTTAAGAAGGGCGCATACGTGCTTTCGCCGCAACAAGGCGAAACACCTGCCGGCATCCTGTTGGCGACCGGCTCCGAAGTAAACTTGGCGATGGAAGCCCAAAAACAATTGTTGGCGGAAGGCATCGACGTTTCTGTCGTTTCCATGCCAAGCTTCGATCTGTTCGAAGCGCAGGATGCTGCCTACAAGGAAGCTGTTTTGCCTAACGCAGTCCGCAACCGCATGTCCATCGAGATGGGCGCAACATTGGGTTGGGAACGCTATGTCGGCCTGGACGGCTTGGCATACGGCATCGATAAATACGGCGCAAGCGGAGACGGCAACGTGGTAATGGCGGAATATGGCTTCACGACCGAAAAAGTGGTCGCAGCGTACAAAGCAACATTCGCAAAATAAGCCGGATGCAGTCGCATTCCTGTTGGATAAATGATGAGGGGGCATGAATGATGAAAATAACAAAAAAGAAATTGGATGATATGTACCGAAGCTATTGCGCCAGCTACATCACAATCGGCGGCGAAACGTGCGCATTGATCGCCAGTGAAGAGGAAGGCTATCCTTGCTACATGTACTCGGGCAAAGACTTCGAAAAAAGGGAGACCGTTTGGGAAAAGGGCGGCGGCTGCATGTCCATCATCCCGATCCCGAACAAGAATAATGAATTTTTGGCCATCGTCGATTTTTATTTGAAGGTCAGCCCAAGCAAATCGAAAGTTGTTTGGGGTAAATATGATTCGGAAACCGGCTGGGAAATCAAGGATGTTCTCTATCTGCCGTATCTGCACCGTTTCGACATCTACGATGTGGACGGCGTGAACTACTTTGTCGGCGCCACGATAGCGGACGACAAAGATTTCAAAGATGATTGGTCGAGATCCGGAAGCATCTATTATGGCGTGCTGCCGGAAGACCCTACCGAAGGCGTCGCATTGGAGCTCCTCGGGAAAGGCTATTTCCGCAACCACGGCTACTACAAGGATTATGAAGGGACTAAACCGGTCGGCTACTTCACAAGCGATCAAGGCATCATCAAGGTGACGCCTTTTGCCGAGAAAGCCTGGGAAATCGAGCAGATTATGGACAGTCCGATCGGCGAAATCGCCCTCTTTGATATCGACTCGGACGGAGAAAAAGAACTGATCACGATTGAGCCTTTCCATGGCGACAGCATCAAAATCTACAAAAAGACGGAGTCCGGCTACGAATCCGTTTATGACTACCCGCATAAAATCGACTTTGCCCATACGTTGGTGGGGACGACACTCAGAGGAGTGCCTAGCTTTGTCGGCGGCATCCGGCGCGAAAACTGCGATTTGTTCTATATTCAATATGTAGACGGCGAATATAAGACGGAAATCATCGACAAGGGCTGCGGCCCATCCAACATCATGGTGGTGAACGAGGCGGACAGGGACATCATCATATCCGCGAACCATACCGGCAACGAAGCGGCAATCTATATAGTGGAAGATTGAGTAGGCGGTGAATTCCGATTAGCAGAGACTTGATCGTTCTCCTCCGGTGAACGGAGGCTTCGCCGGAGTTCAGCCAACATTTTTGGTCGTGAACTCCGATGAGGCAAGCTTCATCGGAGTTGAGGGCGGAAGTTACCGGTGTTCTCCGGTAGGCTGCCGCCTCGCCGGAGCTGACGGCCTAATCCGGCGCTGTATTCCGTTCAGCGGCCACCGCGCATCATCCCGCACCAGCAGAATACAAACAAAAAAGCATGGCCTGCCTCGAAAAATGAGGCAGGCCATGCTTTTTTTGCAATTATTGGTGCAGCCCCTCGTACAACGCATCGGCAACGGGTTCTAGCCATTCGGGCGTTCCCGCTGTGATGGCGATGTGCTCGAACCAGCTGTCCTTGGCGGCGCCGTGCCAATGCTTCACGCCATCATGGGTGACGATGACAGCGCCGGGTTTCAAGGATTGGGCAGGCTTGCCGTCTTCCTGGTACCAGCCCTCTCCGCCGGTCACCAAAAGGATCTGGTAGCCGTCGTGGTGGATGTGCCAGTTGTTGCGGCAACCGGGTTCGAAAGTCACATTACCCACCCCGATATTCACTTCGGGATCCGCCACCAATGAATTCAGATAGCTTTGACCGACGAAATATTGCGCGTAAGCCGTGTTTTTATCCCCGATCGGGAAAATGACGCCATTTTTTACTTCTTCGTTTTTGGACATAAATTATTCCTCCTCTAAATTAATCTGTGTAGATTTCTTTGGCGATGTTGAACGCCGACCATGCTTTCGGCCAACCGACATAGAAGGCGAGCTGGGTGATGATTTCCGTGATTTCCGCTTTGGTCACGCCGTTATCCTTCGCTTTGTTCAAATGGAAGGGAAGCTGTTCGAAGTTGCCGCCTGTGATCAATGCCGTGACGGTGACGATGGAACGGTCGCGTGGCGCGAATTCTTCTTCCCTGGACCAGACCTGTCCGAACAAAACGTCGTCATTCAGTTCGGCGAATTTTGGTGCAAAATCGCCTAATAAATCTCTCCCTGCAGTTACTTTTGCCATAAAATCATCTCCTTGCTAATGTTAAATTCAGCATACTCCCTAGAGTGCACTTTAAGTCAAGGGCTAACTCAACATTTTTGTGCTTTTCTCAAATAATCGTGCTGTTGTATCTTTTGAAAATGGAGGTGGAAGCGCACGGTCTGTTCAATTGTAGCGTTCTCGGAGATGGATGCGACGATACAGGAGCGGATGGGATTTGGCAGGGTGCCTAGCCTATTAGCTGATTGGTTATCCAAAAGTAAGATATAATGTAGTTATTGAGGAGTGGATATATGTTTACATTGGGAAGAAGTATGGATTTTGGCTATAAAACAAATCGAATAATAGTACTATCATCAGTAATAGTGGCTGCTATAGGATGGTGGTTGACCGGAAATGTTTTATCAGGAGTTTATATAGGCTTTAGCCTGTTTTTAACGTGGGCACTCGTTAGAGAACTGGATCCAAACCATGAGTATGCAGCGTTTCTGGCTGCTGCATTTTCACTTTTAAATGTACTTTATTATGAAAATATTCAGCTTTTAGTGGTTGTTTGGATACTTTTACTTATGAGGATTGTAAATGGGATTACAGGAAAAAAGCTGACTACGTTTGATATATTTTCAGTGCTAGGACTTACTACCTACCTATCATTCAATGACGGAAACAGTATATATTTGATGATATTCATTTTAGCTATGGTCTTTAGCATAAAAACTGGAGAAAAAAAGAGAGAAGCATTGATAGCTAGTGTGATCAGTATAGGGATTGTTGCAGCAGAAAGGTTTTTTATAAATTATTTATCATTCAACAGTATAGAGTATTCAAATGCTGTAACCCTATTTTTAATTGCCGCATCAGGTCTATCGCTTATACTGTTTTGGTTTTTATCAAAAGGTGAAATCAAAGATGATAAAGGGAACGGCGTAAACAGATCCAAGCTGTTAGCAAGTCAAATTTTGTATAGTGCGACGATTCTTTTGCTGTTTGTCTTTGGGGGCGTTAGTCTTAATAATTTAGTTATCTACTTGTCAGCTGTGTTAGGTGCAATCATCTACTTCATTGGAGGTGAGATTCTAACCAGAACGCGTTCAAATTAAAAGGGTAGAAAATTCGGTCTTGATTTAACGAAATCTGAAAGAAGTCTCCCACTTCTAAACGTTTCGGTGCGTAGCACCAGTGAAAGTGGGAGATGAATTTCGGTTCGCCATCGGTGAACATTACTTCTCAGTAAGCCGTGCATTTCCTTTGAACAGAACTGGCGTTCGATGTATAATGGATGCGAAAAGAAACGAACGGAACCCCCCCGCCGGAAAGGAGGCGTTATTATGTACCACGGAAAACGATTGCTAATTCGCAATCAGGCGAAGCTGAAGCCAACGTTTGATGCTTGCAATAAAGCATCCGCCGAAGTGTGGAACCTGTGTCTGCAGAAAGCCAAAGACCATCATCTCGCCACCGGCAAGTGGATAGGCAAGACACAGCTGCAGACCGAAACAAAACAAACAGTCGCACTGCACAGCCAGAGCATCCAAGCCGTCACCCACAAATACCTGAATGCACGCTTAGCCGCAAAAGAAGCCAAAACCGCCGGACGCAAGGATGTCCGTTATCCATACAAGGAAAAGTTTTTCTTCAACACCAAGTGGGTAGGACAAGCCTTCTCCATTGAAGGCAACGCCGTCACCTTGTCGATGGGTATCCAAAACGGCAAACGCCAAACGCCATTGAAACTGCAAGTGTCCGGATTGGACGGCATCGCAGTCGAAACCATCAAGGAAGTGGAACTGTGCCATGACACCCATTATTATTTGTCCGTCACCTACGACGATGGGATGGAAAATCCGCCATTGAAACAGCAGCAAGCAGCCTCCGTTGACTTAGGCGAAATCCACAGCATCGCCTCCTTTGCGGAAGACGGCGCTTCCGTCCTGATTAGCGGACGCAAGGTGCGCAGCATACACCAATTACGCAATAAGAAACTGGCCGAACTGCAACGGCTGCAGTCAAAGTGTAAAAAAGGCTCCCGCCAATGGCGAAAATACCAAAAAGCCAAAAACTTCGTCCGCACCAAGAGCGCCCGCCAACTGCAGGATGCCTTGCACAAGACAACCAAAAACTTTGTTGACTGGTGTGCCGCACAGCAGGTTTCGACGGTTTACGTCGGTGATGTGGAAGGCGTCGAACGCAACACCAAAGGGAAGAAGCGTAAAAAAGTGACGCAAAAGTTATCCAATTGGAGCTTTGGCAAACTGATGGCCTATTTGACCTACAAATCCAAGGCCAAAGGCATCGATATCCAAAAGGTGGATGAAGCCTACAGCACGCAAACATGTCCTGTTTGCCACAACCGCAAGAAACACACCGGCCGCAATGTCCGTTGTGCGTGCGGATACAAGAGCCACCGCGACATCCACGGTGCCAAGAACATCCTCAGTAAGACGCTGTACGGCGATTTCCTGCCGTGGGCGATTGAGGAGCAAACAAAGTATCTACGACCTTGTTAGGGAGTAGTAGATGGCGCGTCACCGCCCACAAGCAGCAGAAGCTGTTTGCGTTGCTTTTTGTGGAGGAGCCAAGCAGTCATTTCCCGTCTGGAAAGGCATCGGCAACCGCCGAGCCCGGCCGCAACGTTCCTTTAGACAAAAAGAAACCCCCACTTCAAAATACGGCAGGATTTAAGTGTGGGAGTGTTCATGAGCTTCGATTCGATTGGTTATTATACATCAGTGTACAATGAGAGTACTATATCTTGTGGATAGAACCAGCTGAATTGTTTTGCTTTTTTGGCCCCTATTATTATCTATTATTAGTGATCTCAGCTATTTTAATGAGTACCGTATTAATCAAAATATCAACGCCATTACTAGAGAAAAATATGGAGAAATACGATGGATGGGAAGGATACACCAAAAGAGTCCCAATGCTTTTCCCTTTCACAAAAAATAAGAAAAATGGTTCCGTTTATCAGAAAGCTGATGAATGGAACCATTTTTCTCTTTCCCTAGTTTAATATCCGATCCAATTCTTCTGCTATCATTTGATACCCTGAACCATTTGGATGAAATTCATCTGGTGAGAGATAGTCGGTTAAATGGTATTTAAACAAATCATAAGTCGGTACATAGGCAAATTTAACATCTGAATCGACAATTAGACTCGTTTCATAGTTCCAGTCTAAAAGAAATCTGGTTTTTTCTGGATCCTCTTTGCTGTATGGATCGTATAAACCGATCAACGCTAACTGGGCATCTGGATTGAGGGCTCTGATTTCTTTTGTGATAAGTTCTAGATTTTTCTTGTAGTTTTTGAGCGCTTCTTCAAATGCAAGCGTTAAAGAGACCCTGTCTTCATAGTCTAAACGGTTTAAATCATTTCCTCCAATTGAAATAATAATCAAATTTGCCTTTGAAATACTAGCTTTATTTTCTGCACTTTTTATCAACTTTACGAGTTCATTACTTTCATAGCTTGGTACTGAAATATTTGTGCTGGTTTTTTTTTTTCCATCCTTTTCATCAATTAAATTGAGGTATCTTTTTCCTATACCTAAATTTTCTTCATCCCCTATTCCAAATCCTATTGAGTCGCCAAGAATGAGTATGTCAGAAGATGCTTCTGACATACTCTCTCCTTCTTGTGGTTTATTGGTTGAGCTTTCCAGTTGTGGGTCTATGGGGGCGCTTTCCTCACTCTTACTTACAACTACTGACGCAATAAAACCGGATATAAATACAATCGCTAAAGCCATCGAAATAAATAAGATTAGTGGCCAAATTACTTTTTTATACATGCTTATGCTCCTTAATAGGTGCCCTAAACGATGACATCCTTACGATTGAATACCATAAAGCTTATGATCAAGGCTACTACAGCCCAAGCGCTCAATATAAGAATAGAAAAGTTTAAACTCATTCCTTCAATGGGCTGATAGGATCCAGTTAAATAGCGCGTAAGATCTAAATTTGTCACAAAAAAATATTTGACTAATGTCCATTCAGATAAGAAAAACTGTAAAAATTGACCTCCGATCAGCGCGGCCATTAATATACCTATGGCTGAGGAACTATTATCAACTAGCACTGAAATCATTAGGGTTATCGAGGCCATTACGATAGATACGAACCACAAAAGTGAATATATCAATAAAGTGTATTGAAACCGAGAAATCAATATAGTCGAATCAGAATTTAATTGATCCCCAACCAATCGAAAACCAGTTACAATAGGTTCACTGAATCCCCATTGTTGAAAAAACAAATAGGACACTAAAGTGGATGAGACGGCAATGATAAATACTAAAATGGTCGTCATGATCAGGAGCGCCAGAAACTTACTGAATAATATTTTCCATCTGGGTACAGCTCTCGTGAGTAAAATTTTAATCGTTTTTTTAGAGAACTCATTTGAAACTAAATCTGCAGCCAAAATGACAATGAGGAGTGGGATGAAAAGTGTGATGCCTTGTTCGACAAATTGAACATTAAATTTGGAAGCTGTAGGTGTTATAGGATTGATATCGTTCTCAATAAAGTAATTCAACTGCTGAATTTCCCTATCAATGGATGCTCTGACTTCTTCTGGTATGAATTCATTACTGCTGCGTTCTTCAAGATCATTCAGCCTTTGAGTAGTAAGGCCTTTCCAATCGTATGCTACACCACCAGATTCCGCTTCAAATTTTTTTATATTATTATCATAGGAATATTTTTGTCCGTATGAAAGTAAACTTACAAAAATTAAAAGTAACATAAAAATCAGGAGCATTTTTTTCTTTAATAAAATTTTTAGTATCTCATTTTGTGTTAACGAAATCATGCGATCACACCTTTATCCGATTTTATGTTTATCTGTAAGAGTCAAAAATAAATCTTCTAACGTTCTCTTTTTATTTTCAACATATTTGATCTCTATTCCGGAATAAATTAAAGCTTTATTTATTTCTGATAGCCTTTCTACATGAACTAATGCGGTTACATTTTTTGCATCTATGGATGAATCGACAGCAAACTTATCTTTAAGGATGGATTGAGTCTTTTCGGGATCATCCACTGTCCAAACAACTTCACCAGTAGCTAAAATTTCATGAATGGATGCATTTCTGATAATGCGTCCGTTATCTATGATACTGACTCGGTCGCACATCAATTGAACTTCACTAATGAGATGCGAAGAAATCAACACGGAAATGCCTTTTTCTTTTGCTAATGTTTTTACGATTTCTCTAAACTCATGTATGCCTTGAGGATCCAGCCCGTTTGTGGGCTCATCTAAAATCAATAGTTTCGGTTGATGAATCAGAGCTTGCGCTAAACCGATTCTTTGTTTCATTCCCATTGAATAAACATCAACCTTATCATAAATCCGTTTTTCCATGCCGACTAATTCTATAGCTTCATCAATATCTTTTTTAGTAACCCCTTTCGACATACTGCCTAATATTTCAAGATTCCTATACCCACTCATATAATCATATAGATCAGGACCTTCGATGATACAACCTACATTGGACATAGCTTTTACATAGTCATTTTTTATGGAATACCCACAGATTTCTATATCGCCGGAAGTAGGCTTTGCCAAGCCTACGATCATCCTTAAAGTTGTTGTTTTTCCAGATCCATTAGGCCCTAGAAAACCTAATATTTCCCCTTTTTTAATATCAAAACTGACATCTTGTATAATGAGCTTTTTCTTGATTCGTTTGGTTACATTTGAAACTTTTAGTACCGATGTATCCATAGTAGGCCTCTTCTCAAAGATTGTTTTATCGTTCCTCTCAGCACAAGCTAGCAGCAAATAAAAAAAATGAATAATTGTTATCGTCGGATTTCACTGGCATTACGCGGATTACGTTGATTGTTACTGAATAAAGTATACAATATAAAAGGAAAAATACCCCTCTGCAAGCTATCGGTTGACTCAAATTGATTTTGTCGCTTGACTTAACGTCAAGGTTAAGGTGTACGCTCTGATTGTATCAGAGAGGGGAAATGAATGATGGAACATCTTAATCAACAGCTATTCACCGGGGAACGGGCTCTGTTCAAAGAAAAAGACCTGCAGATCAGCCATTCAGTTTTTGCGGACGGAGAGTCTCCCTTGAAGGAAAGCAACAATATCGCACTCGACAACACGATCTTCCGCTGGAAATATCCATTGTGGTATGCGCGGAACATCCAGGCAAACAATATCACTTTAGTGGAAACAGCGCGTTCCGGCATTTGGTACACCAATGGCATCACCATAACCGACAGCATGATCCAAGCGCCCAAGACATTCCGAAGAGCTATCGATATAACGCTGGAACGAGTGGAAATGCCAAATGCGCAAGAGACGTTATGGAACTGCAACGATATTACGCTGAAACACGTCAACGCTACGGGCGATTATTTTGCGATGAACAGCGAAAATATCCGTATCGAGCATTTTACGCTCTCGGGAAACTATGCCTTTGACGGTGCCAAGAATATCGAAATTTCGCATGCCAAATTGCTTTCAAAAGACGCTTTCTGGAACTGCGAGAACGTGGTTGTAAGGGATTCGACGATCATCGGCGAATATCTGGGCTGGAATTCGAAAAACATCACCTTCATCGACTGCGTCATCGAGAGCAACCAAGGCATGTGCTATATGGAGTACGTGAAAATGGATAATTGCACGATCATCAACACTGATCTGGCGTTCGAATACTCAACTGTCGACATTCAAGCGAACAGCCGCATCGACAGCGTCAAGAATCCGATCAGCGGAACGATAACCGCTAGCGGAATCGGTGAATTGATTCTGGATGATCCGGAAATCGCCGAGGAGAACACCAAATACCAGCTTGCGGAGGACCAAGAATATGCCATTCGATTTTGACCAGATCATCGACAGACGGAATACCAACTCGTATAAGTGGGATGTCAAGGCAGGTGAATTGCCAATGTGGGTGGCGGACATGGACTTCGGGACGGCGCCTGCTGTTGTTGATGCCATCGAAAAGCGCCTTCGGCAAGGGGCTTTCGGCTACAATACCGTCCCGGACAGTTTCCGGGAAAGCATCATCAGGTGGTGGCAGAGGCGGCACCAATTCACGATGGAAAAAGAATGGATCCTTTATTGCACAGGCGTCGTTCCGGCCATCTCTTCGATTGTGCGGAAAATGACGGAAATAGGCGATGACATTGTCGTTCTTTCGCCGGTCTACAACATCTTCTATAATTCCATACTGAACAACGGTCGTAAAGTATTAGCGAGCGAGTTGCGTTATGATGCCGGAAGCTATGCCATCGATTATGCGGATCTGGAAGAAAAACTGTCGCGCGAAACGACTTCGCTGTTCATTTTCTGCAACCCGCATAATCCGATCGGCAAAGTTTGGGACCGGCCGACGTTGGAACGGATCGCCGAACTGTGCATCAAGCATGATGTGCTGGTCGTGAGCGACGAAATCCATTGCGATGTGACGCATATCGGCCACGCGTACATTCCATTTGCCTCCGTTTCCGAGGAGATTGCTGACCGGACAATCACGTGCATTGCCCCGACAAAAGCATTCAATCTCGCCGGGCTGCAGACTGCGGCGATCGTCATCCCGAATCTTGAAATCAGAAAGCTGGTGAACAGAGGGATCAACACGGATGAAGTGGCGGAGCCCAATACCTTCGCAATCCAAGTGGCTGAAGCGGCTTTCGATGAAGGCGAGGAATGGCTGGAGGAGCTGCGGGAATACTTGGAGCAGAACAGACAATTTTTGATCGGTTCTTTGAAGGAACTTGTTCCTGAAATCCAGGTGGTCGAGGCTGAAGCTACTTATCTGGCTTGGATCGATTGCGTAGCGATTACGGAAGATACGAAACAACTGTGCGCCCACATCCGAGCAAAAACCGGGCTGTACCTGTCCGAAGGGAATATCTTCGGCGGAAACGGATCGCGTTTTGTCCGCTGGAATTATGCCTGCCCGCGGACGCTTCTGGAGGACGGCATCAAGCGCTTCAGCGAAGGGGTTGCACGCTATAAAGAGGAGGACAACAAAGGAAAGCAATCATGAGAATAGAGGGCGACAGCTATGCGAACGGCCTGGTTTGCGCTGGGCAAAATAGATGACGGGGCGGACATGTTGCTGCAGTACGGCAAAAGCTTCGACGCAACATTCGAAAATAGCGGTTGTCCGATTCATTCGGTTTATCGGACAAGTTCGAGAACATATGCTTTGCGGTTGTCCGATCCTTTCGGGTTATCGGACAAGCTCGAGACCATATGCTTTCTGGTTGTCCGATTCTTTCGGGTTATCGGACAAGTTCGAGAACATATGCTTTGCGGTTGTCCGATCCTTTCGGGTTATCGGACAAGCTCGAGACCATATGCTTTCTGGTTGTCCGATTCTTTCGGGTTATCGGACAAGTTCGAGAACATATGCTTTGCGGTTGTCCGATCCTTTCGGGTTATCGGACAAGCTCGAGACCATATGCTTTCTGGTTGTCCGATTCTTTCGGGTTATCGGACAAGCTCGATAACATATGCTTTGCGGTTGTCCGATTCTTTCGGGTTATCGGACAAGCTCGAGAACATATGCTTTGCGGTTGTCCGATTCTTTCGGGTTATCGGACAAGTTCGAGACCATATGCTTTGCGGATGTCCGATTCTTTCGGTTTATCGGACAAGCTCGAGACCATATGCTTTCTGGTTGTCCGATTCTTTTGGGTTATCGGACAAGCTCGAGACCATATGCTTTCTGGTTGTCCGATTCTTTCGGTTTATCGGACAAGCTCGAGAACATATGCTTTGCAGCTATCCGATTCTTTCGGGTTATCGGACAACTTACGACCTATCCGTGCTCCCGCAGCCTAAATGTCAAATAGGGCCATCGCTATTGCGGTTGTGTGGCTGCGGCTTGATATGAGATACTTGAGAAGAGCCGATGCACGCCGCCTGCACAGCAAAGTGTTGCAGCATTCGCAAGCTGTCGCGGTTGCATCAAAACCGGATCAGGGGATAGGAGAGTACAAACTATGGAATTGCGTGTTCTGAATTATTTTTTGACGGTGGTATATGAGGAGAACATCACCAGTGCCGCCGAAAAATTGCACATCACCCAACCGACATTGTCGCGTCAACTGATGCAGTTGGAGGAGGAATTGGGCGTTTCCTTGTTCCGACGCGGCAAAAAGAAAATCACGCTGACCAGTGAAGGCTTGCTGCTGAAAAGAAGAGCGGAAGAAATCCTGGACCTGACCAAAAAAACGGAACAGGAACTGAAAGAGCAGCAGCCGCTCATGAACGGCGAAATCGCCATCGGTGGGGGAGAAACGCAGTCTATGCGTGTGTTGGCTGATTTCGTCAAAACCTTCAGCACGGAATATCCGCAAGTCACCTACAAATTTTACAGTGCAGATGCCGATGAAATAAAAGAGCGGGTCAACAAAGGATTGATAGATATTTGTCTGTTGACCGAGCCGGTTGATGTCGAAAAATTTGACTTCATCCGGATTCCCGAAAAAGAAAGATGGGGCGTGCTGATGAGGAAAGACAGTCCGCTTGCAGAAAAGCAGTCTGTCGCGCCAATGGACTTGCTGCCATACCCTATCCTGACTGCAGGGCGGGCGCTTGTCCAAAACGAGTTGGCCAATTGGTTCGGTGATACGTATGATAAGCTGCGCATTATCGGCAGCTATAATCTGATTTATAATGCGGGCATCATGGTGGAAGCCGATTTGGGATATGCGATATGCCTGGAAAAACTCGTCCCGGCCAGTAAGGAAACCGAGCTCTGCTTCCGCACATTGGAGCCTGTTTTGGAGACGGGTGTCGTCATTGCCTGGAAAAAATATCAACCCTTCCCGCCGGCCGTGGCCAAGTTCATCGAAATGCTGAAACATGCTTTGAAAGCATAATCAATCATGCGAAACAACTATTATCTTTTTTTGCGAACGCGTTTTAAAATGGGTATAAGTAAATGGTTGCATGCTGTACAGGCATATCCAACCAGAAAGGAAAAACACGCTTATGGAGACGAAATCACTCAAAAAGCTTGCGCTGCTGTCAGCTTCATTCGTTGTCGTTTCGGGCGGCGCCATCGCGGTGAATGTTCCTGCAATCGCACGGGACTTCCCGGAGATCCCGCTGCAATTGGTGGAATCCTTGACAACGATGCCGTCTCTTTTCCTTATCCTTTCGGTGTTGTTCAGCCATGCCATTGCACAACGGATCGGCTATAAAAAGACAGTCCTGCTGGGCTTGCTTACGGTTCTGGTTTCTGGATTGATTCCGATATTCATTCACAATTTCTGGATTATTTTCATCTCCAGGGCATTCTTCGGACTGGGGATCGGGCTTTTCAATTCCTTGTTGGTCAGCTTCATCCGCTATTCGTACGTGGGGGCCGAAAGGGCGGCCATGATCGGTCTCCAGAGCGCTTTTGAAGGAATCGGCGGAATGAGCATATCCTTCTTAGTGGGTCAATTGCTGAAAATCGATTGGCAGACGTCTTTTTGGGTCTATCTTTCCGTCCTACCGGCGCTTTTCTTATTTGCAACCTTGGTTCCGGATATACCCTCTGAACAAGAGGCCGTTTCCGGAAAATATCAGGAGTCAGATCTGCCAGGAAAACGCCGCAACAGGATGAGCAGGGAAGTCCTCGGCTACCTGGCGCTGCTCGTTGTGGCGGTGATGTTCTATATGACAATCACGGTCCGGGTAACACCACTTATGCTGGTAAACGGTTATGGCGATGCAACGGACGGGAGCGGTATCCTTGCTTTGATCGGCATCGGTGCGATGACCGCAGGCTTTCTGTTCGGAAGAGTCTTCGCGGCCATCGGGAAATATACATTGCCTTTCGCACTGTTTGGGATGGGGTTGGCGTTGGTGACGATCGGTCTGTCGAACGCGGTCTGGGTTACCGGACTGGCCGCCGCTTTTTGCGGTTTTTCTTTCCGGAACTTTATCCCGTATCTGTTCAATAAGGTGAACAGCACCGCTTCGGGCAATGCCAACACCGCGACCTCGCTGCTGTTGGTCGGCTTCAATCTGGGTGCAGCTTTTTCCCCATACGGAATCGTCGTGATGGAGACTATTTTCCGGCTTTCTTCCGAGCGGGGGATTTTTTTCCTGGAAGGTGCGCTCTTGCTGGTTTTTGGTGCAATCGGAACGGGCTATCATTTTCTGTCGCGTGGATAAAGTGCTATCATAGTGATAAAGCGAACGGTAAGCGCTCGCATTGCAAGGCCGCTAGTGAGTATGAACAACAGAAATTCATTTTGAAAGGTAGGTATCAGCAAGATGGAATATGTAAAATTTGGAAATACGGGCATGGATGTATCCCGAATCTGTTTGGGCTGTATGAGTTTCGGCGATCCGGATACATGGGTGCACAAATGGGCACTAAAGGAAGAGGAAAGCAGACCGATCATCAAACACGCGTTGGATCTGGGCATAAACTTCTTTGACACTGCGAATGTTTATTCCTTGGGAAGAAGCGAAGAGATTCTTGGAAAAGCCATCAAGGACTTTGCGAAGCGTGATGAAGTGGTCATCGCCACGAAAGTCCACGGGAAAATGCACGAAGGCCCGAACGGCTCCGGCCTGTCCCGCAAGTCCATCCTGAGCGAAATCGACAACAGCCTGAAACGGTTGGACATGGATTATGTGGATCTCTTCATCATCCATCGTTGGGATTACAACACGCCGATCGAAGAGACGATGGAAGCTTTGCATGATGTGGTGAAATCCGGAAAAGCGCGCTATATCGGGGCTTCCGCGATGTATGCTTGGCAATTCCAAAAGGCTTTGCATGTGGCGGAAAAGAACGGCTGGACTCGATTTGTGTCGATGCAGGATCACCTGAATTTGTTGTACCGCGAAGAGGAACGGGAAATGCTGCCGCTTTGCCGGGATGAAAAGATTGCCGTTACCCCGTACAGCCCGATGGCATCCGGCCGTTTGACGCGCGATTGGTCGGAAACGTCCAAACGGATGGAAACGGACAACGTGGCGCGCTCGAAGTACGACGCCACCGCGGATAAGGACCGGATCATCGTCGAACGGCTAGCTAAAGTGGCCGCCGACAGAGGCGTTTCGCGCGTCGAAATCGCGTTGGCTTGGCTGTTGCAGAAAGACCCGGTCGTGGCGCCCGTCATTGGCGCCACGAAACTTGAGCACTTGGAAAAACCGGTGGAAGCCTTATCGGTCAAGCTCACGGATGCTGAAGTCGCATTTTTGGAAGAACCGTATGTGCCACATTTGATCGTAGGGCATAATTGAGGCATTTCGGCAGGCTATAAAATCATCCTTGAGACTGATTCATTTACTTTAGATAAGCAGTATACTTTGTTCACGATAACCGGCTGAGACAAGGAGCTCCATTCGTCTCTGGAAAGGTTGTCAAAATCCATCAGCAAAGGAAAATGCAGAATGAAAGTAAGAAAGAAAACCAGTCTGACACCGTTTGATAAAATCAAGTCACTCGTGCTTTCCCTGTTCGATTCGAAAGTCGACGGCAAGAAAAAATGGATGGTAGCGGGGATCATTCTTTATATCATCAGCCCGATCGACCTTTTGCCGGATATGTTACCGATGGTAGGATACGCGGACGACGTTTTGTTGCCGATCCTGTTTTTGATCGCTGAAAAGATCCTTTCGGATGCACCAGACAAAGAGAACGAACGCCCGATCAAAGAGGCCAAGAAAATCTGATGCAGCAACTTATAGCCCCACTCCCGAACGAAATCAGCGGAGGAGCGGGGCTTTTTCATGCGCTTTTTTCTAAAGCATCAGGTTGGACGCGGCTTCTTCCTTCCTATAAAATGAACATAATCATTTCGAAAAATTATTGTGAAGGCGAGGAAAAAATTAATGAATGAAACAATCGAGCGCATCCTGGCGCACCGCACGGTAAGGGATTTTGAAAATCGGCCTTTGAGCCCAGGACAGATCGAAACGATCGTCCGCAGCGCTCAAGCGGCTTCCACCTCCAGTTTTGTGCAGGCCTACTCCATCATCGGCGTGACGGATCCCGAAAAAAAGCGTGAACTGTCAAAAATCTCCCGCAACCAAGCTTTCGTCGCCGATAACGGGCACTTTTTCGTTTTTTGTGCTGACTTGCATCGTCATGCGGTGATCGGCGAAATGGAAGGCAAAGATGTCACGGCGTCGCTTGAAAGCACCGAAAAATTCATGGTAGGCGTCATCGATGCGGCGCTGGCCGCCCAAAATGCCGCACTTGCTGCCGAAGCGATGGGACTCGGCATCTGCTATGTCGGCGGGTTACGGAACGATCTCGAAAAAGTGCGCGATCTTTTGAAGATCCCGGACAAAGTATTGCCGCTGTTCGGCTTGGCGGTGGGCTACCCGACCTGCATCAACGACCAGAAGCCGCGCCTGCCTCTGGAACATGTCTATCATGAAAATGAGTATCAGCAGGATGAAGCAGTGTACAAAGTCCAACTTGAGCAGTACAACCAGGAAATCGCAGACTATTATGTCGCCCGGACCGGTGGCGAGCGTTCGGATACTTGGACCAGCCAGATGGCCAACATGCTGGCGCAGCCGCAGCGCATGTACATGCATGACTTCGTCGAAAGACAGGGGATGAACAAGCACTGATCACCTGAAATGGTTCTGCTGTTTGCACATGGTGAAAAAAATACTTGCACCGAACGGATATTCGTGTTATAGTTACCTTTCAACGTCCAAGAACATATGCAACTAATATGTATGGAACCAAGGCTTTTCTCTATTCTGCAGCGGATGCTGCAGGCAAACGGAACCAAAAATAAGCGAAGTTAAATTTATTCTGTAGCGCCACATGCTGGTGCCCGCAACATGAATTTCCAAGATTTAGATTTGATAGTGAAAAAGCCGCGATTCCTGTACAGGAATACCTTTTTCTTTCTTATGATAATAAGTAGAGATGCAAAAGGTACTCGATTGAGTGCCTTTTTGATTTCTCTAAGTACAGAAAAAAAGGATATATGAGGAGGTTGAAAGATAGTAGCGTACGCATATGGTTACGCTAAAGAAGGAGCAAGAAATATATGAAGAACATCGTCTATACGAATTCGCAGAACGTGACTATTGAAATATCATGGGAAGCGTATTACAAAGAGATCGACATGCGCAAACAAGAGCGTTTGAAAAGAAAACAAGCGCAAACAAGCGGCAAATAAGGTCCAAGTGGCTCCCTAGGAATGGGGAGTTGCAAAATAAAAAGTTCGGAATCCCTGTCTCACAGTTGTTGAGGCAGCGGATTCCGGGCTTTTTTTGTTGTTTCCGTGTCGGTGGTATGTCCGAATATTGCGTTCGGTTCGGGCAATAATTTTCAGGCATCCCAATCGGTTTCGTGGTATTATCATTGGAAGATATCTCTGCAGTGGCGCAGCGAAAATAAGTGTTTGAAGAAGGAATATGACAATGGAACTAAAAAAATCAGTGGTTTATCAAGAAATAATTTTTTACGGGATGGCAGCGATCGCAATGGGCATAATTGTGGGAGCTTTGGATGCCTTGTTTGGCGAAGTACTTATTTTGATCACGCAGTTCCGCGGGCAGCACATCGCCTGGTTGCTGCCGTTTTTGGCAGTCGCCGGCTTGGCAATCGTCCATGTCTACCAGAAATTCGGAAAAAACAGCAGTAAGGGGATGGGGCTCGTCTTCACTGCGGGGAACAAGCAGGATGAAGAAATCCCAAAACGGCTGGTTCCGCTGGTCATCGGCGGTACTTGGCTGACCCATCTTTTCGGCGGCAGCGCCGGCCGGGAAGGTGTGGCCGTCCAGATCGGAGCGACCGTGGGCTATACCTTCGGCAAAAAAATCCATTTCCAGGATTCGAAAAAAATCCTGCTGGTTGCCGGGATGGCTGCCGGGTTTGCGGGCTTGTTCCAGACACCGATGGCGGCGACATTCTTCGCCTTGGAGGTGCTGATGGTCGGTGCGATTGAATACCGCGCGCTTTTCCCCGCAGCGTTAAGCGCCTTTGCGGCAGCCTATACCTCGCATTTCCTCGGATTGGAAAAATTCTCGGTAGACTTGAATGTGGATTTGCCGGTTGACTTATCTTTTGCTGGGAAAGTCGTCCTTTTGGGCATCGTCTTCGGGGCGATTGGTGGCTTGTTCGCCAAATTGCTGAAGAACACGAAGGGCTGGCTGGCGCAAAAGATAACAGATCCTTACAGAAGGATTTTTGTTGTGGGCGTGCTATTGACCATTTCGCTGTTTGCGTTGCATATGGGGCGTTACTCGGGCTTGGGCACCAACCTGATCAGCGCCAGTTTTGAAGCGGGCACAATCTACAGTTACGATTGGGTGTTGAAGTTGGTGCTTACGATAGTGACTTTGGCAGCGGGATTCCAGGGCGGCGAAGTCACACCGCTGTTCTCGATCGGCGCAAGCTTGGGTTATTGGTTGGCGCCGCTGTTCGGCTTGCCGCCGGAATTTGTGGCCGCTCTGGGATACGCGAGTGTCTTCGCCTCCGCGACGAATACTTTCATCGCGCCAATCTTCATCGGCGTCGAAGTGTTCGGATACGACACGCTGCCGTATTTTTTTGCGATTGTGTCGGTAGCCTACGCATTCAACAATGGGCACTCCATATATGCGCAGGAAAAAGCAAAGATCGATCATTTGCGTTGATGATTCGGAAAAATATGGTGAGCATTTATTATTAGAGGAGGTTGTCTCGAAATGAGACAGCTTTTTTTATAGCCCTTATCGAAAGTTGTCGGATTTTCGGATATTATCCGACAACTTTCGATAGAGGCAGGCATAAGTTGTCGGATTCTCTGTAGTTATCCGACAACTTTCGGTGCAGACAGGCCCTGATTGTCGGATTCTCCGTAGTTATCCGACAATTTTTGATGCAGAGGTGCTGCGGATGCCGGATTCTTCGCTATTATCCAACATTATCCGATATTTTTTTGATACGTCTTTGGGATCTAGCGCAAAGAGACAGCCCCTTCGAGCAAAATAATCTGGCAGATTTAATGTGAGTTTAGGAATTGTTTATATATAGTTGCTATACTTATACGGAAAGCATTTGAAGAGGCAAAAAAGCCATGCGCCGATATTTGCACCGTGAATGGAGAAATGATATGCGAAAAAAAACAATGAAAAGAAAATTGTTCCTCTCGAACTTAGTGATGGTGGTCTTTCCGGTTGTGCTGATGGCGGCTTTTGCATGGGGCTTTTTGGAGCTCGTACAGAATATTATCATACCAAGCGATAGCAAGATCGCATCCGTCGAAAATTTGGTTACGAGCGTGGAAACGACATTGGATGCTGTAGATGTGAATATGCTTTTGACGGATGTGCAATCACAAAAAGATTTGGAGCAACTCGTCAAAAAGGATGGCTACCATGTGATGGCATTAAATCAGGATAAGATTGTTTTTTCCAATCTTGAGAAAGATGAAAGCAGATATTTGAACAAGTACGTGAATATAGACAGCTTAAAGAATAAAGAGCGGGATACGTTCATTCAGCGAATCGGAGCAACCATCGTGATTCGGACAGTTGAGCAAAATGGTGAAAAAATAACCTTTATTGCCACCGGGTCAACAGAACTGGGTATTTTAGGCAATTTAAATTTTGGTTCCTTGGTCACAATCGGCGCCTCGGCAGTAGCCATCGTCGTGGCAGCCATATTTGCCATCATACTTTTCAGCATGTTTTTATCCCAATTGATGATAAGGCAAATCATGTCACCGATTCAAAGGCTAGCCGATGGCGCAAAACGGATCCAAACGGGCAATTTTGATGAAGAAATCACTGGAGTGGAAGAAGAGGAACTAAAGGATGTCTGCGATTCATTCAACAGCATGCAAATCCAAGTAAAGGCAACCCTTGAGCAAAATCAAAAATATGAAAAAGCCCGGACAAATATGATTTCGGGAATCTCCCACGATCTAAGGACCCCACTGACTTCAGTTAAGGGTTACATCAAAGGGGTGCAGGACGGAGTGGCAAACACTCCGGAAAAAAGAGAAAAGTATCTGGACGTCGCCTATCGCAAGGCTTGTGAGATGGACATACTCTTGCAAAAACTATTTTTTTTCTCGAAAATGGAAACAGGCAATATGCCGCTCCATTTCGTGGAGACGGATCTGGATGCATATTTAAAGGGATTTGTGGCTGCGTTCAACATCGAAAAAGAAGAAACGCACGCCGAAATCGCATTGCAAAGTTCTGGGAGCGACCATTTTGTCCAATTGGATCCCGAACAGATGCATCGTGTCCTTGCCAATATTGTCGAAAACAGCATCAAGTACCGCAGTAAAGAATGGTCACAGATCAGGTTCAGTCTAGTCACGCAGTCAGATGAAGAGGTGATCATCATCCAGGACGATGGCGATGGCGTGCCTGCCGAAAAAATAGACCTGTTATTTGAGCAATTCTATCGTGTGGATGAAGCAAGAAGCACAACAAAAGAAGGCAATGGGTTGGGCCTCTACATCGTGAAGTATATCGTCGAGCAGCACGGCGGCAGCGTGAAGGCCGAAAACCATGATGGCCTTCGGATTACCATTACACTGCCTAGGGTAAAACGGGAAGGAAAAGGGTGAGTGAATTGACCAAAATATTACTTGTTGAAGACGAAGAAGAAATTGCAATGCTGGAGCGGGATTATCTGGAAATCAGTGGTTACGAAGTGGATATCCTTTCGGACGGGCTTCTTGCAGTTGAAAGGGTTCTGAAGGGAGATTACAACCTGCTTATTTTGGATTTGATGCTGCCGGGCAAGAACGGCTACGATATTTGCCGCGAAATCCGAGACCGGGTCGATATCCCCATTCTGATGGTGACGGCTAAAACGGAATCGGTCGATAAGGTGAGGGGGCTCGGCTTGGGGGCCGATGATTACATCGCAAAACCATTCGACCCAGCAGAATTGGTCGCCCGTGTGAAATCGCATTTGAAAATGTATGAGCGTTTAAAAAATGCCGGACCTGAAGGAAGAGCGGAAAACGAAGAAGGCGTTATCCGTGCAGGAAAACTGCGCATCATGACGAAGAGCCGGAAAGTCTATAAGGGCGATCAAGAAGTGAAATTAGTGAATAAAGAGTTTGAGTTACTGTCATTTCTGGCAAACAATCCGAACAGGGTTTTCTCCAAAGAACATCTTGTTGAAAAAATATGGGGATATGATTACCTCGGCGATGGTGCGACCGTAACGGTGCATATCAACCGCATACGGGAAAAAATTGAAGAGGACAACAGCAACCCCAAATACATCGAAACCATCTGGGGCGCAGGGTATCGATTCAATGCGTAAAAAGAGTAGTTTCGAGCCGCAGAAGGAGCCGCTGTTTTTCGGTACCGTTGGATAAATAATTTTAATCATAGGAGTTTTATTATGAACATTATCATGGGATTGTTAGATTTTATTTTGCATATTGATCAAAATTTGGTTTTGATGGTCAATCATTTTGGGGCATGGACGTATGTCATTTTGTTTCTGATTGTCTTTGTCGAAACAGGCATAGTGGTGTTTCCTTTCTTGCCAGGCGATTCCCTATTGTTTGCTGCAGGTGCTATGGCTTCTTTGAGCGGTTCCAAATTGAGTTTGCCGATAGTCATGCTTGCCACGGTAATCGGAGCGATTTTAGGTGACTTGATGAATTATCACCACTTTACAACTTTTCACGCCCCTCAGGGCATAAAAATACAAACAACCCCAAATTTTTTGTATGATTGATTTGGAGAAAAAACCAACAAAAA
>NZ_QAOM01000014.1 GCF_003051085.1 Trichococcus patagoniensis | reverse complement strand
CCCCAAAAGAGAAAAATTCTCTTCTGGAGTTTGTGAATGTGGCTCCCTTATTTCAACAGATAAAATGTCTCATCAACACCATTTGACAGAGAGCCTATAGTTTCCTTACAAAATCGGCTAAACTAAAATCCCAATCTTTCGCATTCGGGCGACTGATATGCTATAGTTTCCTTACAAAATCGGCTAAACTAAAATTGAAGCGGGCGTAACTGCTGCATTCGCTGAGCTATAGTTTCCTTACAAAATCGGCTAAACTAAAATCGCTTCAAGTTCCTCTAAGTGATTCTGCACGCTATAGTTTCCTTACAAAATCGGCTAAACTAAAATCCAACTCCTGGAGGATGCGCGCCGTATCAGGCTATAGTTTCCTTACAAAATCGGCTAAACTAAAATTACGTTCGCGTTTTATCGTTAAACAACAGGGCTATAGTTTCCTTACAAAATCGGCTAAACTAAAATTTGCCTTCCAGTGTGATGATTCTGTCCTCAGCTATAGTTTCCTTACAAAATCGGCTAAACTAAAATCAACACCTATTACACTGTGCTTGATGGTAAGCTATAGTTTCCTTACAAAATCGGCTAAACTAAAATGCCCCGCTTTTTCAGCAAGCGGATGTTATTGCTATAGTTTCCTTACAAAATCGGCTAAACTAAAATATAAAGTCAGCGTCATCATTGACCATGTGGGCTATAGTTTCCTTACAAAATCGGCTAAACTAAAATGCACGCGATCGAATTTATCGAACGATACTGGCTATAGTTTCCTTACAAAATCGGCTAAACTAAAATGAAGTTCAAGTATTGGTTTATAAATCTTTTGCTATAGTTTCCTTACAAAATCGGCTAAACTAAAATCGCGGATATATTCTTCCGTGGTCGCCATGAGCTATAGTTTCCTTACAAAATCGGCTAAACTAAAATGATTTTTTTGTTAATCCCGTTGACAATGCGGCTATAGTTTCCTTACAAAATCGGCTAAACTAAAATTATCTAGCCTTTGATACACACTGGTCATTCGCTATAGTTTCCTTACAAAATCGGCTAAACTAAAATTGCTCACAATTCGGAATGTCGATCGGCTTAGCTATAGTTTCCTTACAAAATCGGCTAAACTAAAATTGTTCTCGTCATCGAGCAATTTATCCAACAGCTATAGTTTCCTTACAAAATCGGCTAAACTAAAATCGTTCGACTTCAGCAGTGAAGCCATTGATCGCTATAGTTTCCTTACAAAATCGGCTAAACTAAAATTAATGCACGCCGATATAACTTTGAGCAACTGCTATAGTTTCCTTACAAAATCGGCTAAACTAAAATATAATGAAAAAGTCAGTAAAGTAAATACTAGCTATAGTTTCCTTACAAAATCGGCTAAACTAAAATTCGAAAACCTTGCAATTGGCACTTCAGGACGCTATAGTTTCCTTACAAAATCGGCTAAACTAAAATAATTTTTAGTTGGATGAGGGAACACTCGGAGCTATAGTTTCCTTACAAAATCGGCTAAACTAAAATAATCCGCATCAATCACGCCTGTTCCGTTGGGCTATAGTTTCCTTACAAAATCGGCTAAACTAAAATAGTATCAGGAAATTGAAGCAACACAAGCGAGCTATAGTTTCCTTACAAAATCGGCTAAACTAAAATTTCAAAATATAATTTCTGTAAAGATAGTTGGCTATAGTTTCCTTACAAAATCGGCTAAACTAAAATCCAAGCCATCCCATGTACCATCTAGCAGTGGCTATAGTTTCCTTACAAAATCGGCTAAACTAAAATTCCCAATCGGGCGCCGCTCCCTCTTTTGAGGCTATAGTTTCCTTACAAAATCGGCTAAACTAAAATCACTACTCCGGCATTGTGGACACCGCATGAGCTATAGTTTCCTTACAAAATCGGCTAAACTAAAATTGGTTAACAGGTTCAAACCTTGGATTATTAGCTATAGTTTCCTTACAAAATCGGCTAAACTAAAATTAGTACCAGTTTCAGGAAATCAATCCTGTGGCTATAGTTTCCTTACAAAATCGGCTAAACTAAAATTAACTGATGTCGGCTTTACCAGGCTTGACCGCTATAGTTTCCTTACAAAATCGGCTAAACTAAAATCCCATACCGAATTTCGCGCCGTTTGATTCCGCTATAGTTTCCTTACAAAATCGGCTAAACTAAAATAGACCCTGTAATGGGTGAGTATATCATTATGCTATAGTTTCCTTACAAAATCGGCTAAACTAAAATGACTAGCTGTGGATGGTACCGTAAGTGCAAGCTATAGTTTCCTTACAAAATCGGCTAAACTAAAATGGCAGGTCGGACATCCCGGTTGTGGGTGTGGCTATAGTTTCCTTACAAAATCGGCTAAACTAAAATTGTTGGAAATTGACCGTTTTGATCTTCCGGGCTATAGTTTCCTTACAAAATCGGCTAAACTAAAATTTCTGGGCAGATACAGAACTCAAGTGAATGGCTATAGTTTCCTTACAAAATCGGCTAAACTAAAATTATAGGAATGTTCTTCTAATAGCCTGATAGGCTATAGTTTCCTTACAAAATCGGCTAAACTAAAATTTGCCCTGCGTAACATACGCGGTCAGCTTCGCTATAGTTTCCTTACAAAATCGGCTAAACTAAAATCAGACAAGCTACAAAAAACGCACAGGCCGCGCTATAGTTTCCTTACAAAATCGGCTAAACTAAAATAGCGTGCTGGACTTTCTAGCAACTCAAATTGCTATAGTTTCCTTACAAAATCGGCTAAACTAAAATATCTCGCGCGAAAAAGCCCTTCATATCAACTATAAAGGGCCGTTTGGCGTGTCTAAAATACGGACAGATTGCTGGAATCCAGCTTCTCTTCTATGGGTGAAACGCCACCTACCAAAACTTTCATTTCACTAAATTGCTTTTCTGTCAAGGTAATCAACCTGACAGAACCCTTTTCTGGAACTTTATCTTCCAAGCGCAACAGATATTTATTCACCATGTCTTTTCCGTTACAAATCCGATAATAAACCGAAAACTGCATCATTACATATCCCTCATCCAATAGGTACTTCCTAAATTTTGTTGCAATTTTTCTTTGTTCTCTCGTTTCCACGGGTAAGTCGAACATAACCACCATTCTCATAAAGCGGCTACTCATACTCGTGCGGTCGCAACGGAACCAATTCGGGTAATTTCAAATTGGTCGTTGTGTTATTTCTGCAACAATTGGTGTAGGAAGCTACCGTTTTTCGGATTGCATTGGTAAGGGAATGTAATTCATTATCGATTTTTACTTCTGTAAACAATAAGGAAACAAGATCACGTTTGTAAGAGGAAGTAAGAACTTTTTCTTCGGGATCAACATTTTGTGCTACCCATAAATCTACATATGGTCTGAACGGCTCAATCAGATCATCCGCAAGATTGAATGCATTCAGTTCATTGTGGTGATGGATCCCGAATGCTGGCTCAAAACCATATGCACACAGATCCCTAGCAATCGCTCCGCGCACTATGGCGTAACCGTAATTCAGTGCTGCGTTATGAACTGTTTCGTGCCTGCGATTAAAACTTGTATCAAATAGCGAACGAAAGTACAGAGCTGCTGCACTTGATTCTCTGAAAGACTTATCCCCTTCCAAAACTTGTGTAGCCAGTTGATTCAATTCAGCCACATTGGGAGACGAGGTCAACTCCAAGCACCTAGCTTGATTCAATACTTTTTGTCGGATGATTTTTTGCCAAGTCCTATCTTTGAATCGTTTAGTTACTCCCATCTGGTTCTGTAAGATGACTAGCTTTCTGGAATGATTCCCAAGTGGATTCAAAACAGCACATGGCATATGCTGCTTATTGCATGTATAGAGGACAACTTGATTTTCTGCCAAAAAAGAAATGGTTGGTGCTGTTAAGGTACATTGCAGATTATCAATTACAATACTATCAATGTCATCCACGGGGATCGAAATATCTTGATCCTGTGAAATAATCAGTTGACGATTTTTGATACTTAATCGGGCTGGATTTTCTATATAGATATTTCGAAACCCCATCGCTGTCACCTCTTCATATTGGAAAATGTTTGTCTGGTTCTCTCTCTTACTTTGCTAAGATTTCCTAAATAATCTACTTGCATTTTTTCAATATTAAGTAGAGTAGCAATTCCAACACCCCTGGCAAAAAATGAATTATCATTTCCTAAAATATAAATATTCCCACTGGCTATATCTGCACTATTATAGTAACCAATGAATTCGGTCACCTTTTCTTGTCCCACATTTCCTCCATTATATGTTAAAGGAATTCCCTTTTTATGTTCAACACGAACAACATCATTCTGATACAGTGAAAACATAAACTCATCCTCTTCTGACAGTTCATACCAATCTTCATAATTTTTATGAGCAACGCAGCCCTTATTAGGCAATTCTCTAGAAACGGTATCTTTGACATACACAGGCACAAACACATATTTCTTCGAAGTCCGGAAAACATCTATGCGGATCATTGACGGCCCATTACCTGCCATCGCTTTGCCATCATTTAGAACGGCTTGCAGCGTAGATTTTTGTACGACTTTCACTTTTCGAATCGTATGTTCTTGTCCGTTTTCTTGTACATAGGTGAATACACCTTCAGGGAATGCTTTTTCGCCGCTGCCGCCATTCTTCTCAAGCTCAGCCTTCAGCGCATTGTACGCCGGCATCCAACCGTTATCTTCGGATTTATAAAATTCCGCATTTCCGGTTCCGATTTCTCCGTTCTTGTTCAATTTGAGTTTGCTGATGCTGACGCGGCTGATTGCTTTACCTTCATGCAGCAATTTCCCGCTGCGGATCGTATCCAGATGCGCCGGTCCTGTAATCTTCTTATTCGGTCTTCTCACCACAAACATCGGTTTGAGTTTTTCGATTTCTGCATCGGTATAGGTACCCAATGTGTTCTTGATATTCTTAATCAGTTCCTTAGGATTATCTGATAAGCGGGCATTCAATTCATCCCTGAACCCTTCCCAAGGCTGTGGAAAAGCTTTGCTAAACATTATTTCGTATTCTTCACGCTTTTCCAAGCTCATGCTGGCAATATCTGATTCCAGAGTATCCGCATTCCACAAGGTTTTGTTATATTTTACCTCTTGGCGCTTGCTGTACATCGTGACTTTCCTTACAAAGGCAGGTGTCATGCAGCCAACCACAACGGCATCCATCGCATGATGACGGTCATTGTCGCGATGTTTTGGACTGAGTCCCCAACGTGCGCGCATTCTGGCAGTCACAATCCCGTTGTTAACGGCAACCTTCTCGTCGATGTTTTCCTTTTCCGAAAAATGGATATTCTGTTTGAAATAGTTACGCAATAGTCTGGCGATGTATCGTGTGTCGTTGATGTTGCGTAATTTCCATTCTTTTACATCTTCAGTACTCATTTTCTTCTTCAGAAGTTTCTCGCGTTTATGAAAATTACGGATTGTGCCTGCGATGTTTTCCAAACTCTGGATGCGGATCGGATCATTCGCCAGATATTCCATCGGGATGCGGTTCCCCTTTTCCCGGTTGGCGGCTGAACTGACCAGCACCTTGTTCCCGAAACTGTCGTCAAAGGAAATGCTGTATGGAATAATATGATCGACATCATAATGGCCATAGAAAACTTCTTCATAAGGGATATACTGACCGGTATAAGGGTCCATATTTCCTTGTTCTTCCCACAACTTCAACCTGGTAATATTCTCTCCGTTGACGGATATGCCATTTTCGCGTAACTTGTTCGCTATTCGTTCATTTTTCGCCATATTCTCTTTTTGGTTCTTCTCAATTTTTTTACGTTCGTCGAAGTTCTTTCCAAGCTCACGAGAGAACTCAATATTGATTGCATCCGGTTTGCCATACTCGCGGATCAACTGGTTCACGACCTTGATACACTGGCTGACGGCACGTTTCACGACTGGATTCGACACATTTTCATGGATGAAGGCTCTGTCTATTGCGTTGTGTTTAAAATCGTACCCAGCAGACTCTGCGGCTTTATCATATGTTAGCCCCATCTCTAAATAAGGGATGATGTTTCGCATGGCTTTCAAGGATAGATGCCCATATTGCGTCATCGTAAGCGGCAATAACGCTTCAACTTGCTCGCTCGTCAAACTAAGCCTGTCAGCGAATACTCTGCGGCGGCTCTTATCGCTGGAATAAGTCGTCAGGATTGTGCCGATTTCATCCTTCAGGCTCTCCGGCATCGCCTCATAGATGTCCTTGCCTAATGCTTTGCGTACTTTTTCATAGCTACGCAGGGCGACAAAGTTCGTCGTCTTCTCAGTTTTTTCTTGTTCGGTCTTGCTACCATACGAAAGCAAGTTAAACTTCGCTTCCGGTTCCAGCTTCAACATTTTTTTTATTTCTGCATATTGCAGCTTATCCTTGCTGAAGGCTTTATCAATGATCAATTGCCTTTGATCAGGATTCAATTCTTTCCAATCATCGCCAACAAATTCCTGAATTTTCAAGTTATTCAGTTTGCTCAACAATTCAAAATTCTGGAAAGTATACGTACCTTTCGCCGCACGGTGTTCTTCTTTCTCAAACGTACACCAGCCGATCATCTTCTCGATTTGATCACCACCGTAAGGGCTCCCCTTCCCAGGGCCTTCGTCAAAATCGCGTTGTGCGGTAAAGATGCCGGCCGCTTCGCCTTCCCTATTTCCGGTGAATTCGTCTTCGAACGCATCTGTCAAAGCATCATTTCCGAATGCGCGTTGCGCGGCAACGATTTGCTTGATTTCATCGACGACCAAATCGCGCTGTGCCGTTCCCAGGTAACGGTCTTTGCCATCCTTATTGCGTTTATGTTCTTCGTATTTCGGATGCGCATGCATATATTCACCCAAAGTACGATAAGTTCCTTCTTCTAGAGCCGTTTTAATTTCACTGATGGCAGATAAGACTATGCCTATTTCAGCATCGGCCTTCTCTGCCTTACGATTCGATTTGAAGCCACGATGTCCCGCAAAGAAATAGAGTATCCGGAATAGTTCTTCGTTTGTAAGCTTCCGATCCAACGCTTCTGTCCGCAGTTCATAAATCGTTTTGTGCCCTAATTTTTGATTGAAAATATTCTCAATTTCTTCGCTCGTCAATAAACCATGACGAATAAACAAGCGTTTCGTTCTATATTTACGGAACTTGGTACGGCGTGTCCTTCTTCGGGAACCTCTGTTGCCTCTACGAGGTGCTGCCAAAGACTCGCCCGATTGTGGATTTTCCGCAGCCGGAAAGATGACCGAGTTCAATGTTTCTATTTTGTAAGGAATCCCAGCTTCATCCGTCCGCAAGACAGCATACCCGACCGAAGTGATCCCCACATCCAATCCTATTTTGATTCCCATTTACAGGCCTCCTGATTTTTCGATTCATGTCAATATTTTAATAATATCTTACCAAAAGAAAACGTTTTATACAACAAAAAAAGGCCTCCGAAGAAGCCTCTATTGCCTATAGCAATACTTATTCAGTCCAAAATCCGCATCAAATCATAGTTACGGTACTTCCTGTTCCTGATTGTGCTCTCATCCGCGTACAAAAGACCGGCATCAGATAGAGCACTCAATCCCTTTCGGGCAGTTGCAGGGGACATGCTCAAATTTTCTGCAACGCGCGCTGCAGTTGTATAAGGATCAGAAAAAGTATATAACCATATATTTTTCTCCGACTCAAGCGTACATAATTTCAGTCCTTTAAAGCCCAAATCCTCTGCAGCTTTTAATTTGCTCAACAAAGAATCCGCCATCCGTCCACAGGCGGTGATAAAAAACTTGATCCAAGAATACCAATCAGGGTTGTCTCCTCTTACCCCGTTCAGCATGGCATAATAGCGAGCACGTTCTTTTTCCAACTCTTCGCTCACAAAGAATACCGGGACATCCACCAGATCTTCTTTAATAGCGATAAGAGCAATCAGAATTCTTCCCAACCTGCCGTTTCCATCCAAAAACGGATGAATCGACTCAAATTGAGCATGCATGACAGCCGCTTTAATGATTGGATCGCATTCTTCATCAAATACGAATCCGTCCGTTTTGTTGAATTTACGGAAACTACTGTGAGGAACGCCATTCATGTAAAAATCTAAATTCTCCATGTATTCATCGATTTCATTTGCCGCAATCGGAATATACACAGCATCCTCTATCCTGTTGCTGGGACCTATGAAATTCTGTATTTTTCTGAATTCGCCGCCGGATGCGTTGGAACCTCGCGCATTTTCCATCAAAGTCCGGTGCAATTCTTTTATCAGACGTGTGCTGATGGGATAGCCTGTTTTGATACTTGAAGCTCCTTGCTTCAAGGCTTCCTGATAATTGAGTACTTCTATATTTTCCCAACTTGGATTCTTACTGCCTCTTTCTTCTACCATATCCGTAAAAGTGACTTGTGTTCCTTCGATTCTGGTGGATTGCACAGATTCGTTCAGAGAGAACATGCTGACCATGGCATCTTTCACAATGGAGTGGCTAAACTCGCTTTTCATTCCACCTATTGTTCTGTTCACTTCTGCCAATAATCGGAAAATTTCCAGCGCTTTGTCGTTCGGTACAACGATTGGTAATTTGGCTAGCCCTTTTTTCCCCATGAAATCCCTCCTTAAACTGAATCATCACTGTTATCGACTTTCAAAAAAAATCAAAAAGATAACCCCAGCTTCCGAAGAAACTGGGGTTAGAGCTTTGCGAGAGTCCCCGAAGGGAGCTCTTACTATAATTTCCTTATAAAGTCGGCTAAAACTTTATAAACAAACTATACCTGATGGCGAAACAAAATGCAAGCACTTTCTTGATCTTTGTTATCCGAAATTTAGGGAGTGTTGCTAGAATAATCCTGCATCGGGCAAATCAATCACAAACTTTTTACGGTTTATTTCTTCCCCAGTCTCCAGATCGATCATGACGAAGTAATACTCGCTCAGCAAAGCATAAGCCTGGCTCATCAGGACAAATTTCTCGCGGACCATCCGATCGCTCGCCTGTTCATTGGGCGAATCCGCTAAGAGCGTAACTTCATTGGAAATGAGGTTCTCCATGCCATCGCTGAAGTACATCTTCAGTTTCCTTGCCCTTCGTTCCGTGGAGACGGCTTGCACCTGCAGGAAATCCAGATAAGTGACGATATTCGTGATGCGGTCGGTGTTGCTGATCAACTGCACATCCACCGATTTATGCATTTCTTTTCCGCGCTCGGTTGTGATATCCAATACCGGTATCATAACTTCCTGCGGCAAAATACCGCCGTGGACGAAATTGGAACCGCCGCCTTGAATAGCCAAGCGCGACGCCCCTTTTGGAATATGCACGTACACTTCTTCCTCAGCCATGACGTCCACACGGAAGTCCAGTAAAGCTTGATTTTGGCTGTCTGCTTCGCGGTTCGTGAAGAAGCGGCGGTTCGATGCGATGACATCGGTTCTCTCGGCGGTCACTTTATCGAGCGTATGCAAGGCATCACGCGTGTAGAGGAAGCCGTGATCGGCTGTCACGATGAAGCGAACGGCACTGACGCCGTTGAAGAGCTTATCGATCAGGCGCATTAGCTCCTGCTGCGCAAGTTCGACCGCCTCGAAGACATGGCTTTCACTGGCGGCATGATCACCGATCGCATCAATTGTATTATGGTAAATATAGAAAACTGAGCCGTTGCCGGTGAATATTTCCCGCAATTCACTTCGGGAACTGTTCAACACCTCTTTGGCATCGACCGCCTTCGCTTTATCCACATCCAGTTTGGCTTGCAGGACGGCATTCCGCTGATTCAGCCCTTTTGTGCCCATGCCATCGGCCAGCACATCCCCATTTGGTGAAAGACTCAGCTGATGATGCGGCAAAAGGCTAGCCATGCCCAATTCGGTATAGGACGGCACCACACCCTGCAGCGCATGCAGGTTCACGTTATAATGGGTGCTCGCTTCCAGCTGTTGTCCCAATTCGACAGCCACTTCATAACGCAAAGCATCCGAGATGATCACAAAAATCCGGTTCTCTTTGGCCGCATAACTGCTGATCCAATCTTTGTAAAAACGCTCCTGTTTCATGGTGTTCTCCACCGAAAAGGCAGTTGCATCTTTGAAGAAGGTCATCCAAGTCTCAGCCAACTTTGCGAGGAAGCCATTTTTGTAATAGTTCTCGACGGTCATGCGCAATGAGGCAAAGGCATCGAATAATCCGGTGCCCTTGTCGTAGGCAACATAGAATTGGCGATAATAGCTATCCAAGAGATAGTAGTGCTCCTCATATTTTTTCCAGAAGGCCTCTTTCTGATATGGGAAACCTTCCTTTTCAACCAGATGGACTTGCTTCAACAGACGGATGGCTGCCAGCAATGCTTCATATTCATCCGCAAAAGCTGCGAACCAATAGGAAGATCTGCGATTCAGGACGATATGCTCGAATTCATCGAACAGGATGGCTCCTTCGGCCAACTGCAGCGCGATGCCTTCCACAAGTTGCCTATCGAAAGCCTGGAACGTATCCGATTGCGCCAACCATTTCGCCGGCTTGTTCTTCATCCATTTGATGATCTGCAAGTCTTCGAATACTGCATCAGACAGCTGATTGTAGCTGGCTTGTTCATCGCGCAGGTTCATCCAGCGATTCAGGAAGACCACGCAATTATTTGCTTGGCTCAACAGCTGCTTCTCCCAATTCGCCGGGACTTTCCCTTCGAATTCGGCGTGCAGCTTCGTTTGGAATACGGCTTGCACCAATGTGTCAACAGTCCGTTCCTCTTGGCTGTAACCGAAGGATAGCTTAGCCAAGTGCCAGAACGCATCCGGTCTGCCGAACTTGATGACTTGTTGCCAGAGGTTGTCCTGCCCGATTCCGTACTCCGTGAAAAGGGAGCGAAAGACGCCAAAAGCATGCAGCTCCTTCGTCTTCGTCAACACGCACAGTACCGCAAGTTCCAGATCATGTTCAGTGATGCCCTGTTTCTCCGCCAATACAGTCGCGAATTGTTTACGGCGTTGTTTATTGTTGAAAAACAAGGCATAGGACCGGAAGAACACATCGCTGGTCTCGATTGTGATGCCCAGCTCGTCCTTCAGGTTCTCCATCGGATCCATTTTGAATTCCTGGCTGTACAGATACATATCCAGCAACGGATTCCTCTCATTCTCCGGCCGTTCGCCCTCGAAATAGAGGAGTACGTTCTGTTCGGCGTGCATGTATTCCACCAAATATTTCATTTCAAAGTAATGCTGCTCATCGCAACGCAACACCAGCACATCCTCCAGCTGATACTCGCCCAATTCATCCGAAAAGGTTTGCGATTTATCGTACCAGAAGATGATGCGGCGTTTCTGATAATCCTCTAGCGGCTGCCGGAACAGTTCCTGCAACCTTTTTTCTGCTTCATACATGTCCATCATTATCCCCTCAAAAAAGCTCTCTATTCATCTTAAAGCAAACCGGGACGAACTACAATTCATTTGTTGCCATATGGAAACATTCCCGCGCCGAAAAAGCAAAGAGGTTGCCGATAGGAAACAGTGTTCCTTTCGGCAACCTCTATTACAGCTAAATTTTTTCGAATAAATTCTTTTTCTCGGAACGGCCGTTGTCTTTCTTGAACGGGATGTCCTGGAACTTGGCATAGTTCACTTTCACGCCGTCATCCAGATCCAGAGCGATTTCTTGGTCCGCCAATTGCTTCAAAATCAGATCATACTCGCGCAACTCCTGCAATTGGGAGGCGTAATTTTCGCTCTCTTTCCGTGCCCGTGCCACTTCTTTAGGGGAAATATTGCCAGCGATGATGACCTGCGCATGCTCCATCAACTGGTTCAGGGTCGTCGTCAGCTTCAGGACATAGTCGGTACGGATGCGCGCTAACGTGTATCTATCATAGCGATGCAAATACATCAAGCCCTTGAAGGAGCCTTTCTTCCCGCTGCTGAACTGCCAATAGATCGGACGCTTCTGGTAAATCTTCAGGTGATCCTTGTAGAAATCCTTCATGAAGTAACGGCGGATCGTATCCTCGGCCGTCTCAGAATCCTTCATCCCTAGAGTGGTAGCGATGAACTGAAGATTCTCGTTCAGCGTATCCCCGCCATAAATGATCGCCAACAATTCCGCAATCTTCGAAACGATATCATCTTCGAAATAATGTTCAGCCGTGATTGGGATGATGTTGTCCTTATCCGGCTTGTACGCGCCGTAATCATCGAGACTGAACTCACCGCCCGCATAAGCCAGTCCCGGCTTATCCAAACGATAGCGCCCGAAAATGACCCCGACCAAATAGGATAAGAAACTACGGACATCGCGCTCGACATTCGCTTTTCGGACCGTGACGTCTTTATCTTCCACTTCTGGAGTCAATTCATCCTGCAGGCCATAGATATCGATGAAGATACGGTTCAGCTCTTCCTCGTTGGCTTTCAATTGGTTGAAGCGGTCTTCTGCGATTGCACCCCAATCTGCATATGCTTCGGATATTTTAGAATAATTATTTGAGTCTTTAACAAGAGGATGTTGGCTAAAATCCCATGACGTTTCAAAGCTATCCCAGTCTCCTCTAGAAATATCTACATTTATTCCAGTTAACTTATTTATTAATTCCACATTATAATTATCAATTTTCACTGGAATACTTTCGATGTTTCCAATATTAAATGTTAAAGTTGGATTTAGTATTCTTAATACATGCGTGACATATTTACTACATAGCAATGCTAGTATATACATTTCTAGTGACTTATCCGGAAAAATAGAAGCTCCCCTACCATCAAAAGCGAAACCATTAAAGGAATATCGTGCTCCTAAATTTGATGAACTAACATCTGACCAATTTACAGATTCTTTAAAAAAATGCTGTAAGTTAGCAGAACGATAGCCCGATAATTTAGTCATATATTTACGAGAATCTTCATCATACCCCAACACGTAATCATTATTTCCATACCATTTTCTGTATGAACCACCCTTATTATATGGTACATATCTTCGCCCAGTTTGATTAAATGATTCATTACTTTCGCTATTAAAGGAAATATCATTATTTAAAACTTCAAACCATAATTTTAAACACTTATCATTGTCACCAGTTGACATGCCATGTAGGGGTTTAGCGAAATGTAGCATTGAATAATTATTTTCAAATATAGAGGTCCATCTACTGCTTATCCAGTAGCTTATGGGTACTCCCGGAATTGATTTATATTTTCTTTCAGAAGAATAATAAGTCAATTTATCATCGAAAACATTATTTTTTTTTTCTTCTGAATTATCCAAGTCAATCAATCTTACATATCTTCCATTATAATCCCTCAGTTGTTCATTTAATATTACAAAAGCAGTATTTTGAACAACTTCTCCACCAATTCCGGGGAAAGTTCTGCTTCCAGTGTGTGCCATGTTAATTATAGTTTGAGTATTCAAAATAAACTCACGTAGTTTTTCAAAAGAAGAAAGGAACATCCAAGATTGCTGATTAATCATTGCATAATAACCATCTTTTTTTGTTATCCAAGTTGATACATCCATAAATACTGCAAACAAGTCTGCTTTTGTATTTGGATAGTATTTTCTAACATAATCCGTGAGTTTTGGATCCATCCCTTTGCTGCCCATATACGGTGGGTTCGTCACAACAATATCGTATTTCATAGTCAGCACCTTATACTGATCTATGAGCTCTTCGATAATTGGAACCTCAAAATTCAGGTAGCCCTGCGCGATGATATCATCGATACCACCGTTTTTTAAATTTTGGATGGCTTCTTCTACAAGGCTGATATCAACGGGTTCCGGTTTCAGTATGGAACCAAATATTTTAGCATCGTGGAATTGAGCGTATAGTTTCTCCAACTCTTCATTAACGGCTTCTTCATCCGACAATGTGGTGTTGCGGAACAACACCAGCCCATTACTTTCTTCAAAGCCAATCATATGGAACAGCACTTTGCGCGAGAAGAAGCGGCGGTCATAGGAACGGGCTTTCATGGCAATCGAAAATGAAGCCAATTGCGCGGCGCGTTTATCGATATCCATCCCGAATAAATTATTCTCTACAATTAATTGCGGGATTTCGCGCGGACTGTATCCTCTTTCCAGATAAATCTCCCTCAATACATCGAAGGCATGCAACAGCATGTGGCCCGAACCCATGGACGGGTCCATCACCTTGATGTCCTCCGGTTTCAGATTCTCATATTTCAATGCTGTCAGTTGCTCCAGCACTTCCGGCGTTTGTTCCGCTGCCTCCAGATAATAGTGTAGTTTTTCCTGCAGCTTGCTGGTGGCATTGTTCTCGATCCACAAACGCCCCAAGGAGTTATCGACGAGATATTCCACGATCCATTTGGGCGTGAATAGTTGCGTTGCCGGTCCAATCGATTGCTTGCCGATTTTCTTGTTTTTCTTCAAGTCCGCAAAGATTTGATCTTTTTCTTCGGAAACGTAGAACTGATACAGCCAGCCGACGATTTCAATATCATCCCAAGCCTCTTCAGGAATGAGAGTAATCAAATCCCGGATGATGCCATTATCCTGCAATAGATCATTCGGCAGGAGCAGGTAAAAGTCTCCTTCTACAGGAGAGAAAACATTCGGCAACATTTTTTCCAGCTGCATCCCTTGTTTCTCGATAATATATTTAAATAATTCATTGATGTTATGCGTATCTTGTAAGTGATAGATCAATTCCTTATCGAGCGATAATTCCTCTACCAACTGCAGCACTTCCGTAACCGCATCGGGTTCCACTTTATTTGCATTCAAAGCAGATAAAATCCGTGTCCGGATCGGCAAATAATCATGCACTTCCATGAAACGCAAAGCGACAAGACGGTTGAACCACGTATAGGTCGCCGTCTCCATTACCGCTTCGTATCCATCAATCTCCACTCTTCTGCGCAGATGGTCGTATAACATTTGGGTTTTATTATCAAAGATGTGTCCATTCACGATAAAGCCATCAGCAAGGGATTGAACAGGCGCAATCCCTTCGACAGTAATACCGAACTGGGCCGCACGGTTGCGGACACCTGTCGCTATTTTTTTTCGGGCACTAACTGCAAATTTCTTTAAAGCTGTATTATCCATCATTACCCTCACTTTATTGCGATTTTTTATTCATTAGATGAAACGAATGGTCTTGCCTTGTTCGAGTACCTTTTCCAGCTCTTTGTGAATGACAGCCAATAAAGCATCCAAATCTTCTTCTGTTTCGATTTTTTCGTATTTCAGTGGAATCAGTTTGTTCTTATGCACAAATTCCGGTTTCTTGGTTATTGGAACTACCGGCTCTATGATTACCGGATCATTTCCGCCATCTATTGGAGGTAACGGAGATATAGGTTTAGGCGGTGTTACCGGCGGTGCAGGTTCCGGCGTCATTTTCGAGATAAAATCATTGATCTGCGTGCTCAACTGCTGCGTCAGATGATCGATCTGTGAACTGTAGGAATAGAGATCGGTCAATGTTTCCGCTCCAAGGATTTTGGTTTTCAGCAAGCTGAAGCGATCCTTGATCAGTGGTTCGAATTTGGATCTGACTGCTTCTATCGTAGTGATCGTATCTTCCAATGCGGAAACTTTTTGTTGGATTGCCTCAAGCAATGGTTCGGTTTTCTGATCTAATTCGGTAAGCAAGGCTTGCTCGTATTGGTGATTAAGATCCGGCAATTCTTTGATGAAGTCATACGGCATACTCATCGCCAGTATTTCCGATATCCGTTTACCGGCTTCTTTGGCCTCGGCTGTCTGCAGCAAATCCTGGTCGATTTCATAACGTTTACGCAGCCTGAAGCTGGTATCAAAGACCGGCTTTTGGGATTCGAAGAAGGATTTGACGGGTTGGATGTCATCGTACAGATCCAGTAACTCATCACGCTTGTCGTACAGGCATCTGAAGAATTGGTCGGCATCTTGGTATTTAAGGATTTCCTTGATGCTCAGCAGCAACTCGTTGATTTCATTTTCGCCCGGATAATGGCGGTGACGGTATTCTTCAAGCAAGTTCGCCATCTCTTTCTGGGTCCCGGACAGCAACCTCGCTGTTTCTTCCTTCAAGTCGTCTTCTTTTTCCGACACCAGATTTTTCCCGTACATCTCTTTCGCGACGGTTTTGGCATTGCGGATCAGTTCTTCGCCGATGACTTTGCGTTTTTCGACCATGATTTTTGCCTGCGATGGATTTTGTTTGATGGTGCGCGGGAACATCACATCGTGGATATTCATCATGCTGCCGCTGGACTTGAATTGGATTTTTTCGTCCTTCAGCAGGCGGATCAAGCTGACCAAAATGTCGTCTTCGCGCCAACCGTACGGTGCTTTCCCGAACACTTGGACGATTTCGAACAAGGATGTGATCATCTTGCGTTCCGTATGTTGTTGGATGTATTGTTCCAAGGCATCGGTTGCCAAACGGTTCGGATCATCCGAATTATCGTGCAGAAAATTGATCTGTCCTTGCGAAATGATACCGCTGAAATCATCGCGGTCATAGAACTTGGTGATGTACTTGATTTTCAGGTACACATTTTCAACGACGTCATGCAGCCCTTGATCCACCTTTGTGGTCGGATTTCCTGCAAGGGATGCCTCACTGCCGTTGATGTAGTAGGTGGCATTCTGTACCGTTTCGCGCACTTGGCGTTCAACGGATTTCATCAGGTCGTTCCGCTCATTCGATTTGCGGTCGATGATTTCACGTTTGATGCCGGAATTTTGTTTGCTGGATTGGCTGCGCAGATATTCATTGATCTTCAGCAGCATCATCGTGTCGTCGTAGAAAGTCCCGGAATCGCCCAGACCGATTACCAGACGGTTTTCACGCGTAGACAATTGTTGACGCGCTTCACGGTTGCGGTAATCATCGCTGTACGGCGTCACCACGTGGATGCCGATTTCGGCCGTCGCGTTGCCGCGCGCCGATTCGTCGATCCATTTGGCGCAGTCGAAGTCATAAGCAACAACCTTCTTTTCCGCGAAAGGAACGTATTTGTATTTTTTCAATTCAAGTACCGTATCGTAGATCATTTCCCCGATATAGGACTGCATCTTCGAGGTCGGGATATCCATATGGTTGATTTCACGGTTGATATCCTGTTCCTCATTCGTCAAGAACAAGTATTCCAAGCCCGTGCGTTGCACCAAGTACTCTTTCGTCAAACGGTCCAAAGCAGCCGTGATCTCTTCGGTCAATTTCAAACGGTCAGCATCCAGTTCATCCAGCATCAACGTGGCGATGTTTTCGACGGTGCTCGGCACGGATTTCAAGTACCGGATCAAATACAGAACCTTCAGCACGTCCACGTCGAACGGTTGAAGGGTCGGCGTGGATTGCGCCTTGATGATGGTCGCCCGGACGGAGTGATCCAATCCTTGGTCTAAGTGTCCATAGAATGTTTGGAAAGGAATCAGCAGCCCCATATCCTGATCGGCATATTCCAACGCGGCATATTGGACAGCACCCAACAGGTTCCGTTCCCCGCTGGCGAAGTGCTTACCGGCTGAGCTATTTTCACGGATTTTTGTGAAAACTTGCTGCAACAGATCCAATTGATAAGGGATCATCGGGTAAAAATCGCTGAAGTCATTTAAGGAATCATATTTCTTCAAAGAAATGGTGCCATCGGAGAAATTGATTTTGTTGCGCAACGAGGCTTGGATATCGCTTGTATACAATAATTGCATCGCATCTTTGCCGGCATCATTCTTTTCCAACAACCGTTTTTTGATGACTTCATCCGCATTGGCGGAGCTCAGGCTCAAACGCGTATTGAAGCGGCCTTGGATTTTGGAGAAATCTTGCGAAGAATGGATATCTTTTTCAAGCTCGTCGATGTCTTGTTGGCTCGTTACGATAACCCATACTTTTCCGAGCGTATACTTGCCCAAGTCTTCTACGATGGTTTGTAAGTCAAGCATGCGATGGACGTCATCGGAGACAAACTGCCCCATTTCATCGGCCAAGAAAACCAAATGATAGTCGGCAGGCTGCTTATCCACATATTTCTTGATGCGTTTCGCAAAGGAATCTACACTGATTTCATAGCTTTCTTCGCCATTATCGATCCAACGGCGGGCGCTCTCTTCGCTCATATTGGCGACTTCAACTAGTGTTTCCACAATCATATCTTCGTTATAATAGATTTCTTCACGCGCATCTTCCCAAGTTAAATCTGATTTCTCCTGGAAGACTTGTTTAAAAGGTGCATATTGGCCGTTCTGATCAAGAATCTCTTCCATTTGAGCAACCCAAGGGATGCTGGCGGAATAGCCCAGCTTTTCATTGAAGACTTTGTTGAAAACTTTGACGATCGATAATTTGCTGTCGCCGTTATCATCCTCCGATTTCGAAGGCGTATTGAACAGGATGACATCGCTTGGCGCATCTGCCACTTGTTGCATTTGAGCCAATAATGCTTGATCCTGCAGCTTTTCTTTAAAGAATTCTACTGCTTTTTTCCCATCGATTTCCAGATTGCTGTCCAACAAATAGGACAAGATTTTCAAAAAATGCGATTTCCCCGATCCGAAGAAGCCCGAAATCCAGACGCCCATTTGATCAGTCGGGACCTGTAGGGATTTCAGGTATTGTTTGAAGAAATAAACCAAATGCGCCTGCAATTCATCGGTAACGACATATTCATCCAACTCTTGGCGGACATCATTTTCTGCTTCTTGTCCGACTTTGATGACTCCTTTAATTTCACGGGCAATATCTTTCTTGAATAGTTGCCTTATCTTCATTTTGCTCCTCCTCTATCTACCTACTAATTGAAAGGCACGATAATAATGATCGTCCTTGAATTCGCCAAACAGTTGCATTTTGTTGTCTTCATACGTACCTGGGAAAAACAAGATCAAAGGCTGATCCTCGATTACGATCTGCAAATTGTTCAGCAAAACATGCGAACGCAGAATCGGATAGATCTTGCCGATGCCGGTTATGAAAACAATGGCACCTGGCTGCAATTCTTCTTTGATCGTCTGCACAAAAACATCCCGATTGGTCGCGATTTTGAGTGCCTTGCGCATGACGCTGAACAATTCTTCGCTGCTTTTCTGCTGTTCCATTTTGATGTTCTTTTCGATGTACCCACGCTTTTCGAAAAAGCGGATCATCATGTCATAAAGATCAAACACCTGAAACTGCAAAGCCTCATTTCGCTTTTGGCTGTATTGAATGAGCTCCGGAATCGCTTGGCGGACAACCAGTTCATCAGCCGCATCATAATCGAAGATGTAAAAGCCGATTTCTCCGCCCAATCCTTTTTTGTTTGTGAAGTTCGGTTCCAGAATAATTTCCTGTAAGTCATTCAGTCTTTCAATAATCTGTTTCATAATAGTTCTCCTAACATAATCTCAACAATCGGTTTGACCCCATTTTTCCGCAGGTACTCCCTCACACCATCGTTGATCAGAATGCGTTTGACTTGATGCTCCTCATGATTGCTGACAATAAAGCCGGATTCGCGCATCATTTGGATAAATCCTCCTGCCAACCGCTCTTTAGTGTTATCTGCCCACTTGGCGACCACTTCGATCTGCTCGCCCTTCTTATACAGAAAATTAATCACTTCTTTTTTCGCCAATTCATTTTGAAGCAGCAAGATTTTTTCGAAATAAATCTCGCGCATGAACTCATAATAAAGCTGATCTGCCTGCAGGATCGCATATGCCAGTATCGCTTTCGCAGTATCTGCGTCGCTGTCCATGAATTTTTCCAATAGGAAATCATCCAAAAAGGACAGGCGATGACTGATTTCTCTATAGGATGTTTTTCTGCGGTCCAGTGAAGGCATCTGAATGGCATTCAATTCAATCGCTTCATATCGTCGCTCTTCTTCCGTTTTCCCTTGAAGCATCATTTCTGCAATGCGTTTACTCTCAATATACATAAAGGGACGATTCATCAATGCCGTCCGATATTTATTCATATGCCACCTTCTTCTGTGCTTATATAACGTTGCTAATTCTGTGTTCTACAAATTATTTATAACAAATTAATTATACCGCAGATTTGCGGGAATGGAATGGCATTTCGGTGCGTTGGATGTATTTCTTCACTTCATCTTTCCAGTTGTTTAACTTTAGTTGCATGATTATTATCACAAAAGCACTTCCAAATATGGGCGTAATATCCCATCGACTTTCAGAACTTTTGCGTACCGCATCAACTTGGACAGGTCTTTGTTTTTTCGTTTCATATATCTTTTCAAGGCAGTCAATTGCACATCTTTATCTGCTTTGTGGCGAGGGATGAACATATCGCAAAGTGTCTTTTCAATGTCGTAGACTAGGATAGGGTTACCGGATGGGCTTTCCATTGAGAGTACTCCCAGATCATAACGGTCAGGAATTGCATAGGATGGGATCACTCCTGATCCAGACAGATTCGCATTGTTGTAACCTTGCGGAAAAGTCATGTGATAGTCGAATGGGGTAACATCTGTTAAATCATGCAAGAACAAGGCAGTTTCGTACGAAAAAATGCCTCTTTTGAACCGAGTTTGCAAAATCTGGAATTCATCAGGAAATTCATCGGCCTTCATATAGATACCATGAGCTACCTTTTGAAAATTTGTATTTTTCTTGATGTACCGGCGTAATTGTTCTGGATGGATCCCTTGACCGGTCACATCCTTAGGCTGAATGATTCCATTCTGTTCCTTCACAATATGGCCTAGCGTCTCCTCAAGTTCTTTATCCCAATCATTTTGTCCAGTTCGCTTTTGAGCCGTAAAAGCGGCGGATTCTGCATTAATCTCCTTATGGTTCTTACTCATAACCGTAATCCTCCCTTCGTGTATTTCATACTATAAATTATATTCCATTATAGTTTCATTATCAAACATATCATTTATTCTCCCAGTTTTATTTGTATTTACACCCCCTTGGCTTCACTCATATCATTTCATTAAATCATCTCAAGGTGCTACACTTTAAATGACTCAAGAGCACTCATAAGATCATCTCCCAACACCCCTTGGAATCGGAAAAGAGGAAAAGAACATGGGTACGCTACGAAACTATGTGGATTCAATTTTTGCGGATTTACCGAAATCGGCGGAAATGTTGCGGCAGAAGCAAGAGCTGCTGGATCGGATGCAAAGACGCTTCGACGAGCTGAAGGCGGAAGGCAAAAGTGAGCATGAGGCGATCGGGATGGTGTTTGCGGAGCTCGGGGATGTCGATGCCATCAGGGATGCGGCGGCAGTGGGCGTTTCCGCAAATGTTCCGGAAGATGTTTCCGGTGCGGGGAACGAACAGCAGATCTATCTGTCCACTGAAGAAGTGGATGCCTATCTGGCCCATCGGCATAGTTTTTCCTGGGCGATAGCGACCGGGGTCTTTCTGTGCATCATGGGCCCGGCCAGTTTGTTCTTAGGGCAATATTTGGTTGACTCTTTTTTCCGCCAACAAGGCCGGGCGAGCGCCCTTACCGGCGTGCTGACGATGGTGCCGCTATTTGTCCTGATCGCAGCGGGTGTTGTTCTTTTTATCCTATACGGTATGCGTGAGGACCAATTTGAGCTGGAGAACAAACACGTCGTACTGGATGCGGCGACCTATAACCGCTTGAAGGCTGAACATAAAGCCTTTCGGCCGCGGTTGGCTACCGCAGTAGCGATTGGCGTCGCCCTCTGCATCCTGGCTCCGGTATCGCTGTTGCTCTCAGCCGTTTTCCTGGGCGAGGATAATAAGCTCTCGCTTGTCTTCCTGCTCAGTTTCGTGGCGATAGGCGTCTTTCTGTTCGTCTATTACGGCACCCAGGATGAGACCTACGAAAAACTGCTGTCAATCGGCGAGTTTGCGAGGGATAGGTCTGAAAAGAATAAAATGGTCGGCATCGTCGCGGGTGTCGTCTTTCCGCTGGCGGCGGCCATCTACCTGATTGCTGGGTTCGTCTACGCAGCTTGGGGGAGCGCCTGGATCATCTTCCCGATCACCGGGATCCTCTTCGGCATCTTCGCCACTGTGTACAGCGGCTACATGGACCTCAAAAAGAGAAAATGAATTTTAACGCAAAAAAGAGAAGGAAAACCGGTCAACACGGTTTCTTTCTCTTTATTTGTTTATTCCGGCGTATTCTCATCCATAATCTCGATATTCGTACGGATCAATTCCTCGATTTGGCCGCTGTCTTCCATTTCATCCAAAATCTCGTTCACCGCATCCAGAAAATCCCCGCTGTCTTTCGCGACGGCGATGGCTGATTCGTTCGGCGTGCTGGCGACGTCGAAGTCGGCGATTTCAAGGCCTTCGTTCTCTTCGACGTATCGCCTCGCAACAGTCTCCACCATCAGGACGGCATCCGCTTTTCCGGTCACCAAGTACAGGATGGCCGTATTTAATTTCGGTACGGACTTGATTTCAGCATCCGGGAAATTTTCCAGCAAGTACGTTTCCTGGATCGTCGCCGTTTGCGTCGCTAGGTTGGCCTTCTTCAGATCGTTTTCCGAGCGGATATCCTCTGCATCCTCCGATTTGATCACCAAGGCATCCTTTTGAGTATAGTAGATATCCGTGAAATCGACGCTTTGTTTTCTTTCTTCCGTAGGGTTCATGCCGGCGATGATCATATCGACCTCGCCTGTGGACAATGCCGGAATCAGGCCGTCGAAATCCATATCTATGACTTCCAGCTCGACCCCCAGTTCATCCGCGATGGCTTGGGCGATAGCGATGTCGAAGCCGATGATTTTGTCTTCGCCGTCCTTCACGAGATGCCACTCATACGGGGGATAATCCGCACAAGTTCCGACGACCAATTTGCCGCTGTCCTTGATTTCCTGCAAGGCGCTGTCTGCATCCGCCGCAGCGCGGTCCGCCGTTCCGCTCGTGTTTCCGCATGCGGCCAAAGCCAAGATGCTCAGCGTTCCCAAAAAAAATTTCATAAACCCTTTTTTCAATCGTTATTCCTCCGCATTCCTTTTTACTCTCAAAAAAAGGATGCCCTTTTCAGAGCATCCTTGCACTTATAATGGTATATTGTTGATTTTATTCTGCTGTATTGTCTTCCATCAATTGCGTGTTTGTTTGGATCAACTCTTCGATTTTGCCGCTGTCTGTCATTTCTTTCAAAATGTCATTGACTGTAGTCAAGAATGCGCCGCCGTCTTTAGCTACTGCGATGGCAGATTGATTCAGTTCACTGTTTACGTCGAATTCAGCGATCATTAAGGTATCATTTTGGGTAACGAACTGTTTCGCAACCGTTTCAACCATCAATACTGCATCCACTTTTCCGGTTGTCAAAGACAGGATAGCAGTGTTCCATTTAGGAACGGATTGGATTTCAGCATCGGGGAAGTTTTCCAATAGGTAATCTTCTTGGATTGTCGCTTTTTGCGTCGACAATGCAGCTGTTTTCAATGCATCTTCAGAAGTGATTGTTGCAGCATCTTCTGTTCTGATCACCAATACGTCTTTTTGAGTGTAGTAGATGTCAGTGAAGTCCACGCTTTGTTTTCTTTCTTCCGTCGGGTTCATGCCGGCGATGATCATATCGATTTTGCCTGTGGATAAAGCCGGGATCAGACCGTCGAAGTCCATGTCTTTGACTTCCAACTCTACGCCTAATTCATCAGCGATTGCTTGCGCAATATCGATGTCGAAACCTACTACTGTATCTTTGCCGTCTTTCACAAGATGCCATTCGTATGGAGGATAATCCGCGGATGTCCCCATCACCAATTTGCCGCTGTCCTTGATTTCCTGCAATTTATCAGTTGTTGTAGCTGCTGAATCTGTTGCGGAGCTGTCCGCTGTCTCGCTTGTGTTGCCGCATGCTGCCAAAGCAAGAATGCTCATTGCACCCAAAGCCCATTTCATTAATCCTTTTTTCATCTTAACCCCTCCAGATATGTTTTTTTATAGGACTTTCGATAAGAAATCCTTTGTCCGCTCACTTTTTGGATGATTGAAAATCTCATCCGGTGTTCCTTGTTCCATCACTTGGCCGTCATCCATGAATAGGATGCGGTCGCCGACTTCCTTCGCGAAACCCATTTCATGGGTCACGACTACCATCGTCATGCCTTCCAAAGCAAGGTCTTTCATTACCTGCAATACTTCGCCGACCATTTCCGGGTCGAGCGCTGATGTCGGTTCATCGAACAGCATCATGTCCGGCTCCATCGCCAAGGCCCGCGCGATCGCGATCCGTTGTTTCTGGCCGCCCGATAAGGATTGCGGGTAAACATCGGCTTTTTCAGTCATGCCCATGCGTGCCAACAATTTTCTGGCAATCGCTTCGGCTTTGTCTTTCGGTACTTTCTTGACTTGCTGTGGTCCGATCATGATGTTGTCCAGCACGGTCAGATGCGGGAAAAGATTGAAGCTTTGGAACACCATGCCCATTTTGGTGCGGATGGAATCGATATCCACACCTTTTTTGTTGATTTCCTGTCCTTCGAAGATCACTTTGCCGGAAGTCGGTTCTTCCAAGAGGTTCATGCAGCGCAGAAACGTGCTTTTCCCGGATCCAGATGGTCCGATGATCACGACCACTTCACCCGAGTTGATTTGTTCATTTATGCCTTTCAGTACTTGTTTGTCGCCGAAGGACTTTGTCAGTTTTTCTGTTTTAATCACTTTGTTTCAACCTCTTTTCTAGAATGTCCACTAATTTGGACACGATTGATGTCATGATGAAATACATCACGGCAGCGACCACAAGTGGGCCAAACGGCAAGAAGGTCGCACCACGGACGGTGTTTGCGGTAAACATCAAATCGCGCAGTCCCAATACGGAAACGATGGACGTTTCTTTGATCAATGTGACAAATTCATTCCCTAATGCTGGCAGAATGTTTTTGATTGCTTGCGGATAGATGATTCTTTGCATCGCCATCGATTTGCTCATTCCGATTGAGCGGGCCGCTTCCATTTGGCCTTTGTCGACCGCTTGGATACCGGAGCGGATGATTTCGGCGATATAGGCTGCCGAGTTCAGCGATACGGCGATGACACCGGACAGGAAGTCAGGTAACTCGATATTGATGACGTACAGTCCATAATAAATGATGAATAATTGCACCATCAACGGTGTACCCCGGACAATTTGGATGTATCCATTCGCTAATAGGCTGAGGAACTTGTTGGGCGACATTTTCATCAATGCCAACCCCGTCCCTAAAATGACACCTAGTACGATCGAACTGATCGAAAGGCCGATCGTATACCCTGCGCCCTGAAAATAGAGCGGCAGATAAGTCTGAAAAAAGTTTAAATCCATATGTAACTAATCCCCTTTTGTATGTAATGAATGATTCATCGGTCTTTCATATGGGTATGAAAAAACCGCCCCCTGTATTGCTACAAGAGACGGGTCAATGTTTGATTCCGCGGTACCACTCTAGTTGATCTGTTGCGAAACAACAAATCCACCTCGATCTTAATAACGCATAAAGTGCGTAAAAGGCTACTGAACGTTCACCTTTTCGTCATCCGAAGTGCGCTTCAATCTGATATTTTACTGCTGGGCTTCCACTCTGTCCCGGCTCGCTGGAGAAAATATTCAAATCTACTCTCTTCATCACTGACTTTGTTTTATTCAATTGTGGTATGAAATCATAATATAAGATTTGAAAAGAACTGTCAACAAAAAAACTATCATCGGATTTTCATCTGATTCTTATTTTCTGTGAAAAGGAGCGAAAAATCGATCCCGTTCTCATATTTTGTTCCAAATTATGCTTCGTCTACGATCTGTTGCACACGGCCGACTTGATCGCCTTCCACCAGCATGACTTTGATGCCATGCGGATGATTGGCGCTATTAGTCAACAGTCGTTTCACATGCCCTCTTGTCAATTTCCCTGTGCGTTGGTCTTTCTTCAATACGATATCGACCAAAGCGCCGATTTTGATGTTTTTTCTAAGTTTTCCGTCCATAAGTTCCTCTTTCTTAAGCAAGCTCTTTGCTTAGTGTGATGATTTGATCGACGGCTTCGTCCAGATAGTGGATTGTATCCTGCAGCGCCTGATCTGTTTTGATGTCTACACCGGCCAAGGCTGCAGCTTCGGCAGCTTCCAACTTGTCCCCTAGTGCCAGGAATGCCAGCCACTCTTCGACGGCGTTCTCTTCTTCGGATTTGACGCGCAGGAATGCTTGCGTAGCGATCGTCAGACCGGCTGAATAGGTGTAGGAGTACAGACCCATGTAGTAATGGATCTGACGCATCCATGTCAGTTCCGCTCCGGCGTTGATTTCCACAGCCTCTCCCCAGAATCGCTCCAGCACATTCCGTTTGATTTCGCTCAATTTGCCGGCATCAAAGCTCTTGCCCGCATCGATCAGGTTGTAGACTTCCCTTTGGTAGGCGGCCTCCAGCAGGTGCGTGACAAAATTATGGAAATAGGTGTCGGACAGCATCTTCGTCAAAGCGAAGCGTTGCATGCGCGCATCCGTGCTCTTGCGGGCCAATGACTCCGTCAACAGCAGTTCATTGAAGGTGGATGGTCCTTCGATCAGATACAACGACGGCTCCGATCCGAGGATGCTGTTGTTTTCATTTGAAAGGATCATCTGTCCGGCATGGCCCAATTCATGGATCAGCGTGTAGACATCAGAAAGTTGGTTCGCCCATGACATCAGGATGTACGGGTGGGTGCCGTATGGGCTCGTACAAAATCCGCCGGTCGATTTGCCGATATTCTGGGCGAAATCGATCCAGCGCTCCGGATAGGCCAGCATGATCCGGTCCACATAATCCTGACCCAATACCGCTATGGCATCCTGCACCATCGCTTCCGATTCTTCGATCGATACTTGGGGCGAATATTCCGGATCAAGCGAAATCTTCAAGTCGGCATAAGTCATTCTGTCCAGTCCGCGGATTTCCTTCAGATGCGTGATGTATTTCTGCATGACCGGCGCAAGGTCGTTCATGATCGTGTCGATCTGGCGGTCGTACAGCTCGCGCGTCACTTCCTGGCCGTAGAGCAGATAGTCGATGACGGAATCGAAACCGCGCATCGTCGCCAGCGTCTTTTCCTTCTGCAGCTGGGTGTAATAGGCAGTTGCTACCACGTTTTCGTAAGCGCTGAGGACCTCCGAAAATTTGTCGAAAGCCGCCCGACGGATCGCCGTGTCGTCGTGATACATGTAGTAATCCTCATAGAGCACGAAGCTCAACGGATACTCCTTCCCGTCGACGCTAAATGTGCCGAAGTCCATGTCGCCAAGGCGGGTCTGCTCATAAATGGCGCTCGGCGCATCCAATGTCGGGGATAGCTGGGCCAAGGCCTTTTCGACTTCAGGCGCCAGCTGGATGTTTTTATTTTTCTTGATGTGACGGATATAGGAAGCGAAACGCGGTGCTTCCGCAACGACTTGATCGAGGGTAGCGGCATTGCAGCCGATCAGTTCCGATTCAAAGAATGTCAGCTGAGCGCTGATGTCCGCCATCGCATTCGCGGTTTGGCGTGACAGTTCGACGTTATCCGGATCGGTCAGGTCGGTCGCTTCCGGCATCATCGCATAGTGATCAGCCAATGTTGCCGTTTCGATGAGCCCTTCGTATTCCTTCATTGCCGCAAGGATTGTTTTGGCGTCCGTGAGTTTGCCTTCGTATACCGTTTCGAATTTTGCTGTTGCGGCTTTTAGACCGTTTAAAGCTGCCTCGAAGTCTGCTCTTGATTTATAGAGGGCGGTCACATCCCAAGTCAATGCCTCAGGTACGTCCACGCGGTTTTTCAGTTGTTCTTGTGTCATGATTTTGGCTCCTTTTTTCGTGCTGTCGACGAATGTCGAATGAATGCTTCCATTATATCGTGAACTACTCGGTCATGAATGACCGAGCTTCTGGGAACAGAGCAGACTTGTGCAATCGGCAAGGTGCCGGAAACACAGCGGTTTCTCCTATGGACCAAAGCCAATCCCTGGCTAGTGCCTTTAACGCTGGGCAAGCGCTTTGTTCAGAATGTTGATGGCCGCATTTACGTCCCTGTCAATGCCGGTGGTGTGACAATGCGGACAATCGAAGGTGCGGATACACAACGGTTTCTTGCCAGTGTTTTCTCCGCAATGGGCGCAGATCTGGCTAGTGTAAGCCGGATTCACCAACACCAGCTCCTTGCCGTACCACTCGCATTTGTATGCCAGCATGGACTTGATCCTCGCCCAGGCGGCATCCGAAATCGAACGGGACAGGTGATGATTCTGCAGAAAATTCTTGGTTTTCAAATCTTCCATGGCGATGAGGTCGTACTTTTTGACTAAACGGGTCGTGTATTTTTGCAGGTAATCATTACGTTGGTTCGCGATCTTTTTGTTGATGCGCGCCACCTGTTCTTTGGCTTTCTGGACATTCTTGAAGGTGGACAGTTCCAAATTTTCGCCGGTTGCCTGTTTGCGGACTTCGATTTTCTTCAACGCCAACAAGCGACGGCGGGCGAATTTTCGTTGCCATTGCCGTTTCCGTTTTGCCAACGAACGTTCGAACTGTTTATTTCTCAGTTTGAAGCCATCAGACTGGCTAGCCAAATCCGTCAGGCCCAAATCGATGCCGACAGCTTTTCCCGTTGATGCGAAAGTTTTCGCTTCGAATGCGACAAGCAAGGTTGCTTCGAATGTGCCGTCCGCTTTTTTGCGCACAACCACACTCTTGATCCGGTCTTTGACACGCTGCAAACCGTTGGCTTTCACCAAGCCCAGTTTCGGCAGTTTCAGGCAGTGGTTGTCGGCGACTTGGATATTGCCGTTCACGCAATTCGACTTGTAGCTGTTTTTCGGATGCCTGCGGGATTTGAATCCCGGGAAACCATTCTGTTTCTTGAAGAAACGATCGTAACTGTCCGCCAGGTCAGCAGAGGTATAGAGCAGACTGGTGCTTTCGGCTTCCTTCAGGAATGGGAATTCGATCTTCATCGCCTTGATCAGGTAGTTCATGCCGAACTTATTGACGAAAGAACCGCCATTTTCATGGCGTGCGATCTGCATCCCGAGCAGCTGATTCCAAAGGAAGCGGTTCAGCCGAAAATTGTTTTCGATGGCTTCCTGTTGGGCGGCAGTAGGATAAAGCCGTACTTTAACGCCTTTGAGTATCATTGAAATCAATCTCCTTTTTTCGTTGATCGTCAATGTATTTCGCGATAGCGTCCTGGTTGGTCGTGCCGATGCTTTCAACAAAGTAACTCGAAGACCACAAGTGCCTGTCTGACGTTTTCCAGTATGCCTTTTTTAGTTCAGGATATTCCTGGAGAAGCAACCGTGCGCTGATTCCTTTCAGCCAGCGAACAATATTGGTTACCGACAGTTTTGGCGGTGCGCTCACCAACAAATGGATATGGTTATCCAATCCGATTTCCATGTGCGCGATCGAGAATCCATAATCTTCCGCAACAGACAGCAAGATCCGTTTCAGCGAATTTCCGATGTCACCCGAGAGAACTTTGTTTCGATACTTCGTGCCCCAAATGATATGATAGTTCAAATTGTAGACAGAAGTTCTACCATGTGTGAATCTATTTTTATTGTCCATATCCAAATTATACTGTGTTAGTTATGACCATGTACAGCAGAAAGACCGCGGAAAGGAAACACGGGTTTGAAAGCCCGTGTTTCCTTTCCGCTAACTCAAAAAAAGCTGGCGGCGTCGGTACGCGAGCGTGCACTGACGCCAACGCAAAAGCCCCCGCAAGCGAGGGCTTGATAATCCTTTTTGTATCAGTAGATCGCTTCGATGGCTTGCACCTGATCATAGAGGTACTGGTTCGTAGGTGCAGGCAATCCGTACTTTTTGGCTTTTTTCAAAATGGTGCCTGAAAATAGTTCGACCTCTGAAGGCCGTTTCGCCAAGCCGTCCTGGCGCATCGACGGCATCCCCAGCGGCGTCAGTCCGTCGATGATCGCCAAATCATTTTCCAGATCGGCTTCCGTCAGGTTGATGCCTTCCTTCTGGGCGATCGGCAGGACTTCGCGCATAGCGGCGATCATCAATTCGCGGGCAGGTCCTTCTTTGTGGATGTCGCGGAAAGTGCCTTCCTTCACCATAAGCACTTGATTCACGCCGACATTCAGCATGAATTTCGCCCACATGCGGTGCAGGATATCCGCTTCAACTACATGCGGCAAGCCTGTTTCTTCGAAGAACGCCGCCACCGCATCCAAACGCGCCTGTTTTTCCGGAGCATCGAGACCTATGCGCAGTTCGCCGATATGGACAGACTTCACATCATTGCCGGTGCGCAGCGCGTCCATCCCTTGGGCTACGCAGTGGACGACCTTCTCGCCGCCGAAAGCTGCGCCGATGACTTCTTCGCTGGAGATGCCGTTCAGGACCGAAAGGATGGTCGTATCCGGACCGACCTGATTTCGGGCGGTTTCGATTGCTTCGTCCAATTGGGTTCCTTTTACGGCCAAAATGACCAGATCCGCTGGTGCCAGGCTGGCATCCGTTTCGTCGACGTATTGGAAATCGCATGGCTCTCCGTTGAAGGAAATGCCTTGTTCATGGTAGCGCGCCATCCGCTCTTTGTTGACGATGATGCGCACGCGGTCCTTCCCGATGGCTTTCGTGAAATGGTGCCCGTAGAGGATACCCAAGGCCCCCAATCCGACGATGGCGACAGTTTCTATTTTCATTTAATCACGTCTCTTTCCGAAAAAATTCTTGAACAACTGCCTCTATTCAGCCGTTTTGTATTTGCGCAACTGTTCGATCAGATACGGAAGATCCGTCTCGAATTGGACGCCATAGTGCAGTTCCCGTCCGCTTTTCAGCGTGCGCTCGATCACCCTATTGTTGTAGTGGACAGCCGTTTCGGTGGCTACGGTCAGCGGCAGATTCTGGAAAAGCAACCCCGCAATGACGCTCGTGAACAGATCACCCGCGCCGTCATAATGCCCGGGAAAATATTTCGCAAAGGCATAATGGGCTTCAGGTTCGCTTTGGCTGACGCAGACGGCCCCGATTGTTTCCAATTCCAAGGAAACCCCAGTCAGCACAACGCTCTTCGGATTCAGCACCCGCAAATCGGCCAACAAATCCGCGACCTCGGCTTCTTTATAGGGTTTCTTCAACATGGGACGTTGCGTCAAAAAGCAGGCTTCGGTCACGTTCGGCGTGATTACTGTCGCTTCCTGGCAAAGTGCCGCCATCTCTTCCACGTATTCCAGCGTGAATCCCGGATACAGGACGCCTTGATCGCCCATCGCAGGATCCAGAATGATGTGGGCATCCTCGGCCGCAAATGTATGGATAATCTCGCGGACGATGTTGATTTGCTGGCGCGAACCCAGATAGCCAATCAGGATGCCGTCGAATTTGATGCCCAATGATTGCCAATGCTGCAGGATGCCGCCCATTTCTTGGGTCAGATCCAAAAAGGTATAGCCTTCAAATTCTTTACCCGTATGGGTGGACAACAGCGCTGTCGGTAGGATGCTCACCCAATTGTCCAGGCAGCTCACTACAGGAACCGCCACGTTCATTGAAATGCGGCAACTGGCGGAAATATCTTGGATAAGCAGTACTCTCGGTTGACTCAAATGCTTCACCCCTTAACTTTAAAAACTCAATTATTCCCATTCTATCATCTTTTCATTGTATTTTCTCAATTTTCCATCATTTTGGAAATTATTGTGAAAACGATGAGAAAAAGAGTGCAAACTTTTGCATAAGGGCTATAATAAAAAATAATGCTTGGAGGAGAGTTGCATGAAAACTGAAAAAAGCAGTACTTATAGATTGGTTGTTTTGTCCTTATTTATCGCGCTTACTGTCGTCATGACCTTATTGTTCCGCATCCCGATTCCATATGGCTATGTTAACCTGGGCGACATGGTGCTTCTGCTGGCCGGTCTATCCTTCGGCGGCAGCGCGGGCTTCTTCGTCGGTGCACTCGGCAGCATGTTGGCTGACCTTTTCGCTGGTTATGCCTTTTATGCGCCGATCACCTTTGTCGTAAAAGGCTTGGAAGGATTTTTTGCCGGCTGGTTGTTCCAGAAAATGGATCATAAAAGGCCGCTGTTAGCCACGATGATCGCCGGGATCTGGATGGCGATCGGATATGCGATCGGGGACACGATCCTGTTCAGTTTCGGTGCCGCAATCGCGTCTTTCCCATTGAATCTCGCGCAAGGTTTCGTCGGAGCTTTCTTGTCCACCCTCTTGTACCGTTGGTTGAACCCTTACATCACGAAGAAATTCAAATAAGCTTTATGAACAACCAAAAGAAGGCTCTCCCCGCGCTTAAGCACGGAAAGAGCCTTCTTTTTTCAGTCAAAAAAGCACGGATGCCAGAAACGGGATCGTGAACACCGAAAGCAGCGTCGAAATGAAAACGTAACGCGTCGCAAATGCCGTATTGCCTCCGTACTGCATTGATAGCGCAACAGCCATCGCCGGGCCGGGCATGGCTGCAATGATGACGAGGATCCCCAACATGATTGGATTCGTAAGAATGCCTTTCATCGCCCACCAGATGAACAGCGGAATCACGATCATACGGTAGAACGCAAAAAGATAGATTTTCCATTCTTTAAAGGCACCAAGGATATCGATGTCTGCCAATGAAGCACCGATGATGATCATTGCCAATGGAGACGTGATATTACCGATGCTGGTAGCGGTATCCATCACCAACGCCGGCAATTTGATGTCGAACAGGAAAACGAAAACCGCGAACAGCGAAGCGAGATTGCCGGGATTCAGCAGGATTGCTTTCCAACTTGCTCGTGACTTTTTCGAGCCTTTCGCAATCAGGAAGACACCCAAGGAGTAGATCAACAGGTTGTTGGGAATGCCGTACAGCGACGCATAAAAAAGCGCGCCGGTGCCGAAAATGGCTTGCACGACCGGCAGCCCCATAAAGCCGTTATTCGTGAAGATGGTCAGGAACTCGATGATGCCTTCCGTTTCTTTGTCCGCCCGGAACAGTTTGGGACTGAACTTGGCCAATCCGACAGTGAAAAGATACATCAGCGTCGCGGTCAACAAGACGAAGAGCGTGTCCGATTTCGTACCCACCTCACCTGCACCTTCCACCGATGCGATGACGAGCGCCGGAACCGTGACGTAGGTGATCAACGCCGCAAAATTGGCATTCGCGTGCTTGTCGAAAACCTTCATGACCGTTGCGAGATAACCCACAAACATGATCAGCACCAGCATGATCATCCTTCCAAATACAACCCTAACATCCAAAACCCGAACGCCTCCCCTGTCCCATCCATTTATATATTCAAATTCTAACACAGTTCTGCGCTGAAATTGCGTTTTCGATTCAGTTTCACGATTCACCCGCTACGTCCCAAAGCATATCAATCGGTATCTACCGCACAGAATGTTAGAATGGAAGCAACGATATAACGAATGCCCCTGTCACATTTCGTCCAGAAAGGTGGATTCCTATGCAAGAAAAATTGACGATCCTTCAGATCAACGACACCCACAGCTACTTGGAGTTGCACAATGAACTGTTCTATGAAAAGGAGAAATTGGCATTCCGCAAAGCTGGCGGCTATGCCCGCCTCCAAAGCCTGATCAAAGATTTCCGCAGCAAAAATCCAACACTCGTTTTCGATAACGGTGACACAATCCACGGCACCTACGAAGCGATCGCTACGAAAGGCTGGCACATGCTGCCGGTACTGAACGAAGTCGGCTTTGATGCGATGACCTTCCATTGGGATACCGGTTTTGGTCCGGCCAATCTGAAAAAAATAGGCCAGCAGTTGGATTATCCGATTCTCGCAATCAATGCCTATGAAAAAGAGAGCGGTAAGTTGGCGTTCGAGCCTTACAAAATCCTGTCGGTAGGCGGACTTTCGATCGGTGTGATCGGCATCGCCAGCAACATCATCGACAAAACGATGCCTCCTCATTTCAGCGAAGGCCTCTCCTTCACTTTGGGACGCGAGGAGCTACCCGGCTATGTGGCAGAACTGAAGGGAAAAGCAGTCGACTTGATCATCGTCCTGTCCCATCTCGGTTTCCCGCAGGACCTGAAATTGATGAGCGAAGTCGAAGGCGTTGCGATCTGTCTGAGCGGCCACACCCATAACCGTCAGGAACACATCGTCCAAGTAGGCGAAACGGCAGTCATCCAATCCGGATCGCATGGCTCTTTTCTTGGCGCACTCGAACTGACCGTTGAGGACGGCGCGATCCAAAACATCGAACATCAACTTATTCCGGTCACGGAGGATATCCCGGAAGACGCTGAAATGAAAGTTTTGATCGATGAAACTTTAGCCCCTTACCGCGAAAAATTGGGTCGCAACGTCGGTGAAACCAAAAAAGTGCTGCACCGCGGCTGGAGCGTCGAAACAACGATGGACAACTTCCTCTTGGATGCGATCCTTTACCACACGAAAGCGGATCTGGCCTTCTCCAACGGCTGGCGCTATGGGGTTCCGATCCTGAAAGGCCCGGTGACGCTCAGGGAATTGTATCAGATCATTCCGATGGATCCACCGATCTCCACCGCTATCCTGACCGGTTCGGAAATAGTGGCCCTGCTGGAAGAAAATATCGAGAGCACCTACGCAGCAGACCCATTTGATCAGATGGGCGGCTACCTGAAGCGGACGATGGGCTTGCATGCTTATCTGAAACTGGAGAATCCGAAAGGAACCCGTGTCCAAAAAAATTTCATCGCGGGCGAAGAAGTCATCCTGGATAAAGAATACACCGTCAGCTACGTGACCAACCAGGGCGTTCCGAAGAAATTCGGAAAAGAACACAAGAATCTGGAAAAGCACGCCGTCGAAGCAATGATGGATTATCTGGCCGAGATGGGTCCCTACGAAAAGGAACTGCGTGGAACCTATCAGATTGTCTGACTAATTAATTTCACCAAAATCAAAAGTGGCCCAACCCGCATAAGCGAGGCTGGACCACTTTTTTGTTCACATTCAGGTTTCATATTTTTCTTACGTCATAATAATCCGGATCAACGCGTTCCATCAGACCGGATTCCTTCTCGGAAACGGTCAGATAGAGCTCGTGCATCGCCCGGGTGCAGATTGTGTAGAGGATCTGCATTTCGTTCTGGGCAGCTTTTGCCGGATAGTGGCAAATCGCAAAAACGACATCGAATTCCAGACCTTTAGCCAAACGGGCCGGCATGATCAAAACCGGATGGTGGCTATTGTCGGTATCATGCTGCACGAGTTTGAAGTCGATGCCGGCAACCGACAGTTCCTGGCTGATGCGTTCCGCGTCTTCAGCATTGCGGCTGATGAAAGCCACGCGCATGCCGGCAGCGACGCTCGCATCCACCTTTTGTTTGATGTAGTCCATATCGAGCCCGCCATCTTCAGTCAGCAGCACTTCAGGTTTCTTGCCGGAGCGGATATACGTCCCTTCCGGTTTTTCGCCTTCGATGAAGCTTTCCGAGAAACGGACGATTTCATTCGTCGATCGGTAGCTGGTCAGCAGACGATAAGAACGGAACGTGCTTTCGGAAAAGATGGTCCGGAGATCATCAAAAGAAAGGCGTCTGTTCAGGATATTTTGATTCAAATCCCCGCTCAAAATGAAACGGGCAGTCGGATAGGCAGCCTGCAGCATCTGCAGTTGGAAAGGTGAAAAATCCTGCACCTCATCCAGACAGATGTATTGGTATTTCATGTCGCTGGATGGCCCCTTCAGCAACAAACGCAGACTGTAGTAGGCATCCAGATCTTCCAGCAACACACTCTTCTCTGCAATGTGTTCCGCAACGACTGCGATATGGGTGCGCCATTCATCCTCATTCAAGCCGAAAGCATCCAATGAAAGCAATTTAGGAACAGCTCGCAGGAAATGGATGTATTGATTCTTGTAGCGGATAAAGGCCAGCGCTTCGATCCTCGCGATGATCGGTTCGAAAGCATCCTCGAGGATATCCGCCGTCATGGCCTCTTCCATCGCTTTTTGGTTGTGGGTCTCTTTCTCATAACGGTAAAGGTCCAGATCGGACATGGCAATCATTTCTTTTTCGACCCATGGCTTGCCTTTTTGCGATTGCTGGATGCGTTCTACGCGCTGCAACAAGTGTCTTTTGAGAATATCCAACTTGCTAGCCAATGAACCTTGGCTTTCGATGCTGTAGAAAGCCGACTCGATCTCCTTCTCCGAGAGGATGATGTCACCGCGGAAACGGATATCCGAGAATTTCAGATAACGCTTCTTCAAGAGCGTGCCGTATTTCTGCAACGCTTCATAAAAGGCCAAGCTGCCCTTCAGTACCGTGACCTTGGCTAAGCTGTCCTCTTGATCAGCACGCAAAGAAAAACCGGTCACTTTCCGCTCCATGAATTCGCTGAAGGTCGTGTTGCCAACGTTCAGTTCGCCCAATGCAGGCAACACTTGGGAAACGTATTCTTGGAATATTTTGTTCGGGGAAAACAGGACGACTTCTTCCGACTGCAATTGGTCCCGGAAAGCATACAGCAGATAGGCAATTTTCTGCATCAGGACAACCGTTTTCCCTGATCCGGCAACCCCTTCTATCAGCGTAACGGCTGCTTTTGTTTCCCTGACGATCTGGTTCTGTTCTTTCTGCAAGGTGGATACGACCGTGCCCATCTGATAGGATGAAGGTCCTTCCAACACTTCCAGCAAATACGGATCGCCCATGACATTATCCGTGTCCATCATGCGGATGATTTCCGCCTGTCTGATCAGAAATTGCCTTTTCAGGTCAACGCCGTATGACATCGGTTGATCGGCTATCATCAGCTTCACTTTTTCGCCTTTGCTGCCTTCATAATAAAGCGATGCGATCGGTGAACGCCAGTCGACGATCAGGTTCTCCTCTTTCTCGAACAAGGAGCCGATTCCGATGTAGATCGTTTCATTGCCGAAATCATCATGATAATCGATACGGCCGAAGTAAGGCTCATCCTGCATTTTATCCAATACAGCGACACGCTCGTTGCTGTTCTGCAATTCGTTGTTGCGGATCATCAATTCCTGCTCAAAAGCCCGCAGTTCAGCCGATGATTCCCAGACGCTCTCTGAGGATCCTTGGCTAATTTTGATCTCTTTGGATTCCTTTAATTGCTGTCTTTGCTTTTCACTTTTTTCTTCTACTTGCTCGGCCAATCGCGTTTTTTCGTTGCTGATGACTTTAATGACGCGATGGACACGTTCCTGTTCTTTCGTTAGATCTTTATGCAACCAAATGACACCTCTCTCTTAAGAAAACTCTTGGACTATTCGGTCTACTTCACTAAATGCGACAATTAATAGTATACCATCGTACAGGGATTCTGGCTATTCCTTGTACCTGGATTAAAACGTTCGAAATCAAAATCAAAAAACAGCCGGAAGGAAAGGCCTGTTGCAGCTCTTCCTTCCGGCGTATTTTGTTGTTCGGATTGCGTTTTGCAGGTTCTGACGCATTTGTGTCTATGCGTTGAGGATCTTTTCGATCGCAGTGTATCCTCCCAGGATATTGACAATCTTTTTGAATCCCCGCTCCTCCAACGCACCGATGGCGACGGCGGAACGGACTCCGGATTGGCAATGGACGTACAGCGGTTCATCCCGTTTGAACGGCAACGGGTCCTCCAGAAGCTTGCCGAGGAGCACGCGCTTGGCATCGGAGAGGTGCCTTTCGTCCCATTCGCTCTTCGAACGGACATCCAATATCTGCAGATCCTTTTCTTGGCGCAATGCGATGAATGCAGCTGCAGTGATCGTTTCGGTCACCTTATCTTCCTTGATCTGGCCAGCGTCCAGATACCCACTGACTTGGTCGAAGCCGATGAGTTGCAGCTGGCGGGCTGCCGTTTCAGCCTGCTCTTTCGTTCCGATGAATGTCACTTGGCGGTCGTAATCAAGGAACCAACCGGCATAGCTCAAAAATTTTTTGTTCAGCGGAATATTGAGCGTTCTTTCGATGTGTCCGGCTTGATAGATTTCTTTGGCGCGTAGGTCGATCAGGATATCATTCGGCCCCGCCTCCGAAAGCGGGAAGACCGGATAAGGCACGTAAGCGTTGCTGTCCAGTTTATTGATTTTCTTCATCTGGGCAAAGTAGGTCGGCGGCTCCGGTTGATCCTTCGTCAACGCCTCGATGAAACTATTTTCTTCCTCATATTGGAAAGCCCAGTTGTTGTATTTCTCGTAGCCCAAAGTGGTCATCGGCACGGCTCCCAGCGACTTCCCGCAGGCGCTGCCGGCACCGTGTCCGGGCCAGATCTGCAGATGGTCAGGATAAGCGCCCATTTTCTGCAGTGAGCGGAACATTTCTTTCGCTCCGATTTCCGTGGTGCCTTGCATATGTGCAGCCTCTTCCAGCAAGTCCGGTCGGCCGACATCACCCACAAAGATAAAATCCCCGGTGAACAGACCCATCGGAATGTCCGAACCGCCACCGATGTCCGTCAATAGAAACGACAGGCTCTCCGGCGTATGCCCTGGCGTGTGCAGCACCTCCAGTTTGACCTTACCTACGGAAATGAGGTCCCCATCCTGCAGCAGCACACTTCCTTGCGGCAGATCCTGGTAACGCCAGTCATCCCCGCCCATATCCGAGACAAACAGTTTGGCGCCTAAGCGACTCCCGGTTTCCCGCAAGCCGGATGCATAATCAGCATGGATATGCGTTTCCGTGGCTGCCGTGATGACTAACCCTTCGTCTTCGGCTGCCAAGATATAGTCATCCAACTTGCGCAAGGGATCGATCAGGATGGCTTCCCCGGTTTTTTGGCAACCCACCAAATAGGAAAACTGCGCTACTTGCGGATCGAAAAATGATTTAAAAAACATGCATGAACTCCTCCTTTATACTGTCGAAAATTCAATATGATTCATCTGCTCAGGCTTGCGACAAAATTGATGGTCGTAGCGATGATGGCCGTACCGAAAACGAATGACAACAGCGCATGACCCAACGCGGCCTTCCGGAATTCCGGCGTTGTGAAGGTCGTGTCGGAGACTTGGTACGTCATGCCGATCGTAAACGCCAGATAGGCAAAGTCCCAAAAATTAGGCTTTTCGGTACCCTCAAAGATGACTCCGCCGTTCACATCGCGGTAATAGAGTTCCGCATACCGCAACATGTAGAGACTGTGCACCGTCGTCCAGGAGAGCACGATGCTGAACAGACCAAATCCGATGGTCCCGAAACTGCGCGCATGAGTCGTCAACATCAACGCGACGGCCCCGATGCTGATCAGACATGCCATCAGGACAAAAAAATCAATCGTCGAATATTGGATGTCTTCCTCTTGCGCAATCCGCTCGGTTTCCGTCCCATCATGCGGATGAAAATCCTTCCACAGCAAATACAACAAAATGATTGCAGCACTGTCCCAACCGATCAAAGGGGCCAATTCCCAACGCAACCAGAATCCGCCGGCCAGCCCGATACCCGTACCGATCAATCCGGCAATCAGGAAGCGCGTCCTCTTTTTGCGCATATACCTTCCGGCTTTCGTTTGATCGGCAAATAGATGGATTCTTTTTTTCATGGCTGTCTGCTCCCTGCTTTTTCGGCCTGACTGTTCTTTCAGATGGTGATTTCGATGACGTTTTTTTCCGGATCGAGGAACATGCTTTCATAGTAGCCATCCCCTGTAATGCGCGGCTGACTTTTGCATGTGTACCCCGCTTTGATGAGTTTGTCAGTGAAATAATCGACGTTCTGCTTGTTTCCGACCGAAATGGCAAGATGCGCCCAGCCCAGCATATCAAGGGGATAGCGTTCGTTGACATCCATCCTTTTCATAAGCTCCAAACGGGCCCCTTCACGGAACGTAATAAAATAAGATTGGAAATCTTTTTCAGGATTTCGGTATAATTTATTGGCCTTGCCATCAAAAAAACGAACATAAAAATCGCGCATCAGCTCCAAATCGTCCACCCACACTGCAACATGTTCAATCTTCATCGCTACACACTTCCTCTCATCATCCTTGCCGGTGCGCTGGAGACAAACTCTGCGCGGATGGCCTGCAAAAAAACATCCCGGAATCCCTTTTTCGACTTGCAGTAAAAGCGTTTCCTCAATTTGATTTTATCACATCGCAGGCGCATATGCGTTCCCGGAAGCATCCATGTTCACCGTCACCTAATGTGTCGTTTTCCAATCTTTTTCAAATCATATTCTCAGCATCCACTCAGAATATGATTGACAGACTGATTTCTATTTGATAATGTGGAAGTAACAAAATACGATTCGATGTGATGAAGAGGTCGCGGTTAACAATCAGTAAGGGATCCCCTGAAAGGTGTTGCTGCCGAAATACTCTGTATTGGGGCCAAGGTTGAATAAATCTGGCACTGTCGGACAAAGCCGCCCAGCTTTGTTCGGTGAGCTTCTCACGTTGGGGCAAATTGGTGGAATTCACTATATGGATGCAACGCTTCAGCTTACGCAGCCTGTTTTGAACGACTATGAGACCATTTGCTCATAGTCGTTTTTTGTCTATTCATAAATAAAACACAGAATTCAGGAGGAAGATAAGCATGGCTATTTTTGAAGGATCAGGCGTTGCGATTGTTACGCCGTTTAAAGACACGGAAAACCAAGAAATCAACTACGAGGTATTGGAAGAACTGATTGAGTTCCATATCGCGAACGGCACCGATTCGATCATCATCGCGGGGACAACCGGGGAAGCTTCTACGCTGACGGATGAAGAGCAACTTCATCTCATTCGTTTCACTGTCGAAAAAGTCAACGGCCGTATTCCCGTCATCGGCGGTGCCGGAAGCAATGACACGCGCCACGGAGTCGGATTGACGCGCGCTGTAGAGGCAACGGGTGTGGATGCGATTCTCAGCGTTACTCCTTATTACAACAAAACGTCCCAAAAAGGCTTGATTGAACATTACAAAGTAATCGCCAACAGCGTTAAAGTTCCGATCGTCCTTTACAATGTGCCGGGCCGCACCGGCCAGAACATTACCCCTGAAACACTGGTGGAACTAGCGAAAATCGATAATATCGTTTCGTTGAAGGACGCTACCGGAAACTTCAGTCAGGCTGTTGATAACCTGAGTCTATTGGGCGATCGCCTGGATATCTACTCGGGTAACGACGACACCATCATCCCATTGATGAGCTTGGGCGCAAAAGGCGTCATCTCTGTCCTTGCCAATATCGCACCGAAAGCTACATCGGAAATGACCCATGCCTTCTTGGATGGCGATATCAAAAAGGCAGCCGCTATGCAAGCCGAATACAAAGAGTTGATCGACTGCCTCTTCTTGGAACCGAACCCGATTCCGGTAAAAGCTGGCGTCCAATTGCTGGGCTTCAATGTCGGACCGATGCGTCTGCCGTTGACGGATGCCGATCAAGCGGTCATTGACCGTTTGGCCGCAGCCATGAAAAAAGTTGGACTGATCTAGAAAAAAGAAGAATTGGGTGCCTCCTTAATTTGGAGGCGCCTTTTTTTGTCGTACTTCAGGGTAATTGTGGGGTCGATCGGAATGTTACAGTGAGGTTGTCCGATTCTTCCGGGTTATCGGACAACTCGCAGAACGATTGCTTTCCGGTTGTCCGATTCTTCCCGGTTATCGGACAACATCGAGAACGATTGCTTTCCGGTTGTCCGATTCTTCCGAGTTATCGGACAACATCGAGAACGATTGCTTTCCGGTTGTCCGATTCTTCCGAGTTATCGGACAACTTGCAGAACATTTGCTTTCCGGTTGTCCGATTCTTCCCGGTTATCGGACAACATCGAGAACGATTGCTTTCCGGTTGTCCGATTCTTCCGAGTTATCGGACAACTTGCAGAACATTTGCTTTCCGGTTGTCCGATTCTTCCGGGTTATCGGACAACATCGAGAACGATTGCTTTCCGGTTGTCCGATTCTTCCCGGTTATCGGACAACATCGAGAACGATTGCTTTCCGGTTGTCCGATTCTTCCGAGTTATCGGACAACATCGAGAACGATTGCTTTCCGGTTGTCCGATTCTTCCGAGTTATCGGACAACTCGCAGAACGATTGCTTTCTGGTTGTCCGATTCTTCCCAGTTATCGGACAACTCGCAGAACGATTGCTTTCCGGTTGTCCGATTCTTCCCGGTTATCGGACAACATCCAATTCCGTCTTTTTACAATATCCTCTCGTACAGCAAAAGCTAAGGAAATGCCTCATTTCGGAGGTACGCCTTAGCTTTTGCTTATTTTTTTCATGTGGATTATTTCTTTTATTTCACAATTCCGATTTTTTTGAAATGGGCTTTTGGAAAAGCGTTGATGCCGATGCCGTTCGCATCCCCCAACTTGATCGTGCCTCCTGTGAACAGAGGACCGCCCTCATAGGCTTCAATTTTGTAGAACGACGGCCCAATAAGGTCGACCATCGTGATGCAGTTTTTGGCGGCGGCCAGATGAGCGGCGGCGCTGATCGAAAGCTTGCTTTCCAGCATGCTGCCGATCACGCAGTCCACTCCGTATGTCTCCGCGACTGCGCAGATTTTGAGAGCCTCGTGAATGCCGCCTGTTTTCATCAGTTTGATATTGATGAGGTCAGCTGATTGTGTCTGGATGATATGGAGGGCATCCTTCACGGTGAAGACACTTTCGTCAGCCACTATCGGTGTTTGGACGTGTTGCGTCACAAATTTCAGGCCGGCCAAATCGTGCGCCTTCACCGGCTGTTCCACCAGCTCCGCCTGCACGCCCTTATTCTCCATCATGTTGATGATGCGGACCGCCTCCTTGGGACTCCAGGCTTGATTGGCCTCGACCTTGATGCGGATGCCCGGTCCGACTGCCTTACGGATGGCCAATAAGCTTTCCACATCCTTAATCCCATTCCTCCCGACATTCACATTCAGAATGCTGAAGCCGTCCTGGACGGCCTGCAGACTGTCGCGAACCATCTCATCAATGGGATGCTCGCTGACGGTGTGGGCGGTCTCGATTTTCCGTTTCGCCCCGCCCAACACTTTATACAAAGGTTGCCCGAGTTTTTTGGCATATAGGTCGTAGAGCGCCATGTCAACAGCGGCTTTCGCAGATGTGTTGTTGGCGATGCTGGCATGCATCCTTTGCATGATGGTATCCAAGTCGAAAATTTCCATTCCGATAATGCTCGGAGCGATGTATTGCATGATGGCCTCGCGGATGGAAGCCTTTGTTTCACCGGTGATCAAGGCGGTTGGTGGCGCCTCCCCATATCCGGCAGTCCCGTCATCGGTCACGATGCGGATCAGGATGTTATGCACGGCGTCAACCGTGCGCGATGCTGTTTTGAATGGCGTCCGCAGTGGGATAGCCACTTCTCCAATTTCAATTCTGTCGATTTTCATCATCAAAACCCCTCTCTTCACCGGCAAGCCCTTCCATTTGATTCTATTTTACCAATAATAACGGTAAGGTACCAATCGGAGCTGTGGGCTGATTCCTTCGCTTTCCTCCGGTTAACGACGGCTTCGCCGGAGTTCGGCAACCATTCTGCTTGCGTGCTCCGATAAGAGCAGCCTCGTCGGAGGTGCGTCCGTTTGTTACCGGTGTCCTCCGGTGGGCGCAGCTCTCACCGGAGCTGAAGCCTGTTCACGTTGCGCTCCTCCGACTACCCGGCGCTGCACCTCTTTCCTCCGGTCACACCCCCCGCTCAAATAAGCAGAACGCAAAAAAGGAAGGGTATACCGCTTCTAGAGGCACCCCACTTCCTTCCAAATTATCTCTTGCTGCGCTCCGTCAGCCTTGTTTTTTCTTTTGCTGTCTGCTGGTCATGCGCACGACCAAATTGCGCGGCGCCAACTTCGACGAGAAGAGGGCTCCCTTCAGCAACATCGTCGGAACGATGATTTTCTTGCGCTTATACATTTTGTCCAAGGCATAGTTGACGCAGTATTCAGAACTGATGCCCTTCAGATTGAACTTCACATCCGCTACTTGGTTGAACTCCGTATCAACGGGTCCCGGACATAATGAACCAACATAAACGTTGCTCTTCTTCTCTTCCAACTCTTCAGCAATCGCGGAAGTGAAGCTCGTGACGTAGGCCTTTGTCGCATAATAGGTCGCCATATAAGGCCCAGCCGGCATCAGTCCGGCAACCGAAGCCACGTTCAGAATGTAACCTTCATTTCTCGCGAGCATATCCGGCAGAAATTTCTTGGTCAGGATATGGACCGCCTTGATGTTGACGTCGATCATCTCCAGCTCCTTGTCGAGACTGGTCGCCGTGAACGCGCCGAAATCACCGAAACCGGCACAGTTGATCAGCATGGAAATATTTTTGTACTTCGTTTCTTCGTACAGACGGAAGCATTCCTCCGCCTTCGCCAAGTCCGCTGTTATTATTTCGCTTTTCGTGTTCAACTGTTTGCTGATTTCTATAAGTCGGTCCTCGCGTCTTGCCACCAGAATCAGATCGTACCCTTGTTGGCTGAGCTTTTTGGCGAACTCTTGGCCAATGCCCGCACTCGCGCCTGTGATGAGCGCTATTTTGTTTGTCATTTTTGTCCCTCGCGTTTCCTCAAAATGATTGCTGCCTTTAGCGTATCGCATTTGCGCGTCAAGGGCAATCATTAGGCGGACTTGCGAAATGATAACAGTATATTTATAGGCGTAATCTTAAATAAATGTCGTATTATATCAGTAAGCAAAAATAAAGGAGTGATATTTTGCGCCATCATAATGATTCTTATTTTACCGGAACGCTTTTGGAATATTTCGGCATTCTTCTTATTTGCGTTCTTGCAGGCTTTTTCACTTTTGGTCTGGCTGCGCCTTGGGCTTTCTGTTATCGGGAAAAATGGGTCGCCAAGCATACTTACATAGAAGGACACCAGCTGCACTTTGTCGGGAAAACTATTGATCTATGGCTTTCCTTACTGAAATGGACTATCTTTTCAATCCTGACTTTGGGACTGTATTCCTTTGTCGTGCCCATCCGCTTCCAGCAATGGCGCATCAAAAATACCTATGTGTATGGCTATTGGGATGAATACTACGGAACCGAATGAAAATCTATCCGTTCAAAAAAAGCTCAAGTCCTCGGAATTCTGTCGCCGGGATACTTGAGCTTTTTTTGGAGTCCACGATCTAGGGATGTGCGGTTGAGCATTTGCTGTTGCTATTCTGTTACTTCCACCGCATGAATAAAGAGCCGGCCGTTTTCTGCGGAGTCGTTGCACGTCATTAGCGTTAGAATGTTATTTTCCTCTGTCACCGCGACATCTGACGGAAAGACGGAAAGGTTCTTGAGCATGGCCAGAAAATCGGTGTACTCGTTCCCCTCAAAATCAATATCCAAAAAACTTGTATCCGCTGGCGCCACATGGACGGAAAAAATCCTGTAACGTCTTTGCCCATAGCCATCACTGAATGTAAATTCCAAATTTTCCTTCAGGAAATCTTCGTTCAGAAATTTATCCAATTCCCCGAACATCTGGCCATACTGCGTATAGTGGCCATAAATGATCGTATGCCGGTCTATTCCCATTCCGATATTCCGATAATCCATGAAGATGGCTCCGAAGATATCCGGTTCCCGATAGAAATTATTAGAAAGATACATTTCATTGTCCTGTCCCCGGACAACCGGGTAATCAATAACGGTTCCATTCACAGAAAGCCAGCCTACATAATCCGGATTCATTTGATAATATTCCGCAGATGGATTAATCGTAAAAGTCAATTCTTCCAAAGGAACAGCTGCCTCCTCTGAAGAGTCGGTTTCCGAACGGAAGTCTGTGGAAGAGGCCATTTGTTGTGGGACGGCGACCTGCGCCTTCTTCTCGGGTACCACTACGTCCTTTCTTTGCTCTATTTCTTGAACACCAAAATAGATAATCTGCAGAAAGAGTAACTTGGTGAGGAGCAGCACCCATATACTTTTTTGCACGATTTCTTCCTCCCCTCTTTTGCCTACTCAAATCCTTAAGTTTGACACCGCTTACATTACAATGCTATTATAAGCTATGTAATAGAGATTACAAAAGATTTCCAACTTTTGAAAGGAGTAGGGTAAAATGAAAAAAATAATACGCCGCTTACTTTCACTTGCTACATTGCTGTTTCTCTCATTCAGTATCGCTCCTATGGCTTCTGCTGCTACTGCTGAACCTACCGATGACATTGTAGGCATTGCACTTGGGAATGAAGATTTCAGTATCCTTGTTTCGGCTCTCCAAAAAGCAGAACTTGTTGATGATCTCCAAGGGGACGGTCCATTTACAGTGTTCGCACCTACCAATGCCGCATTCGAGAAGTTGCTTGGTGAATTAGGTATTACTGCCGAAGAGCTTCTTGCACAACCAGACTTGGGAAAAGTTCTTACTTACCATGTCGTTTCCGGAAAAGTCATGGCAGCTGATTTAACAGATGGAATGAAAGCTGAAACCCTAAACGGTGAAGAGCTTACTTTTGATCTCTCAGACGCACCTATGGTCAATAAATCCAACATTACGACTACCGACATTGAAGCAACCAATGGCGTCATCCATGTCATCGACACTATCCTGGTTCCTTCGAACTTCAAGTTGCAAGAAACTGATTTAGAGGCAGACCAAGTGGCTCAGACTGGTATAGAGGGGAATACACTCCTTCTTGTTTCCATCCTGGTTACAGGCAGCCTACTCCTTCTCTTTGTCTTCAAGAAAAAAACAGCATAAAGTTTTGCTACTTAAACTTTTGAATCGTTAATGAATCGGCTGTCTCGAAAGAGGCAGCCTTTTCTTTGTCTTTCAGTAGTATGATTGTCTGGCCTGGGTTTTAATACTAGGCGGAATTCCCAGCCAAAATGATTTTGACGGGGAATCTTTTGTTGTCCGCGGACATTTTCCCCCGCCAATGTGGTTTCGGCGGGTTTTCTGCCTTTGATTTGAACTGATTTTACCCGTCGAACCGATTTTGGCGGGTTATTCTGTAGCTTTCAGGTTCTTTGCGCAAAACATACGGATACATACGAAGGGCTGCCTCAAAATAAAATGAGGCAGCCTATTTCATCCATTCATACATGCATCCGTTTCTCCAGCTCGCGCCATATCTCTCCGCCGTGATAAAGCAGGATGATGACGAGAGTGACTGCGCTCATCATGACCGACAGGCTCGCAGGCAATGGCGTCGTGACCCAATCCAATGTCAGGAACAGCGCCGGCAACAGCCCCAACAAGGCAGCTGTCAAAAGGTACAACACGTAGTCCCGGACGCCCAAATTGACGAGGCGAACTGCGATATATAACGATACAATAGCAAAGCTGCAGATGATCGGCACAGCATAGGTAGTCGACCAACCGCTCCACCCTGACAGATAATCCAAATAAATGCTCAGGAGCGACAAGGAGACGATCAGATAAACGATGCCCTTTGCGATATTCCGTCGTTTCCGGATCAGAATCAAAACGGAAAGCCACATGCTCATGATCCCGAACAGGGCGAGCTGAACATTCTCCATCCGTCCGATCCAGATCAGTTCGATCAGCAGAAAAGCGATGATCAGCACAAAGGAAATCAAGGTCAGGTATTTCGTGACAATTTCCTTGTTGAAACGCAACGGAATCTTCGGGTAGGGATCCGGCAGCACCGGATCGGTGCCTTCATCCAAGGTCGTCTGGCACAAGGGACATTGTTCCCATTCTCCCTTGATGGTCGCGTTGCAATGTTGGCAGTGTCTCATGATATCTCACCTTCCAAATCTTCACTCGAAACCTTGTTCGCTGCGACGGTTACGGCTACGCCCGCATCGGTCAAAATCCTGACAAACTGCTCCTCGATCGTTGATTCGACAAAGGGGGAAGTGAAGCTGACCGTCAAGTGCTCCCCATGGCTGATGGCGCAAAATTGCGGCCGGACCGCCGATGTGTGGAAATACATTTTCTCGATGTAGCCGTCGATCGGATCAGGAAATGTGACCTTGCCCAAATTCGAGATCGCGATCGTCAAATTCCGGTTGCTGATGTAATTGACCAGCTTCAGAATAAAGTCTTTGATCGGCCGGAAGACCATCCGCGTGAAGGGGCTGTACTCGAAGGCAATCAGCGTCCGCAGCTTTTCTTCCAGACTTTCCGGCGTAATTTGCTGCTGGAACTGCTCTTTCAGCGTACGACCGATTGCGGCAATGTCGTTCGCTTCCCCATTTTCATCCGTGGTATAGATCAGGCGGGTCGTGCTGAAAAAATTCCTGGCAGAATCGGACGGGAAGAACTGCCGTAAGTTGACCGGAACAGAAACGGCCATAGCCGAGCCAGGTTGGAAATCTTGACTGGCCTTGCGCACGGCGAGCATATACACGGCGGTCAGATACAACGTCAAAGAAGTTTGTTGTTCCCGAGCCAAGGCAAGAACGTCCTTGACCGGCATCTCCAACTCGATGACATGCGGCCGGTTGTCCGGCGTCTTTTTGCCGCGGAACTGGTGTACGCGGCGTTTCTGCTTTTTCATGTTTTCCTCAGGCAATACGCTCTTTTGCGCATGGCTTTTCCCCGTCAGCTGGCTGACTTTAGCGACGGAGCGGATGGCGGACTGCGCCGCATCCGTGAAGTTCTGTTTCTTGTCCTTGCGGAAATAATGCGCAAAACTGTCCTCCAATTGGTGGTTCAGACGGTCATGCTCGGCGGCATCCAGCCCCTTGAAGGCTTCCGGATGACGCAACATGATGTACGCCTTCAGCAGATCCTCGAAAAACCATAACGCACCGGTGCCATCCGACAGGGCATGGAAGAGCTCCAAGTGAACACGGTTTTGGTTATAGAAGACCCGGAACAACAGCTCCCTCCGGTCAAAATGGTAGATCTGCGCGCACGGCGGCAACACGTCGGCCGTCACTTTCGGCTTCAGGTCGCTTTCTTCCAGATAGTACCAAAAAAATCCGCGCCTCAGCACACTGTGGTACAGCACATAATTCTCGTAGACTTCATCGAGCGCCTGCTGCAGCAACACCGGATCCACGGAATCGGTCAATTCCGCACTCATGCGGAAGACCTTCGTATCACTGCTCGTCATGGCCGCCAAAAATATATTGGAGGCATTGTCCAAACGTACCCACTTTTTTCGGTTCACTGCTGCTCCCCCTTTCCACTTGTTCTATAGAATAGCCTTCTTGGCTTATGCATTCAGAAACGCATTGATGACTTCATAGGCTTCGACAACCGAATCGGCCGTCTTCGGATAGGTGATGAAGCCATGGACGATGCCGTTCACGCGATGTACCTGCACCTTGTTGTCGGCATTCCGCAAGGCTTCCGCGTAGGCTTCGCCTTCATCCCGCAACGGGTCGAATTCGGCCGTGATCACCAACGTTTCTGGTTGATTCGACAGATCTTCCGCCATCAAAGGTGCAACATATCCATTCTTGCGCAACTCGGGATCGGGTTGGTACAGCGCCATGTATTCTTCCATTTTTTTCGCAGTCAATCCGTAATCATGCCCATTCGTGCGGATCGATTCGAACGGAGATGCTTCCGAATGATCCCAATTGGTGACAGGATACAGCAAAATCTGTTTCATCGGAGTCGCTTGGCCTCTGTCGCGGAGCAGCAAAGACACGGCTGCAGCCAAGTTGCCGCCCGCGGAATCGCCGATCAGAATCAAGTCGGTGTCATCCGACAGACCGCTCATTTCCAGATGCTTCAGCAATACTTCCGCCACCCGGTAACAATCATAGAGACCGGCCGGATACGGATGCTCCGGCGCCAAACGATAATCGACGGAATAGACCGTCCTGCCGGTCAGATCCGCCATATTGATGCAGGCATTCGTATAGGTTTCGATGTCACCGATAACCCACCCGCCGCCATGAAAAAACAGCAACGGCTCTTTATACAAGCGCTCTTTCGGATAGAAGACCCGTACAGGAATATCATGGGAACGGTCTTCCGAATAGATTTTGTGGTCCATGATGATATAGCCCTTTTTCGGCTTGGGAGCCAGTATATGCTGGACTTTGCGGACACGGGCGTAATCTTCCTGCATATTTATTTTTGGTGACGACAGCAACTTAAGCATCAATTTAAAAAAGGGATTCATCGTTGGTCCTTTCTACGACAGCGTGGGCTATTCTGTTTTCTTTGCTTCATTATAGCACAGGACAGCACCAGTCCCATATAGCCGTGAACCTTTGCGAGGCGTCCCTGCATGATAGGTTTCGCCACTCTTCCGACTTGCAAATCCCACCGCCAGTGTTATACTTGTTATATAACGAACAGAATGAAGATACGAGAAAATAGGCGTTAAAAAAGAAAGAAGGCGAGCTTTTATGATAGCTGATTTGCAGCCATACTTACCCATCCTGATCCCTTTGGTCGTGATCCAGATCATCCTGCTGATTACGGCCCTGCTCCACCTGAACAAGCATCCCAACGTAAAAACGGGCAGCAAAACACTTTGGACCTTCATCATCATATTCCTGAACATCGTCGGTCCGGTCCTGTATTTCCTCATTGGAAGGGGCGATGAGTGATGGATATCCTCACAATCGCCGGATTGGAAAAATCCTTCGGGAGCCAACGCGTGCTCGAGGACTTATCCTTCTCCGTCCCTGAAGGCTCGATCTATGGTTTCATCGGCAAGAACGGCTCCGGAAAGACGACGACAATGAAGATCGTTTTAGGCTTGCTTCAGGCGGATGCCGGCGAAATCAGCGTCTGCGGCGAAAAAGTGCATTACGGCGACACCCGCACGAACCGCTTCATCGGCTATCTGCCGGATGTGCCCGAATTCTATGGTTTCATGACCGCAAAGGAATATCTGCGGTTGTGCGGCGACATCACAGGCATGCCGTCCACGATTATCCAAATAAAATCCGAGGAACTGCTGGATCTGGTCGGACTGGCGGATGTGAAAAAACGCATCGGCACATTTTCCCGCGGCATGAAGCAGCGTTTGGGAATCGCTCAGGCTTTGCTGAACGAACCGCGACTGCTGATATGCGATGAACCGACTTCCGCATTGGATCCGATCGGGCGCAGGGAAATCCTGGATATCCTTCTGAAAGTGAAGGAGCGGACAACGGTGCTATTTTCGACGCATGTCCTGACCGATGTGGAAGCCATCTGCGATCGGGTGGGCATCCTCGATGGAGGAAAACTCGTCCTGACCGGCTCGGTATCGGAACTGACACACACACACTCCAGACATTCGTGTACGGTCACCTTCCGGACGCCGGCGGATGCCGCTGTTTTCCAGTCCAATCCTCGGATAAGCGTGATGACGACCTCGTTGGATGCAAAAGATCCTTCCATCACTATCCACGCCTCTGATCCGGAACAGACCATGGCTTTGATCATCCGAATCCTGGGCGAAACCGGGTTGGTTCCGCTCCGATTGGAAACGGCCGAACCCAAATTGGAAGATATCTTCCTGGAGGTGGTCCGATGAGAGCGTATCTTGCCTTCACTAAAAAAGAACTGACCGAATATACGCGCAACTTCAAGTTGTTCCTGGCGATCGCATTGTTTGCGCTGTTGGGTATCATGAATCCGTTGACGGCCAAATTTTTGCCGGATCTGTTGGGTAATTTCATGCCGGAAGGGATTACGATCCTGATTGCGGAACCGACGAACCTCGATTCCTGGACCCAATTCTTCAAGAACGGTACCCAGATTGGCCTGTTCATCATCGTCATCCTCTTGAGCGGCATGATGGCGAAAGAATATGAAAAAGGCACACTCATCAATATGGTCACAAAAGGCCTTCCGCGCCGGACCATTCTTTTTTCAAAATTCACAGGCGCCCTGTTGCTCTGGACCATCAGCTATTGGCTCTGCTTTTTCATCACTTTGGGGTACACACTCTATTACTTCCCTGAAGGCACGACCGAAAACTTGGCCCTGTCGGTTATCAGCCTCTATTTGTTCGGCGTGCTGTTGATTGCCGTCCTGCTGCTCGGAGCTGTCTTGTTCAAAAACGCCTACGGTCCGCTGTTGTTGAGCGGTGCGTTCCTGATGGTGCTGTTTTTGTGGAATCTGTTCCCGGAAGCGTCCGAGTGGAATCCTTTGATGCTGGCTTCGCGCAATATGGACATGCTGCAAGGGACACTGCTGCTTGAGCAACTTTGGAATTCTCTGCTGACGGCGGGACTGATGATTGGTTCAGCACTTTTTGCGGCGGTAAAGATTTTCAAAAAATCCGGATTATAGTTAAAAACACGCAAAGACGCAAGGAGATTGGCTCCTTGCGTCTTTGCGTGTTTTTTTGCTTATTTGGTTTTCGGTTTTGGGTTTTCGGTCGGCGAAAGCCAAGTTGTCCGATAAATCGGAAGAATCAGACAACCAGGAAGCTAATGTTCTTCGAGTTGTCCGATAAATCGGAAGAATCGGACAACCAGAGAGTAAATGTTCTTCGACTTGTCCGATAAACCGCAAGAATCGGACAACCGGAGCGATAATGTTCTTCGCGTTGTCGGATAACCCGAAAGAATCCGACAACCTCAGTTGAACGCCTCCTCAGCGCATCCTCCCCAATAGCAGATACAGGAAATACGGCGCCCCGATCAGAGAAACGACTCAACCCCACTGCTGAAAAACAGGCGATGGTGTCCTCGCATCATGAAGCCTTCGTCGGGAAGAACAAACAAGTCAGTCTGTAGATTTTTAGATTTGTAGACAACATCAAGGAGCCGATGTTCCGCCGGCTCCTTGATGTTTTTGTTTGTGCTTGTCCGATATGTTGGGGTTATCGGACAAGTCGCACGGTAAATGCTTACTGGTTGTCCGATTCTTGCGGTTTATCGGACAACCGCCACTACATTTGCTCTCTGGTTGTCCGATTCTTCCCGCTTATCGGACAACCACACACTCCGCAGATCGCGCTTCCAAAAAAAACAGGCCAAGTCCCATCCAAAAGCGATGATCCTTTTCCTGCGCTACTGTTCCATTTCAGATTTCGTACTCCACAGCCCGTCTGGCTTCGTCCTCAGTTGCTTCTTTGTACATTTTTCGGGTTTTCTTCTTGCCCACGCCTTCCACCCACCATTGCCAGAAATCGTCGTCCTTGTGATGAGAAATTCCGCCCATCAGGATACCCCGTTTGTAGACATTCAGCTCCGTGTATTCCGCATTTGTTTTGTCCGATTTCAGCCAAAAAATCATCTGCACGCCTTCTTTCGTTCGATTTTGTTGATTTGCTTTATAAGTGCTTGAAAAACCCCATAAATCAACTCTACTCCTAAATCAAAAAGGTTTCAACAAAAAATAATTTCCATGTCAATTTTGAAGCTAAGTACCGCAAAAATGAACAGGGCATTTCACTCAGAAATGCATAGCATGAGTGCTATACTTAAATCAGAAATCCTCATTCCACTAAAAAACAAGATTGAATCCGGGTTTCGAAAATCTGATGAGCAAAGGGGTTACATCATGAACAAGGATCAAATCGATATCGTGAAAAATCGCAAAGGTTTCATTGCAGCGCTGGACCAGAGCGGCGGCAGCACACCCAAGGCATTGGCGTTGTATGGCATTCCGGAAGACAGCTACCACGGCGAAGAAGAGATGTTCACCCTTGTCCATGAGATGCGCTCACGCATCATCACTTCGCCTGCTTTCAGTTCGGAACATATTTTGGGGGCCATCCTGTTCGAACAGACGATGGACCGCAAAGTCGAAGGCCTCTATACGGCTGACTACCTGTGGGAGAAAAAAGGTGTCGTGCCTTTCCTGAAAGTCGATAAAGGACTCGATGCCGAGGCAGATGGCGTGCAGTTGATGAAACCGAATCCGGATTTGGACGCCCTGCTTGCGCGCGCAAACGAGCGCCATATCTTCGGCACCAAAATGCGTTCCGTCATCAAATCCGCCAACCGGGAAGGCATCAAAAAAGTCGTCGCCCAGCAATTCGAAGTCGGCAAGCAGATCCTTGCGGCAGGACTGATCCCGATCATCGAACCGGAAGTCGACATCCACAGCGCGGACAAAGCCACGTCGGAAACGATCCTGAAGGAAGAATTGTTGAAGGCACTTGATGGTCTGACGGCGGACCAGTTCGCGATGCTGAAACTCTCGATTCCGAGCGTCGATGATTTCTACAAGGAACTGATTTCCCATCCGCAAGTGGTGCGTGTTGTGGCCTTATCCGGCGGCTATTCGCGGGAAGAAGCCAACGAAAAATTGACCCACAATCCCGGATTGATCGCGAGCTTCTCGCGGGCGCTGTCCGAAGGCTTGAGTGCCGCCCTGACGGATGACGCATTCGAATCCACCCTGGCTGAATCGATCCAATCCATCTACGACGCCTCCATCGTTTGATGAGCGGCCGATAACGCAGGCTCTTTTGTGTGTTCCGGTATCGTAAAAACTGAATACTACTTGATTATCCGACAACTTACCGTGCCTACGCGCTCAGGTTGTCGGATTTTTTTTGGTTATCGGACATTTCTCTAAGTGTGAAGGCTCCGGTTGTCCGAATCTTCCGGCTTATCGGACAACCGGAATAGTAACTGTTCACATTAAATATATCCGCACTTACTTGCGTATATTTACTCTAGTAATACCAATATAAAATGAGGTGATTGTTATCGCGTACAAAGAACGGATTAAGCCAGAACATCTACGCATTTTAGAAATATTACTTACTCGTACAAAGATATCCAGAGATGATTACTATTATTTCCTCAATCTGAAAAAAGGTTTCGAAGGGGAACTCGTATTTGATGCGTACACCAAGCAATTCAAATTAGACCATCTCTTTCTGAATGATCTTCAGTTAGAAATAAGGCGTGCTCCTTTCCAAGTAGATGCATTAATGATTCGCACCAATCTGCTTGTTCTGTATGAAATCAAGAATTTTGAAGGTATCTATAAATGGGGAGCGGAGAAATTCACAAAAACAACCGGAACAGCATTGGAGAATCCATCCTTACAACTGCAGAAAACGAAAGTACGTCTGGAACTTTTACTACAAGAAAAAGGATTTTCGTTGAAGATTGAGGCCTATGTTGTCTTTGTCAATCCGGAATTCACCTTGCTGGGTATGCCAAATGACTCCAATTTTATACTTCTTAGTCAGCTTCCTGGTCATTTTCGTAACATCCAAGCACCTGCAGAACTAAATACAGAGCAAATTAAGTTGGCTGAAATGCTAACGAATCTCCATGATCCAAGCTATCCAAGAAAAAAGACGCAATATACTTATTCCGATTTAAGCAAAGGCATCACTTGCCCAGAATGCGGAACTTTAGCGGAGAATTTCAGTGGATATTTCCAAGCTTGCAACAAATGTGGAAACAAAATAAACGTCAAAAAGGCTATCCAATCAAGCATCGAGGACTTTCGCACATTATTCCCGGAAGATAAATTGACATCCAGCCGCATGATGGATTGGTGTAGTTGTGGCAACGACATGCGCGTATATAGAATTCTCAAGAAAAATTATCGAATGATAGGAAAAAATCGCGGTCGTTACTACATTTGAAACAAATTCAGCCCTGTCTTTCTTTGGTTTACAATAGCAGCTTGTTCTAGAAAAAGCTGCTACTCAAATGTCATACTTTATCCGACAACTCCCAGGTCGATTGCTCTCTGGTTGTCGGATTCTTTGCGGTTATCCGACAACTCCCAGGTCGATTGCTCTCTGGTTGTCGGATTCTTTGCGGTTATCCGACAACCCCTAGGATGATTGCTCTACGGTTGTCGGATTCTTTTCGTTTATCCGACAACTCCTAGGACGATTGCTCTACGGTTGTCCGATTCTTTCGGGTTATCCGACAACTCGCAGAACATCTGATCGCCGCTTGTCCGATTCCGCCCGGTTATCGGACAATCCGTTGCGCAACACCTCCAACACGACAAAAAAACGGTCTGCAGCGTTGCAAACGCAACGCTGTAGACCGGGGCTTTTCATATTGTTAAGCATGTTCTGCATTGCGCTTGTGCCAGCTTCTGACGACTGCCGAAAGCGTGAAGCAGATGATGAAGTAGACCAAAGCCAGGAAGCCATAGACCAAAAACACTTCTGAAGTTTTTGTCACTTTTCCGAGGATAACTTGCCCACTTCTTGTGAATTCCATGATCCCCAGACCGGCCAAGAAAGAAGTATCCTTGATTGTAGTTATCACTTGCGACAACAGCGAAGGGATAATTTTCTTGAAGGCTTGCGGCAAAATGATGTACCACAAAGACTGCATGAATGAAAAACCTTGGGAGTGGGCAGCTTCAAATTGCCCTTTCGGTATCGAATTCAATCCGCCGCGCACAATTTCGGCTACGACAGCCGACGTGTACAGGAACAGGGCAAAAGACCCTTTCAAGGTGATCGTGCTGCCCGGTATCAAGAATGAACATGAAAGCATCCACAATAGTAACGGTGTATTCCGGAAGAGCTCGATGTAGGCACCGGCCAACTTTCCGAAGAACTTTTTATCATAATTACGCAACAGGCCCAATACCGTACCGAAGATGATCGAAAGGATGACGACGCCGACCGAAATCAGCAATGCCAGTTTCAATCCTTCCATCATGAACGACACATTCGATGGTGTGAAGACTGTTCTGATCGATTCCATCATTCCATCACCTCCGGAATATCTACGACAACGTTGACGACAACAGAATCATTGTCTTTCAGTTTTTGCTCGTATTTCCGCGCAAATGTTGCAAGCGGGAAGCAAAGCAGGAAGTAAAGCAAACCGGCTACTGCGTAAGCAGGACCGTAGTTCAGACTTGAGGAAGCATAAGAATCGGCTACATACATCAGGTCCGCTCCGGCAATGATCGCCAATACGGAAGTATTCTTGATCAAGTTGACGGCTTGATTGGTCAAAGGCGGCAAAATGATTTTGACCATCTGCGGCAAGATGACGTAACGCATTGTTTGGATGTAGTTGAAGCCCTCTGAGTAAGCTGCCTCTTCTTGGCCTTTCGGAACAGCGAGGATACCTGCACGAACGACTTCAGCGATATAGGCACCGTGATATATACCTACACCGACTACCCCGATTGTAAATTCACTCAACACCAAGCCTGCCATGGCAAGCCCGTTATACATGAAGAAGATTTGGATGAGCAACGGGATATTCTGAAACATTTCTACGTATATTCTGGCAACAGCACGAGGCAATCGGCCTTTTGCCGTGGACATGGTCCCCACGACAACCCCGATGACCAAAGCCAGCAATAACGCCAACACAGCGACTAGGAGCGTACGGATAAATCCGGCTCCAAAGTCGCTGCTGTTTTCAAGAAGGCTTTCCCAACGCCAGAGAGCGAATGGATTGGTACTTCTCATTATTCGCCCAATCCCCACTCTGTAGTCAATGCATCAAGAGTGCCGTCTTCTCCCCATGCAGTGATTAAGTCATTAACAGCCGTTGCCAATTCTGTGTTTGATTTTTTGGTCGCAACACCATAATCTTGTGTAGCAAAACGATCTTTCAGGATTTGAGTTGAATCATCCAAGTAGCCAGCCAAGATGGATCTGTCCACGCTGAATGCATCCACGCGGCCGGAATCCAAAGCAGCTTTGATTTCTGGGTAAGTCGCGAATTCTGAATAGCTCAAAGTGATGCCATATTGTTCAGCTTCAGCAGCAATCGCATCTGCTGTTGTCGAACTTTGGGCAACCCCGACTGTAGCGCCGTCCATGTCAGCCAATCCTGCATAGCCTTTGTCTTTCTTAACCAAAAGGCCGACTGCATCCACGTAATAAGCATCAGAGAAGTTATATGTTTCTTTACGTTCTTCTGTTACAGTGAAAGTTGCGATGATCATATCCACTTCACCGTTATCCAATAATGGACCACGCGTTTTGGCGGTTACTGGTACCAGTTCGATTGCTTCCGCATCGCCTAAAATTTCTTCAGCGAGTTTCTTAGCGATATCGATTTCAAAACCTTCAATCTCGTTTGTTTCAGTGTTTCTTAATCCAAAATTTGGTACATCTTCTTTAACGCCGACCTTCAATACGCCAGCTTCTTTAATTGACTCTACAGTCACTTGACCGGAAGCATCTGTTGCAGATCCAGCTGCAGAATCTGCCGTATCCGTAGCGTCACTGCCACACGCACCCAAGAACAATGCAGCTGATAAACATAATGAAACCCAAAGATTTTTCTTTTTCATACCAAATTCCTCCTATAATGTTGTATTCCGAAAAGTTCGGTTATCTTAAAATTTTACCAAGGAATGCTTTCGTCCGCTCATGTGTCGGATTATCGAAGAAGTGCTCCGGAGTGCCTTCCTCTACAATCATGCCATCAGCCATAAAGATGACCCGATCGGCAACCTGTCTCGCAAAGCCCATTTCATGCGTCACGACAACCATCGTGATGTTCATGCTGGATAGTTTGATCATGACGTCCAATACTTCCTGAACCGTTTCAGGATCCAATGCTGAAGTAGGTTCATCGAAAAGAATGATTTTCCGCTGTGAGCAAAGCGCTCTTGCGATCGCTACCCGTTGTTGCTGTCCGCCTGAAAGCGTTGAAGGATAAACATTCGCCTTTTCGCGCAAGCCAACGATATCCAAATATTCGTAAGCCATTTCTTCCGCTTCTTTTTTGGATTTCCCTTGCAGCTTCATAGGGCCGATTATCAGGTTCCCTAACACTGTCATATGTGGATAAAGATTAAATTGTTGAAAAACCATTGCAGAGGAATGGCGGACAATATCCAACTTGTTTTTAGTTGTGACTTCTGTGCCATCTATAAAAACTTTTCCGTCTGTAGGTTCTTCGAGGAAATTCATGCAACGGACCGTTGTACTCTTACCTGAACCAGAAGGCCCGATAATGACCACTTTTTCCCCTTCGGCAACTTCCAGGTTGATATCCTTCAACACATGGTTGGCGCCGAAATACTTATTTACGTGCTCTAACTTAATCAATTTTGCCTCAACCCCTTTTGTGCTCGTCATCATACTGCTATTTTTTCAAGAGCATGGATTGGGTCCCTGTCAAGAAAGGACCGCTTCTTATTATTATACCATAAAGCAAAATTATAATGAAAGCATGATTAAAAATCAATTAAATTATTCCGCGGAAATGTTAGGTTTTCTAACACGTAATTCAGGTATCTTTCGTGTTTCGTTAAAAACTGCCTATTTTATGCCTGTTATATGAGAAACCCTTCCACGAAGGTACCTTTCATAAAAAATAAATCTGCATAAATGAAGCCTTTTGGGAAAAATAGCGGTATTTGTAATAAATTATCTGACGGACAATTTATCAGTAATTCTCATTTCATTTCACTGTTCTTGGTTTGATAAACCGAAATGGGCACATTTCAGTATATCTTTCAGTTGTTTTTTGATAAAATGACTGCAGATGAAAATTCCATGATAAAGGGGTACTTACTTTGCCAGAAAAACATAATAAAATTCTTTCTTCCAAAAACTGGGCACCGCATACGCACCAAGCGCTGAATGCTGTCATCGCTGCCTACGGGAACCAAAACAGCTCATTCGACCCAGCTGACCCTCCTTATGTTGTATTTGATTTCGACAATACTTCCGCCATCATGGACATAGAGGATACTTTGATGCTTTACATGTTGCTGCATTTGGATTACCGTTTGACTCCCGATCAGTTCCATGCGATTTTGACGGATGGCCTCGAGAATGTCGGTGCAACAGAGGACACGCTCCTTGATAAGACCAATCCGCTTGCCACTATCGGCAACATCGCTGACGATATCAAAGTGGCCTATGCTTGGTTGTATAAGCAATATGAAGGCTTTATGCAAGGCGGTACTCTTTCTCTTGAAGAAGCAAAAAAATCTTCTTATTATGAAGAGTTCGCCGCAAAAATCCGTCTGTTCTACACGGTCATCAACGGCGACTTCAAGCGGAAAGCCGGCTATCCTTGGATGACCTATCTTTTCGCACAGCGCACAAGCGAAGATTTGCGCCAACTGGCTTACCAATCCATCTCTTATTGGTTGCAGTACGGCAAATTTGAACGCGTGACCTTGACCAGCCCGGCTGAATTGCCTAGCAAAGCCGGCGTCATCGTATCTCATTACGATACAGGCTTGGCGTTCCCTACCGAATTGAAGGAGCTTTATCACGTCCTGAAGGCGAACGGTATCGTCGTCTATGTCATTTCGGCTTCACCTGTCGATGTCGTCCAAGTCGCCGCAACGCATCCGGACTTCGGGTACGGATTGGACAACGAGCATGTCATCGGCATGTATTACAACAAGGATGAAAACGGTCTGATCCAACCGTGTATGCAACCAGGTAAAAACATCACCAAAGGTCCCGGCAAAACAGCTGTCATCACGGAGCAACTGATGCCTAATCACAACGAAAAACAGCCGCTGATGCTCTTCGGGGATAGCACCGGCGACTACGATATGATGATGGAACTGCAGGACGCCAAACTCTGCGTCCTGTTCAACCGCTACATGAATGATGACACCCAAAAATTGGCGCGCGAAGCTTTCCGCACAATCGAGGACGAGAACCCGCGCGTCGTTCTGCAGGGACGGGACGAAAACAAAGGCAGCCTACGTCCTTCCGAAAAGACGATCCTTTTGGGAACTCAAGAAGAAGTACTCATCCACGAAGCATAGACAAAAAGAAGCCTCCGCACAATTGAATTTGTGCGGGGCTTCTTTTATTTATATAATGATGCGCGATTCGAATTTTTGATGGCAGGTCGGACATTTCACTGTCTTCTTGCCGCGTTTGACAGGCAAACGCAATGTCGTCCTGCAGTTAGGGCACTTGCGGAAACGGGCCACTTTGATTTCCTTGAATCTTCTGAAAAATAATTTAAGCTTTTTCTGGTTCGGCTGCCACCATTTCAGGAATTTACGATTTTCCTCAGCGCGTTTGTAGATTTTTTTTGAGTAGACCCGGAACAGCGCCCAGAAAATCAAGATTTGCGCTACGAAGACCAACACACCAAAGTCTATCGTTGCACCCAAAAAGTACAGCACCATCCCGGAAATGATCAATGCATTGTAAAGCTGATCGGCACCGTATCTGCCGCGCATGAAAGTCATTAGTTTTCTTTTCAATTTTTCCAATATATTATCCCCTTATCGCTTCGCTGGCATGTCCCTCGTACTGAAACGTAGAATCCAAGAACGTGCACTATTGTCCCATTATAGCACAATGCATCGTTATCAAAGGTTAAGAATAGTTGAAAACGAGCGGATCAAGGAGGCTCTGTGATACAATGGAAGGAACATTGATAAACGAACGGAGGTGTATCATGGGCATACGCGATTTTTTCAAAAAAGGTACAAAAGAAAAGGCCCAGCCGGTTGCCGAAGCTTCCGGAGAAGCACGCGACGGCGTTGGCCGAATACTGTTTCAGACACGCTGGAAAAGCAGTGCACTGTTCGCGGATAACAGCCTTATCCAGAAAGTTGCAGAGCGCATCATCCTGGAAGATCCCTTCTGCAAACCGTTCGGAAGCCTTGAGGATGAAGCGATCGCCCGGATAAAGCGGCGAATCTATGAATACGAACAAGTCACGACGGTGAACGTGGCAATCAAAGACGGCAACTTGATCATTGAAGGCCTGTCCTTGGGAAAACTTCCTGCAGAACAGTGGAACGAAATAAGCCCCTATTACGGCAAAAATGATTTCACCGCATTTGTCTATGTCACCGGAGGACGCTTCAAAATCTGGTCAGATGCTTCAGAAATAGTCGAAACAGTTTATACGGCGTATGATCTGGACATTTTTATCCAGTTTGAATGAAGCAAAACAAACAAGGGGTCTCTCAGGTGAGTGCGCCCCTTGTTTGTTTTGTTTTACGTGCGGAATGGCAGGCTCGCTCACCCTTGAATCCGAACTGGCGCAATTTCTCCGGCAGAAGTGTGACGGATGATCATAGTTTCGGGTTGAGGTATTTCATCCGGTCTGCACCCCTTTCTGTTGGATGTAGGTCCAGGCTTTCTTGGTCGTGATGTTGTAGATGTTTTCCTTTTCGTAATTTCCGATCGCAGGCAAGTCGTTCACGGTCCACAAGGAAAATTCCAGAGCCAACTGCTTGCCTCTTTCCTGCACGGCATCGGTAAACAACTGATGATTGATGTTGATGACTTTCGCCTGGCTGCGGGACAATTTGCTTAAAGCTTCGAGCAACACATTTTCTCCCCATCTGCCGATATGTTCGCCATGGAGCGCATCATCCATTCCGTTTTCGATGTTCATCAAAATCTGATTGCTCCATTTTGCCAGATAGCTGCAGGCCACCGTCCCGCTCAACTCCACTTGAGGCCATAGAGCATATTTGTCGGCCAATTCGTATACGGCCTCTTCCAGACCCGCTTCCTTCAGGTCGCAATTGATGCGGATTGGACTGTTTTCTCTTGCGATATATGCAAACACATCTTCCAAGGTGACATAATCCTGTCCCTTCTCCAATGTCTCGTGGTGCAGAACAAGTCGGTGTTCCCTGTTCATCCGAACATCGACTTCGATGGCTGAAACATCCTGCTTGTTGCTGAAGAAAGCAACAAACTCCATACTGTTATCAGCCAATCCATCACTGCCGGAATGCGCTGGTGAACTACTCCCACTTAGCTAATCCTTGCGGATTTTCGCTTGAAGTGGGAGCTTCCTACGAACTCCTTCCTTACCTGCGCATGTCTTTGCAGGCAGAGGGAACGGATATTGAGTAGGCTCAAAAGGCAGTACCTGCCTCAGTAGTTTTCTTTTACTTGGCCAAAGCCAAGAGGTTTTTGCTGGCGTTGATGTCCCGGTCGTGGGTAGCGCCGCATGCCGGACACGTCCATTCCCGGATGTGCAAAGCCTTCTTGCCGTCCCGGTGACCGCAGGCGGAACAGATTTGACTGGATGGGTAGAACTTGTCCGCTTTGATGAGTGTTCGGCCTTTCCATTCAGCTTTGTAGGCCAACTGCCGGCCGAACTCGAACCAACTGACGTCCGCAATGCTTTTCGCCAATCGATGGTTTTTCATCAGATTGGAGCTTCTCAATGTTTCGATGACGAGGACTTGGTTTTCGTCCGTCAGCTTGTTGGAGAGGTCATGCAGGAAATGTTTGCGTTGGTTGGCGATCTTTTCGTGCTTCTTCGCCAATACGAGGCGGGCTTTTTCCCAGTTTTTGCTGCCTTTTTGCTTGCGCGACAACGCCCGCTGGGCTTTCTTGATTTGCTTTTCCGTTTTGCGTAAACAGCGCGGATTCCCGTGTTTCACAGATTCACCCGCATCGTTGGTGGTGGCAGCAAAATCGGAAAGGCCCAGATCGATACCGATTTTGTGCTCCGCTGGTACCCATTCAGGGACTTCCCGCTCGACCAAAATGGAAATGAAGTACTTGCCGGTCCTGCTCATGGAAACCGTGCAAGATTTGATGACACCCTCGAATTCCCGGTGCTGCCTGATTCTGACGAAGCCGATTTTCGGCAACTTGATTTTTTTGCCTTCGATGCGGATATTCCCACCTTGATTGTTGGTGGTGTAGGAGGCGTTCGACTTGTGCTTGCTTTTGAATTTCGGGAAGCCGACGGACTTGTCGCGGAAGAAGTTCTTGTATGCTTTTTCCAAATTTTGCTGGGTATTGGCCAAGGCCAGGCTGTCCACCTCCTTCAAAAAGGGGAACGCCTCCTTGTACTGCGCCGGCGTATTTTTCAGCATCTGTTTCGTTTCTTTGTAGTGTTCGATTTTGTCGTTCAGCATCTTATTGTAGACAAAGCGGACGCAGCCGAAGCAGTTTGCGAAATAAACCTGTTGGCTGTCCGTCGGGTAGAGCCTGAATTTGTAGGCTTTTAACATTTTTCTCACCTCATTTCATGCCTTGGTTTTCAATATATCTTTTGATGACTTCAATCGGCGCTCCGCCTGTCGTGAGCAGGCAAAAGCTTCTCGACCAGAACATCTCTTTCCAAAGATTCCTTCTGATTTCCGGAAACTCTTTCTTAACCAATCGGGAGCTGGCACTCTTGTAGGCATTGATGAACTTTGAGAGTTCCGTATTGGGCTGACCTTTGAACAGAATATGGATGTGGTCTGCATCGTGATTCCACTCTACCAAATGGATATTGTAGTCCTTGCCGATTCTCACGAACATCTCCTTCGCATAATCAGATATAGTCGGAGTGATAACTTTTCTTCGATATTTCACGACCAGAACAAGATGATAATACAGCAGGAACACTGAATGGTTATTATTGTCTAATTTCATAAACATAACAGCCTTTCTATCTTTTACTACTGATTATACAGTGTAGGGAGAAAGGTGTCTAATTTCAGGCTATCGCCTGACCGAAATTCATCTCCCACTTTCACTGGTGCTTCGCACCAAAACGCTTAGAAGTGGGAGACTTCTTTCGGAATTATGTTAAATAGGACAATGCAGATGCTCCCTTCCTCTTTATATTTACTAATCCACTATACCAAGGCTTTGTAAATATCCTGTCAAAATACAATGAAATATTTACGAATTTCATATCATTTTTTTGTAAACACTGTATTTTTTTGTGTGAATGCAAGTTTTGCGCCAACAAACAGCTTCAATTAATAGGGTGGTTGTTTTGGATTTGGCTGCAACGGTCGCCATCTCCGGTGAAGACTCGGTTGGCCGGTGAAGACTATATGCTTAGGACCTCAACTCCGGTCAGACTATGTTCACCGGAGCTGATCATGAGATTGGGGTGCCATCTCCGGCAAAGGGTGGCTTGGCCGGAGATGGCACTCAACTATCCAAAAAAATAGGCACCACCCTGATTCAACAGGATGGTGCCTATTTAATAGTCAAATTTTATTCTTTTGCTGCTTTACGGCGTTCAGCCAAGATAGCGACGTTTTCTGCAACTTTTTCTTTTGTCAGCGGATAGATGAACCATAGGCATAGTGCAACACATGTGTAACCAATAGCTGGTACGAGTGTAGCCACATCGTAGATGCTATCAAGGACGGCCGCGTCTTGCGTTGCAGCTGCTGATGCATAACCGATTGCAGTTAAAGCGAATCCGCCTAAACCGCCAGCCAATGCTTGTCCTAGTTTTCTTGAGAACGAGTAGACTGCGTATACCGTTCCACTATCAGCATTACCTGTCTTAACAGCTTGGTAATCGATGATGTCCGTGATGAATGCCCAGATAATCACGTTGAAGTAGTTCATCCCAAGACTTGCAATAAAAGCCATCGGTAAGAACACCATAACGTCGCGCGTATGCATGAAGAACAAGATTGCATACACAAAAGCGGACGAGAAGACCGCTACTGTCGCTGATTCTTTTTTACCGAAGCGAGAAGCGATTTTGTTTGCAAAAGGGGCAAGCATCAATGTTCCGATAGTACCTAGGATACCGGCTACAGCCAATGTCTTGGAACTGTTGAAGTAGTCTGCATAAAGATACGCATTCATCGTATTCACCAACAGCATGGACAACAACAGGAAGATTGCAGCTGCGATGATGCCGCCTAACGCACGGTTTGTGGATAAACCTTTTGCGATAGTTGCCATTTCTTTACCGAAAGACTGCTTTTCTGATTCCGGTTTTTGCGGAATCTGAACGCGTTCGATTGTAAAGTGATAGCAGAACTGATAAAGCGCAAAAGCTAGAACTGCAAAGATAGCTGCAATGATCGTGAAACGTTCCGGAATAACCACTTGTGCGCCATTTGCGTCAGTCGTATAGACGAACAATGGAACAAAGAAGGAAATGAAGATGCTGGCAATACTGGCTCCCATGCTGCGGAATACAGAAAGTGAAGCACGATCTTCAGGCTTTTCGCTGATGACGGATGCCATCGAGCCATAAGGAATGTTGATCGCGGTGTAGCAGATGCTGCCCCAGAACAGATAAGTCACAAAGATGTAGACGATTTTTGCAGTCATGGACCAGTTTTGGACAACTGACAAGAACATCAGGAAACCTGCAATAACAGCGAATGGTGCTACGCGTTTGATCCAAACTCTGAAGCGGCCGTCTTTAGAAGGCTTCAGCGTATCAACGAGACGTCCCATCCCCATATCCGTAAAAGCATCGACAACCCGTGCTGACAAGAACAACGTACCAACAACTGCCCCGCTGATTCCCAATACTTTTGTATAGAACAACATCAAGAAAGAACTTGAAAAAATGAAGAACAAATCATTTGCGATGTCCCCCGACATATAGGCTAATTTATCCAGTAATCCGAATTCCCTTACATTCTTTTTGTCATCGGTTACATTTTGTACTTTTTTTGCGCTTTCGTGTTGCATTTCATGACCCCTTTTCTTATATTGATAAAACGACGCCGAACCAGTTGATAAAATGGATAGAAATAATATCACTATGCGATACTAAGTTGCAATTAAAAAACGATAAACGTTTTCAAATGAAACGACGTAACATTTACACACAAAATATACCACGCATTTTTTGCCCACACAACGGATTTATTATTAACAATTTGTGAACGTTTTTCACCTTATCTGTCATATTCTTGCTCCACCAACGATGTAAGCGATGACAAATAGACCAACTATCCACATATTAAGAGGGATAGTTGGTCTGATAATTAACGTTGTATTTTGACCTTCGTCACAATTGTTTTATTCCCCATCACCAGCACGTTCGTCAACACAAACGCCAGGATGAAGGTTGCGATGCCGATCAGCACATTTTAAAAATTGTTGTTTTTTATCGGGTTTAATATAAAATTCTGCATTTATTAATATCATTTCTCCACCTACTTAAAACTAGTTATTTTTCCCGGCGCAAACCGTACGGATTCGTAGCCTTCTTCCATTGCCTTACCGATAGATAAGATCATGACCGGCACATACCGTTCTTTGTCCAAATCAACTGCTTCTGCCAATCGGTCCGCTTCAAATCCACCGATAGGGTTCGTGTCGTAGCCATGGGCACGGGCCACAAGCATGAACTGCATTGCCGCTAAACTTGAATCGATTTTTACAACATCATTCATCTGCTCTTTTGAAAAATTCTTGTAGTAAGGAATGATTGCAGCCAATTGTTGGTCCCGGATTTCCGCAGACATTTTCCCTTGTTCGACGGCTGCGCCGTAGATTTCTTCTCCATACTCGTAGCATTGCATATCTCCGAATATCAGTACCATGGCCGATGAAGTGTCATTTTGTCTTGTGTTGAAACGGATGAGCGGCTTCAAATTGGCTTTTGCTTCTTCGCTCTCAACAACCACAAAACGCCAAGGTTGCATGTTTACGGATGATGGCGTCGTCGTGGCTTCCTGGATCATTTCCAGCATTTCTTCTTGGCTGATTTTAAAATTTTCATCATAAAGACGGATTGATTTTCTTCCGAATGTGATATCCGAAAAATCGTTGTTGATAAGTTTGTTTGTCATGTTTATAGCCTCTTTCTTTTTATCTTTTCAAGTATAGTTTGTTTAACAACTGGGACAATTGTTCTGCTTCCTCATCACTTAATGACAGCGATAGAAAAGATTTCTCCTGATCATGTTCTTTTCCACAAGCTTCCAAATCTTGGATTGCCTTCTCTGATAATTGAACAAAGACCTCTCTGTTGTTCTCAATGTTCCGTTTCCGAATAACATAGCCCTTTTGTTCCAATATTTTCAGATGGCGCGTGATTGCGGCACTGTCTATCTTCATTTCTGTCTGGATCTGATTTTGGGAGCAAGTTCCTTTGTCTTTCAGGAACATCAGCATCTCATACCGCGTCAAACTGAAGCCTGTTTCTTTTTCGAACAGCGTATTGATTTCCTGATTTGTGAGCTTGATCTGATAAAGCAACCTGCTGATTTCTCTCAAGTTCATAAACATTCACCTCGATTATGCGGATTTTCAGGACTGATCGAACAATTGACTTATCAACTGTTGATTAATCAATCATAAGACAGCAACTAACTTTTGTAAAGTAAGTTGCTTGAAAACTTGTCCATTTTAATATATAAAGGAAAAAGACCCCACTCTTCCGAATGGAATCCTATGAAGTACTATACATTTTTCATTTTTCTAAAGTGACGACAAAATTCCAGCTGATTCTCTGAGATTTTTTATAATTCTTCACCATTTGTAGCAATTACTTTTTTATACCATTCAAACGATTTTTTCTTGGTACGGTTCAACGTACCATTGCCTTCGTCATCGCGATCGACATAAATAAATCCGTAACGTTTACTCATTTGCCCGGTGCTTGCGGCAACAAGGTCAATACATCCCCAGGTTGTATATCCTAGCAGTTCGACGCCATCAATCTCTACGGCATCTTTTAAAGCTTGGACATGTTTTTTCAGGTAGTCGATGCGGTAATCGTCAGCCACATAGCCATTTTCATCTGGGATATCGATAGCGCCCAATCCGTTTTCTACAATGAATAATGGTTTTTGATAACGATCATACATTTGATTCAATGAATTTCTCAATCCTAATGGATCTATTTGCCATCCCCATTCCGTTGATGGTAAATGCTCATTTTTGATCGATGGGAATAAATTCCCGGTTGCTTGTGCATAATCCTCAGAATGAGCACTGACGGTTCTTGAGCAATAGTAGGAGAACGTTACAAAATCTACTGGTGAGGCAGCGAGAATAGCATGATCGCCTGCTTCCATTTGAATGTTCAATCCTTCTCGTTCAAATTTCTTCAATGCGTAATTGGGGTATTTTCCGCGGGCCTGTACATCGATAAAGAAATAACCTTCACGATCGCGATTGATCGCTTCCTGATAATCTTCGGGTCTGCAAGTATACGGATAATGACTCCCGCCTGCCAACATGCACCCAACCATATTTCCCGGATCAACTTCATGCGCAATTTTCGTCGCTAAAGCACTGGCAAGCAATTGATGATGCGCTGCTTGGTAATTGATCTCCAGTTTGTTGTCGCCTGCTTTGAATACGATCCCGCCACCCACAAACGGTGAATGCAGCAGGATATTGATTTCATTGATGGTCAGCCAGTATTTCACCAAACCTTTGTATCTCTTCAGGACAGTCTCTGCATAGCGGGAATAGAACTCTACCAATTTACGGTTTTTCCAACCACCATACTCTTTGATCAAATGGACCGGTACATCAAAATGAGCAATGGTTACTAAAGGCTCGATTTTATGTTTCTTCAACTCATGAAAGATTGACTCATAAAAAGCAAGCCCTTCTTCATTCGGTTCCAGATCATCTCCATTAGGAAAAATCCGGGACCAAGATAAAGACATGCGATAGACTTTAAAACCCATTTCTGCAAATAGTTGAATGTCCTCCATGTATCGGTGATACATATCAATCGCTTCTTTGGCAGGGTAATAATAGCCTTCTTTCCATTCAAGCATTTCCAGGTCACCTGCGGCAACTTTTTTCCGATCCGGTCCAGTTGGCATTAAGTCTATATTGGATAAACCACGTCCACCTTCAAGTACGCCACCTTCTGCTTGATTGGCAGCAGTCGCACCGCCCCATAAAAAATCTTTGCTTAATCCCATTTGAATCTCTCCTTAAACTTTGATTACCAGTACATTCTCAACTTTGCTGACATTTCCTTGTGCGATCATCTCAACAGATGAATATTGCGGCGTATTTGTTACAACGATAGGAACTTGAGTGGAATATCCAGCTTCCTGAATTTTCTTCACGTCAAAAGTCAGTAATAATTGACCTTTCGTGACTTTTTGACCAACCTCGACCAAGGCATCAAAATATTTCCCTTTTAGCTCAACGGTATTTAAGCCCACATGGATCAAAATTTCCACGCCGGTATCAGATACAAGGCCGATCGCATGTTTGGTAGGGAAAAGCGCAACTACCTCCCCATCAAAGGGAGCGAATACTTCCCCTTCAGACGGTTCGACAGCAAAACCTTTTCCTAACGCTTCCGAAGCAAAAGCTTCATCTTCAACTTCACTCAAAGGAATGACGGTCCCTGGAACAGGGCTGTTCAAACGGGTATCTTCTAAAATGACTGCCTTCATTTCCGGGATTTCGCCACCGACTTCATCTTTTTCAAATTTGAAGCTCAAAATATACGTCAGAATCGCAGTGACAACTGCTGAAATGATCAAGGCAATGATAATGTTCCAGAAGTATTTCATCGTATCGTCACCGATGTACAACAGCACTGCAGGCAAACCGGAAGAACCTGTTGCAAAGCGGTGCGTATTGGTTAAGCCTGCGTATAAGCCGCCTGATGCGCCACCGATCATGGCGGAAATCAATGGATATTTCTTAGGCAAGTTCACACCGTACAGAGCTGGTTCTGTAATCCCCATATAAGCCGTGATGGCCCCTGATGCAGCCAGTTGGCGTGTTTTTTTATCTTTCGTTCGGAACGCAACGACCGCAGCGGCAGTCGCTTGCGCAATATTCGATACTAATGCGCCCGGTCCAAAAATACTGTCATATCCGAGTTCAGCCATTTGCATGACGCCCAATGGTGCTACGCCATTATGCAAACCGAACATAACCATGATCGGCAAGAAACCACCGATCAGAACTGCAGGCACCCAGCTTGCATTTACACTCAGGAAAGTGAAGAATGAAGCCAAGTAGCCTCCGATAATGCTGCCGATTGGTCCTAAGATCGAGAACGCAAGTGTTCCCATGATAAGGAATGTCAACATTGGAACAAATACAAGTTCCACTGATTTCGGGATAATTTTCCGCAGGTACTTCTCGACATAAGACTGACAGAGAATAATAATTAAGATCGGAATGACCGACCCAGTGTACGAAGCTAGACGGAACGGAATAACACCAAAGAAATGTACAGGTTCTCCCGCTGTCACAAGTGCTCCCCAGTTTGGATGCAGCATCATTGCGGCTACGGACGCTGCTAAAATAGGATTGCATTTAAGTTTTTGAGCGACTGTGAATGCCAAGATCATCGGCAGGAAGAAGAAGACCCCATCTGCGAACAGATTCAACATGTAGTATGTTTGAGACTGATTCGTAATGACTTTAGAAACAACTAAAAGTGCTAAAACTGCCTTAACCATCCCTGCTCCAGATAGTGCGGGAATAACCGGTTGAAATGTACCCGATACAAAATCAATGACTGCAGAAACCGGACCTTTTTTCTCTGGAACGCTATCATTTGAAGAGACAACATCAATGTTCTTCTCGACTTCATCAAAAACATCTTTCACATGGGTGCCGATGACAACTTGATGCACACCAGCATTGCTTAGGTACTTAGTGACACCATCCAATGCTTCAAGCTTATCTTTGTTCAGCTTTGATTCATCCGCTAATTTAAACCGTAATCTTGTTTGGCAATGATAGGCATCCGTAATATTATCTTTTCCACCCAGTTGCTCAACAATATCCTGAGCCAATTTTTCATATTTTTTACTCATGTAAGCCAACTCCTTCATCCATTTAAAGAAAGTTCCATGTTCTCACCGGTGAGACATTAGATTTCTTCTGAATAGAATGTAACACTTTGGGGTAGCGTTTCCAATAGGTACACGACAACTCGAAATCTGTTTCACATTTCCTTGATATTAAAGCCTTTTCATAAAATTCGTTTCACTTCCATCAAAAAAACAAAACGATTATGGCACCGTTTGGTTTTTTTGATTTAAAATTCTTCGGAAATATCTTTAAATGTTGTCTTTCTGCCTGTTTCCAAAGTTCGGGAATTTTGAATTTTAATCTCCATATTATGATCGTAATCTAAGGCAAAAATTTTCGCGTACAGGACATCCAATATGAATAAGATTGATTCTTCCGTCGAAAAATTAGAAATTTTGGAATAGAGTTTTTCTCTGCTTGAAATATTCAAAACTATGGTTGAATAGTCTCTCAGATAATTTTCTCCCCCACTGGTGATGCTTATGACGGGGACACGGTTTTTTATAAGCCATTTAACATTTCTCATTGGATAAGCATCTGCGTTATTACCAGAATACGAGATAATCACTGCACAATCTTCACTAGTCAATGTATTGGAAATGAGTCCTGATTCATCGGCATCGGCCATAAAGGCTTTTTTATGAATCGTATTTAAATTTCGCTTGAACAATTCGCCAAAATACGAATTCGGACTTCTTCCATAAATGATTATATTGTTTGCTTGGCTGATAATTTTGGCAGCTCTGCTTAAATCATCAGCCGACATTAAAGAACTTGTTTCTTTAATCGTTTGGATCCGTAAATTGGCTATATTTTCAATGATTTCCAATGTATCCGCTGAACGCGTGAACGGAATATTAGAATCCACTTCAAAAGTATTTGCTTCAAAATGCGCCACTTCATGAGTAAAAGCATACATGAATTCAGTCCAGCCGGAATATTCAAAATATTTAGCAAACCGCACTAGAGTAGCTTTAGAAGTGTACGTCAATTTTGCAATTTCATCCATTGTGTATTTGGGTAACTGTTCTCGATTGGCCAACAAAAATTCGCCGATTGTTCTTCTTGCATCATTCTGCTTGAACACAGCTTCTTCAATTCTTTGAAAAAGATACATTAATCCCTCACTCCTTAAAATGGCTGGATACTTTTCTCATTATAATCGATTTTCGTGAATATCTCGAATTTTCAATTATTTTGGAAGCGAAGCACTGAGTTTGCTATTTGTTCATGGCAAGATAAAAGATATTAAGGAGATGGGTAATGCTATGCGTTGATAAAAAAAACACCTTCCGCAAAAACGGAAAAGTGTCTTTTTTGTTGAAGATGATTTTACCTGTTTCGCGTAATGAACTGTTGCAGATCCGCTTACTTATTATAAATCTTTGGACCTTTACGCATGTTCTTGATATCATTTTTTGGCGTGTCGATTTGTTTGGACCTTCCGCCGCCTTGTTTATTCTTGATTATTTCTAACATTTTTTCTTTTGGATTCACTGTTTACACCGCCTTTGTTAATGGAACACTCCATACTTTAATTCTATTGAATTGATGCCATAAAAAAAGCATCAGCAAAATGCCGATGCTTTAGGGCTGTTAATTGATTTGTCAAATTGGTCGTTTGAACCAAATTGAAGCAAAAAACTTTTTTGAAAACGTTGATACAATAAATATTAACGTTTTGAGAATTGTGATGCTTTACGCGCTTTTTTCAAACCTGGTTTCTTACGTTCAACCATACGTGGGTCACGTGTTAACAGACCAGCTGCTTTCAATGGTCCGCGGAAGTCAGGATCTACTTCTAATAATGCACGAGAGATACCGTGACGAGCTGCTCCAGCTTGTCCAGTGAATCCGCCGCCGTTTACGTTAACGAAGATATCGTAGCTACCTAAAGTACCTGTAAGGTTTAAAGGTTGTTTGATTACTTCATATAAGTAAGCGAATGGGATGTATTCTTCCATGTCTTTTTTGTTGAAGATGATTTTACCTGTGCCAGGTAATAAACGTACGCGTGCAGTCGAATTCTTACGACGACCAGTTGCGATATATTGTGCTTGTGCCAATGAAATTCCCTCCTTAAATTAGGTTAGTGATGTCTAAAACTTCTGGTAGTTGAGCTTCGTGTGGGTGAACTGCTTCACCGTATACGTGTAACTTAGTGAATTGTTTAGCACCTAAAGAGTTCTTAGGTAGCATGCCTTTAACAGACAATTCAACTAATTTTCTTGAATTCTTAGCACGTAATTCACCAGCTGAAATTTGTTTTAGCCCACCTGGATAACCTGAATGACGGGAATAAATTTTGTCAGATGCTTTTTTACCTGTTAATGTAACTTTGTCTGCATTGATAACAATCACATAATCACCAGTATCTACGTGTGGTGTGAAAGTTGGTTTGTTTTTACCGCGTAAAATAGTTGCAACTTGTGTTGATAAACGTCCCAATGGGATGTCAGTCGCGTCGATTACGAACCATTTGCGGTCGATCTCGTTTGCTTTAGCCATGTATGTTGTACGCACGTTTGTTTCCTCCATATTCTTCTCTGTCTGTTTGATCCAATTGAGTTTCCGGGGCTCATCGTGGGGCAAACAATACCGTCTTATATGATACGACATCCCAAAGGAATTGTCAATCGCTTCAAAAGAAATATTTTACCTTTTTCATCGTAAAAAAGCTCCACATACCGCACAATATGCGATAGTGAAGCCTTCCCTGATCATTTTTTTAAATATAAATATAATTGCTCGATGACCTCGGCCGGCACAAATGGATAGGCGCCTTTGCCGGATGTCTTGTGAGGCTTGAATGTTGCGACGATTTTTGGATCTTTGACGATGTCTTCCACCGAAACAAACTCGCCTTTTTTGGTGATGGTCAATTCAAAAGCTTCATACTCTTCGGCAGAAACATTCTTTTTCGGAATCGAGTAATGCGCCATGCTGGCTTGCACGGAAAGCACCACATCGTTCGGGCAACCGATCGCCTCATAAAATTGGGGCATAGCGGCAGCCACAAAATCCGGCACATCGCCGCGTGGGATGCGTTTGAGTTCTTTGATGAACGTTACCATTCTTGCACTCTCCTTCTTTTGTTCTTATACATCCATTATACGCGAGTTTCGGAATTTTAACATCATTCCTGATAAGTTCTCCCGTTCAAGTGTGATCGGTTATTTCTCGCAGCCTCACTGACTTTAAATACATAAAAATATTGACCACTTCAAGCCCTCATGCTACCATTGCACTAACATTAATTTTAGATGATAAAAAAATGATAATACACCCATGTATGTCATTTCTTATAAAAGGGGAATCGATGATGGATACAATCAATATTCAAAGCTATCTCGCGCAATTGGGCAACAGAAAAGATCCGCAAACCGGCGCCGTCAGTGCACCGATTTACTTGTCCACAGCTTATGGACATCCCGGCTTGGGTCAATCGACCGGCTATGACTACACCCGCACCGGCAATCCGACAAGGGACATCCTTCAGGAAGGCTTGGCGGTGCTTGAAAACGGTGTCCAAGGCTTCGCCACCAGCTCCGGCATGAGCGCCATCCAGCTCGCGTTCAGTATCTTCCCCGCCAACAGTCATTTCGTTGCATCCAGGGACCTTTACGGCGGCAGCTTCCGTTATTTCCAGGACATGGAGCGAAAAGGATTCTACTCCTTCACTTATGTCGATGACCCGCTCGACATCGCGGCGGCCATCCAAGACAACACGGCCGCTGTCTACATCGAAACGCCTACGAATCCGCTCATGAAGGAAACGGATATCGCGGCTGTCGCTGAGATAGCCAAAAAACATGGATTACTGGTGATTGTGGATAATACCTTCTACACCCCTCTCTTGCAGCGGCCATTGGATTTGGGCGCCGATATAGTGGTCCACAGCGCCACCAAGTATCTCGGAGGCCACAATGATCTGTTGGCGGGTGCGGTCGTGACAAACGACAAAGCGCTTGGCGAACAGTTGGCTTTCCAACTGAATACGGCAGGCGGCACTTTGGACGCCTTCGACTGTTGGCTCTTGGTCCGCGGGTTGAAGACGTTGCCGCTGCGCATGAAGCAGCACCAGACGAATGCACAGGCTGTCGTGGCCTATCTGGAATCGGAAGATCTGATTAAATCGGTCCATTATCCGGGCAAAGGCGGCATGTTGAGCTTCACGCTCCATGATAAAGCCTGCATTCCTGCCGTCTTGGATGCCCTGAACATCTTTACTTTCGCCGAAAGCTTGGGCGGCGTAGAAAGCCTGATCACCTATCCGACCACCCAGACCCATGCCGATATTCCGGTTGAAGTCCGCGAATCCTATGGCTTGACGGACGATTTGCTGCGCATCTCGACAGGAATCGAGGATGCGGATGACCTGATTGCAGATTTGCGCCAGGCCTTCGCTAAGGCTGCGGTTGTTGCCAAAGTCTGATATAACCAAATATGTCAAAAATCCCCGGCGAACGGCTGCGTTCGTCGGGGTTTCTGTTTTCAGCTCTGTTCTCCGGTGAACGACGGCTTCGCCGGAGTTCGGACTGTTAGCGGCTCTCCAGCTCCGGCGAGCGCTGCTTCATCGGAGCTGGACCCGATTGCAGAGGCTTTCCTCCGGTGAGTGGTGCCTCGCCGGAACTGGCGCCGATTTCCATTACTTAAACACCCAAAAAAACGGCTGTGGAAAAGATCCTGTCTTTTCCACAGCCGTTTTTTCAGCATTCTTGATTATTCTTCATTCTGTTTGGTTTCGAATGCCTTTGTGATCGTCATCAAGGTGCGGAAGAGGTCTTCCACGCTGTCTTCATAGGCTTCGTTCTCGGTCAGCCCGCGCACCTTATCCAGCACCCGGTCCTCCCTGGATTGGTCCAGAATCGGCAGCTGGTGCTCCTTCTTGATCCGCGCGATTTCGGTCACTGCATCCATCCGGCGTTCGAACAGCTTCACCAACTCCTGGTCGATGGCATCGATCTCCGCTCTTTCTTTTTTAAACATCGGCCTTCCCCCTATCCGTTCCTTAATTTTTCTTCATCATAGTAGACTTCCACGAGATACAATCCCTGCGACGGGGCTGTCGGTCCGGCTTGGCGTCTGTCCTTCACTTCCAAAAGGCGGTCGATTTCCTCGACCTTTTTCAGACCGTCCGCGATCTGCAGCAGCGTACCCACGAAAATGCGGATCATATTGTAGAGGAAGCCATTGCCCCTGAAGGTGAAGACCAGCTCATTGTTTTCCTCGTCCTTCTTAACGCTCGCTTCGTAGACGATCCGGACCAGATCAGTCTTATCCGTTTTTGTCGAACAAAAACTGGTGAAGTCATGTTCGCCTTCCAGTTTTTTGATGGCCAGCTCCAGATTCGCCATATTGAAGCGGTAAGGATGATGCGTTGTATACAGTCGTTTGAAGGGATTCGGGAAGCGATCGAGATCGACCCGGTAAATGTATTTTTTCCCCATCGCATGGTAACGCGAATGGAATTCCTCTGGAGCGAACTCCACGGATGTGATCAAAATGTCATCAGGCAGCAAGCTGTTCAACGCCCGCAGCAGATGATCCGGCTTGATTGCAGCTGGGTAATCAAAATGGATGACTTGCCCGAGCGCATGGACACCTGAATCGGTCCGGCCGGATGCATGGATCGGAATGATCTGCCCATTCGACATTTTTTTTAAAGCCTTTTCGATTTCCGTCTGGACACTGTTGCCGTTAGGTTGGACCTGATAGCCCACATAACCCGTTCCGTCGTATTGCACGATGCATTTGAATCGTTGTGCACTCATAGGTGGCGTATGCCCCTTTCTTATCTTGCTGATGTATGGTTATGGTTTTTTCTATTTTAAAAGGGACCGGAAATACTACCCGGCCCCCAGACTCGTTCTATAGCTACAAATTGCGCCTGTATGCGCTCAAGATCGGAAGAACAGCAACAACCCGGTCAGTGCGACAAATGCCAGCATACTCAGCGTATCCAGCCTTTGCCAATCGAGGATGCGGTATTTCGTCCGGCCTTCCCCGCCCTGATAACCACGCGCTTCCATGGCATTCGCCAATTCATCGGCACGATTGAACGAGCTGACAAACAGCGGCACCAAGATCGGTGTGACGGCCTTCATCTGCTTCACGATATTGCCTTCGCCGAACTCGACGCCGCGAGCCCGTTGCGCATTCATGATTTTCGAAGCTTCATCCATCAATGTCGGCACGAAACGCAAGGCGATGGAAAGCATCAGCGCGATTTCATGGACAGGAACCTTAAAGCGTTTCAACGGCCCCAAAAGTTTTTCGATCGCATCGGTCAACGACAACGGCATCGTCGTGAGCGTCAATAGTGTCGAAATGAAGATGATCAGGACAAAGCGCATGAAGATGAAAGCCCCGTTGATCACCCCGAACGAAGTGATGCTGATCGGTCCCAGTTCCAGGTACGTTTCCCCGCCCCGTGTGAAGAGGATCTGCAGCAATACCGTGAACATGATCAACCAAATCAGCGGTTTCACACCATTCAAGAAGACCGACAGTTTGATGTCGGAAAGGATGACGCACAAGAAAGTGAACAACGTCATGATCAGATAAGTCTGCCAGTTATTGGCCAGGAAGATGACGATGATGAAATAGAAAGCACCGATCAGCTTCGCGCGCGGATCCAATCTATGGACTAGCGAGTCGCCTTGTATGTAGCGCCCGAAAAGTAATTTATCCAACATCTATGCCACCCTCTTCCTTAGCGACATTTTTGTTGCCTTTGTTCTCATTTATTTTGGCGATCAGCACAGCCGCCAGTTGTTCCGTACGCAGCGGTCTTTCGTTTCCGAAATCGATGCCTGTCTTTTGGCTCAACGTATCCAGGAAAGCCAGTGCGGAAGGCAAGCCTAATTGTTTCTCCTGAAGCCAAGCAGCGTCCTGAAAAATTTCTGCAGGCGGCCCCATGCGGACCACCGTGCCCTTCTCAAGGATGACCACATGATCCGCATAGGTTGCGACATCATTCATCTGATGCGTGACCAATACGATGGTCAGTGCGTTGTCGATATGGAGTTGATTGAACATATTCATGATTTCCCGTCTGCCCGCGGGATCCAATCCGGCGGTCGGTTCATCCAGGACCAGCACTTCCGGTTCCATCGCCAATACCCCGGCAATCGCTACGCGTCTCATTTGACCCCCTGAGAGGTCGAATGGGGATCGTTCCATGAAGGACTCATCCAAGCCGACCAAAGGCAACACGCGCCTCACGATCGCCATTGCGTCCGCTTCACTGACGCCAAAGTTCATTGGACCGAAAGCGATATCCTTCGCGATCGTCTCTTCGAATAGTTGCGACTCCGGAAACTGGAACACAATCCCTACTTTTTTGCGCAGGTCCTTCAGATTTTTGTTGTTAGACTTGTTCGTGATGATGCGGTCACCAATCATTACGCTGCCTTCTGTAGGTTTCAATAAAGCATTCAGATGCTGCGTGACCGTCGATTTCCCACTGCCGGTATGCCCGATCAGCGCCGTGTAGCTGCCGTCCGGAATGTTCAGGTTCACATCATAGAGGGCCCTGCTTTCGAAAGGCGTTCCGGCAGAGTAGGAATAGCCTACTTTTTCGAAAGTAATGTCCATAACCAACTCACCATCCCTTCCTCAGTCAAATATTCTTCAGGAACTTCCAGTCCCTGTCTCTTCAATTGGTATTTCAGCTTCTCAGGGAACGGGATATCCAAACCGATATCGATGATTTCCTTGCCCAAGCTGAATATCTCTTCCGGCGTGCCGATCCGTTTCAACTGCCCGGCTTCCATCACAAAAATACGGTTCGCTTTCGCAGCCTCGTCGATGTCATGCGTGATTGAAATCACTGTCAGATTTTCTTTTTCCTTGATTTCTTGGATAGTCTGAATGACTTCATGACGGCCTTCAGGATCCAGCATGGTTGTCGCCTCATCCAGCATGATGATGTCCGGGGACAAAGCCACGATCCCGGCGATTGCCACCCGTTGCTTCTGTCCACCCGAAAGACGTGCTGGCTCCTTGTCCATGAAATCGGCCATGTTCACAGCCGCGACTGCATCAGCAACGCGCTTCACCATTTCCTCGCGGGGAATACCGACATTCTCCAAACCGAACGCAACATCGTCCTGGACAGTCGAACCGACGAACTGATTGTCCGGATTCTGGAAAACCATCCCGATTTTTTTGCGGACGTCCCAAACCGTCTCTGCATTCAAAGGTATCCCTTCAATGATCACTTCTCCGGAGTTCGCTTCTATCAAGCCGTTGATCGTTTTGGCCAAGGTTGACTTGCCTGAACCGTTAGGCCCGATGATGGCGATCCATTCACCCTGCTGGATTGTTAACGAAACGTTGTTCAATGCCGGTCTTGCATCTTCCTCTGAATAGGAAAAAGTCACATTGCGCAACTCGATAATTTCATTCATGATGGCTATCCTACTTTCTCTATTGTTGAATCTTTAAGTCCGCATCCGTCCATCCGGTCCATTGACAGGTAAGTATAAAAAAAGATGAAAAATACGGAAAAGGAATGTCTACTTAGTAAGTATAAACTACTCCTCCCTATTTTTCATCCACTGTCTTGACACAGCACGGAAATAAAACGCTTTTATTTATATATCACCACTTTACAAGTAATTAAAAATTGTGCTTTTCTTCAACCCATTGTTCATAAGCCTTTAGGAGTGCCAGCGATTTAATCCTATTTTCGATGGA
>NZ_QAOM01000013.1 GCF_003051085.1 Trichococcus patagoniensis | reverse complement strand
GTTTCCAGGTCTTTCACGTTTGCAGCCACTTCTTTTTCAAGGTCGATGATGTGCTTGAATTTGTACAGGAAGAAGTAGTCGATTTCGCTCCATTCATGGATCGTTTCCGGTGTCACGCCGCGGCGCAACGCTTCGCCCAGATAGAAAAGACGCTCGTCGCAAGCGACGCGGATGTTCTGTTCGATTTCTGCCATCGTCACGGTCTGGCCTTGGTCTTTCGGCAATGCCAGATGGTTGACGCCGTATTCCAGGGAACGGACGGCTTTCAGCATCGATTCCTCGAACGTATGGCCCATGGCCATGACTTCGCCTGTCGCTTTCATCTGTGTTCCGAGGGTGCGGTCACCCTTTTCGAATTTATCGAACGGGAAACGCGGGATTTTGGATACGATGTAGTCCAAAGCCGGCTCGAAAGCCGCGTAAGACGTGCCCGTGACCGGGTTCTTCATTTCGTCCAAGGTCAGGCCGACGGCGATCTTTGCCGCCATCTTGGCGATCGGGTAACCGGTCGCTTTACTTGCCAAAGCCGAAGAACGGCTCACACGCGGGTTGACTTCGATGATGTAGTAATCGAACGAGTAAGGATCCAATGCCAACTGGACATTGCAGCCGCCTTCGATTTTCAGGGCGCGGATGATCTGCAGGGAGACATCGCGCAACATTTGGTATTCTTTATCGGACAAAGTCTGGGAAGGTGCCACGACGATGGAATCGCCTGTGTGGACGCCGACCGGATCGATGTTTTCCATGTTGCAGACCACAATCGCGTTGTCGTTGCTGTCGCGCATCACTTCATATTCGATTTCCTTGAAGCCGGCGATGGATTTTTCCAACAGACATTGCGTCACTGGTGAGTAGCGCAAACCGTTCGCCACGATTTCACGTAGGTCAGCTTCATTGTGACAGATGCCGCCGCCGGTGCCGCCCATTGTGAAGGCGGGACGGACAATCAGGGGATACCCGATTTCCGCCGCGAAGCTCAATGCTTCCGCGACAGTATGGATAATGTCGCTCTCCGGGACCGGCTGATTCAATTCCGCCATCAATTGGCGGAACAGATCACGGTCTTCGGCTTGTTGGATGGAACTCAGTTTCGTGCCAAGCAACTCGACATTGTACTCGTCCAGAATGCCGGCTTCGTCCAACTCCACCGCCATATTCAGACCGGTTTGGCCGCCCAATGTCGGCAATAAGGCATCCGGGCGCTCTTTGCGGATGATGTTCGCGATGAACTCCAGCGTCAGTGGTTCCATATAGACTTTATCAGCAATCTCAACGTCCGTCATGATTGTGGCTGGGTTGGAGTTGACCAAAATGACCTTGTATCCTTCTTCCCTTAAGGCTACACATGCCTGCGTACCGGCATAGTCAAATTCCGCGGCTTGGCCGATGATGATAGGTCCCGAGCCGATCACTAGGATCGTCTTGATATCTGTGCGTTTAGGCATGCTTTACCTTCCTTTCCTTAAACTTCAATTGTTTGAAAAACTTCATCCATCACTGCAACAGCCTTGTCGATTTCAGCGCGCGTGACGTTCAGCGGCGGCAGGAAGCGCAATACCGTATCATGCGTGCAGTTGATGATGACCCCTTTTTCAAAGCACTTCGCTACGATGTCGGCTCCCTTCATCGCCAGTTCCATCCCGAGCAGCAAGCCTTTGCCGCGCACGTCGAGGATGAAGTCATATTTCTCCTTGAATGCCACCAATTTCGCTTCGAAATATTTGCCCATTTCATTGACGTTCGCCAAGATGTTCTCATCTTCGATCGCTTGAATGGTTGCGACAGCTGCCGCACAGACCAGCGGATTGCCGCCGAAAGTCGAACCATGGTCGCCCGGTTTGAAATGGGAAGCGACAGCATCTTTAGCCAGCAGCGCGCCAATCGGAACGCCATTTCCCAAAGCTTTCGCCAACGTCATCACATCCGGCTCCACGCCATAGCCTTCGTAGGCGAACAGCTTGCCGGTACGGCCCATCCCAGTTTGGACTTCATCAAAGATCAACAGAATATCCTTTTCGTCACAGAGCGCGCGCACTTGCTCCAGGTAGGCTTGATCGCCCACGTAGACGCCGCCTTCGCCTTGGATCGGCTCCAAAAGGATTGCGCATGTCTTTTCCGTAACTTTGGCAGCCAAAGCCTCAAAATCATTGAAAGGAACATAATGGAAACCTTCCAGAAATGGATCGTAATCTTTATGGAATTGCTTTTGGCCGGTCGCCGTCAGCGTCGCCAACGTGCGGCCGTGAAAGGAATTGTCGGCTGTGATGATTTCGTAGCAGCCTTCGCCGTGGACTTCGCGTCCGTATTTGCGCGCCAATTTGATGGCCCCTTCATTCGCTTCCGCGCCGCTGTTGCCGAAAAAGACCTTATCCAAAACGGAATTCGTGATCAGTTTTTCCGCCAACTGCACTTGCGGCTCGATCCAATAAAAGTTCGAGCAGTGGACCAGTTTGGCCGCCTGTTCCGCTATCGCAGCCGTCACTTTCGGATGATTATGTCCTAACGCGTTCACGGCTATGCCTGCCAGGAAGTCCAAATATTGCTTGCCGTCCGCATCCTTCAGATAGCTGCCTTGCCCTTCAACCATACAGATGGCTCCGCGGTTGAAGGTATTCATCAAGTAGGCTTGCCCTTTATTTTTTATTTCTTCATTCGTCATTCTGATACCCCTTCCTTCTCACGATCAATCATCGTGCCGATCCCTTCGTCAAAAAACACTTCCAATAAAATCGAGTGGCGCAGTCGGCCATCGATGATGTGCGCGCCATCCACACCGCCGCGCAACGCGTCGATGCAGCAGTCAACCTTCGGCACCATTCCGCCTGAGATAACGCCATCCGCTTCCAATGCTTCGATCTCTTCGAGCGTGATCCGCGAAATGAGGGAATTCTTATCATGGTAGTCGCGGAAAATCCCTTCCACGTCGGTCAGCAGAATGAATTTGTTTGCCTGTACAGCCTTTGCAATAGCTCCGGCTACATAATCGGCGTTGATGTTGTAGCTCATCCCGTCCTTGCCCATCCCGATGGAGGAAATGATCGGGATATAGCCGCTGTAGATGAGTGAATCCAGCATTTCCTTGTTGACTTCTTCCACTTCACCCACATATCCGATATCGATTTTTTCGCCGTTCTTTTCCAGATATTTTTTGCGCGCCAGGATCAGATTGCCGTCTTTCCCTGACAAGCCGATGCCTTTGCCGCCGAGCTGGTTCAGGGTTCCGACGATATCCTTGTTGACTTTGCCCGCCAACACCATTTCGACGATTTCCATCGTCTCTTTGTCCGTCACACGCAGACCTTGTTCAAAGTGACTCTCAACCTTCAGCTTTTTCAGCATATCGTTGATGGCCGGTCCGCCGCCATGGACGAGGATAGGGTGCATGCCCACCGATTTCATCAACAACAGATCTTGCATGACGGCTTTTTTCAGTTCTTCATTGATCATGGCATTGCCGCCGTATTTGATGACGATGATCTTATCGCGGAAACGGTTGACGTAAGGCAGTACTTCGACAAGCATTTCGGCTTTTTCACAATTGCTCTTGTTCATCTTCATCCTGCTCAGCTCCTGTAATCCGCATTTATTTTCACGTAGTCGTAAGAGAAGTCGCATGTCCACGTGCTGGCGGCTTCTGTTCCCAGATGCAGATCGATCAAAATATTGATTTCATCTGCTTCTAGTATTTTTTTCGCAAGTTCTTCATCGAAGACGACACCCATCCCTGCTTCGCAAAGCTTGATTTCGCCGTTCTTGCTTGAGAATGCGATGTCGATCACGTCGGCATCGAAGTATTCCGTTTCCGCATAACCGGCAGCTGTGATGACCCGGCCCCAGTTGGCATCCTCGCCGAACATCGCCGTCTTCACGAGACTGGAGGTAGCGACCGATTTGCCGATCGAAACGGCATCAGCCATTGTCTTCGCACCGGAAACCAGCACCTCGACAAATTTCGTAGCCCCTTCGCCGTCCTTGACCAATAGCTGCGCCAATTGGGAGCAGATGGACAGAACAGCCGCTTCAACTTCGGCATAGCCTGCATCATCCGCGGAAACAATCAGCGGATTGTCGAGTTTTCCGGTAGCGGCGACAAAGACTGAATCGTTCGTGCTCGTGTCCCCGTCGATAGTAGCATGGTTGAAGGTCGCATCAGCGGCTTTCAGTAACATCGCGTGTAAAGCTGTTTGGCCGATTGTGACGTCGGTTGTGATGTAGCCCAGCATCGTGCCAAGGTTCGGATGGATCATCCCGGAACCTTTGACCATGCCGCCGATGGTAGCCGTTTTGCCGCCGACTTCAAAAGTAAAGCTGACTTCTTTCGGAACCGTATCCGTCGTCATGATCGCCTTGCTGGCTGCAACGCCGCCAAATTCCGAAACTTCCGGCACAATCGCCTGAACCCCTTTTTTCATCGTAGTCATGTTCATGAACATCCCGATGACGCCTGTCGAAGACACCAACACCTCTTCCGGTTGGATATTCAGTTCTGTCGAAAGGAGCTTCACGGTCTCTTCCACATCGGCTTTGCCTTGTTTGCCTGTACAAGCGTTTGCGTTGCCGCTGTTGATCAGAATCGCCTTGAAGCGGTCATGTTGCTGCAGGGCTTTTTGATCGTACTGGACCGGAGCCGCTTTGACTTTATTTTTGGTGAAGACGCCCGCAACTGTCGCCCCATCAGGGAAATACAATAGCGCCATGTCTTTTTTGCGTTTCTTGAATCCGGCGTGGATACCTGCGGCTTGCACACCTGCAGCAGCAGTCACACCGCTTTTATGTAATTTCTTTATCATTTCTTCCGTTTCCTCCTTCAGTCTTCCGTTATTACGGGAAAAGCCCTATCATCTGTAATCCTGTCATTTCGGCAAGCCCGAACATCAGGTTCATGTTTTGCACGGCTTGGCCGGCAGCACCCTTCATCAAGTTGTCGATGACCGACACGATGATGACCCGGCCTGTGCGTTCGTCGTAAGTGACACCCAATTGACAGTTATTTGTGCCTTTTACCGATTTCGTCATCGGCCACATGCCCGCAGGCAGGACCTGCACAAACGGTTCGTCTGCGTAAGTTTCCTCAAATAGGGCGTGGATTTCGGCGGCTGTATGTCCCCCGGTGACCGTCGCATAGATGGTGCTGAGGATGCCTCGGCTCATAGGCACAAGATGCGGCGTGAACTGGATCATCGTGTCCGTACCGGCCATCTGCGTCAACATCTGCTCGATTTCCGGTGTATGACGGTGATGCGCTACCCCATAGGCTTTGAAGCTGCTTTCCACCTCAGTGAAGAGGTTCGCTACGTTGCCGGCGCGGCCCGCTCCGGAAGTGCCGGATTTGGAATCGCAGACGATGCTGTTCGGCACGACCCACCCTTTTTTCATCAACGGCATCAAGCCCAAGAGGATGCTCGTCACGAAGCAACCCGGATTCGCAATGACTGCGGCATCCTTGATCGCATCGCGGTCCCATTCAGGTAGACCGTACACGGCTTCTTCCAAAAGTTCCGGCTCTGTGTGCGGGACTTTGTACCATTCTTCGTAAACCGCTGCATCCTTCAACCGGAAATCGGCTCCCAGATCGATGACTTTTTTGCCTTTTTCTTTGGCTTTCTTGGCTATCGGCAATGCGTGTCCATGCGGCAATGCCACAAAAATAACATCGCTGTCCGTCGTCACTTGTTCCAGATCCAATTCTTCGCAGGTGTGATCGATGTTGCCCAACAAGTGCGGAAAAAGATGCTGGATCTTTTGACCTGCGTACGTGCGGGAGGTCAGATGATCCAAGACCACATCCCCGCGCAATCCCAATAATCGGACTAATTCCACCCCCGTGTAACCTGTTGCTCCAATGATACTGACATGAATCATACTTCCCATCCCCCTTTTTTTATTTGTTGTAAAACAGGCCAAGCCCGTCTTACAAAGACTTGCATATATACAAAAAAAACTTCCGTGCCTATACCAAATCAAATAGATTCAGTATAGGGACGAAAGTTCGTGGTGCCACCCTTATTTTCCAGCATGCGCGCATGCCGGACTCAAGTATTGCTACTTTTGCGATAACGGGGCAACCGGATTAAACTTTATGGTTCACATTCAGCTTATCAACTCAAAGTTCCTTTTCATCCATCGCGGTTGACCTTGCTTTCACCTTCCAAGGTTCGCTTCACTGTGCAAATGGATTACTCTTCTTGTCAAAGTTTTTGTTTGTGTTAGATGTTGTTTGACATTTGCATTAAATTTATCATCTGTTTTTCACTTTGTCAATCAAACTTTTGGAATAAATAAATTTCCTAAGGTCGCAGCCATGATCGCCTTGATGGAATGCATGCGATTTTCGGCTTGTTCAAACTGAAGACCGTGCTTGCTGCGGAAGGCGGCGTCGGTCACTTCCATCTCGCGCATGCCGAATGTTTCCGCGATTTCCTGGCCATATTGCGTTTTTGTATCATGGAAAGCCGGAAGGCAGTGCAACATGATCACATCGTCATTCCCGGTTTTCTCAATCATCTCCATATTGATTTGATAAGGTGTCAACAAGTCGATGCGTTCCGCAAATTTATCTTCTTCACCCATCGATACCCATACATCGGTATAAAGGACATCTGCCGCTTTTACGCCTTTGGCCACATCGGCTGTGATTTCGATTTTGCTGCCGCTCTTTTCAGCGAATTTCTGTGCCATCTCAACCAATTCTTCGGTCGGGAACAACGATTCCGGCGCGCAGATCGTGACATGAACGCCCAGGATAGCACCGGTAACCAAGAGGCTGTTGGCGACATTGTTGCGTCCATCCCCGACATAGACCAACTTAAGTCCGGCCAGCTTGCCGAAATGTTCTTTGACCGTCAGGAAATCGGCGATCATTTGGGTCGGATGCCATTCATCGGTCAAGCCGTTCCATACCGGTACACCAGCATATTTCGCCAAATCTTCGACGGTTTTTTGGCTGAAACCGCGGAATTCGATGCCGTCGAACATGCTGCCGAGCACTTTCGCGGTGTCTTCAACGGATTCCTTTTTGCCCAATTGGATATCATTTTTCCCCAGGTATTCAGGATGCGCCCCCAGATCGATGGCAGCCACTGTAAATGCAGCTCTTGTACGCGTTGATGCCTTTTCGAACAACAAAGCAATGTTCTTGCCTTCCAGATAACGGTGCGGGATGTTTCTTTTCTTCAGGTCCTTCAGGTGCGCTGAAAAATCGATCAGATACTCCAGTTCTTCCCGAGTAAAATCTTTTTCCGCCAATAAGCTTCTTCCTTGAAATACTTGTTCCAAAATTCTGCCATCCCCTTTTAATTTTATTCTCACGATCGCTCCTGCGAACGATCATTTCCGAGTCATGATGCAACTATTATTGGACTCATTTTATACCCTATTCTAATGAATTACAAACTATATTTTAATAATGTCCGCATCATTCGGCCAACCCAGCTGAACCAGCTGAACTTTTGTTCAGAAATTTTGTGTTTGACAATAGCACGAATGGGGATTATCCTAGAGACAACTTAATTGAATAGTCTTCAGGGACGGGTGCAAATCCCTACCGGTGGTAAAGCCCACGAGCCGTAAGGCAGATTCGGTCAGATTCCGAAGCCGACAGTTAAAGTCTGGATGAAAGAAGACAACAACCATTTAGCGAATGGCCTCATACGTTTATTTGTCATGCAAAGAACGCTTGTCCGCCATCCGTTCATGAATCGGAATGTCAATCCCTGGGTGTAGTGTATACCCGGGGATTTTTTGGCTTTATTTAGCCGGCCTTCCTTTGTCGAGCCCTGAAGCAGAACTGTTCAGGGCTCTTTATTTTGGAAAAGGGAGGCACGGAAAATGCACGATCTGGATACACACTTTATGCAAATGGCGCTGGAATTGGCTGAAAAAGGCCGCGGAGCCGTTGCGCCCAATCCGATGGTCGGCGCCGTCATCGTCAAGGACGGCCGCATCATCGGCTCCGGCTACCACGAAAAATTCGGCGAAGGCCATGCCGAAGTGAACGCCTTCCGTTCGGCGACCGAAGATGTGACAGGGGCGACCATCTATGTGACGCTGGAACCCTGTTCCCATTACGGCAAGACGCCGCCTTGTTCAGACAAAATCATCGAAAAGAAAATCGGGCGCGTCGTCATTGCGGCTCTGGATCCGAATCCATTGGTTTCAGGTCGCGGCGTCAAAAAACTGCAGGCTGCCGGTATCGAAGTGGTGACCGGCGTCCTCGCCGAAGAAAGCAGCCGTCTGAATGAAATATTCATGAAATACATCGTCACGAAAGAGCCCTTCGTCGTCATGAAAGCCGCGATGTCCTTGGACGGAAAGATCGCGACCCGGACCGGCGAATCGCAGTGGATCACCGGCCCCGCAGCAAGAGAACAGGTGCACCACTTGCGGAGTGCCCTCAGCGGCATCATGGTCGGCGTCCAAACCGTCATCACCGACGACCCGCAGCTGACCTCCCGCATTCCGGGAGGGAAAAATCCGGTGCGGATCATCGTCGACAGCACCTTGCGCATCCCACTGGAAGCAAATGTGCTGAAAAATCAGGACGCTGCCAAGACGATCATCGCAACGACAGCACGGGCGGACCGCAATAAGGTTGCCTTGCTGGAAGAAGCCGGCATTGAGATTGTGACCGTACCCGATCAAAGCGGCCAGACCGACCTGAAGGCATTCGTGAAAATCCTCGGGGAGCGCGGCATCGACAGTATCCTCCTGGAAGGCGGCGCGACCTTGAACTTTTCCGCGCTTCAGGCGAACATCGTCGACAAAGTGCAGGTCTATATCGCACCGAAACTGATCGGTGGAGAAACAGCAAAAACACCTGTCGGCGGAGCTGGGATCGAGAAACTGAGCCAGGCTTTCAGCGTGATCGAGCTGAAGGCCAGCGCTGTCGGAGAAGACATCCTGTTGGAAGGCTACATTTCCAAGAACGAACAATAGAGGAAAGTGGGAGGAAATTCATGTTTACTGGAATCATCGAAGAAGTCGGTACCTTAAAAGGCATTCGGCACGGCCAAAAATCTTCCATCGTCACTGTCGGCGGAAAAAAAGTGCTGGTCGGGACAAAAATCGGCGACAGCATTTCCACCAACGGCATCTGCCTGACGGTCACAAAGCTGCATAAGGATGCCTTCGATGCGGACGTCATGCCGGAAACATTGCAGCGTTCAAATCTTGGCACCCTGCAGATGGGCGGCCGCGTCAATCTTGAACGGGCTCTGCAGCTCGATACTAGACTGGGCGGGCACATCGTCAGCGGCCACATCGACGGAACCGGCGTAATCAAGGAATACAGAAAAGACGACAATGCCGTCTGGATCACCATTTCAGCCGGCGCGGAGCTGCTGCGCTACATCATCGAAAAAGGCTCGATCGCCATCGACGGCGTCAGCCTGACGGTAGCGGCGGTCGACAGCCAATCGTTCCAAGTATCCATCATCCCCCATACCGGAGCGGAAACGATCCTGCTTGAAAAGAAATTGGGCGACACGGTCAATCTGGAGTGCGACATCATCGGCAAATACGTCGAAAAACTGCTGGGATTGAACCCGCAGAAACAATCGAAACAAAGCAACCTATCGGAAGCGTTCCTGAAAGAGAACGGCTTCTTCTGAAAGAAATAACGAGGAGGGAAATAGACATGTTCAACACAACTGAAGAAATCATCGCGGACATCAAAGCCGGCAAGAACATCGTGCTGGTCGATGATGAGGACCGCGAAAATGAAGGGGACCTGATCTGCGCGGCGGAATTCGCGACGCCAGAAAACATCAACTTCATGGCCATCTACGCGAAAGGCTTGATCTGCATGCCGATGGATCGGACACTTACCGAAAAACTGGTGCTGACTCCGATGGTGGACCGCAACACCGACAACCACGGGACAGCCTTCACCGTCGCCATCGATCATATCGAGACAACCACCGGCATCTCAGCCTTTGAACGTTCTTTGACCGTCATGAAGGCAGTGGAGGATGACGCACAGCCCGAGGATTTCCGCAGACCGGGCCACATCTTCCCGCTGAAGGCAGTGGACAACGGCGTACTCGCGCGCAACGGCCACACCGAAGCCACCGTAGATTTGGCGCGTTTGGCCGGTCTGAAGCCGGCGGGTCTCTGCTGCGAAATCATGGCCGATGACGGCACGATGATGCGTACGGACGAACTGATCATTTTTGCCCATCAACATGACCTGAAGATCGGCACGATCGCGGATCTGATCACCTACCGCAAAGAGAATGAGCAGCTTTACAAACGCGAAGGAGAAGCGAAACTGCCCACCAAATACGGCGATTTCGACATCTACACCTACGTGAGCACCATCGATGCAGACGAACACCACGTCGCCTTGGTCATGGGCGATGTCACGACGGAAGAACCCGTTCTCGTGCGCGTCCACTCCGAATGCTTGACCGGCGATGTCTTCGGATCGAAACGCTGCGACTGCGGCCAACAATTGGACGCTGCCATGAAGCAGATCGCCGAAGAAGGGCGCGGAGTCTTAGTCTACCTACGCCAAGAAGGGCGCGGCATCGGCCTCGTCAACAAAATCCACGCTTATGCGCTGCAGGATCAAGGCTATGATACGGTCGACGCCAACCTAATGCTGGGATTCCCCAGCGATCTGCGCGAATACTACATGGCCGACGAGATGCTGCAGGACTTGGGTGTGAAAGAGATCCGTTTGCTGACGAACAACCCGCTTAAAATAGAAGGATTGAAAAAACACGGCCTGAAGGTCACCGAACGGATTCCGATCCAATTGGAGATCTTCGACGAAACACAACGCTACATGGAAACAAAGAAACAAAAGATGGGACACTATCTGGATTTATAAAAAAATAAAAACAATATCAGGAGGAAAACAAAATGAACATCATCGAAGGACAATTAATTGCACAGGATTTAAAAATCGCTATCGTGGTGGCACGTTTCAACGAATTCATCGGCTCAAAATTGGTGGGCGGTGCCTTGGACGGCTTGAAGCGCCATGGCGTGGCTGAAGATGCCATCGACTTGGCATGGGTGCCGGGCGCTTACGAAATCCCATTGGTGGCGCAAAAAATGGCAGCTTCCGGAAAATATGATGCCGTCATCACTTTGGGCGCCGTCATCAAGGGCGCAACGGCGCATTTCGATTACGTCTGTTCCGAGGTATCCAAAGGTGTAGCGACTGCCTCGATGACTACGGGCGTTCCGGTCATCTTCGGTGTCCTGACGACCGACACGATCGAACAAGCCATTGAGCGCGCCGGCACGAAAGCGGGCAACAAAGGCTATGATTGTGCCGTATCCGCTATCGAAATGGCCAACCTGCTTAAGAATTTATAAAAGTTTATGAAAAAACTAATGTTCAAAGATGTCCGCACCATCATCCTTGACTATGACGGCACCCTCCATGACAGCACCAAGAATTACATCCACGCCTTCAAACAAGCCTATGCTTACCTCGTTGAAGCCGGCTACGCTGCGCCAAGGGATTGGGCGGATGCGGAAATCACGAAGTGGCTGGGCTACAGCAGCAAAGCGATGTGGGAAAATTTCATGCCCGATCTGGATGAAGAGATCCGATCGAAGGCCTCAAAAATGATCGGTCTGATCCTGCTGGAAACAGCCCAAACCGGTCAGGCAGTCCTTTACGAAGGCGCTCTGGAAACCTTGCAGGCATTGAAGGAAAAAGGCTACCGCTTGGTATTTTTGAGCAACTGCAGCCGGGCCTACATGGAAGCGCACCGGGAAAGCTTCGGTTTGGAACGCTACTTTGACGGCATGTACTGCACCGAGGATTTCGATTTCATCCCCAAATATGAAATTTTTGAAACGATCCGCGCAGCCTTTCCTGGAAGTTACCTGATTGTGGGCGACCGGTTCCAGGACATCGAGATTGCCGAGCATCATCCCGTCGGAACAGTGGGCTGCCGCTATGGCTTCGGATTCCCCGGGGAACTGGACTCGGCGGATGCTTTGATCGACGATATCCGCGAATTGAATGACTTGCTGTAAAGCACAGAAAGAGGCTGGGATTTTGTCCCGGCCTCTTTCTGCGTTTCTGAATATTAGTGCGTCAACATGGAACAGCCGACGTAAGTGGGGGGCGTCGGCTGTTCGCAAGATGCCAACGACGGATTAGTCGACATAAGTAAGTTTCGTTGGCTGTTCATAAGATAGCGACTGTATATCAGTTGACATAACCAACTTTCGTCGGCTGTTCGCAAAAAAGCGCATGACGAACAGCCGAAGAACCAACCACTTGCTTCCTTACCGTTATGCCGTTATGCCGTTATGCAGTCCGATCCGGCACCGTAGCTTTCAACCGGTCCAGCAAGCGATAAAGCAGCTCCCCGTTGCTCGCGGGTATCGGATGATTGCGGATTTCCGCTGCCGTCTGCGTATAGGCGGTCCCGTCCAAGAAGGCCGCATCGTTCTGGAGGATATTTTCGATGCTCTCCTTTGTGGATTCGAAATGGAACTGCAAACCGATGACATTGCCATTGTAGACAAAGCCTTGGTTCGGGCAGACAGCGCTTGCGAACAGGCGCTCCGCCCCTTCCGGCAAGCCGAATTGCTCGCCATGCCAATGGAAAACGACCAGTTCCTCAGGCAACCCACCAAGTATTGTCGTATTTACCGTCCTTACCGGCAACCACCCTGCTTCCCGGTATTCCCCCTGAAAAATGTCGGCGCCCAAAGCTTTGGCGATCTGCTGTCCGCCCAGACAGACACCGAAGACCGGCTTGCCCTGGCTGATGAGTGCGGAGATGAGTTCCCGCTCCTCATCCAGCCAAGGCGGCTCATCCAAGACGCTCATGGGACCGCCCAATATCACCAGAAAATCCGTTTCCTCCGCTTTTGGCAACGTTTCCCCAAGAAACAGGCGGCAGATCGTGTATTCGGTTCTGGTCTGCCGGCACCAATTCTCGATTTCCGCCGGCCCTTCAAAATCTACGTGCTGCAAAATTGCGATTTTCATGCTGATCCTCCTCAAAACTGGTTATTTCCATCATAGACCCTCCGCTCGCAATCGTCATCCATCCCCGCGTTATTGAGTGCGGATGCGGATAGAGAATGGTATGATATACCTATAGAAAAACTTGATCCGAAGCCATTTCCGAAGGGAGCAAGCACCATGAGAAACCTGGACAAAGAAATTGCGATCATCAAAAAATTCAAAGCCGAACACCCAAACAAGGCCTACAAACTCTACATCGAGACAAGCGATGACTTCGATTTCCATGACGAAACCGAAAGCGAAGACTACATTGCCGTCCTCATCGCCGAATTGGAGACCGAAACGCCCGCAGAAAACCCGTTTTTGGAGGGCACGTCCGCCTACACCTGGGACGCCGAATACGTCATCTACATCGACAAACCGACAACCGCCGACCGGGAACTGATCACGAAATTGTATTATGACGAACTGCTCCAATATGTCTGAAGGGAATTATCCTTCAGGCATTTTTTTCGTTTCTTTTTTTGGCAGCCTTCTCCCGGATGCTCTTGGAAACGGCAGCCTCGTCCGTTTCCGCCGCATCGGCATCTTTCCCGTTTGGCTCCTGTTTTTTTGACGCACGCAGCACCTTCTCCACGAGCAGTTTGACCAACCGATCCAGTTCCATCATCATGATTCCCCCTCCTGTATTTGTTCCTCATTATCATACAACACTTGGCAGATTATTTTGGATATTTCAATTCATTGTGATCCAGACACAAAGTTTACGTTCAGTTTATCCCTTCCGGTTATAGTTACACCAAGGTTTACAAAACGTAAATAGTAAACCAAACCGAAGGAGGAAAAAAATAATGAGTGAAAATTTTGAGAATGCGATCAGGGAGCGCTTTGAGCAGGGCTTCAAGAATTGGAACAACGGATATGATGCTTGGTTGGACTGGTGCGAAACGTTGTACGAACCGGATGCGCACTATAATGTCTACAGCGATCGGCTGACTTTGCAACAATACAAGGATATGATGGGGCAACTCTTCCAGGCCTATGACATCGAGTTGGGCGAGTTCCACAATATGATCGTCGAGGGCGAATGGGGTGCAATCCGCTACAACGTCTACATCATCGATAAACGGACCGGCGAGCGGATCGAGCAGAAAACGATGGAATTTGTGAAATTCAAAAACAATCCGGAACCGATCGGCGCACGCGTCGTCGAAGGCTGGGCTTTGTCCGACAAACCGCTGTCAGCCCACTGATACCAAGGCACTTACTGCATCATGACAACATAAAACAGCCTCCGGGAACCCGCATCATGCGGGTTCCCGGAGGCTGTTGGTTTTATCCTATTTACGGCAAACAGATCAATCGTTCAAGGATTGTTCCGACAGCCATTCAGTCCAGTTCTGTCCCGTTTGAGGCGATGACTTTTTTGTACCAATCGAATGAATCTTTTTTGCTGTGTTCCAGACTGCCTTTTCCTTCATCATCCTGATCGACATAGATGAAGCCGTAGCGCTTGTACATTTCACTTGTGCTGGCGCTGATCAGATCGATGCAGCCCCATGGCGTATAGCCCATCAGATCGACACCTGCTCCAATTCCTTCCTGTCCTGATAGATGGCCATGTAGTCGTTCACTTTCAGTGTTTCGACGTAGACTTCATGCAAACTGCAGCCGATCATCGCTTTTCTGCTTGCCTCGAGGACATGCATCGTGCTCACGAGCGGGATGGATTCCGCCTTCAGCGGGAACAATTTCTCCAATTCTCCCGCAAAAGTCGTCAGACTCCCCATGTCCACCAACAGCAGGATATCATCTGCAATCTGATGGTTTTTGATGTAACGGACCAGCCTTTCGAACACTTGCTGTGGTTCTTCATCCAAGCGCGCATTGATCCCGATGGCGCCGTCATGGTTCAAGAGTTGGTTCGCCGTATCGCAAAGCGCCGACGCAATGCCTGATCCGTGCGCAATCACGATGACCTGCACTTTTGCCAATTTCTCGATTGCATCCATTTCATCATGCGTCAGGAACATGATGAAATAGCTTGCCTCCTCTTCCAGAATCCGCACACCCAGATCCGCTTCCAAAATGGCCATGCATTCTTTCGCGACACCATACATCTCCGGATACTTATCGATGATCGCTTCATGCATATCGTTCTTCAGCACATGATCCTGTTGGCTGCGCTTCACTAGGTTGTAGATATGGATCGCCATCATCTGGAACACCTTATCACTCATCACCTTGCCGGTCTTGATCGTGACATGGCGGAGTATTTTTTCGAGCTCCTTGATGATGTTTTCCGGCACAAGAGCAATCAGATTTTCCTTATTCGAAAAAAGTTGTTCCTTTTCACCGGTCAATTTGAAATACGTCTTCAGATCGTGCTCCATGGCCTTTTGGATCTCTTCCGCACTGGCCTTTTTCTTCTCCAATTCCCGGTAGCGGGTGTTCATTTCCCTATAGATAGTACTCTCGCTCGGGGTGCTGCTCACTTCGGGAACGGTGTTGTCCGAGGGCAGATATTGGATCGCCTGTTGGTTCGTATCATCGCATTTCGACCACATCTGGCGGTGATCCGCATTGCTGAGCAGGCCCGCACGGATATAATCCGGCAAGTCCTTGCTGCTGACTTTCAGATAGTCCACTTTTTCGGCCAAGGAACGGGCGTAGCTTTTCGCGAAGACGATCCGGATATCCGCTTTGAACTGCCCGATGTTCAATTCGCATTTGTAATGCAGAAAGGCTTTCAGCGCATTCTTGCTGAAATACATCGGCATCCCCAACTGATCCACTTCCCGTTGGACGAATCCATCGAACAGCTGATGGCGTTCCTCGGTCGTCCTTTCCCTCAAGCTTGGCAGATCGATGATGATCGGCAGCCTGCGGATAAAGGTCTTCAAGAGCGTGTCCTTCTTTTCCGTCGTCGCGCCGATGATCAGCACATTGGCGTGGTGATCTTTGTCCGATTCCCCTAGCGGCCGGAAAACACCGCGGTCGATGTAGGTGAACAGCATTTCCTGCCCTTCGATCGGCAACCGATGGATCTCATCCAGAAACAAAATGCCTCCGTTCGCCTTCTCAAGAAGCCCCATCTTGTTCATTTCCGCACCCGTATAAGCACCCTTTACATGACCGAACAGTTGGCTCATCAGCAGCTGTGGATTATGCGCATAATCGGCGCAATTGAACTGGATGAACGGCGATGCCTCCGCCAGCTTCCTCGATTGGATGCCGTATTTATGCAGCAGATCGGCGAACAACGATTTCCCGACGCCGGTCTCCCCCAGCAACAGCATATGCATGCCGTCCCCTGGATACAGGATGGCCGCCTTGCCTTGCTCAATCTGATGGAAAAGGCTGGGATTCTTCTTCAGGAAGTTGTCCATGTCCACGATTTTAGGCGTTTCCTTCGGTGAGGCAACCTGTCTGGGCAGCTTGCGTGCACACGGAAAAAAACGTACCGGTCTGGTCTTCTCTTTGTAGCAGCGTTTTTCTTTGTGCAGCTGGTTCAGGTCGCGGGAAATATTGCTGCGATCGCTCTGCAATCTGTAGGCGATCTCCTCGGCCGTCACTCCCTGCTTCTTCTCTTCATAAAGCATGCCCAATGCCTCAAGCACTTTTTCTATTCTCTGCAAAAATCATCACCCCTAAGCAAGCGTTTACATCTTATTGACAATCGTACCATATTTTCATGATGTACGAATACAAAAACGTTCAATCTAGATTATTGTTTTGCAATGTTTGACTGCGAACGGGAGAATTGGCAAATCTGAAAGTGAGAATGAACAAATTGCCCCAATACTTCTCTGACCGGATACTATATAATGAACCTTATCAAATTCCAATGTACAAGCGAGGGTTGCAAATGATCAGTCTATTATTGGTACGGAAAATTGTCCAGCTATTCCTCATCATGATTTTGGGTTATCTGCTGGTCAAACTGAAGGTTCTGAAGACGGAGGAAAGTGTTGTCCTGTCGAAACTGTCGCTGTATCTGGTGATGCCAGCCGTAATACTCAACGCCTTTCAAGTCGACTTCAAACCGGAAATCCAAGCAGGCCTGACGCTGGCCTTTGTTGCGGCGATTGCCATCCATGCAGTGTTGCTCGTGATCGGACACAGCTCCGGCAAGCTTTTCAAATTCGAAGAAATCGATATCGCGTCCATCATCTATTCCAACGCGGGCAATCTGATCATCCCCATCGTAACAGCCGTTCTGGGCAACGAATGGGTCATCTATTCGACCGCCTTTGTGTCCGTGCAGTTGATTTTCCTGTGGACGCACTGCAAATTGATGTTCTCGAAAGAAAAGAAACCCAATTTACGGAAAATCATTCTGAATGTAAACATGATCGCCATTTTTGTTGGCGTGCTGTCTATGGTGTCGGGGATCCTCTTGCCGGCTATGCTGAACGAAACATTGGCTTCAATCGGCTCTATGATCGGACCGCTGGGCATGCTGATCACAGGCATGATCGTCGCCGGAATGGACATGAAGCAAGTATTCACAAGCAAAAAAGTGTATGTGGTGACCTTCTTCAGAATGATCCTTTGTCCGGCCATCATCCTGTTGCTGCTGAAACTCAGCAATGCCGCTAGTTTCGTGAATAACGGAACGGAAATATTGCTCATCACCTTCTTGGCTACCGTGACCCCCGCAGCCTCCACCGTCACGCAATTCGCGCAGGTGCACAATCAGGATGCTGCATATGCAGGTGCAATCAACATCATGACCACGCTGATGTGCATTGTGACCATGCCCCTGTTCGTGATGCTGTATTATATGTAAGAAAAAAACCCTTGGAACATTGAAGCCTGTCGCTTCAGTGTTTCCAAGGATTTTTTTGAGGAATATACATTTTGGTATGGCATGGGGCCACAAAAATCAACCAACTGGGGCATAACAGCAATAGAATATCACGCAATAATTATGTCAGCGCGTTTGATGGACCATCATTTTTTGAGCCAACTCATCAGAAATAATATGCGCGGATGGACGCTTAGTAATTTGTTTGATGTATCCACCCACGCTTAATCTGTCCAATGACTGATTCACCTTATACCTGGTAGCGTTAACGTGAAGCTCAAACTCCTTATCCATCAATTCAGTCTTAAATATCCATGACTGGCACAAAATATATAAAATATTGGTGTCCAGTTCATTCTCAAAATCATAAGCTGTTATCATACCCCATGAATTTTCCAGCAAATCACTACTGTTGTTTAATTCCTCTAACAATTTCAATTGCCCTTCATACACTATTTTTAGCATGTGATAGACAAACATTGTCCCTTCGCCCATGTTGTGTTTATTTGATGTAATAACAAAAGCATCATAGTACTTATTTTTTGTATCACTGATCATATGGGAAAAGCTGATGGCCGTTAAAGGATCTAATTTCTGGGCCAAATATCTGCAAGTGATGTATCTGCCTGTCCGGCCGTTGCCATCGTAGAATGGGTGAATATATTCAAAAAAGTAATGGGCTAACATAATTTTAATCAAAAAAGGAATATCTTTTGCGTTCAGGAAGGAAATGAACTTTCTCAAGTCGGTCATTATAGACTCTTCAGTATGGTTCCCTATGTGAACTACGCCCCTATTGCCATGCACTTCAACGCCTTCGACCCTGAACAATTCACCATCGAGCTTATTTTTTTCTTCAATTTCCTCAGAAACTAAGGTGTCATAGATATCTCTGATTTCTTTTACATTATTTATGGGTTGGAAAGATTCGTAATACAAAGAGTAATAGAGATTAACGATCCCTTTGAAACGACTATTTTCTTTTTTGTTTAGAGTAACAACCTTAATGGCATCCCCTACCTCTTTCCTTGTGCTTCTTACGCCTTCCATTTCATTCGTACTCATAATTTCATCCGTCAATACTTTATTATAAAATTGTTTTTTCGCAGCCTCAGGGAGCCTATCAGACAACTTGTTTATCATATTCGCGTTATCCATTATGTACTCTTGCAACATGGTCAGCTCATTATTATTCACGACAAACAGGCTGTATGTCGGCGCCAGCCTTATCCCTCTCTCTATGGGATGTATTTCTAAATTTGTATGATACGTACTATGACTGGCTAGCCTCATCTGGTACTCTTTTTCATATTCGTCAAGGCTGCCATATCTTATTACGCTTAAAGGCTGGTATTTTTTCATAAAGACACCCCTTTTTTGTTTCTATTTACTAAATAGTACCATTTTTTTAAAATATTTCAATTTTTACGACCTCTTAAATTCAAAAAAGGACGTTTTTTGAATTTAACAATATAATTTTCCCAACCTATTTCAAAAAAATGCGGCATTTTTGATTTTTTCAGCATTCGACGTGCTATTCAAAATCAAATAAAAAAGCCCCAAAAACATCAAGAGTTTTTCTCTCAATGTTTCCAAGGCTTATCCGATAAATCTGTATGGGCAATGGGGGGCTCGAACCCTCGACCCGCTGATTAAGAGTCAGCTGCTCTGCCAACTGAGCTAATTACCCATATCACGTGCTGATCACGTAACAAGTATCATTTTACTCTTCTTTTCAATAAAATGCAATAACTTCAGAAAAAAAAGAGTCCACTTCCGGATAGTGTCTCCGGATACGGACTCTTTTTTGTATTCATTACTGCCTTAGATGCTTGCCCAAACATTTTCCAATACGTTCGTTTGGTTGCGGTCTGGTCCCACTGAGAAAGTGGAGATGCGGACACCCACTGTTTCTTGAACGCGACGGACATAGTTGCGTGCATTTTCAGGGAGTTCTTCCAATGTGCGGCAACCAGTGATGTCTTCGCTCCAACCTGGCAACTCTTCATAGACAGGCGTGCATTGAGCCAATTCCTTCAAGCTTGCTGGATAATGGTAAATCAATTCACCTTCAGCATTTTTATAAGCTGTACAGATTTTGACTGTTTCCAAGCCGCTCAAAACATCGATGGAGTTCAGGCACAGATTTGTGATGCCTGAAACGCGTTTTGAATGACGCATAACAACTGCGTCGAACCAGCCGATACGGCGCGGTCTGCCAGTCGTTGTGCCGTATTCACGACCGACTTCGCGGATTTAGCTTCCGACTTCATCGAACAATTCAGTTGGGAACGGTCCATCGCCGACACGGGAAGTGTAAGCCTTGCAGACACCGACAACTTTATCGATCTTGGTAGGGCCCACACCGCTACCGATGGTTACGCCACCAGCAACCGGGTTGGAAGAAGTAACGAATGGATAAGTACCTTGGTCGATATCCAACATAACCCCTTGAGCGCCTTCAAATAGGACGCGTTTGCCTGCATCCAATACATCGTTCAAGATAACGGATGTGTCGGTTACATATTTTTTGAGTTCTTGACCATATTGGTAATACTCTTCAAAAATATCTTCGAATTTGATTTCTACAGAATCGAACATTTTTGTGAACTGACGATTCTTTTCTTCCAAGTTGATCTTCAGGCGTTCTTCAAAGATCTCTTTGTCCAACAAATCAGCTACCCGGATACCGACACGCGCTGCTTTATCCATGTAAGCTGGCCCGATGCCTTTGATGGTCGTACCAATTTTGTTTTCGCCTTTTGAATCTTCCTGAAGCTGATCCAATTGAATATGATAAGGCAAAATGACATGAGCACGGTCGGAAATACGCAGGTTATCCGTGTTGATACCGTGATCTTTCAAATATGCCAATTCTTTGATCAATGATTTCGGATTCACTACTACGCCGTTTCCGATTACACTGATTTTTTCTGGATAAAAAATGCCGGATGGAATTAAGTGCAATTTGTATGTAACGCCATCAAACTGGATTGTGTGGCCAGCATTGTCTCCGCCTTGATATCTAGCGATTACTTCTGCATTCTCACTAAGGAAATCTGTAATCTTCCCTTTACCTTCGTCTCCCCATTGAGTCCCAACAACTACTACTGAAGTCATTATTTACTCCACCTCATCTTATTTATTCATAACACTATGCTAGTTTACCAATATTACCTATGTCTTTCAATAAAGAATCAAATAAAAGCGCTCATTTCTGAACAATTTGTCCAATATCATCAACTAATTTCCGGCATATAGCTCATCGAAGAAAATTTGTTGAATTCCTTTTTGAACAGGAGCTTTACGGTTCCCCGCGCCCCGCTCCGGTTTTTTTCGATGATGACCTCAACGACATTGTTCTCCAGCTCATCCCGTTCCGAATCATCGCTGCCTTCACGTTCGTAATAATCGTCGCGGTACAGGAAAGCAACGATATCGGCATCCTGCTCGATCGATCCCGATTCACGGATATCACTCAATACAGGACGTTTGTCTTGCCTTTGTTCCACGCCACGGGACAATTGGGAAAGGGCGATGACCGGCACTTTCAGTTCCTTCGCCAATTTCTTCAGTTGACGCGAAATGTCGGAAACTTCCTGTTGGCGGCTTTCGCGATTGTTCCCTTCGATCAGCTGCAGATAGTCGATCACGATGAGCCCCAAACTACCTTGCTCCTGCAGCAAACGACGGCTTTTCGCCCGGATTTCCGCGATCCGGATCCCCGGGGTGTCGTCTATGAAGATTTTCGACTGGCCAAGCGTCCCCATCGCCATGATCAGGTTCGACCACTCCTCTTCTGAAAGCTGCCCTATCCTCAAATGACCGGCATCAATGTTCCCTTCCGCGCATAACATCCGGTTGACCAACGACTCCGCCCCCATTTCCAAGCTGAAGATGGCGACTACCTGGTCCGCTTTGGTTGCGACATTCTGCGCGATGTTCAGGGCAAAAGCGGTCTTACCCACGGCCGGACGCGCTGCCAGGATGATCAGCTCCTCTTTCTGGAGGCCCGCCGTCATTTTGTCCAAGGCGATGTAGCCTGTTGGCACCCCGGTCACGTCATCGCTCCGTTGAGCCAACGATTCGATGTTCTGCAACGACGCCGAAACGACATCCGATATGCGGATGAAGCCGGATCGGTTTCTCCTTTCGGATACCTGAAGGATGTTCTGCTCGGCACTATCCAGCATGACGGCGAGCTCATCACCTTCTTCATAGCCTTTGCGGACAATTTCTGTAGCCGATCGGATCAGATTGCGCAAGATCGATTTCTCTTCCACTATCTTGGCGTAATATTCCACGTTGGCTGAAGTGGGTACCGCAACCGCCAATTCGGCCAAGTACTCCATGCCACCAGCATTTTCAAGCTGATTCTTCGTATCCAACTCATTCGAGATGGTGACGACATCGATCGCTTCATTTCGATTGTTCAATTGCAAAATCGCATCAAAAATAATCTGATGATTTTTTCTGTAAAAATCAGATGATTCAAGATATTCCAGAACATTCACAACCGTTTCAGGATCCAAGAAAATGGAGCCCAGAACGGATTGCTCTGCTTCTATACTATGAGGGGGTATACGATCTTGAAGTGTTTCTTCCATTTTATATTTTCACCCTTCAGGTTTTATCATTTTGATGAGGAAACACTGCTGGTTTCTCCATCTTCGCTTTCTTATTGTACCCCAAAAATGTCGGTTTTACAATTCGCAAATGGGAACGTTTGTTCTTTTTGGCAGGTCAGGTCAGACAGAATCAAATGCGCCTCATAAACAAACAAAAAGACAGAGATCTGTATCCCTGTCTTTCGTTTGTATTTGGAAAATCATTACCCTTCCGTAACCTGCACGGTTAATATGGCTGTTACTTCCGGATGAATTTTTACCGGCATTTTTGTGAAACCCAATGCACGGATAGGATTTTCTAATTCAATTTTTCGCTTATCCAATTTAACATTATGTTGCTTTTGCAGTGCTTCAGCAACCTGTTTCGTTGTTATGGAACCAAACAACCGACCATCTTCGCCAATTTTTGCGGATAGTTTGATGATTGACTCATCCTTCTCCAGAAGCGCCTTTAATTCTTGAGCTGTTGCCAACTCCTCAGCCTGCTTCTTCTCTTCAGCCTTCTTTTGGCCTTTCAATGCGGAAATAGTGGCGGCGTTCGCTTCTTCAGCCTTACGGTTTTTGATCAGGAAATTAGCGTAGCCATCCGCAACATCCTTGACTTCCCCTTTTTTACCTTTGCCTTTGACGTCTTCTAAAAAAACAACTTTCATTTATTATTCCCCTTCCTTTATTTTTTCTGGATTTATGACTGCTTTAAGTTTCTCAACGACTTCATGGACTGTCGTATTCTCAATCTGAGTGGCTGCATTGGATAAATGTCCGCCACCGCCTAATTTTTCCATGACTGTCTGCACATTGTATTGACCCAGACTTCTGGCGCTGATTCCGACTCTGCCGTCTTGGCGTTTTGTGACGACAAATGAAGCATCTACAGCTTCCATCGACAACATCGTGTCGGCTGTTTGAGCAGCGACGACCGTGTCATAGATTTTTTCATCTTCTCCATGGACGATCGCCAGGTTACCATTCACAAATTCCATGGTCTGCAACAAATGACTGCGCAACAGATAAGTATCCAAGTCCTCTTTCAGTGATTTCTGGATCAGTACGGTATCGGCTCCATTAGACTGCAGATAACTGGCAGCATCAAAAGTCCTTGATCCTGTTCTCAAACTGAAGTTGCGGGTATCGACGATAATCCCCGCCAACATAGCAGTTGCTTCTATCTTATTGATGGCATCCATCTCATTGGATTGATATTCGAACAATTCAGCGATCAATTCCGATGTGGAGGACGCATAAGGTTCCATATAAACCAAAACAGAATCTTTCGGAAACTCCTGTCCGCGTCTGTGATGATCCAAGACGACTATTTTTTTGGACAGATTCAACAGCCCAGGTGCCGGCGTCATGGATGGACGATGGACATCGACCATCACGATTAGCGTCTGCGGCGTCACCAATGCCATTGCTTGCTCAGGAGAAATGATCCGCTTCGCAATCAAAGGATCTTTGTCTATCTCCTGCATGATCCGATTCACATCATTGGAAAACTGTTGCGGATCCAATACTATCCAGGCTTCCCGATTATTCATCTGAGAAATGCGGCGGATTCCCAAACAGGAACCGATGACGTCCATATCCGGATAACTATGCCCCATGATGATCACCTTATCGGCATGAATAATGAGTTCTTCCAAAGCCTGGCTTATCATTCTCGCGCGGATGCGGGTGCGTTTTTCCATTGGATTTGTTTTACCGCCATAGAAACGGGCATCCTCATTTTCGGCCCTCACAACAACCTGATCGCCACCTCTTGCCAAGGCTAAATCGATATTCGATTGCGCCATTTTAGCGACTTCTTTAAAATTGGTTTGCTCAAAAGTTTTTTCATATGAGAAACCCATGCTCAATGTCAACGGAAAATTTTGTTTGTAGGTTCTTTCCCTTATTTGATTTATGATATCAAAATTATTTTCTTCGATTTTCTTTAATGCTCGCATATTGGTCAACGCTATAAAGCGGTCATCATCCACTCGTTTCAGAAAGACATTATTCATGTTTGCCCAATTTGTGAGTTGATTCGTCAGATAGTTGTTTACATTCGATCGCTTGCGATCGTTCATGGATTGAACAGCCTCATCATAATTGTCGACAATGATATTCCCAAAAACAAATTTTTCATCTTTGTACTTCTCTTCAATTTTGGCATATTCTGTTATGTCCATCAAATAAATGACGCCAATATCCTCTTGAATGATCATATCAAAATAATGATCTCCCCACTTCACACGGCGTATCACATAATCCTGCGATTCTTTAAAAAGCTGATATAATTCTTCATCCACCACTTTCAGCTTTCTGCCCAGTGTATCTTTCTTGCCAAAATACTTTACTAAATATGGATTCATCCATTGGATTTCTTCTTGCTTATTATATAGAAGTATCCCAATAGGCATTTTAATTAAAGCCTCTTGTTCACCTTTTTTGATTCGATAAGATAAGTCAGATATGTATTGATTTGTCTCATCAATCAAATACTCCGAAGAATAACTGATGAACCCAACAATCCCAACGCATAAGAGCGTAATTCCAATTCCGATTTTCCAATCTGCAATGAAAGTCAAAACAACGATCACCAGCAATAAGAACACGATAATCAGGAAAGGAACCTTAATCTTGTCAGCCTTTATGAAGTGAGGAAGATTCTTTAACTTTTCCTTTATTTTCATGATAGCTCCTTTACTGAACCTACATTTTGCACTTGTACATTTTAACATATTCAGATAATAATAGCTATAATGCCCTTTCTGACGGGATTAGTTGACAAATCAACGTCAAATTGAATGTTTCACGTGAAACATTTCCTCTGTATAATGTTCGTATTCCGGATAGCAGATTTTCTGAACGAGAAAGATCGTTGCTATGTTTTTTAGGCACTGAAAAGCATAAATTTCCGCAGTAATGATATAGGCTCGAGGATTGATGGTTTAAACGTTCCCGTCCATTCTACAATACTCCCTCGGCTAGATTGGATTATAATGCTGCATTTTGGATGGGTAATTATCTACAACCCCGGATTTAGGCGCCGTGAAAATCTATCTCTCAAAATAGTTACCATTTCCCAACCGGATGTAATTATTATTATAGTTATCAGTTGGATGCGATTCCCTCTACTATCATCAATAGTTCCACGTGGAACTTTTATTAAATACCTTCTTCAATTCATCTTCAAATCCTCTCTGTACGTTTATTTTTTACCAATGTTCCACGTGGAACTTTTATGTTCGATCATATTGCCTTTTCGATTTTATTCCTTCTGTTGCAATTTTTTTCAGTACAAACTCGCTCTCTTCCAACTTATTATTCCATTAGCTTTTTTTACGGAAAAAGATTTCTCTGGTGACTTCTATTACTATTTCACTAATAATTTGAATAATCTAGCTATACGATGTTCTTCTATTTTTTCATATAATCTGCAGAATCTATTTTCTTGCTTGAAAATGGATTCTCATCCTCTCTATCATTTCTCAGTTTCCTTTCCCTGTAGCAACTCCTGTTGTTGTGGATAACTCAAACCATCCCCAACCTTTTTAGTTATGCACATTTTTCGTCGTTATCCTGTGTATAACTAAATAAAATAGTACTTTTTAGCCTTGATACAATAGGATTTCTGTCATAAAATGACTTTGTTGATAACTTTTTATCCTGATACTATTTATGACACCTTTGTCGCTGTTGAATGCCTGTGTACATCCTGTGGATAAGTCAGGGGTTTTACGCCCATTTCTTTATGTCCATCTGAACATTTGTTTGATCAGTGAATTAATGAAATAATGTCCTTTATTTTGGATGAATTTACTATCATTTCAATGAAAATTACGGAATCTTGAAGAAGTCCCCATTATATCCAGCATTTAGCCATTCCTGCTCGTTTGAAAATGCATACCCGAAGCCAGTTGTTCTTAGTAAGAATCTTCTGTGGATAAAGTTCAGGAAATAGTTTTCCACATTCTATTTTTGAATGTACAATAAGTCCCGGAATCATCGTCATGTCTTTTTGTGGATAATTGGAAAAAATCTAACCAGCCTGTGTACAACCTAAGGATCCTTTCCAGTGACATCAACTGCGTCTATGAAACCCTCTCCTTAGTATAGTATGCAAAAGAGAGTCTTTTGCTCTTCCAGCACGTGACTTAAATGTTGATGCATCGCACTCGCCCAATCATCATATGGGATGAACTTGTGTGAGATGGCTTCCTCTTTCTCGTCTTTTAGAAGGTACAACTTATTCAATTCGAAGAAAAAGTATCCCTTAAATCGAGTAGTTTCGATTATTTTGAGTGGCTCATTGCTTTCATATTTCATGAAGAATTTTAGCCAATTCCTTGTTGAAATTCGTTGGAATCTAAGGAATATACAGTCTGAACGGAAACCTGCGACTGTGAAGCTGACATATTTTGAATAGTGTCGATCTATTTTTATCTTTAGATTTGATACCTGCCGCCATTACTGTAAATTTGCGTGTGCACTTTTTTCAGGCCGAGACCTGATCATCTGCATCTACTAATACGTTCTATGGCTAGTATATAACCATAACCGGCAACTTTTGGCGCACTGATGTTTGATATCTCTTGATCCTAAGTCCTCAGATTCTCTGTAATATATAATGGAAAGAATCTGATTTCTTGGCTTATCCCTGTCTGTTATATTAGAGCTTATAATGAAAGGGGAGGTCTGTCTCTGCTTTATGTTGTCTGATCTCGTGTATCTGCTTCCGATTTTAAATTTGTGTCAAGCGGGCTCATTCATTCTTCCTGATTTCCCCAATCCACCAGCAGGCTTTATATCATTATTTTATTTGCTGATCGGAATAATCGCAGAATGCGTTATGAAAGGGAAAATCTTACTATTTCTGGATTGTACGATGTAGGCCTTCCCCAACAACTCATTTCTTCCTGCTTTCAGAAATGTTTTATTTATGTCTGAAGCATAAACTTCAGACAATGGCATAGATCAGCAGGTGATGTATTTTGGGCATCACGCTTTCCATTGTTGAGAGCAATACTCCTTAAGCAGGATTCATCTGGAGCAATCTAAAAATTATTTTGCATCAAACCAGCAGTAAAATGTTCCACGTGGAACATTTTACTGCTGGCGATTTTTCTTTGTTCAAATCGGCAAAATTTGAGCTTCTGACAGCACCTCCATTCTTATTTGAAGTATTTATCCGACAATAAGGATAGTTCGCTCTCAAAGGGGTAAAATGCCCCGATAAGAGCATTTTAGTGCCTAGCCGTATGCCTCGAGGGAGAATATCCAGCCAGTGCACCAGCGGTTATGGAAAAAAATTTAGGAGTCTTTCTGCTAGCGTGAAGAGTAGGGGAGGGCATTAAGACAAAGTGGGATCATCGGTGTGGAGCTTCCAGCTCCGATGTTCAGTGTACCCAATTTGGGCAACAATTTGTGGGAGAGCTTTAGAGGATTGATTCAATCAGCCTGATGGACAAAAATAGCCAACTTAGGTCTTAGCGCCATTTAGTGATGCCGAAAGGAGACATGGGAGGAGACACTCAGAGCAATGCAGCAAGCAGTTTGTTCAGATGACCATACAATCGTTCAACAGAAACGGATAGGTCTCGTCCAAAAAAAATATACCCGAAAGAGGGGAAAGGGAAGTTATCCTGATATCTCAGGTGCAACGCGTATCCATGTTCCGTTCCTGTTTTTGGGTACAAAAAAAGGAGCGCTCCTGGAAGCGACTCCCTTAATATTATTCTGCTAATGTAAATGGCATAAGAGCCATGATACGAGAACGTTTGATAGATACAGTCAAAGTTCTTTGATGTTTAGCGCATGTACCTGTTACACGACGAGGTAAAATTTTACCTTTTTCAGATATATAACGTTTCAATAAATCAGTCTCTTTGTAATCTACATGATCAATGTGGTTAGCACAGAAATAACAAACTTTTTTACGTTTGCGTCCGCCTCTGCTGTTACGTTGAAATGCCATGTCAATTCCTCCTTTTCCTAAACTAACCATTCTGTCCTAAAGACTAGAACGGTAAATCATCATCTGAAATGTCAATTGATTCTCCGTTTGATGAAAACGGATCAGCAGTTGAGTTAAAATCAGAAAAACCGTTTTGTTTCGGAGAAGAGTATTGATTATTATACTGTCCTTGGTTTTGGTTAGATTCAAAAGATTTGCTTGATCCGAAGTTTGCACTCGGAGCTGCTTGATTTGAAGAACCTGCGCCAGTCTCTCTCGGTCTTTGTTCGGTAGTTGTTTTCGATTCCAACAATGTGAAATTATCTGCAACGACTTCAGTCACGTATACGCGCTGTCCTTGTTGATTATCATAATTTCTTGTTTGGATTCGGCCAGTGATACCGACTAAAGAGCCTTTACGAGTGAAATTCGCGAAATTCTCTGCAGATTTTCTCCACATGACACAATTGATGAAGTCAGCTTCTCTTTCTCCTGCTTGGTTAGTAAACTGTCTGTTTACTGCAAGAGCGAAGGTTCCGACTGCTGTGCCGCTGGATGTATAGCGTAAATCAACATCTTTTGTAAGTCTGCCGACTAAGACAACATTATTAATCATTCATCTTACTCCTTTCAAAATGTTTCACGTGGAACACTTTACTTAGTTTCTACTTTAACAACGATGTGGCGAATGATATCGCTATTGATCTTTGCTAGACGGTCGAATTCGTCGATTGCTTTAGCATCTGAAGCAGAAATTTTCACGATATGGTAGATACCTTCACGAAAATCTTTGATTTCATAAGCTAAACGGCGTTTCGCCCAGTCTTTTGATTCAATAACTTCAGCGCCATTATCAGTTAAAATAGAATCGAAACGTGCGATCAATTCTGCTTTAGCTTCTTCTTCGATGTTAGGACGGATAATGTAGTTGATTTCGTAATTGCTCATTTGACTGTCACCTCCTTGTGGACTTTGGCCCTTACTTATGTAAGAGCAAGGAGAGTACCTTTTCAGGATTACTCACATCTAAGGATTGTACCATGTTCTTCTTTTTATGGCAAGCTTTTTTTAACTATTATTCGGAAACGGCGGGGGAGTGTTATTTGAAAAACTAAATTCCAGTTGACCGATTCAAAATACGGAATTAACTTCTGCAAAGGTGGGAGTGTTCAACTCCGGCTAACTGAGGCTTCGCCGGAGTTCGGTACACATTTAAACCTTGAACTCCGATAAAGACCGCTTCATCGGAGTTGGATCCGATTGTTATTGGTGTTCTCCGACCTATTGACCGTTCACCGGAGTTGCGCACTACATTCCACTGCTCTCCTCCGATCAGCAGGCACACAAGTAAAAAACAAGGGACTACCTCAATTAAGAGATAGCCCCTTGCAATTTATTCAGGTTCGGTAGATAGCTTTTCTTTATTCTTCCGAATCTTCCTCATCCAACAGTTCATCTGCGAAACCGCTCAATTTATCAGCCATTTCGGGTGTTTCCGTTGCAGCTGATGTATTTACCTGTTCGGTTTCATCAGTTGCTTCTGAGGTGCTGTTTTCGCCTTCTGGAAGCAAGCCTGCATCCAGAGGAGCAACAGCTTCTTCATCCTCTTCGCGCTCAACTTTTGCCATTGTCGATACAATGGCTTCGCCATCAAGCTTGATCAAGCGTACGCCGAGTGTCGCACGGCCTGTTTGGGAAATGGCATCCGCGTGGAATCGGATCATGACGCCTTTATCCGTGATGATCATGATGTCTTCATCGCCGGAGACGGTCGTCAAGCCTACCAATTTACCGTTTTTCTCAGTGATGTTGGCTGTTTTGACCCCTTTGCCGCCGCGTCCTTTGATAGCATATTCATCGGCTGCCGTACGTTTGCCGTAGCCATTTTCCGTGATGATCAGAACTTCCGACTCGTGTTTCAGCACATCCATGCCCACAACGTAGTCATCTCCTCTTAATTTCACGCCGCGGACACCGGTAGCGGTCCTACCCATATCACGGACGTCCTTTTCATCAAAGCTTACGGAGTAGCCGAAGTGCGTTCCGATGATGATGTTCTGGTTGCCGTCAGTCAATGATACTTTGATCAGCTCATCCTCATCCTTCAGGTTGATTGCGCGCAGACCGCTTTGACGGATATTTTGGAATTCCGTAGCGGATGTCCGTTTGACGGTACCCATCCGCGTCGTGAAGAACAAGTAATCCCCGTCTTGCGGGCCGCCTTTTACGTTGATGATGGCTTGGATTTTTTCGTTGGCATCCAAGTTCAGCAAGTTGATGATCGGTAAACCTTTTGCCTGGCGGCCGTATTCAGGCACTTCATAGCCTTTTGTTTTGTATACTTTCCCTTGGTTCGAGAAGTACAGCAACACATCGTGCGTCGATGCCGAAATCAGTGTTTCGATGAAATCATCATCATGGATGCCCATGCCTTGGACACCGCGTCCGCCGCGTTTTTGGGCTCTGAATTCGCTGTTTGGCAAACGTTTGATGTAGCCGTTATGAGTCAAAGTCAGGACGATGTCTTCCTCTTCGATCAAGTCTTCATCCTCAAGCGACAATACTTCTCCGACCAAAAGTTCCGTGCGGCGTTTGTCGCCGAATTTTTCTTGGATTTCAAGTAATTCCGTATAGATGATGTCGAAGACACGCTGCTCATTCGCTAAAATATCAGTCAAATCAGCAATCAAAGCCATCAGCGCATCATATTCCGCTTCAACTTTTTCTCTTTCCAAACCGGTCAGACGCACCAAACGCATATCCAAAATGGCTTGCGCTTGTTTGTCGGAAAGGCCGTATTTGTCGATGAAGATTTGTTTGGCTGCATCGCCGTTGGTTGAACCGCGCAGAATCGCTACGATTTCATCGATATGATCCAATGCGATCCGCAAGCCGGCCAAGATATGCGCACGTGCTTCCGCTTTTCGTTTGTCGAATGCGGCTCTTCTGCGGATGACTTCTTCTTGGTGTTCCAGGTAATGGACCAAAATCTGTTTGAGTCCCAGCACTTTAGGGATGCCTTTTACGATCGCCAACATATTGAAGCCGAATGAGGATTGAAGCGGCGTTAATTTGTACAGATTATTCAGAATGACGCCGGCACTGACATCTTTGCGGACATCAATGACAACACGCATACCATCGCGGTCAGACTCATCAGCCAAGTCGGTGATGCCTTCGATCCGTTTGTCGCGGGCCAATTCAGCAATCCGTTCAACCAATTTCGCTTTGTTGACCATATAGGGCAATTCGGAAATGATGATGCGTTCTTTGCCGTTTTTCAGGATTTCGACTTCTACACGTCCGCGGACAATGATGGAGCCTTTGCCGGTTTCATAGGCTTTCCTGATGCCTGATTTGCCCATGACGATACCGCCTGTAGGGAAATCGGGTCCGGGAACGGCCTCCATCAAATCGGCAGTCGTCGCCTCCGGATTATTCATCAGGATGTGCAGTGCGGAAATGACTTCCGTCAGGTTGTGCGGCGGGATATTTGTCGCCATCCCAACGGCGATACCGGAAGCACCATTCACCAACAGGTTAGGGAAGCGGGCCGGTAATACATCAGGCTCAGTTTCGGAACCGTCATAGTTGTCGTGGTAATCGACTGTATCTTTGTTGAGGTCACGCAGCATTTCCAAGGCGATTTTTGACATCCTTGCTTCGGTGTAACGCATCGCTGCGGCGCTGTCTCCATCGATGGAGCCGAAGTTTCCGTGTCCATCGACCAACGGATAACGGTAACTGAAATCCTGGGACATCCGCACCATCGATTCATAGATGGCACTGTCACCGTGGGGATGGTACTTACCCATTACGTCCCCGACGATACGTGCGGATTTTTTGTGTGCTTTATCAGGCGTAACGCCCAATTCGCTCATGCCGTACAGAATCCGGCGATGGACCGGCTTGAGTCCGTCACGGACGTCAGGCAAAGCCCTGGCTACGATAACACTCATGGCATATTCCAGGAAGGAAGTTTCCATTTCATGGCTTAATTCCCTTTGTTCCATGGCTTGATCATTTATTTTTTCAATTTCATCAGACATTTAATTTCCAACCCCCTTTTAGATATCCAAGTTCTTCACGTAAACCGCATTTTCTTCGATGAAGTTTCTTCTTGGTTCTACATGATCCCCCATCAGCATATTCAATGTTTCGTCAGCTTTGACGGCATCATCGACGGTCACCTGCAGGAAGTGACGGTTTTCAGGGTTCATGGTCGTATCCCATAATTGTTCTGCATCCATTTCTCCAAGCCCTTTATAGCGTTGGATGCTTGGTTTTGGCGAGTCAGGGATGGATGCCAAGTACTCTTCCAGCTCTTGATCGGTATCGAGATACTTCTCTTTTTTCCCTTGTTTCACTTGATACAAAGGTGGTTGTGCGATATACACATATCCTGCTTCAACCAAAGGACGCATGTAGCGATAGAAAAGCGTCAACAGCAACGTACGGATGTGTGCACCATCGACATCGGCATCGGTCATGATGACCAATTTATGATAACGGGCTTTGGCAACATCGAAGTCTCCGCCGAAGCCGGTACCCATCGCCGTAAACAGCGAACGGATCTCTTCGTTGGCAAGGATTTTGTCGATGGATGCTTTTTCTACGTTCAGGATCTTACCACGGATCGGCAGGATTGCCTGGAAGAAACGGGAGCGGCCTTGTTTTGCCGAACCTCCGGCTGAATCCCCTTCGACGATGAACAATTCTGATTCTGCTGGATTTTTGCTGGAGCAATCGGCCAGTTTACCGGGCAGATTGCTGATTTCCAATCCGCTCTTCTTGCGGGTCACTTCACGGGCTCTTTTGGCAGCTAAACGGGCGCGGGCAGCCAACAGACCTTTTTCGACAATCTGACGGGCGACTTGCGGGTTTTCCATCAGGAATTTATCAAAGTACGTTGAAAAAAGGCGGTCGGTGATGGTACGCGCTTCTGAATTACCCAACTTTGTCTTGGTTTGTCCTTCGAACTGCGGATCCGGATGTTTGATGGAGAGGACAAGGGTCAGGCCTTCACGCACATCTTCACCGGTCAGGTTCTCTTCGTTTTCCTTGATGATCTTATTGCGTTTTGCGTAGTCATTGATGACACGGGTCAAAGCGGTCTTTGCACCGGATTCGTGGGTTCCGCCTTCATAGGTATGGATATTATTGGCGAAACTCAGAAAGTTTGTATGATAGCCATCCGTATATTGTATGCCAACTTCAACTTGGATATCGTCCTGTTCGCCTTCGATGTAAATCGGCTCTTCGAAAAGGACTTTTTTGTTGCGGTTCAGAAACTCGACGTAACTCTTGATTCCGCCTTCGTAATAATAGTCTTGTTCCACAGGTTCTTCTGGACGTCTGTCCGTGATGGAAATGTTCAATCCTTTGTTCAAGAAAGCCAATTCCCTGACACGTACGGCCAGTTTTTCAAACTCAAAGACAGTCGTTTCCTTGAAGATTTCCGGATCGGGCAGGAAGCGAACCTCCGTACCATGCTTATCTGTATCTCCCGTGATTGTCAAATCGGTTGTGATGTCTCCGCGTACGAACGTTTGGGTATAAATTTTATTGTCTTTATAGACGTTTACGGTTAATTCAGAAGACAAGGCATTCACGACGGATGCGCCAACACCATGGAGACCGCCTGAAACTTTGTAGCCTCCACCGCCGAATTTACCGCCGGCATGCAGAACAGTGAAGACTGTTTCTACAGCGGGGCGGCCAGTCGTCGCTTGGATATCGACTGGAATACCACGGCCATTATCGGTTACGGTTATGCTATTGTCTTTTTCGATTATTATTTCAATTTTCGTCGCAAAGCCGGCCAGCGCTTCATCGATGGAATTATCCACGATTTCCCAGACCAAATGGTGCAGACCTGCGCCACTGGTGGAGCCGATGTACATCCCAGGACGTTTGCGGACTGCTTCCAGTCCTTCCAGGACCTGGATCTGACTGGCATCGTATTCTTTTGCTCGTTCAGCTTTGTTCATTTCGTTTTCTGCCATTCTGTTACACACCTTCCATTTCTACTTCACCGTTTTTAATATGGTAGATAGTCGGTTCGTCTATCTTATTCTTTTTTATGCCATCCAAACTGGTTGTCGTCAAAAAGGTCTGGACCTTCTTCTCGATCGCTTTCAGCAGATGGGTCTGGCGTTCATCATCCAATTCTGACAGGACATCATCCAGCAACAGGATCGGATACTCCCCCAGGACCTCATTCATGCATTCGATCTCCGCCAATTTGAGACTGAGGACAGTCGTTCTTTGCTGCCCTTGAGAGCCGTAGTTTTGGACATTGCGCCCGTTCACCTGAAAAATCAGGTCATCGCGGTGCGGACCGAAAAGGGTGACAGCCTGATCTCTTTCCCGGCTTTTCCCTTGGCGGAACGCTTCCATCAGCTTCAAAAAAAGAGCGTCTTTATCCATCTCATCAGACAACTCGATATTGGACTTGTAGGCGATCGTCAGTTCTTCCCGCTCCAAAGAAATCTCTTTGTGCAGCGGTTGGGCCCAGGCTTCCAATTTTTTGATGAACTGCAGACGGTAGACCAACAGATCAGCACCCAAAATAGCCAATTGTTCAGTCAGCACATCCAAATAGACTTCATCCTTGGCTTTGCCGGTCACCAACTGCTTCAAATAAAGATTCCGTTGCTTCAGTATCCGCTGATATTGCACAAGATCATGCAGATAGACCGGATTCATCTGGCCCAGCTCCATATCCAGGAATTTTCTCCGGTTGGCGGGTGCGCCCTTGACTAAATTCAGGTCTTCCGGGGCGAACAGCACGACGTTCAGTTGGCCGATGTATTGGCTCAGTTTTTTTTGTTCCAGGTGATTGACTTTGGCAATCTTGCCTTTTTTGGAAAAAATGATTTCCAAAGGGAACGTAGAAACCCTTTTTTGGATTTTGCCGGTTATCTTGGCGGAATCTTCTTGCCAACGAATCATTTCTTTTTCGTTTGACGTGCGCGGACTCCTTGCCAAAGCCAATGCATAGATTGCTTCCATGAGATTGGTTTTGCCTTGCGCATTCTCACCCAAAAACACATTGATGCCATCTGAAAAGGACACGGAAAGAGACGGATAATTCCGAAAATTTTGCAGCGTCACTTCTTTCAGGATCATGCTTCGGACTCACTGTTGTCTTGCTCAGCCTCTTCTTTATCCGATTTTGTTGACTGGATGAAGAAAGTTCCTTCACCAGGGATGTCGATCATCGTACCGGGAAATAATTTGCGGCCTCTGCGGTCTTCTTTTTCGTTGTCTACATACACCACATATTCTGAAAGGAACCATTTGGCCATACCGCCGCTGGAAATCAGATTGACATGTTTCAGTAGTTGACCAAGAGTAATGAACTCTGCATCAATATTCACAATATTCTTCAAGAAATTCACCTATTTTCCAATAAAATAAGCGTGGAAAATAAAATCCACGCAACAATGCTAATTAATATGTTTATTATACTATTTTTTTTGATCAATTTCAAATTTTCGCGAAAAAAAAGGCCCTTATTTCAATTTTTTTCGAAAACAATACAAATTAGCTATATCCAAACGAAAGCGTCTATAGGCTTATAAATTTAAAATTCGCGTTTTTCGGTCATTTTATCTTTAGACGAACAAATGGAGCGGATGCAGACTTTCTTCCTATGGGGAAAATGTCTGGTCCTAGCGTTTTCATTTTTGGATAAGCAAAAAACAAGGAAACGATTGGATCGTCTCCTTGCTTTTTTGACTATATCTATCGAATCAATAGGTCCTTACAGGCGTGATCAATTGGATGAACGAATTATCGTTATCGTCTTCACGATCTGCGGGCACGACCGTGAATGGCCGTACAGCCGAAGTGAAATTGACTTGTACATCCTGTTGGCCGAATGTGCGCAGCGCATCCTTCATGTAATCAGGATTGAAGGAAATGATCAGCGGATCGCCACTGGCGGACTCATAAGCCAAGGATTCTTCCACATTGCCGACTTCAGGAGAGTTTCCAGATAATTCGACTTTGTTTGCGTCGATGGACAGTTTGACGACGTTGTTTTTTCCTTCATGCGAAAGCAGGGAGGCACGGTCGGTAGCCTGCAGCAAATCATACGCATTCAGGACGATCTGTGTGCTGGAGCTGGCCGGAATCAACCGGTTTGTATCAGGATAATAGCCTTCCAGCAAGCGCGAGTAGAAATAAACATTTTCGGCTTTAAAAAGGACTTGGTTCTCCGTGATCATCATTTCGATTGTCGGTTGGTTCTCAACGATCCGTGAGAGTTCCACCAAGCTTTTTCCGGGAATGATGACATTGTAAGTTTTTTCCAGCTGTGATTCCGGAGCCGCGATCGAGATGATGCGCTGGCTTAAACGATGGCTGTCCGTAGCGACAGCTGTCAATTTCCCATTTTGGATGGTCATGTTCACCCCAGTCAAGATGGGACGGCTTTCCTGGGTCGACGTTGCGATTACCGTATGCTGGATCACTTGTTTGAATAAAGCAGTCGGCAAGGTGATAACTTCATTCGAATCGATGACCGGGAAATTCGGATAGTTGTTTACATCGATTCCGTTGATTGTAAAAGATGCTTTTGCAGAAGTGATGTTTGTCTGGAAATGATCTTTGACTTCAATCGTGATTTTTTCATCAGCTAATTTTTTTACGATTTCGCTGAAGAAACGAGCCGGCAGGACAATGCCGCCTTGTGTGTGGATTTCGATCTGATTATTCTCTTCCGACACAGGGATCAGCGTTTCGATGGAAATATCCGAGTCGCTTCCGCTCAATACGATCCCATTTTCGTCAGCACTGATTTTAACCCCTGTCAAAATAGGGATTGTCGTTCTGCTGGAAATAGCTCTTTGTACGTCAGATAAGTGTTTGATCAAAACCTGACGATTAATGGAAAATTTCATAATAAGGGACCTCCGATGGTTATTCATATAAATTAAATAATATTAGTAATAGTAGTAGGGCCTGTTCATACTGTGGATAAGTGAAAGAAGCTGACAAAACAAATGGTTTTCCACTTGTGGATAACGTGTTCGTAAATGCCGTCTTATTTATTCACTTATCCACAACGCGCGAGCGGATCACTTTTTCAGACTGTTTTGGATCGTCTCGATTTCGCGTTGCAGGACAGGGTCTTTTTTTACGGAAAGGGCAATCTTGTCATGGGCGTGAATCACGGTTGTGTGATCCTTACCGCCAAATTCCGAACCTATTTTCGGCAAGGAATTGTCCGTCATCACCCGGGAAAGATACATGGCGATTTGTCTTGGCACTACGATTCCCTTGGTGCGCTTCTTGCCTTTCAATTCCTCGACGGTCACATGATAATATTTCCCGACCGCTTGCTGGATGGCATAGATGGATAAGGCTTTTGGTTTTTCTGAAGGCATGATGCTCTTCAGGGCGTCCGCTGCCAGACTGGTGGTGATGTCGGTCCCTTGTATCGCTGAATAGGCTTGAACCCGGACGAGGGCGCCTTCCAGTTCCCTGATGTTGGAATCTATCTGCCCAGCGATATAGCTGAGGGTGTCATCGGGAATTTCCAAGCGCTCGCTGTTGGCTTTTTTACGCAGAATGGCGATGCGTGTCTCCAGATCGGGCGGCGTGATATCAACCGATAAGCCCCAAGCAAAACGCGAGACGAGCCGTTCCTGCAGTTTAGGGATTTCGTTCGGCAAGCGATCGCTCGTCAGCACGATCTGTTTGCGCTCATCGTAAAGCGCATTGAAAGTATGGAAGAACTCTTCCTGTGTTCCTTCTTTGTCGGCAAAAAATTGGATATCATCGACCATCAATAAGTCGACGCTGCGGTATTCGTTGCGGAATTGCTCCTGTGTCCGATTCTGGATGGAATTGATGAAATCATTGGCGAATGTCTCGCTGCTGACATACTTTACTCTGGCGGTCGGTCGCAACTGCAGCATTTGATGGCCGATGGCGTGCATCAAATGGGTCTTGCCTAAGCCGACGCCTCCATAGAAGAAGAGCGGGTTGTAGATTGTGCCGGGTTCCTCCGCCACGACGAGGGCGGCAGCATGAGCCATCTGGTTTCCTTTTCCTATAACAAAGGTGTCAAAGGTATACTTGCTGTTCAGTTGGGCATCCTTGAAGAGACGATTGTTGTTGGTGCGTTTGATGGTCGGTTTTGCAATATCAGGCATTTCCTCATTCTTGATCATAAAAATGGGAGTCAGTTCTTTGCCGCTGAATTCGTAGATACCTTCGACAATTCTGCTCATCAAATTATTTTGCCAATAATCTTTATGTAAAGAAGAGGGAACTTCAATGATGATATTCGTATCAGTCAGTCGGACCGGGACTGCGCTGTCTATCCAAGTATCGTAGCTGACTTTGGACAGTGATTCTTGAAATTTTTCTTGCAGATAACGCCATAATGAATAGATGTCATCCAAATGGGACACCTCCTTTTAGTGAGTCCTTTTTATTTTAGCATTATATCAAAAAGTTTTCCACAACTCTTTTCATCTGTGAATAAAACAATTAACCGGTGCATAAATAGTTGTCCACAGGTTCAGGGAGGGTGTGGACAAAGCTTGCGTGCGAAGCAGTTGTCCACGGTCGTTTGTGGAATTTCGTTATTTTAAAACGTCGATTGTTACAGTGTTTGGTACATTTATCCACAGGTTTGGTGGGTGGGTTTTCTAAAGAAATACACACGTTGTAGGTATGTGGATAAATCGATTCGAAGGTGTGAGCAATCAAGGAGGCTGAAGGAGTTATCCCGTGGTATTGTGTATTAAAAAAAAGGTTGTGGATAATTTTATTTTGATGAGAATCACATTTTTTTCAAGAAAGGTGTTTTATCTTTCGATGTTTTGTGCTATTATATCTCAGTGAGTTCAATAAAATGAACCAATTTTACTTGACAGGTCACATTCTGTCTCTTTATAATGTTAATGGACTGTCTAAACAGTGAAATATAACCTATTTGAAGGATAGTTTATCAGGAGGTGTAAAGATCAATGAAAAGAACATACCAACCTAAAAAACGTCACCGTCAATCCGTTCATGGTTTCCGTAAACGTATGAGCACAAAAAACGGCCGTAGAGTATTAGCAAGAAGACGCGCTAAAGGCAGAAAAGTTATCTCTGCATAGATCACTGACCGTTTCAGTGGTCTTTTTTTTTAAGTATTTCGAAAAATGCAAAAATGTCTTTCTTAAATGGAGAGTATGACAAATGTGTCCAACAGAACCGAAAGCAGCAATGCCTCGGGATTGGGTTCATATTTGTGATGATAACGGAGAGAGAAATTTTTCTGTTTTTCTCCATTTGGGGGAGATTTTTTTTTGCATGTTATGATTGCAGATTTGAGGGAAGAAACATGAGGAAATCTTTTCGTGTTAAGAAAGAAAAAGAATTTCAGAAAGTATTTCATAATGGTGTGTCCAAAGCGAATCGCCAATTCGTGATCTATGTGATCGATAAAAAGGGACAACCGCATTTTCGGGTCGGTTTGTCCGTAGGTAAAAAAATCGGCAATGCCGTGGTGCGGAATGCCGTCAAAAGAAAAATCCGCCAGGCACTCACGGAATTGAAGGCAGATTTGGTTCAGGATGTTGACTTCATCGTGATCGCGCGCAAACCGGTAGCTGAAATGTCAGCTGCGGAAGTCAAGAAGAGTCTGACCCATGTCCTTAAGCTTTCGAACCTTTTAACAAACAAATAAATAAACTATCTTATTCCTATTAAGGAGGAATTCTCTTGTCAAAGCGTAAGCGATTACTTTTTACACTCAGCTTGTTTGCTGTTATGATGGTCCTGTCAGCATGTGGGACGGAGCCTATCACCTCGGATAGTACCGGTTTTTGGGACCGTTATGTTGTCTTTAATTTCTCCAATATGATCGTGTGGTTGTCCGATCTGTTTTTCAGAAATTATGGTCTAGGAATCATTGCCTTCACGATCCTCATCAAGGTTATCCTGTTGCCGCTGAATCATTTCCAGACGAAGAGCACGAAAAAAATGTCGGCTGTTCAACCGCAGATAAAAGCGCTGCAGGCAAAATATGCCTCCAAAGATCGCGAAACGCAGGAACATCTGCAGAAGGAAGTTTCCAAACTGTATGCCGATAACGATGTGAATCCTTACATGGGCTGTTTGCCTGTTTTGGTTCAGATGCCTGTATTGATGGCATTGTACCAAGCGATCAGCCGAACTGAAATTTTGAAGAGCGGCAGCTTCCTATGGATGAACCTGGGAGAACGCGATCCATTCTTCATTTTGCCGGTAGTGGCCGCGATACTGACGTATGCCACAAGCAAGTTGACGATGATGTCGCAGGCAGAAGCGAATTCTGCGACAAAATCGATGACGTACACGATGCCGATCATGATTTTGATGATGGGTATCAACTTCCCGAGTGCCCTGTCGTTGTACTGGGTAGCGAGCAATGCCTTCTCGGTCGGCCAGACGATGTTGCTGAACAATCCGTATAAGGCCATCCGCGAGCGCCAAGAAGCCGAAGCGCAAATAAAAGCGCGCGAAAAAGCATTGAAGAAAGCTCAAAATCCTAAAAAGAAAAAGAAAAACTAGTTAGACTTTGAAGTAGGAAAGGATGACATTCTATTATGGATAAAGTAATTGCGAAAGATACGACCGTTGATAAAGCGATTCGCAAAGGTCTGGATTTGTTGGGAGTCGATAGCCATGAAGCCGATATCGTCGTAATCTCTGAAGGCAAAAAAGGGATTTTTGGATTCGGGCAAAAAGAAGCAGTCGTGGAAATCACGCGCAAAGAAATCAGGGACTTTGATGAAGCAGGCGATATCCAGTTAGCTGAAATCGAAGAGACAGTCGAAGATATCGTAGAAGATCTTGAAGAGGATTATCCGGAAACTGCGGAAAAGATATTGGCTGATCAACCTGAAATCGATAGACTGATTTCTTCCGATGAGGATGAAGAAGCCGAAGATTATGATGAAGAATCTGGCCGCGATGAAGCGATTGCCGCAGTGACCGAGTATCTTACTTCGGTAGCTGAAGCATACGGGGCTCCTGCGATCGTGACGGTCGAAGAGAAGAACAATATGCTGATTTTCCAAATGGAAAGCGAAAAGCCAGGGTTATTGATCGGCAAATACGGAAAAATCGTCAATGCTCTCCAAATATTGGCGCAAGCGCTGGTGCAACGCTATGTGCGTCGCCGCCTGTCCGTAATCGTGAATGTCGGTGACTACCGTGAGCGCAGAGCTGCCGTATTGGAAAGCATCGCCGACCGTACTGCGGAACGCGTCATCAAAACGAAACAGCCCGTGTTCCTTGAGCCGCTGCCTGCTTTTGAAAGAAAACAGATCCATGCGCGCTTGAGCCAGAACAAACGCATCAAAACCCATTCCGAGGGCAAAGAGCCGCATCGTTATTTGGTTGTTGAGATAGCGGAGTAATCGTACATCCAAAAACCTTCACCAGGGAGTTTGATTCCCGGTGAAGGTTTTTTTGTTATGTTGTCCAGCTTGTTAATGCTTCATAAAATACGGAAAACAAGAAACTTGTCTATACAAGTAAAAAAACAGCGGATGGAAAACGCTTGCAATATAAAAACATCCGCGGTAAAATATAAATGTCAGGAACATGTATATACAAGTTGAGGAGGAGAAAAAATGGTAGATTTCAACAAAGATGCAAAAGATTTGCTGGAGTATATCGGTGGCCCCGATAATATTTCTGCAGTCAGTCACTGTGCCACTCGGATGCGTTTCGTCCTGAATGACCCCGCTGCCGCTAACATCAAGAAGATCGAAGACATACCCGCAGTAAAAGGAACCTTCACCCAAGCAGGACAATTTCAGGTCATCATCGGTAATGAAGTGCCACAATTTTATAACGAGTTCGCGAAGGTATCCGGCAAAGAGGGCGTCTCAAAAGATGAGGCAAAAGCGGCAGCCAAGCAGAATCAGAATGTTGTCCAACGTGCCATGGCTGTGCTGGCGGAAATTTTTACGCCGCTGATTCCGGCCATCGTAGTAGGGGGGCTTATCCTCGGGTTCCGCAACGTACTTGAAGGAATCAATTTCGCCAACGGCACGATCGTTTCCAATTCGCAGTTCTGGACAGGCGTCAATGATTTCCTTTGGCTGATCGGTGAAGCGATTTTCCACTTCTTGCCAGTCGGCATCACTTGGAGCATCACGAAAAAGATGGGCACTACGCAAATTCTGGGTATCGTTCTCGGTATCACATTGGTCTCACCGCAATTATTGAATGCTTATGGTGTCGCTGGCGCAACAGAGATTCCATTCTGGGATTTCGGTGCTTTCACGATCAACAAGATCGGTTATCAAGCGCAAGTCATTCCTGCCATGTTGGCTGGGTTTGTGCTGGCCTACTTGGAAATCTGGCTGCGTAAATGGGTTCCGCAATACATTTCGATGATTGTTGTTCCGCTGTTGGCCTTGGTTCCCACTGTCATAATCGCGCATACCGTGCTGGGTCCTATCGGTTGGACGATCGGACAATGGGTTTCAGAAGTCGTCTATGCCGGATTGACAGGGGACTTCAGATGGTTGTTCGGTCTGTTCTTCGGTACGCTGTATTCGCCGCTCGTCATCACGGGGCTTCACCATATGTCCAATGCCATCGATCTGCAGCTTATCGCCGATTTCGGCGGCACGAACTTGTGGCCGATGATCGCCCTTTCGAACATCGCACAAGGTTCGGCGGTAATGGCGATCATCTTCCTGCACAGAGGCAATGAGAAAGAGGAGCAGGTTTCCATACCGGCCGCGATTTCCTGTTACTTGGGCGTAACTGAGCCTGCCATGTTCGGTATCAACATCAAATACATCTATCCGTTCGTTGCAGCGATGATCGGATCCGGGATCGCCGGTTTGGTGGCTACGACCTTCAACGTCATGGCGAACAGTATCGGAGTCGGCGGGATTCCTGGTTTCTTGAGCATCCAGACCGATTCGATGGCGATGTTCATCGTATGTATGGCCATCGCGATCGTCGTACCGTTCCTGTTGACGATTGTGTTCGACAAGAAACAACTTTTCGCTCCCAAAGGGGATGTCGAGGATGCACCGGTTATCCAAACGCAAAAGTAAAAAATGAATTACCGGAGGCAAAAAGCTGTTAGTGAAGCTTTTTGCCTTCAGTCATAGTGAGAAGACAGGGGGTATTACAATGAAAGACATTCAAAAAAAAGTGATCTATCAGCTTTATCCAAAATCATTCAAGGACTCCGACGGCAACGGCATCGGTGATATCCAAGGGATCATCAGCAAAGTGCCTTATTTGGCGGAACTGGGCATCGATATGATCTGGATGAATCCGATCTTCGTATCCCCGCAAATGGACAATGGGTATGACATCACTGATTATTACGCCATCGATCCTGTTTTCGGCACGATGGCGGATTTTGAAGAACTGGTCAGCAAGCTGAAGCAGCATGGCATCGAAATCATGTTCGACATGGTATTCAACCATACGTCGACTACGCATGAGTGGTTCCAGAAAGCGTTGGCCGGTGACAAAGAGTACCAGGATTATTACATCATCCGCGATCCGAAAGAGGACGGCAGCCTGCCTACCAATTGGGGTTCGAAATTCGGCGGGGAGGCATGGGCGCCATTCGGGGACACCGGCAAGTACTACCTGCATCTGTTCGACGTCACGCAGGCGGATCTGAATTGGCGCAATCCGAAAGTGCGCCAGGAACTGCAGAAAGTCGTCAATTTCTGGTTGGAAAAGGGCATCAAGGGTTTCCGTTTCGATGTGCTGAACCTTATCGGCAAGGATGTCGCATTGGTCGACAGTCAAGGGAGCAACGAAAAGAGCCTGTACACGGATCGTCCGATTGTTCATGACTATATCCACGAGCTGAATCAGGCATCGTTCGGTACGCTGGAGGACATCATTACAGTCGGTGAGATGTCTTCGACCACTGTCGAAAACGGAATCCTTTATTCGAATCCGGACAGGAACGAATTGTCGATGATCTTCAGCTTCCACCATTTGAAGGTCGACTACAAAGATGGTGAAAAATGGACGGATCATCCCTTCGATTTTCTTGAACTGAAGCGGATTCTGAATGAGTGGCAGGCGGGAATGTCGGACGGGAACGGCTGGAACGCACTGTTCTGGAACAATCATGATCAGCCGCGCGCCAACAGCCGCTTCGGCGATCCGCAGCGGTATCCTTTCGAGACAGCCTCCATGCTGGCGCAAACGATCCATCTGCTGCGGGGCACACCTTACATCTACCAAGGCGAGGAAATCGGCATGACGAATCCGGATTATGACGACATCAGCGTTTATAGGGATATCGAATCGCATAATGCCTACCGCGATCTGAAACTTGCCGGGTTGACGCATCAAGAGGCCATGCACATCATCAAAAAAAAATCCCGCGACAACAGCCGGACGCCGATGCAATGGGACAACAGCCTGCACGCCGGATTTACGACAGGCGAACCTTGGCTGCAGGTGGCGGCCAATTATCCGGAAGTGAACGTCGAAAAGGAACGTGCGGAAGGCAAAATTTTCCGTTACTACCAAGAGTTGATCCGTATCCGCAAAGAGCATGCGGTCATTGCGGATGGTTCCTACGAGGGCATCCGCTTGGACGATCCCGAAGTGTTTGCCTACATCCGTGAGAACGAGGAGGAAAAAGTGCTTGTCCTGAACCATTTCTATGCCGGCGATTACACGATCAGCATACCGGAAGAATGGGTGAACAAGGCCAGCAGTTTCCTGGCCGGCAACTACGGGGAAAGACAGCTTGCGCCGTCCTTCACGCTGAAGCCGTACGAAACCATCGCTTTCAGGATAACCAAATAAACAGAAGGGCCGTCTCCTTTTGGGGATGGCCCTTCTGTTGGATTCGCTGCCGGCTGACCGGAGGAGAGCAGTAAAATCCCTTCTCAGTTCCGGTGAAGCGTGCGTTCACAGGAAGACACCAGTGGTCAGTGGCGCCTACTCCGGCGAAGCTGCCCTCGTCGGAGTAGGCAGAATAGAATGTGGCCGAACTCCGGCGGGGCCTCAGCTCGCCGGAGGATGGGGAAAATTGAGGCGAATGGAGAGAGCGAGCGGCCGACAAACAGACAGTAAGTTCCTTGCCGACGAAAAAAGCTGCCTCAAAAAGAGACAGCTTGCATTTATTTTGTTTTCGGTAGTCATTTCCGGAACGATGGTTTAGGACAGGGTGCGTTTTTCGCCATCAAGATCGAGGATCGGTTGGATGTCCTGCACATATTCAAGGGTTCCCATATAGCTGCCGTCGTCATCCCTGACGGCGCGATAGGTGACCAGGATGAATTTGCCCATCGCGCGGAACCACATCGATTCGCTTTCTTTCGCGCCCGATTTCAGGTCGGCGAGCAGTTTCGTGACGATCGGCAGGCTCTTAGGCGGATGGCAGTTCATGACATCGCGGCCGATCGCGCTGCTGGTGCGCTTGAAGAATTTTTCTTCGCCGTTGTCATTGTAGTAGCGCACGATATTGTCCGCATCCACAAAAGTCAATTCCAAAGGGATGTTGTTCAGCATCTTTTCCAATTGGTGCGGCGTCAGATACCCGGTTTGGAAATTGATGTAGGGATTCGCTTCCGACTCCAGTGTTTCATGTGAAACATCTTCAGGAAGGGAACGTTCCGGCACCCATTTTGCTTCCGGTTTGACGATGCAGTAGCCGATTTCTTCAGATTCCTTGGCGATCTGCAGCCAGTGGTCTTCGTTGAAGATATCGATGATCATCGGCAGGAGGATGTCTTCTTCCTTCGTGATCATTTCCGTCATTTCGTATTTCAGGTCGGAGAAGGCTTTCGGAATTGCGTCGAAATCCTCTTTTTGCAGCAGGTTCTTCAAGTCCTTATACATGGAGCGGATATCGTCGTCGACACCCCACATGACTTTCGGCGGAGCCGTGATGCCTTGGTTCTCCATGATCGGGAAGATGGCGTATTCTTTGCGGGCATAATGCTTATCGAATTCGCCGATCCGCCGAAGAGCGAGGCGTGCACGTTGCAGAGGCGTTGGATGTCTTCGGCGTCTATCCCTTTGCCCATCAAGCCTTGCTCCATGACGGAAATCTCGTAGACGCTGACGCCCGTGAAATGTTTCTTTTAGTTTTGTGCTGGCTTCATTATACTTGAAACAAGCTGGATAGTGCCACAGCATTCGTGCGTTGCAGCGATAGTTAGGGCAATGCCTTAGAAAGCGGTTGTGATATAATGAAGACAACTAAGGCAGAAGGTGGGAGAATATATGAGAAAGAAAGTTTCGAACCTGATGGTAGCGTTATTGGTGCCCCTATTAGCTTCTTGCAGTCTCTTTGGAGGCTCTGATGCCTCATCCGATTCTTCAGGTGTCAACAGTGTGTCTTCTTCCGTGTCCAGTTCAACAGACAGCGGCTCGGCTTCCTCGTCCTCTTCCGAACCTGCAGACGCAGCGACAATTGAGGCTTATTATCCGTTCAGCGCATCCGTGTTCACCAAATATTTGGGTGAAGGGAATGAATACGCTTCCTTCACGATCTACCCGCAATATATCGAAGGCAACCGGATGCAGATCACTTCCAACAACGGAGGCACGCAGATTGTGACGGTATTGGAACTGGCTGATGGGGAACTCAGAGAAGTATTCACGCGTCCGGAAACCTATTTCAGGGAAAATATGCTGGAAAAAACAGCAAGCGGCGATGCAGCAAACCAGTTGGATATTCTGTTGAAGGAGCCTTTGGAAGTCGGGAACAGTTGGGTGAATGCGAGCGGAGTCCCTTCCGAAATCACGAATCTGACGTCACAGATCGAAACGCCAATGGGCAATTTCGAAGCGCTTGAAGTGACGACGACCTATGAAACTTCCACTACCAAAGACTACTACGTAAGGGATATGGGCTTGGTGAAACGGGTGACGGATCTTGGGGATGATATGATTGTCTCTTCCAGTCTGGAAGCCCGCAATGAGAACGTTCCGGAAACGCAACAGTTGCGCGTTTTCTATCCGGACAGCGATCTGATGGGATTGGATGCAACAAGTGTTTCCTTATCCTATGCGACCAATGACATCACTCGCACCATTCTGGCGGAGGCGTTGAAGAACGTGCCGGATGCACCAGGGGGAAGTCTGATCGGACCGAATGTCTCCATCAACAGCTTGTCCTTGAGTGACGATGGGCGTGTCTATGTGGACTTCTCGCAGGAATTCGTTTCTGAGATGAATGCCGGGACATCGGCTGAATCCCTGATTTTGCAGGGTGTCGTCAATACGATCGGGGAATATTACGGTGTGCAGGAAGTCTACCTTACCGTGGCCGGAAACCCATATGAATCAGGGCATATCCTGATGGCCGAGGGGGCCTATTTCACCGTTGATTATACGAATGTCAATGAGTGATCAGCTCTTACATAAGCAAAAAAGATGAAGCCGGTTGGGCTTCATCTTTTTTCTTATAGGCTGTGTTTTCTGCGGGCGAACTCGACGAAGCGGAAGCGGTCCAGACGATGGCGCGACTCTGTGTACTGGAACAGACGGGTGTCTTCAAGATAGACTTCACTCTTGACGACGACGACGTGTGTGTCATCCTTCAGATCCATCAGCTTGTGATCTTCCCGCGTAGCCGCCTCTACGACGAATTCCTTTTTGGCATAAGCGATATTCAGGCCCAATTCATTCTCCAAGTACGCATAGATGGAAGTTTCGGCAGCTTCGGAAGGGATTTGCTCGATGATGTCATGGAAGAGGTAGTCTTTATCCATGATGACGACTTCCCCGGCAATCTTCCGCAGCCGGATAAGGGAAATCACTTTGCGGCCGGGATCCACTTTCAGATTTTCGGCAAGGAAATCCGGAATGGTCTCGAGCTTGTTCTTGATGACGATGGTTTCATTTGGGATCTCCTGGGCATCCTGAAGCTCCTTGAAACTGGTCAATCCGGAAACGGGAAAATTGAACCGTCTGATGTCCAGCACGATGGAACCTTTGCCCTGCTTCTTCTGGATATAGCCGCCTTCCAGCAACAAAGCCAAGGCCTTTCTGATTGTTTCCCGTGAAACATGGTAGTGGTCGGAAAGGTTCTTTTCGCTGGGCAGCAGGGATCCGGTCTCGAATTCTGCATGTTCAATTTTTTTTCTCAGATCCATATAGATATCAAAGAATTTATTCATGATCATCAATCCTCCTGTGAATGGATGGTTTTGTTGGAACTAAAATAAATAAATTGAAAAAACCATGTTTAATAATATTATTTCATTTTATTTTATAGGATAAAATCCGAAATAAAAGAATATCAGTAATTTTTTAGTTTGAAAGAGTTCATATACCATCATTTTATCATATTGTTGCCATTCACGGTGGCAAAGAGTTGATTTTTGAATAAAAAAACAGGTGTTTTTTTGATGCGAAATGCTGGCAGCGGTTCTCCTGATTGGAACCAAAAACAGATTATTTCCGAACGAAAACGCCATTTGTTCCCAAAAACGTTTGGAATAATGAGAGATGATGTGCTATATTAAAAATGAAAAATTGATAATGGGGGAAAAATGGATGAATACGGTTGTTTCTGTCGTAATGGGTAGTACTTCTGACTGGGAAACTATGAAAGAAGCTTGCTTGATACTGGATGAATTCGGCATCGCTTATGAAAAGAAGGTGGTTTCGGCTCACCGGACACCGGATTTGATGTTCACCTTTGCGGAACAAGCACGGGCTGCAGGAACGAAAGTCATCATTGCCGGCGCAGGAGGCGCAGCGCACCTTCCGGGGATGATTGCTGCGAAAACGACGCTTCCGGTCATCGGTGTTCCTGTCCAATCGCGCGCATTGAGCGGAATGGACTCCTTGTTGTCCATCGTCCAGATGCCAGGCGGCGTGCCGGTTGCGACGGTAGCCATCGGCAAAGCTGGGGCAATCAATGCCGGTCTGCTGGCGGTACAGATCCTTTCGATCGAAAATCAAGATTTGGCCGATCGATTGGAAAAGAGACGGGAAGAATTAAAACAAAAAGTTTTGGAAAGCAGTGAAGACCTTGTATAAAATACTGAAACCAAATGACGTGATCGGCATCATCGGCGGCGGACAATTAGGCCGTATGATGGCACAGTCCGCGAAGCGGATGGGATTCACCGTCGGGATTTTGGATCCGGGAGAAAATTGTCCGGCAGCCCAAGTAGCGGATTGGCATATCCAGGCGGCATACGCTGATGCAGTGGCACTGCGCGAATTGGCTGGGAAATCCGATGTCGTGACATTCGAATTTGAGAACATTGATGCGGCAGCCCTGCAGGAAGTGGAAGCATTGTCCAGCATTCCGCAAGGCAGCGAAATTTTGACGATCACGCAAGACCGCATCAAGGAGAAGGAATTCCTTCAATCCGCAGGGGTATCGATCGCGCAATTCGCGGTAGTCGAAAATGCGGAACAACTGGATGCGGCCATCAGCAAAATCGGCTATCCGAGTGTTTTAAAAACGACCCGTTTCGGGTATGATGGTAAGGGACAGGTTGTCCTGAAATCGGAAGCGGACAAAGAGGAAGCCATGAAACTGGCAGCGGACAGCATCTGCGTTTTGGAGGCGTGGGTCCCGTTCACCAAAGAGCTTTCGGTCATGATCGTACGCAACCAAAAAGGCGAAGCGACGGTATTCCCGGTTTCCGAAAATATCCACATCAATAATATTCTGCACGAATCGATCGTGCCGGCCCGCGTCACACCTGCGGTAGCCGAAAAAGCCAACAAAGCTGCCCTACAAATCGCCGATGCGCTTCAGTTGGTGGGTACGCTTGGCATCGAAATGTTCCTGGCATCGGATGACACGATCTTCATCAATGAGTTGGCGCCGCGTCCGCATAATTCGGGCCATTACACGATCGAAGCAATGAACGTTTCCCAATTTGATGCCCATATCCAAGCAGTCGCCGGATTGCCGATGCCGACAGCGCGGCAATTGTCGCCTGCCATCATGGTCAATATCCTTGGACAGCATATGGAAGGCACGATCGCGCTGCGGGAAGAAAAAGCGGATTGGTTTTTCCATTATTACGGCAAAGCGGAATCACGCACAGACAGAAAAATGGGGCATATCACCATTTTGACGGATGATCAAGAAGCAACCTTATCAGAAATAGACAACACCCGAATCTGGAACGGAGGAACAATTTAAAATGATTACACGTTATACACGCCCTGAGATGGCTGAAGTTTGGTCCGAATACAATCGTTACAAATGCTGGTTGGAGGTCGAAATCCTGGCTGATGAAGCTTGGGCTGCCCTAGGCGAAATCCCTGCGGAAGACGTTGCTAAAATCCGTGCAAATGCAACTTTTGACATCGATCGTATCCTTGAAATCGAAAAAGAAACAAGACATGACGTAGTGGCATTCACTCGTGCTGTTTCCGAATCGCTGGGAGAAGAAAGAAAATGGGTCCACTATGGCCTTACGAGTACCGATGTGGTCGATACTGCCTACGGTTACCAATTGAAACAAGCCAACGATATCCTTCGCAAGGATCTGCAGAACATGCTGGAAATCATCGGCGAAAAAGCGAAAGAACACAAAAAGACTGTCTGCATGGGCCGTACGCACGGTGTACATGCGGAACCTACAACATTCGGACTGAAGCTGGCCACGATGTATTCAGAAATGAAACGCAACATCGAGCGTTTTGAACATGCCGCTAAAGGCGTTGAAGCCGGAAAAATCAGCGGGGCTGTCGGGACTTTCGCAAACATCCCGCCATTCGTGGAGGAGTACGTCTGCGAAAAATTGGGCACAAGACCGCAAGAGATTTCGACGCAGGTTCTGCCGCGCGATCTGCATGCCGAGTATATGGCAACGATCGCTCTGATTGCGACAAGCATCGAACGCTTCGCAACAGAAATCCGCGGATTGCAAAAATCGGAAACCCGTGAAGTGGAAGAATTCTTCGCGAAGGGTCAAAAAGGTTCTTCCGCAATGCCGCACAAACGCAATCCGATCGGTTCCGAAAATATGGTAGGCCTTGCCCGCGTCATCCGCGGCTACATGGTCACTGCTTACGAAAATGTAGGCTTATGGCATGAACGCGACATTTCCCACTCTTCAGCGGAACGGATCATCCTTCCGGATGCAACGACATTGTTGAACTACCAATTGAACCGTTTTGCGAATATCATCAAGAACTTGACCGTGTTCCCTGAAAATATGCTCCGCAACATGAATGCGACTTTCGGATTGATCTATAGCCAACGCGTGCTGTTGAAATTGATCGACAAAGGCATGAGCCGTGAAGAAGCTTATGACTTGGTACAGCCGAAGACTGCCCTCTCATGGGATAATCAGACCGATTTCCGTCCATTGGTGGAAGCGGATGAAGTCATTATGGCAAAATTAACGAAAGAAGACATCGCTGATGCCTTCAACTATAACTATCACTTGAGTCACGTCGACGAAGTATTCGAAAGACTTGGTTTAGGCGACTGATGGAAAGGCTGGGACTACGGTTCCGGCCTTTTTCTGTACACCGGATGCCTTGGAAACAGTGAAGAAAAACCGGAATTTATTTCAATTTTCATGAAAATTCCATTGACAAGCGGGTGGCAGATGATACAATATAAACGAATGAATTAGGTGTTTATACAAATTAATGTTCGGATTTAGAAAGGGACGGGAACGATGGAAAGAAAAGAATTGCTTTATACTGGGAAAGCTAAAAAGATGTACGCTACAGATCAGGAGAATGTCCTTTGGGCAGAATACCTAAATCAAGCTACCGCATTGAATGGCGTAAAGAAGGACACTATCGAGGGCAAAGGCAAACTCAACAATCAGATCACCGGCCGCATCTTCGAGTATCTGGCTGAAAAGGGAATCGCTAGCCACTACCTCCAAGAACTATCAGAAACCGAACAATCAGTAAAAAGAGTCAATATGTTCCCATTGGAAGTGGTTGTGCGCAATGTATCCGCAGGAAGCTTCGCGAAACGTTTCGGCATGGAGGAAGGCGTCGACCTGCCGTTCCCTGTTTTGGAGTTCTACTACAAAGACGATGCGCTCAATGATCCTTTCATCAATGATGCCCATGTACAAGTTCTGGGCGCGGCAACAGATGCAGAAGTTGCGGAAATCAAGCAGCAAGCGCTGAAGATCAATGCAGCCTTGATCGAGATGTTCAAGGGAATCGGCATCCGCCTGATCGATTTCAAAATCGAATTCGGCAAGACAGCTGAGGGAGAAATCATCCTGGCTGATGAAATTTCACCGGATACATGCCGCCTTTGGGATATCGAAACGAACGAACACTTGGACAAAGACATCTACCGTCGTGACTTGGGGGATCTGATCCCGGTCTACGTGGAAGTGCTGGACCGCCTGAACAAAATGTAAGCCATCCGAATGCAACCAACGAATAAACAAAAAACAAAAAAAAAAAACAAAAGCGAGGAATTTGGACATGTATAAAGTAACCGTGTATGTAACGTATAAAGACTCAGTATTGGATCCGCAAGGGGAAGCCGTGAAGGGTGCCGTCCACCGTATGGGCTACCCAACAATCGAAGATATCCGTATCGGAAAATATTTTGAAATCCAAGTATCCAAAGAGGAAGAGAACGTTGAACAAGTCATCGAAGAGATTTGCGACAAATTGCTGGCTAACGTGGTTATGGAAACTTACCGTTATGAAATCCAGGAGGTTGAAGCTTAATGAAATTCGCTGTCATCGTTTTTCCTGGATCTAACTGTGATTTAGATATGTATGCAGCCATTAAAGATATTCTTGGAGAAGATGCAGAGTATGTGCAACATTATGAAACAAGCCTTGAAGGTTTCGATGCTGTCCTATTGCCCGGCGGATTCACTTATGGCGATTACTTGCGTACAGGTGCGATTGCCCGCTTTGCGAACATCATGAGCGAAGTTGTCCGTTTCGCTGAAGAAGGCAAGCCTGTATTCGGCACTTGCAACGGATTCCAGATTTTGGCTGAAGCCGGCTTATTGCCTGGTGCTTTGCGCCGCAATGATACATTGAAGTTCGTCTGCAAACCGCAGGATCTGAAAGTCGTGAACGCCGATACGCAATTCACTTCCCTCTATAAAGAAGGCGAAATCATCTCTGTTCCGATCGCGCATGGCGAAGGAAACTACTTCTGCGATGCAGAGACTTTGGCTGACCTGAAGGCCAATAACCAAATCGTATTCACTTATGCCAACGGCAACCCGAACGGAAGCATCGAAGACATCGCCGGCATCATCAACAAAAAAGGCAATGTCCTAGGCATGATGCCTCACCCGGAGCGTGCTGTCGAAGCTTTATTGGGATCAGCGGATGGCCTGCGCCTGTTCCAATCCATGGTTGAAAATTATAAGAAGGAGCTGAACAAATAATGGCATTTTTAGAACCAACGCCAGAACAAGTAAAAGAGTCCAAAATTTATCGTGAATGGGGTCTGACAGACGAAGAGTACGGCACAATCTGCGATAAAATTTTGCATCGTTTGCCGAATTATACTGAAGCTGGCCTGTTTGCCGTTATGTGGAGCGAACACTGTTCTTATAAAAACTCAAAACCAGTCCTGAGAAAATTCCCTACTACCGGCCCGCAAGTGTTGCAAGGACCCGGTGAAGGCGCTGGTATCGTTGATATCGGCGACGGCCAGGCTGTCGTTTTCAAAGCGGAAAGCCACAACCATCCATCAGCTATCGAACCCTATGAAGGAGCGGCTACCGGTGTCGGCGGCATCATCCGCGACATCTTCAGCATGGGCGCACGCCCAATCGCGATCCTGGACTCTTTGCGTTTCGGCGAATTGGACAATGAACGCACGAAACATATCTTCGAAGAAGTTGTTGCCGGAATCAGCGGTTACGGCAACTGTATCGGTATCCCGACTGTCGGCGGCGAAACGGTCTTTGACCCTTGCTACAAAGGGAATCCGTTAGTCAACGCAATGTGCGTCGGCTTGATCGATCAAAAAGATATGCAGAAAGGTCAAGCTGCCGGAGTCGGCAACTCGATCATGTACGTAGGCGCAAAAACAGGCCGCGATGGTATCCATGGCGCCACTTTCGCTTCCGAAGAATTCAAGGAAGAGGAAGAAGCGCAACGTTCGGCTGTCCAAGTAGGCGATCCGTTCATGGAAAAATTATTGATGGAAGCTTGTTTGGAATGCATTTATGACTACTCCGACGCTTTGGTCGGTATCCAGGACATGGGTGCTGCCGGCTTGGTCTCTTCCAGCTCGGAAATGGCTTCAAAAGCAGGCAGCGGCTTGCTTTTGAACCTTGATGATGTTCCACAGCGCGAAACAGAAATGACACCTTACGAAATGATGCTTTCCGAGTCGCAGGAGCGTATGCTTTTGTGCATCAAGAAGGGCGAAGAGCAACGCATCGTCGACCTGTTCAAAAAATATGAATTGGATGCAGTCGTGATCGGTGAAGTTACTGATGATGGCATGTACCGTCTATCCCATGCAGGCAAAATGGTGGCGGAACTTCCGGTTGATGCTTTGGCTGAAGACGCACCGGTCTACTACAAACCGACTGCAGTGCCTGCCCGCATCGCTGCATTCGCAGCTATGGAAGACTACAAACCTGTCTTCACATCAGCGCAGGATACATTAGTGGCTTTGTTGCAACAAGCGACGTTGGCTTCCAAGAAGAGCGTCTATAACACGTATGATTCCATGGTCCGCACCAGCACGGTCGTAGGGCCAGGAAGCGATGCCGCAGTTGTCCGCGTCCGCGGCACCAAAAAAGCGATCGCAATGACAACCGACTGCAACGGCCGTTACCTGTATTTGAATCCGGAAATCGGCGGACAGATCGCTGTCGCTGAAGCTGCCCGTAATATCGTTGCCAGCGGCGGAAAACCATTGGCGATCACAGACTGCTTGAACTACGGAAATCCTGATAAACCAGAAATTTTCTGGGAATTAAGCACTTCCGCAGACGGCATCTCTGAAGCTTGCCGCCAATTGGATACGCCTGTCATCTCAGGGAACGTTTCCCTTTATAATGAAACCGACGGCGTGGCCGTTTATCCGACACCGATGATCGGTATGGTCGGCTTGATCGAAGATCTTGCGCACATCACTACGCAAGCTTTCAAAGCTGCAGGTGACCGCATTGTCCTGATCGGCGAAACCAAAGCTGACTTCAACGGTTCCGAACTGCAAAAAATGGAATTGGGCAAAATCGAAGGTAAACTGATGGACTTTGACTTGGCTGTCGAAAAACAAAACCAAGCGAACGTCCTCAAAGCAATCAAAGCCGGCTTGATCGCCAGCGCGCATGACTTGTCTGAAGGCGGCTTGGCTGTCGGCTTGATGGAGAGCGTCTTTGACACTGGTTTAGGCTTCGACGTAACGGTTGCCATGGATAAAGCATTGCTGTTCAGCGAAACGCAATCACGCTTCATCCTGACCGTGAAACCTGAAAATATTGCCGCTGTGGAAGCGATCTTCGGATCAGCTGCTGCACAAATCGGAACCGTGACTGCTGACGCTGTCGCAAAAATCGCTGCCGAGAACGAAACAATCAATTTGGATGTTAAAGAAGTACAAACGAAATGGGAGGAGGCTATTCCATGCTTGCTGAAACAAAAAGCTTAAACGAAGAATGTGGCGTATTCGGCATTTGGGGAGACGACAATGCCAGCCAGTTGACTTACTTCGGTTTGCACAGCTTGCAGCACCGCGGACAAGAGGGTGCAGGGATAGTTTCATGTGATGAAGGAAAATTGTTGGTGCACCGCAATCTTGGTCTGATCAGCGAAGTCTTCAAGGACGGAAATGATCTGCAGAGGTTGACCGGAAACCGTGCCATCGGGCATGTGCGTTACTCCACTTCCGGACAGAACAGCATCGAAAATGTGCAGCCGTTTTTGTACCATTTCTATGATATGGATATCGCTATTTGCCACAACGGCAACTTGGTGAATGCCAAATCATTGCGCCGCAATCTTGAGGAAAATGGCGCCATCTTCCATTCGACTTCGGATACGGAAGTTCTGATGCATCTGATCAGACGCAGCCAGAAAGACAGCCTGATCGAAAAGATCAAAGAGAGCTTGAATCAAGTCAAAGGCGGCTTCACTTATATCCTTTTGACCGAAGAGAAAATGTTCGGTGCCGTCGATCCGAATTCATTCCGTCCACTTGTCATCGGCCAATTGCCGAATGGTGCGTATGTGATGGCCAGCGAAACGTGTGCCATCGATACGATTGGCGCTGATTTTGTCCGCAACGTCAACGCCGGCGAACTGGCGATCATTGACGACAACGGCTTGACGATCGAAAAATATACTGATGACACAACCATTTCCATCGCTGCAATGGAGTATATCTACTTCGCGCGTCCAGATTCCAATATTGCCGGCGTGAATGTGCATACTGCGCGCAAACGGATGGGAACGCGTTTGGCCATCGAAGCACCAGCGGTGACAGCCGATATCGTCATCGGTGTGCCCAATTCTTCCTTGTCCGCAGCGAGCGGATTCGCCGAAGAAAGCGGCACGCCTTACGAAATGGGCTTGATCAAGAACCAATATGTCGGACGCACGTTCATCCAACCGACACAGGAACTGCGCGAATTGGGCGTGAAGATGAAACTGTCCGCCGTAAAAGGGGTTGTCCAAGGCAAGAGCGTCGTCATGGTGGATGATTCCATCGTGCGCGGCACAACCAGCAAACGCATCGTGACTTTATTGAAAGAAGCGGGCGCCAAAGAAGTGCATGTCCGCATCTCTTCTCCGCCTTTGATCTACCCAAGTTTTTATGGCATCGACATCAGCAAGTCGGCCGAACTGATTGCTGCAAAAATGACCGTCGATGAAATCTGTGAATACATTGGTGCAGACAGCTTGTCTTTCCTTAGCCAAGAGGGTCTGATCGATTCAATCGGTTTGAAATTTGATATGCCGTATTCAGGCTTGTGCATGGACAGCTTCAACGGGGTCTACCCGACTGGGCTTTATGACTATGAAGCGGATTACGTGAACAATATGACAGCTATTCAAAAAGAGAATCTAAAGGGAGGACAAGTTTGATGGAAAACGCATATGCAAAAGCGGGTGTGGATGTCACAGCCGGTTATGAAACAGTAAGCCGCATCAAGAAACACATCGACCGCACAAAACGTCCAGGCGTTTTTGGCGAAGTCGGCGGATTCGGCGGAAACTTTGACCTTTCTGAATTGAACTACAAAAAACCTGTGCTTGTATCGGGTACGGACGGTGTCGGCACGAAGCTGATGCTGGCCATCGAAGCCGGAAAATTCGATACGATCGGGATCGATTGTGTCGCGATGTGCGTCAACGATGTCGTAGCGCAAGGCGCAGAACCTCTTTATTTCTTGGATTATGTAGCTGTCGGCAAAAATCGTCCGGAAAAATTGGAGCAGATTGTTGCTGGCGTAGCTGAAGGTTGCGTCCAAGCCGGTGCTGCCCTGATCGGCGGAGAAACAGCCGAAATGCCTGATATGTACGATCCGGAAGATTTCGATCTGGCCGGATTTACGGTAGGGGTTGCGGAAAAAGATGCTTTGTTGACACCTGCCTTGATCAAAGAAGGGGATGTGTTGGTTGGTTTGCCTTCATCAGGCATCCATTCGAACGGCTACTCCTTGGTGCGCAAAATCTTCTTCAAAGACAATGACTACAAATTGAGCGACAAAGTGGCAGGCATTGAAGACCAGGAATTGGGCGACGTTTTATTGACGCCTACAAGAATCTACGTGAATGCCCTCTTGCCGTTGATCAAAAAACAGCTCTTGCATGGCGTTGCCCACATCACCGGCGGCGGCTTCGTCGAAAACGTGCCGCGCATGCTTCCTGAGAACGTCCAAGCGGAAATCAAATTGGGCAGCTGGCCTGTCTTGCCGATCTTCCAAGTGATGGAAAAAATCGGCAACATTCCGGCTCTTGAAATGTACGAAATCTTCAACATGGGCATCGGCATGGTGCTGGCGGTCGCTCCCGAAAACTTGACGGAAGTACTGGGCGTTCTGACTGAGAACGATGAAAAAGCCTACGTGATCGGCTCCGTGGCTGCAAAAACATCAGAAAAAGAGGTTATCCTGAAAGAGGCTCAAGCATGAGGATAGCTGTCTTTGCTTCAGGAAACGGCTCGAATTTTCAAGCCATCGCCGAAGCCATCGCGTCAGGCCAAGTGGATGCGACGATCGCTTTCCTGTTCTGCGACAAGCCGAAAGCTTATGCGATCGAGCGCGCCAATCAATACAATATCCCGGTGATTTCCTTTACGCCGAAAGGCTTCGAGGATCGAATCGCCTACGAAAATGAAATTTTGAAGCACCTGGCTGAAGAAAAAGTCGACTTGGTCGTCTTGGCCGGCTATATGCGGATTGTCGGACCGACTTTGCTATCGGCCTACGCCGACCGCATCGTCAATATCCACCCATCCTTGCTGCCGGATTTCCCGGGTAGGCATGGCATCCAGGACGCTTTCGAAGCAGGTGTTCCGGAGACCGGCGTCACCGTCCATTTCGTTGATGAAGGGGTCGATACCGGCCCAATCATCGCCCAAGAAAAAGTGGCAATCCTCCCGGAGGACACGCTGGAGACTTTGGAGACTCGTATCCATCAAGTGGAGCACCGGATCTTCCCGCAAGTGATCCGACAACTGGCACAAAAGAATAAAGGCTAACAAAATGGATGAGGACTCCGCGATTGCGGAAGTCCTTCCTTTTGTTGAAACCCCATTAATCCATCAAAAATTTAAGGAGTGACACACAGTGACAAGAGCATTGATCAGTGTTTCAGATAAAACAGGCGTTGTAGCATTTGCGCAGGCATTAGCAGCAAAAGGAATCGAAATCATCTCAACTGGCGGAACGAAGAAGGCTTTGGAAGAGGCAGGCGTACCGACTATTTCCGTAGAGGATGTAACCGGCTTTCCTGAAATGATGGACGGCCGCGTAAAAACGTTGCACCCACTGATCCATGGCGGACTTTTGGGCAGACGTGATCTTGCGGACCATATGCAAGCCATGAAAGAGCACAATATTGCACCGATTGATTTTGTTGTCGTCAACCTGTACCCATTCAAAGAAACAATCAGCAAAAACGACGTGACTTTGGCTGATGCCATCGAAAACATCGACATCGGCGGCCCGAGCATGCTCCGCAGCGCTGCCAAGAACTACGCAAGCGTGACTGTCCTGACCGATCCGATCGACTATGCAAAAGTCCTTGTCGAATTGGAAGCTACAGGCGAAACGACTTTCGAGACGCGCCAAGCTTTGGCTGCAAAAGTGTTCCGTCATACAGCCAGCTATGACGCTTTGATTGCGCAATATTTGACTAATGTGGTCGGCGAAACCGAACCTGAAAAATTGACAGTGACCTATGATCTGAAACAGAGCCTGCGTTACGGAGAAAACGGTCACCAAACCGCGACTTTCTACCAGGAACCGTTGGCTGTGCCGTTCTCGATCGCGAGTGCGGTCCAATTGCACGGAAAAGAATTGTCTTACAACAACATCAAAGATGCTGATGCTGCTATCCGTATCGCCCGCGAATTTGACGAGCCGGCTGTGGTTGCCGTTAAGCACATGAATCCATGTGGCGTCGGTATCGCAGACGACATCGATGCAGCCTTCGATCGTTGCTATGCAGCTGATCCTGTCTCCATCTTCGGCGGCATTGTGGTTGCGAACCGTCCTTTGGATGTGGCGACTGCCGAAAAACTGAACAGCATGTTCCTGGAAATCGTTTTGGCGCCAAGCTATACGGAAGCAGCTCTAGCCATTTTATTCAAGAAGAAAAATGTCCGCATCATGACTTTGGATTTCTCGGCTGCAAAAGCAGGCGGAAAAGAATTCGTCTCCGTATTGGGCGGCATGCTGGAACAGACGCAAGACATCAACACAGAAGACGTACCTGCTAATTGGGAAGTCATGACCGAACGTCAACCGACTGAAGACGAAATGAAAGCAATGGATTTCGCCTGGAAAGTCGTTAAACACGTGAAGAGCAATGCCATCGTGTTGGCAAACAGCAAACAGACAGTCGGCATCGGCGCAGGCCAGATGAACCGTGTCGGATCCGTAAAAATCGCAATCGAGCAAGCTGAAGCAGCCAACGCCATCGAAGGCGCTGTATTGGCGAGTGATGCTTTCTTCCCGATGAACGACAGCGTGGAATATGCTGCCAAACACGGCATCAAAGCCATCGTTCAACCAGGCGGTAGCATCAAAGACCAAGATTCGATCGAAATGGCAAACAAATACGGCATCACCATGCTGAAAACAAGCGTAAGACACTTCAGACACTAAAAACAAGATGTGATGAATCCTACGCTCAGAGTTTGAGCACTAACGAAGTTCAGGACCAAACAGCCTGCTCTTGGCTGGGTGGGCATGAACAGCGTTAGGCGGAGAACTCTAGGATTCAGAACTCGATTAAAAACAAGATGAGATGAAATCCGTTTAGACCCTGAGCACTAAGAGGACAAACGCAAAGCGGGCGCTTTTTGCCCGTGCGCGGTTGTCAGCTTAGGCGGAGGGGTCTGGATTTCAGAACTCGATTAAGAAACAGCACCATTATCAAGCTTCATATAAAAGGTTGGAGGATCTAACAGATGAAACTTCTTGTAATCGGCAGTGGCGGACGCGAGCATGCCATCGCTAAAAAATTAACTCAAAGCCCGTTGGTGGAGACTGTTTACTGCGCCAAAGGCAACCCAGGGATGGCCCAGGACGGCATCACGCTGGTCGACATTGCGGAAAACGACCATCAAGGATTGGTTCAATTCGTCAAAGACAATGGCATCGCCTGGACTTTCGTCGGACCGGAAATCCCTTTGTTTGAAGGGGTAACGGATGCATTTGAAGCGGCTGGCCTGAAAGTCTTCGGACCTTCAAAAAAAGCGGCTGATTTGGAATGTTCGAAACAATTCGCAAAAGATCTGATGAAGAAATACGGCATCCCGACTGCAGCCTATGAGACATTCGAGGACTATGAAGCAGCTGTTGCTTACGTGAAAGCCAATGGTGTTCCGATCGTCATCAAGGCGGACGGTCTGGCAGCCGGAAAAGGCGTCGTTGTCGCGATGACGATGACTGAGGCTCTGGATGCGCTGAACGACATGCTGCTGCAAGGCAAATATGCAGCCGGCAAGCCGAAAGTCGTCATTGAAGAGTACCTTGAAGGGGAAGAATTCTCCTTGTTCGCTCTGGCGAACGGTGCGAAGTATTACTATTCAGGCGTCGCACAAGACCACAAGCGGGCTTATGATGGCGACAAAGGCCCTAATACGGGCGGCATGGGCGCTTATTCGCCTGTACCTCAAGTATCTGAAGCGATGATTCAAGAAGTGCTGGATACGGTCGTAAAACCGACTGTAGAGGCAATGGTGGCTGAGGGCGTCCCATTCAAGGGAGTCGTCTATGCCGGCTTGATGATCACCGCCAAAGGGTTGCGCGTCATCGAATTCAATGCCCGTTTCGGCGATCCGGAAACACAGGTCATCATGAATCAGATGGCATCCGACTTGGCGCAAGTCATCGATGACATCCTGAACGGAAAAGATCCGGTCATCGAAATGTATACCGATCGTTACACTTTGGGTGTCGTTATTGCCGCTGAGGGCTATCCGGAAGCACCGATGAAAGATATCCCGTTGCCTGATCTGGATACCGAAAATGCCGAATGCATCGTCTATGCTGCAGGCGTGAAGGCTGGCGAACAAGGCTTGTTGTCCAACGGCGGACGCATCCTGTTGATCGCTGGCCAAGGCGAAACGCTGCAGGACGCGCAGGACAAAGCATACCGTTACCTGAATGCAAATCCGATTGCGCATACGTTCTATCGTTCCGATATCGGAGCAAAAGCAATCCGTTTTACGGAAAAATAGCAAGGTGAGGGGGAGGCTTCGGTCTCCCTCTTTGTATTTCTGTCCGGAAAAGCTATACTGAATCTAACAGAAATATCTATTTGAGGAGTGATTGATATGGTGAAAACATTGATTCACAGCGGAAAAGTCGGATTGGAAGGTTTGAAATGGGAAGACCGTGCGGAAAAGCCGGCAGGACCTTCCGAGATAAAAATAAAGGTCAAAGTAGCCGGACTGAATCATCGCGACCTTTTTGCCTTGAGCCAAGTCCATGAGAAGCATCCGGTTGTTATCGGATCGGATGCTGCCGGCATCGTTGCGGCTGTCGGAGTAGAGGTGACGCGTTTCAAAATCGGTGATGAAGTGATGCTTTATCCCGGCAGCGGGTGGCGCGAGAACAGCGATACGGCACCGGAAACTTTCACGATCCTCGGTAGTTCGGAGCAGGGGACGATGGCAGAAGAAATCGTTGTTTCCGAAGAGAATGCGGTCCATAAACCGACTCATCTTTCTTGGGAAGAAGCAGGCGTCCTGTCCCTGTCCGCTTTGACAGCTTACCGCGCCTTATTCACAAAAGGCGGAGTATCTGAAGGCATGAAAGTCCTGATTCCGGGCATCGGCGGCGGAGTAGCCAACTATCTGCTGCAATTCGCCAAGGCCGCTGGAGCGATAGCGTACGTCACTTCCCGTTCCCAAGAAAAATTGGGAATGGCGCTGCAGCACGGAGCCGAAAAAGGCTTGCTGCACGATGAGGATTGGGTGGAAGCGATGGGTGGCGGAAAAGTGGATGTCGTGATCGAGTCGGTCGGAGCAGCCACTTTCGACAAATCGCTGGATGCGGTGCGCAGGGGCGGCACCATCGTGACTTTCGGCTCATCAACGGGCGATCTGGTCACCTTCGATCTGCGGAAATTCTTTTATGGACAGTACACGCTGAAAGGCTCAACGATGGGCAGTTTTGAAGAATATGAAGCGATGGTCCGCTTTGTGGAGGAACATGAGCTCCATCCGGTAGTGGACGCCGTTTATCCGGCAGAGGATTTCAAAGCGGCCTTCCTGCGGCTGGAAAATGCCGAACAGACAGGGAAAATCGCCTTGCAGATCGGCTGAGCCGTAACAAAACGGACAAAATAATTCCGGCGGGTAAGCAGGACCTCCTCAAAACGCTATGCTATACTGTTTGAGAAGTTGAACGCTGTTTGTTTGAGGAGGCTTTCCATGAACGTTACCGAGTTGTTGTTTATTGCATCGATGATTACTTTGATCGTAGGTTTTGTGGGTGTCGTGATGATCATTGTGTTGGGTGTGATGGATTTGCTGCACATCCAATTGCGTGTTCAGGTAGACAGGAAAAGATACCTCCGTAACGTCGTCATCTTGTTGGTGGCCGGAGGTTTGTTGAGTACGGCCTACCTGATGATGAAATAAAATAGCCAGTGATTAAATGCTTGCATTGCGACGGCATTGCTTGTATAATCGGCTAGAAATCTATTTATAGTAAGCTGAAAAGAATATCCAAAATGAAATGCAGTCAAAGTGCTTTTCCTCCCGCCAGAACGAAGGGGAGGAGTGGGCGCTTTTTTTGTACGCTGAAACAACCGAGAAAGGACGATAATGAATGATTATAAATGAATTTGATACCATCGCTGCCATTTCGACGCCGCCGGGAGAAGGGGCCATCGGGATTGTGCGTTTGAGCGGAGATCAGGCAATCCAGATTGCCGATGCCTTATACCGATCCGGTACGAAGCACTTGGCTGACGTCTCCACACACACGATCAATTACGGCCATCTTTATGATCCGCGCACCGGCGACATGATCGATGAAGTCATGGTGTCAGTCATGCACGGACCGAAGACTTTCACCCGCGAAGATGTTGTGGAGATCAACTGCCACGGCGGCGTCGTGAGCGTCAACCGGATTCTGCAGACGATTCTCCAGAACGGCGCCCGCATGGCGGAGCCCGGGGAATTCACAAAGCGCGCCTTCCTGAACGGCCGGATCGATCTGTCGCAAGCCGAAGCAGTCATGGACTTGATCCGTGCCAAAACGGACCGGGCGATGAACGTCGCTTTGCATCAGTTGGACGGCAAATTATCAGGCATGATCCGCGATATCCGTCAGATCATCCTGAACACGTTGGCCGAGGTAGAAGTGAACATCGACTACCCGGAATACGACGACGTCGAGGAAGTGACGACGAAGCTCCTGAAGGAACGCACCATTGAAGTGCGCGGACATATCCAGCATCTGTTGGATACCGCCAAGCAAGGGAAAATCCTGCGCGAAGGCCTTCAGACAGCCATCATCGGCCGCCCGAACGTCGGGAAGTCCAGTTTGCTGAACCGCTTGTTGCGTGAAGAGAAAGCCATCGTGACCGATATCGCCGGCACTACCCGCGATACAATCGAGGAATACGTAAACGTCAGAGGTGTTCCTTTGAAGCTGATCGACACGGCCGGCATCCGCGAAACGGATGACGTCGTGGAAAAGATCGGCGTTGAACGCAGCCGCAAAGCCTTGGCCGAAGCGGATCTGATTCTGCTGCTGATCAACCAGAACGAAGGGCTGACGGAAGAGGACAAGCAATTGTTGGAAGACACGAAGGACATGAACCGCATCATCCTTATGAACAAAATGGATTTGGATGCGAACATGACGACAGCCGACCTGGAACCTTGGAGCGACCCTGAAAGAGTCATCGAAACATCCATGCTGAGCGAAAGCGGATTGGATCAACTGGAAAAACAGATCACGAAGATGTTCTTCTCCGGGGAAACCGGCGAGACGGATGCAACCTACGTATCCAACGTCCGCCATATCGCGCTCTTGAACGATGCGATGGATTCGTTGGATGAAGTACTGACTGGTATCGCATCCGGCATGCCGATTGACCTCGTCCAGATCGATTTCACCCGTTGTTGGGACCTCCTCGGAGAAATCACCGGCGACAGCGTCCAGGACGAACTCCTCACCCAACTATTCACACAGTTTTGCTTAGGCAAATAACAGGATACGATGAATTGCGGGTAGAGGGTGAGCACTAAGGGGACAACCACAAAGCGGAACCCTCTGCAATTCAGAGTTCAACTAAAATGATTAGCACAAATAGATAGCACAAACGAAAGGAATGGAAAAATGAACAGATTTGAAGCTGGAAGTTTTGATGTGATTGTTGTAGGAGCCGGACATGCCGGATCCGAAGCGGCGCTTGCCGCTGCGCGTATGGGATGCAGCACGATGCTGGTTACGATCGATTTGAACATGGTCGCCTTTATGCCCTGCAACCCATCCATTGGCGGACCTGCGAAAGGTGTCGTCGTAAGAGAAATCGATGCATTAGGCGGCGAGATGGGACGCAACATCGATAAGACCTATATCCAAATGCGCATGCTGAACACAGGGAAGGGACCTGCAGTCCAAGCGTTGCGCGCACAAGCGGATAAGGATGACTATGCCCATCATATGAAGCACACCATCGAGAAACAGGAGAACCTGCTGCTGAAGCAAGCCATCGTCGAGGAACTGATTGTTGAAGACGGGGAAGTCAAGGGCGTCGTGACCCATACAGGCGCCGTTTACCGGGCTGGGGCCGTCGTCATCACAGCCGGAACCTCTTCCCGAGGGAAAATCATCATCGGGGATTTGGTCTACTCTTCCGGACCGAACAATTCGCAGCCATCCATCAAATTATCCGAAAATCTGCTTGATCTCGGATTTGAATTGGCGCGCTTCAAGACCGGCACGCCGCCGCGTGTGATGGCTTCGACCATCGATTATTCCAAAACCGAAGAACAACCCGGTGACGTTGAGCCGAACCATTTCAGTTTCCTTTCCAAAGATGAAGACTATCTGAAAGATCAATTATCTTGCTGGCTGACTTATACGAGTCCGGAAAGCCATGAAATAATCCGTGACAATCTCCACCGCGCACCAATGTTCACGGGTATCGTGGAAGGTGTAGGGGCGCGTTATTGCCCATCGATCGAAGACAAAATTGTCCGTTTCAGCGACAAGCCGCGCCATCAGCTTTTCCTTGAGCCAGAAGGCCGCGAAAACGAAGAAGTTTATGTGCAGGGCTTGTCCACCTCATTGCCGGAGGATGTTCAGCTTGATTTGATCCGTTCCGTTCCTGGGATGGAAAATGCGCAAATGATGCGGACAGGCTATGCCATCGAATACGATGTCGTGAAACCGCATCAGTTGCGTCTTTCCTTGGAAACGAAATTGGTGAAGAATCTGTTCACTGCCGGTCAAACGAACGGCACATCCGGTTATGAAGAAGCTGCCGGACAAGGCATCGTCGCCGGCATCAATGCCGCTTTGGCTGTGCAAGGGAAAGAACCCTTGATCCTGAAACGCAGCGATGGCTACATCGGCGTCATGATCGATGATTTGGTCACGAAAGGAACAATGGAACCGTATCGCCTGTTGACTTCACGCGCCGAGTACCGTCTGTTGCTTCGCCATGACAATGCCGACTTCCGCTTGACCGAAATGAGCCGCGAAATCGGTTTGGTGACGGAAGAACGCTATGCGTCATTCCTGGAGAAAAAACAGGCCGTCGAAAAGGAAATCGCTCGCCTTGAAAAGACCCGCCTGAAACCGACTGAAGAACTGCAGGCTTTTCTTGCGGAACAAAAATCCGCTCCTCTGAAGGACGGTATTTTGTTTGCGGACCTGCTGAAGCGTCCGGAATTGAAGTATGAAGGTCTGATCGCTTTTGCGCCGTTTGAAGTAGCCTTGCCGAAAGAAGTCATCAAGCAAGTGGAAGTGCAGATCAAATATGCAGGCTACATCAAGAAAGCCGCCGAAAAAGTGGACAAGCTGAAGAGAATGGAAGAAAAACGCATCCCTGCGAACATCGATTACGATGCGATCAACGGAATCGCGAACGAAGCCAAACAGAATCTGAAGAAAATCCAACCGGAAACGATCGCCCAAGCAAGCCGGATCAGCGGCGTCAACCCAGCCGACATTTCCGTCCTGATGGTCTACGTGACCCAAGGAAAGATCGCAAAAACGGCGGAATAGAGCTTAGACGGAGTTTTCTGGGATTCAGAATGCATTTGAGTAGAGCGTGATGATTTGCAGTAAATAAGAATAAGAATCGGGGCTGCCTCCTTTTTTTTCGAGGCAGTCCCGTCTTTTTGTCGTTTTCTTTTTCTTCTCCGGCGAGCGGAGGCTCCGCCGGAGTTCGGCCCACATTCTTCCTGTGTTCTCCGATAAGCACGGCTTCGTCGGAGTTGAGTTTGATTGTTGCCGCCGTCCTCCGGTGAGTGGATCCTTCACCGGAGTTGCGCACGCATTCCGTCATTCTCCTCCGGCTAACGTCCGCACAATAAAGATGGGCTGCCACATTTCGGGACAGCAACGGCTTTTTTGATTGCAGTCCCGGATTTTTGAATAACGAATTATAGTATAATGGAACGTGAATGAAACAAGGAAGAACAGGAGGGGAAGCAGATGCGTTACCATCATGAAATCATCGAACCGGATTCGGCGCAACAGGCCGAAACATATGCTGGCGTCGTAAAGACCAGCATCTATGTGAAAGGCTATGAAGGCGGACCGGGTGTACCGAAACTCATCATCGAACTGGAGGATGAAGTCGACAGTGTCGATCCGAGCGGCTGGCAGGTCATGACGGCCGGCGCGGAACGCACAGTGACGGACGTCTACACATCCGATGAAAACGGGAATCCGCAGGAAAACTCAAACTTCATCGCGATCGATATGGAGACCGGCTTCAATGATGCGACGTTCAGCGTGATCGGATCTCCGTTCACCTACAATACGACGACATCGATGAATGAATGGTCCCCAGTTTATGAGGTCGCAATCGTTGCGCCTTCGATCACGATCGAGGATGAGGACTACTCTTTAAGCATCACGGAGGATGCCGTGAACAACCGCATCTCACCGGATACCGATTTGTTCACGGCCAGAGGGACTTTCAGCGGCACCTACGTGAATCCGATGACGGATCAAGAAGAGGAATTGACGCTTTCGACGGCTGCTTATGAGCCGGAAGGACTTGCCGAAGGGGAAGCGAATCCACTGGTCATTTGGTTGCACGGCCAAGGGGAAGGCGGGACCGATCCCGACATCGCTATCCTTGGAAATGAAGTTTCGGCATTGGCCAAAGAGGAGATCCAATCCAATTTCAAAACGGGTGATGTGACAGGGGCTTATGTTCTGGCTGTCCAAACGCCTACCTATTGGATGGATGAAGGGGACGGCACGAACGGGAACGGCAGCGGCATTTCCCGCTACACCGAAATCCTGATGGCTACCATCGAGGACTATGTCGCTGCCCATCCGGACGTCGATACCGACCGCATCTATCTGGGCGGTTGCTCGAACGGCGGTTATATGACGATGAACATGGTCATCCAATACCCGGAATATTTTGCGGCGGCCTACCCTGTCTGTGAAGCCTACGCCTATTATGAATATGAACGGAACAGCGACGGGACATACGTGAAAACGAATGATGAAGCTACCGGAACATCGAGTTTTGTGAAGACGGACCAACCTTGGTTCACCGAAGAAAAAATCCAGGCAATCAAAGACCTGCCGATTTGGCTTGTCCAATCCGCGGATGATCCGGTTGTCATCCCTGCAAATTTCGTGCTGCCTACCTACCAGGCACTCATTCAGGCAGGAGCGGAAAATGCTTGGTTGTCCTACTATGAAACGGTTGAAGGGACGGACAGTCCAGGCACGACTTACCTTGGACACTTCTCCTGGATCTACTTGTTCAACAAACAGGTGACCGGCGTCCAGGATAAGGAAGCGATCGCGGCTGCCACCGATACCGAAACATTCGGGGCCGAGCCGAGCAACGCCACTGGAGGCGGTGCGGCGGCAGTTACAGTCGGCGAAACCACTTATGCGAATCTGTTCGAATGGCTGAATGCGCAATCCAAATAAAATGGGAGCAGCAAAAATCATCCTTGAGTAAGGATGACGCATATGCTAAGATGAGGTCATAACTGCATACGAAAAAAGGGAGCTTGTGTCAGCAGGCTGAGAGGAAGTAATCAACTTCGACCGATTACCTGATTTGGATAATGCCAACGTAGGGACATAACATTGAATGATTCTATTCAGCGGGAAATGCCTATTCGGACATTTCCCGCTTTTTTTGTCGCATCAAACAAACTATTTGGAGGTACCCCATGTTCAAAACGCTATTCGAAAACGTCCAGCAACAGGCGCCGCTGGTCCACTGCATCACCAATTATGTCACCGTGAATGATGTCGCCAATGTCCTTTTGGCTGCGGGAGGATCACCGATCATGGCCGATGCCCCCGAAGAAGTCGCGGATATCACTACCATCTGCACCGCTCTGAACCTGAACATCGGCACACTGAACAGCCGAGCCGTGGAGTCCATGCTGCTGGCAGGTCGCCAAGCCAATGCGCTCTCCCATCCTGTCGTTTTGGATCCGGTCGGTGCGGGGGCCTCCCCTTTCAGGACCGAAGCGACATTCAGGTTGCTGGAGGACATTGCCTTCACCGTGATCAAAGGCAACATTTCGGAAATGAAGACAATCGATTCCGGCAGCGGCACGACGAAAGGCGTCGATGCCGACATCAGCGATGCCGTGACCGAGGAGACGCTCGAGGCAACGGTCGCTTTCGCCAAACGATTGGCCGACCGGCATGATGCGGTCATCGCAATCACCGGCGCCATCGACATCGTCGCGGATCGGGACAAAGCCTACATCATCCGCAACGGACACCCGCAGATGGCGAAGGTGTCCGGAACCGGCTGCATGCTTTCCGGACTGATCGCGGCCTATTGCGGAGCCAACCCGGAGCAATTATTGGAAGCCACCGCAGCAGCGGTATGCCTGATGGGCGTCAGCGGCGAGCTGGCTTACGAAAGGATGCTGCGCAATACGGCAGGCACATCATCCTACCGCAGCTACATCATCGATGCAATCAGCAACATGTCGGCCGAAATACTGGAAGGAGGCGCTAAAATTGAGAGTAGATAAGAATGATTTGTTGCTTTACGCGGTGACCGATCGCCAATGGCTGGGGAACGCGTCCTTGGCGGAACAACTTGAAGAAGCCATCCAGGCGGGCGTTACCGTCGTGCAATTGCGGGAGAAGGAATTGGATTTCGACGCCTTTGTCTCCCTGGGCAAGGAACTGCAGGCCGTGGCCAAACGCCACCGCGTCCCATTCATCATCAATGATGCCGTCGATGTGGCCTTGGCTCTGGATGCGGATGGCGTTCATGTGGGGCAGAGCGATATGCAGGCGGGCGACGTCCGCAGCCGGATCGGAGAGGGAAAAATCCTTGGCGTTTCTGCCCATTCCGTCGAAGAAGCGTTGACGGCGGAACGGAACGGTGCCGATTATCTGGGTGTCGGTGCCATCTACGGCACAGCGACGAAGCTGGATGTCAACACGCTGTCGATCGAAACGCTGCAGCAGATCTGCCAGGCGGTGAGCATACCCGTTGTGGGGATCGGAGGCATCGCTGAAGGGAATATCCTCAACCTGAAGGGCAGCGGCGTCGACGGAGTTGCCGTTGTATCCGCCATCTTCGCGCAGAAGGACATCACGGCAGCAGTGAAGAGGTTGCGCCCGTTAGCGGAAGAGATGGTGAAATGATGAAACTGGAAGCGGCCATCTTTGACCTGGACGGGACGCTACTGGATTCCATGCCGATCTGGGAAGGGTTGGGACAGAATTACTTGCTTCAGAAAAAGGTGCAGCCGGCTCCCGGTCTGCAGGATACCTTGAATACAATGAGCCTGCAGCAAGCTGCCCAACATTTTCGTGAAGCTTACGGATTGCGCGAAGATGAAGAGACAATCATTTGGGAAATCCAAACGCTGATTGCGGATCTTTACCGTTATGAAGTCCCGCTTAAAGCCGGAGCAGCGGAATATCTGCAGACATTGCAGGAGCAGAATGTGAAAATGTGCATCGCCACCGCGACCGAAAGGAAATTGGCCGAGAGTGCCTTGGAGCGTTTGGGCATCCGGGAATACTTCAGCACCATCCTGACCAGCAGTGAAGTAAAGGCAGGCAAAGACAATCCGCTCATTTACCATAGGGCTGTCGAACATCTCGGGGCTCCCCTCACGAAAACCATCATCTTTGAGGATGCCCTGCACGCCATCGAAACGGCAACATCAGCTGGGTTCCGTGTAGTCGGCGTCTATGATGAGAGTGCCGCACAAGATAGGGAGCGTATCGAAGCGTTGACGGAGCAGTATATCTATTCATTTTCGGATTGGAAAGGATGAGCAAAAACATGAAAACAGTATTGACGATCGCCGGTTCGGACAGCAGCGGCGGAGCTGGGATTCAAGCGGACCTCAAGACGATGATGGCGCATAAAGTTTATGGGATGAGCGTGATCACGGCGCTGACGGCACAGAACACGACAGGCGTGGCCGGAATCATGGAAGTGATGCCTGAATTTGTGGCGCAGCAATTGGATTGCGTCTTTAAGGATATCCGGCCGGATGCGGTGAAAATCGGTATGGTGTCGAATGCCGCGATCATCAAGGTCATCGCCGAGAAGCTGATTGAATACAAAGCGGAGAATATCGTCGTAGATCCGGTCATGGTGGCCACAAGCGGCAGCAGCCTGATGCAGGATGATGCCAGCCAGGCTTTGCGGACGCTGTTGTTGCCGTTGGCTGATGTGATCACCCCCAATGTGCCGGAAGGAGAAGCACTGAGCGGTGTCAAGATCGAGACGAAGGCGGATATGTTGGCTGCCGCGGCCCGCATCGCTTCAGCAGCAGGCACTAGCGTACTCCTGAAGGGCGGCCATCTGAAGGACAGCGCCGACGATCTGCTCTTTTCGGACGGGAAAGCCAGCTGGTTCGAGTCGGAACGGATCGAAAACCCGAATACGCACGGCACCGGCTGCACGCTTTCCTCAGCCATCGCCGCGAATCTGGCTTTAGGCCACGGAATGGAAGCGAGCATCCGCCAAGCCAAAGCCTACATCACCGGCGCGCTCCGCGACGGACTGGATCTGGGCAAGGGCAGCGGCCCTCTCAATCACGCTTACCGCATCAACTGAAAAGAGAAGGGAGGCCCCGAGATAAATGAGGCCTCCCTTCTTCTTATTGTGTGCCCGCTAGCCGGAGGAACGCGCCGGAATGTGGGCTCAGCTCCGGTGAAGAATCCGTCCACCGGAGAACACCGGTAACTTTCGGGCCCAACTCCGATGAAGCCGTGCTCATCGGAGAACGCATGAAAAAATGCAGGCCGAACTCCGGCGAGGCCTCCGTTCGCCGGAGTAACATTTCAACCACAGAATCTTACGCAAATTTTGATATTCCGTCAATTGCCCCTATCCAACTACCCGCATCGCAATGCCAAAGGGCTGGAAGAGTTAAATCAGTACATTAAGAAATCTGTTATACCTTAACGTTCGGAAATAACGGTTATATGATGATGAAAACGAGTGAATTCTTTCCAAATTCTAAATAAACCCTCATTATTCTGTCGTTTTTGTTTGCTATAATTTTGATTATAGTGAACATTCGGAATTTTTGAGCTCCTGCGTTAAAAGTAGAGTGCACCTCTATTGTCCGCATCCAGTTCATAGTTGCGATCGAAGGGAAGATGGAAGATGGGATTATTATTATTCGATTTTGATGGTACCTTGGCGGAAACATGCAAAATAAGCGAAATGGCTACAATGGATACGTTTGAACAATTCGGCTATCCCGCTCCAACCACTGAACAACTTCGAGCGGACAGAGGAAAACCGCATGTCGTGAAGTTCACCGGCTATCTGAAGCAGTATGCACTCTCCCCGGTCGAGATGGATAAGCTGATGGAAGTCTTTTGGGACAAATACGAGAAATATGAAAATATGCTGTTGGAATCGTATGATTTAGCGCGGGAGTCCCTGATGGAACTGAAAGGGAACGGCCATCATCTGGGTGTGATTTCCAACAAAGCAACCAAGGCTTTGTTGCGCAGTCTGGCTGCATTGGACCTGGTGGACCTGATGGAAGTGATCATCGGATTGGATAACATGAACCAGCACAAACCGAACCCGGAAGCCATCTTCACCGCCTGGGAGCAGATCCCCATGGCGAAGGATGACACGGTCATGATCGGTGACACCATCTATGATATGCAGATGGGCAAAATGGCGGGCACAAAGACTGTCGGCATCACTTGGGGCGGAAGCTCCGCCCAAATTATGCTGGCGGAACAGCCCGACAGCATCGCGCACTCTTTCGTCGAACTGGAAATCATTCTTGCAAACCTGCTGGATGCGTAAATAGATTGAAAAAAGCCGCTGTCCTTTATTCGGGACGGCGGCTTTTTATGTAGTCAGAGGATTTCTTTACTCTCGTTTAATTTTGCTTGTTTGATGAAGTCGTGCATTTCGGATGCCAATGCAGTCTTTAAAGCACTCAAATCCTGGGTGAGCAATTGTTTGCAGGAAACGATTGGAACCCCGTTGATGAAGACTTCCGATACGTTTCCTGCATTTGCGGAATAAACCAGTACAGCATATGGATCGAATATTGGAAACATATTTGCGGAGTCTGTTTCGACGAGGACAAGATCGGCCTTTTTGCCTGGTTCCAGCGAGCCGATCTTATCGGCCAATCCCAATACTTCGGCGCCTCCGAGCGTGGCTAGGCGGACTATATCACGGGCTGGGAAAGCTGCACGGTCCTGCAGATGGGTTTTATGGAAATTGGCGAACATGCGCATTTGGGTGAACAGATCCAATGTATTTCCGCTGCTTGGCCCATCTGTGCCGAGCCCGACCCGGACACCTGCCTCCAACATGGCATTTACAGGTGCGACGCCTTTGGCAGATTTCGTATTTGCCCCGATACAGTGAGCAACGGCCACGTCATTTCGCTTCAAGAGTGCGATATCTTCAGCTGTGACCAGAATGCAATGTGCAGCTATAAGCCGGTCGCTCAAGACACCCAGGTCATTCAGGAAGGCTACCGGCGTTTTTCCGTATTTTTCCTGGAAGTAGCGGATTTCATAGTCCATTTCACTCAGGTGCAAAGTGATCGGAACACCGTATTTTTCAGCGATGGCAGCTGCCTGCTGCAAAGCTTGCGGGCTGTTCGTGTTGGGGGCATGCGGCGCGATGGCAGGCGTGATCAACTCGTGGTCTAGCCATTTCGGGATGAAAGTTTCCGCATAAGCCAGTCCGCCATGCGGTTCAGTCGTGTCGCAAGTGGCGAAGTCGATGATGGTTTCCCCCAGGATGGCTCGCACTTTCATTTCATCGGCGGCTCTTGCCAGCTCATCTTCGAAATAATACATATCCATGAACGTGGTTACGCCTGCCAACTGCATTTCAGCGATGGCATATTTACCGCTGTGGTAGGCCAGTTGTTTGGTCATGCAGGCTTTTTCCAGCGGGAAGAGAAAACGGCGCAGCCGATCCGGCGTATCATCGCCGAGTGAGCGGAAGGGAATCATGCCGATATGGGTGTGGGTGTTCACCATCCCGGGCATGGCGATGGCATTCCTTCCGTCGACCATCCGATCATAGCCAGCATTCGGCTGCTGTTCAGCCGGACCCACAGCAAGAATCTGGTCGTCTTCGAAAAGGATAAAGCCCTTTTCGAAGACATCATAATCCGCGTTCATGGTCAGTACAGTGACGTTTGTTATCAGTGTTTTCATTTTTCCCTCGCAATCAACGGAATGGTGGCATGGGTATGCACATCCATCATGCCGTAGTCAGTTATTTTGATGGCCGGCGACACCGGCAATGATAAAGTCGAGAAACTCATTATTTCGTTGCTGTTCCGGTATCCCAAAGCAACCATCGCGGAACGGACAGCATGAAGTTGGCGACCCAATGTCTGAACCGGAACATCACTCAATATGCCGCCGATCGGTAGCGGACAGGATCCGAGGATATTTCCGTCCTGAACGACGATATAGCCGCCATGCAGGGAAAGAAGTTCATGTTGGGCAGCAAGCATATCCTCTGCATCGGTCCCCATCACCATCAGATTGTGGTGATCATGCGCCCAAGTCGTTGCGACTGCGCCTTTTTCCGTCAGCGCATTTTCGACCAAGCCGAAGCCGATATTTCCGTTTTTTCCGTAGCGCTCCATTACAACGATAAGCGCCAGTCCGCTGTTTTCCCAGTCCAGATAGCCGTCTTTCACCGTTACTTCACGCTGGACCGGTTCGGTGAAGGTACCCACTTGTTGGATTTGGATAACATTGCAGCAGACTGTAGCATCAGTGGTTGTGACAGGGATACGCAAATCACCGGGAGTCAATGCTCGACAGTGGATGGAGTCATAGAAATGTTCCGGGTATGCAGGTTTCTCATTCGGATAAGCGATGGCCGCCCCTTTCGTGTGCACCAATTTTCCGTTCTTGTAGACCGCATTTATTTCAAGAGTCGCCAGATCATCCAACAATATGAAATCTGCTTTGAAGCCGGCAACGATAGCACCTCGGTCCTGGAATCCCATCCGTCTTGCTGGTGTATAAGTCGTGCAGTAAATGGCCTGTTCAATCGGCATGCCGGCTGCGATGGCAGCACGGACATTGGCATCAAGATGGCCATCCAGCAGGTCATCCGCCATGATATCATCGGTGATGATCGCTACATATTCATAGAAATTATGTTTCTCTATGACAGCCATGTTTTCTGGGAGGATGGATTTCTTCTGGAACTCCAGGAACATCCCGTTGCTGATTTTTTCATAAATCGATTCAGGGCTTTGGTGGGTGTGATCCGCTGTGATGCCAGCATACATGAACTTCGCCAAATCAACGCCAGAAACACGCGGCACGTGCCCTTCCAACGGAAGAAATGGTTTCTTTATCTGCGTTTCCCGGAGGATCTGACGGATCAAAGAGTCGGGCTCACTGGTGATGCCTTTGAAATTCATAGCTTCCCCAAGGGCGATGACACGCGGATTATTCAATAGGTTGAGCACTTCAGCCACCCCAATGAATCCGCCTGTTGTCTCAAGTTCGGGCGTGGTGGACGGGACAGATGACGGAATCGCATAGTAGATATCAAGGGCGGTGTCTTCCTCCAGAAAAGCCTCCATGCCTTCCAATCCAAAAACGTTGGTTATCTCATGAGCATCGGCAACAACGGTAGTGACGCCATAAGACAGAGCTGCCCCCGAGAAAAGGGAAGGGGGGATCATGGAACTTTCGATGTGCATATGGATGTCGATCAATCCGGGAATCACATATTGACCGGACGCGTCCACCGTTTCTTTTGGTTGCAGTGGCTGAAGGTCTTCAGCGCTGATATAGTAGAATTTTCCACCCGCGATCGCGATATTTTTCCGTTCGAAAGTCTTCAGGAAACTGTTGAAGACGGACGCATTTTCGATGATTAGGTCGATTTGCATAAGAGCCTCCTAAATTGTTCTTTTCACTATTATAGAATAAGGGATACAGGAAAAGCCACGGCTGCGCCGTGGCTTTTGGCTTTGCTTATTGGTTCAGTGTTTTATTCCATTCTGCGATCCAAGCTTCGTAGTTTTCGTTGACGAATGCGAAGTCGATTGCTTTAGCGCGTTCGGCAACAGCGCCGTAGGTTTTGTTCGCTGCTGTTGCTTCATCCAAAACAACCTCTTTGTTCGTAGGTGCTTCGTTCAACGAGATGGCAGTCACTTCCTGCAATTCCTTGCTCAATTTCCAGTTGATGTAAGCATAGGCCAACTCTTTGTTTTCAGAGTTTTTGTTGACGTTCAATGTGTTGAAGTTAGCATACGTGCCTGATTCCGGAACAACGTACTGGACATCCGGATTTGAGCCTGAAATGATGGGATAAGCGAAGTCACCAACGACTGCGGCAACAATTTCACCTGATTGGAACATGTTGGCCAAGTCTGAAGATTTTGTATAGGTTTTGACGATATTCGGTTTAAGTTCCGTCAATGCTTCGAATGCGGCTGTTCCGTCGTCGGTTGTGATATCCGTTTCTTTGAAGTCGCTTGCGACGTAGATCATCGCTGGACCGAAAGTCGTGGTGATGTCCGGAATGGAGATTTTTCCTGCCAAAGCTGGATCCCAAAGGTCGGACCATTCGTCAATCGTCATACCAGCGGCTGCCTCATCGTAGATGATGCCGATGCTGTTGATGGTGTAAGCAGGACCGGATCCATCTTCGGATAATTCTTTGGCGCTGTCGATCAGGTTCGCCATATTAGGCACTTTTGTTGCATCCAATGGCTCGAAAAGTTCTTCGGATACGCCGGATGCCGCATTGGCTTGGGACAATTCGATCACATCAATCGTGTTGTTCGGGTTATTTTGGAATTTCGTGAAGCGCTCGCTGCTGTTCCCGACTTCGGCAACGATGGTGATGCCATTTTCTTCTTCAAATGGTGCAAAAACGTCCGAGCGGATGACATCTTCCCCGATTGCGAAGGTCGAAACAGTTAATTCGCTGCTCGTTTCCGATCCGGCTTCAGCCGAGCTTTCCGTTGTGCTACCGCCATTTCCGCATGCTGCCAAAAGTGCTGTACTTGCTAAAGATAAGCTGATCCATTTCCAATTTTTCATCTGATAAAACCCCTTTTTATTTATTTTTTTTACACTAAAACAATTTTTGAAGGCGGCAAGTACAATTGAACCTTGTCGCCGGCTTGGTGAGCTGCTTCATTGGTGCCGTTCACGAGGAGTTTTCCCAGCGGCGTCTCCACTTCGTACTGGTAACTCTTGCCCAGGAAAGTGCGGACCAGTACGGTTCCCTCTATTGTATTAGCGGCTTCTTCCGCAATGGTCGTAAGGATAATGTCGTCCGGACGGATAGTCCCGGTGATTTCTTGGCGATCCGTCGAACGCGTTGTGCTGAAAGGGGAGCCATCCGTTGCCGTGAACGTGTGCGTCCCTCTGGCGGTAAGCGCGATAAAGTTTTCGAATCCGATGAAACGTGCGACAAACTCAGTGCTCGGGTTGCTGTATATTTCTTCCGGCGAAGCAAATTGTTCGATAACGCCCTTATTCATTACAGCTACCTTGTCAGATATGGAGAAGCACTCCTCTTGGTCGTGTGTAACGAATACTGTCGTTATCCCTAGTTGACGTTGGATCCTCTTGATTTCGATACGCATGGATATGCGCAGTTTTGCATCAAGGTTGCTCAACGGTTCGTCCAGCAACAGCAACTTAGGTTCGATTACCAAGGCACGCGCTAAGGCGACACGTTGGCGCTGTCCTCCGGATAATTGTTTTGGATAGCGTTCGGCAAACTCATTCAGGCCCGTGACTGCCAGCATTGCCGTAACTTTTTGATCAAGCTGTTCTTTTTTCTCTTTCCGCAGCTTCAAACCAAATCCTACGTTTTCCCTGATGGTCAAATGGGGGAAAAGCGCATAGGATTGGAACACCATTCCGAAATTCCGTTTGTGCACAGGAACTTTCGTCAAATCGGTCCCATCGACTGCAAAGGTGCCGTCGTTAGGTTCAATCAACCCTGCAATGACGCGCAGGGTAGTCGTTTTTCCGCAACCGGATGGCCCCAATAAGGAAACCAATTCGCCTTTTTCCATCGCGAGGTTCAAATCTTTTAAAATATCGTTTTTCCCGTCATAACTGACGCGGATATCATTTAAATCAACAAAAGCCATTTATGCATGTTCCTCCTTCGTAGTTAAAAAAAATCAGGTAATCGATGACAATCCGAGCGTCTTTTCGATCAGGTACATCAATACGATGGTCGCCAGCATCAGCAATACGGAGAGCGCCGAGACGGTCGGATCATAGTTGTATTCAACGTAACTCATCAAAGCAGTCGGTAATGTCGAAATCCCAGGACCTGATAAAAACTGAGAAACAGGAATATTGTTGAAGGAATTGATGAATGCCAACATGAATGAAGCGAATATGCCTGATGTGATGTTCGGCAGAATTACTTTGAAAAAGGCGCCCGCTTTCGTGCTGCCTAATGTCCAAGCTGCTTCTTCAATGGAGAAATCCAACTGTTCCAAGCTGCCACCTACGACGCGAATGATATAAGGCAAGCTGACCAGAAAATGTCCCAACAACAGTCCTTGGAAAACAGGCAACTGCAGGGTGATGACAATGAACTGGAACAACGAGTAGCCGACAACGACGCCGGGTATGATGGTCGGCGAAAGGAAAAAGTTTTTTAACCACTCGCGTCCCATGAAATTGTTGCGGGATAAAGCATAGGATGCGGGAACTCCAACTAGGAGTGCCAGGATGGTCGCAGAGAATGAAATCTTTAGACTCAGCAGGAAGCTGTCCACAAAAGCGGCGTTTTCGAAGACATTTGCGTACCATTTGAAAGAAAAACCTTCGATCGGGAATTGGATGGTCGGGTTCTTGCCGAAAGAAGTGACCACGATGACGAACAAAGGGATGAACAGGAATGCATAGACCAGCAAAACAAAGAATGTAAGACCTTTTTCTTTACGCATGTTGTTCTTCACCTCGCTTATCGAGGACGGATGCGATCAAATTGAAGATCTTCATGACTATCAGAGTAGTCACAATCATGATCAGTGCGATGACGCTGGCATTTGTCCAGTTGCCCAACGTCATGGCGTTTTGGTAAAGGAATGTTGACAGCATCATATTTTTGTTTCCGCCCAATAATTGCGGTGTTGTATAGGCGGTCAAGGTTCCTGTGAATACTAGGATGCTGCCAACGATGATGCCCGGTACACTCAGCGGCAAGATCACCTTCAGGAAGGCAGTCAAGCGATTGGCACCCAGAGTTTCTGCGGCCTCCATGATTTCAGTGTCGATATTTTCGATGATCCCAACCAATGTGATTACCATCAGCGGTAAGAACAGGTAGATCGAGCCGATCGTAATCGCGAACTCGCTGTAAAGCAAAGGGATCGGGGTGTCGATGATGCCCGTGTTCATCAAAAGGTTATTGATTACCCCTTTTTGGCCTAAAATATTGATCCAGGCGAAGCTGCGGACAACTGAATTGGTCAGAAGCGGAAACAGTACCAACGCCATCATCAGGCTGCGGAATTTTTTGTCGGCTCTGGCGATGAAATAGGCAGTCGGAACACCTAACAGAGCGCAAAAGAAGGTGACGACCAACGAAATCCTTAACGTGCGCATGAAGATGCTCACATTATATGAGTCCTGAAAAAAAGCGATGTAAGATGCGAAAGTCAGACTGCCATCAAAAAAAGTTGGCCAAATAATGGAGACCAACGGCAACACGAGAAAGACGATCAGCAGGATGAATCCCGGTGCGATAAGCATGTACGGGATCGATTTTGACGACATGCAGTAATTCCTCCTTTTTAGTGAACAACCTATTTATATTATCCGGGTTTGGAGGACATAGAAAGGATGTTTGGAAATATCCAACCACTAACAAAAAATAATATAGTGCCGATTATATAGAATCGTTCGGCTTATTTCAAGGATAAAGCGAACAAATTAGAAAAAACTAATATTGAAAGTTCGTGTTTTGTTCATTTTGCCTAGTCAGTTATAAATTTTCCAGCTTTTTTGACAATGTTCGATTTAATCCTAACCATCAGCACAGCGATTTCTGATAAATGTTCGTGTTTGCCACAATCAGGCTGACGCACTGAGAGAGTTGGACGAGAGTTTCCGTTTCAATCAAAAGATTGCTCAGTAAGAGAAACTATAAGAATCCCTTGTACAGACCGCTCTTTCAGGATAAAGTAGAGAGGTAGAAAAACAGACGAAGCCAACGATGAAAGGAAACATTATGAATCCAGAACAATTTACCCAGGCCCTTGCCGAAAAAGGGATCCTTTTGAATGAAACGCAGCTCGAACAATACGCGACCTATTTGCGCCTGTTGCGCGAATGGAACGAAAAAATCAACCTGACGGCCATCACCGAGCCGGATGAAGTCTATCTGAAGCATTTCTATGACTCCATTTCGCTGGGCTTCCACATGGATTTCGCCCAAGAGGAAGTCACGCTTTGCGACGTCGGTGCGGGTGCCGGTTTCCCGAGCATCCCCCTCAAGATCGCCTTCCCTAAATTGCAGGTGACGATCGTGGACTCATTGAACAAACGGATCACCTTCCTGGAGACTTTGGTTGCCGAATTAGGTTTGACGGGTGTCTCCTGTTTCCATGATCGTGCGGAAACCTTTGGACAGAACAAGAAATTCCGTGCCCAATTCGATGTGGTGACGGCGCGTGCAGTCGCAAGACTGAGCGTCCTGAGCGAACTGTGTCTGCCTTTGGCCAAAAAAGGCGGTACTTTTGTCGCGATGAAAGCAGCAAGCACGGAAGAAGAGCTCCGCGATGCAGAGCGCGCCATCGCAACCCTGGGCGGCAAACTCGAAGAGGATATCTTTTTTGAGCTGCCGAACGGTGCGGGCGAGCGTCATATCGTAAAAATCAAGAAAACAAAAGAAACACCGAAGACCTACCCGAGAAAAGCGGGGACACCGAATAAGAATCCGTTGTAAACCGGAAAAGGAACGGCCTGGCCCCCTGCTGATCTGCAGGGTGGCCGGGTCGTTTTGAGTTGGAAGTATGATCTTGAATTGATTTTCCCGGAGAGGCTTTATCTATCCTATATTTTTCTGAACTTTTTTGTTACAATAGTCTGGTAAAGTTATAGCCTTTTATATAAATAGACATACTGAGCGATAAATGATGATTCATTTTGAAGAAATGCGTAGGAGAAAAGGCGCAGGTATCGTTTTTTCTCTTTTTTTAGGCAAAAAAGTGGAACGGCGTCAGAGCAGCTTCAAATGAACGAAAGAAAGTGGAGGAGAACAGATGGCACGGATTATTGCAGTCGCAAATCAGAAAGGCGGCGTCGGAAAAACGACGACCACCGTCAATTTAGCAGCTTCTTTGGCCTACTTAGGCAAAAAAGTGTTATTGATAGATAGTGATGCCCAGGGGAACGCCACCAGCGGACTCGGCATTTCAAAAGCAGATGTTGAAAAAGATATATATGATGTATTAGTGAACCAAGAGCCCATCGAGAATGTCATCAGAGAATCCTCACGGGAAAATTTATGGGTCGTGCCGGCAACCATCCAATTGGCAGGAGCCGAAATCGAATTGACGAATCAGCCGCATCGTGAAGCGCGCCTTTATGATGCAGTGCAGTCATTGCGTGACGAATATGACTTCATTTTCATCGATTGCCCACCATCTCTGGGGCATTTGACGATCAATGCTTTCACCGCCAGCGATTCGGTATTGATTCCGGTCCAGTGTGAGTACTACGCCTTGGAAGGGCTGAGCCAACTGTTGAACACCTTCCGCCTAGTTCAGAAGCATTTCAATAAAGACCTGAAATTGGAAGGGGTCTTATTGACGATGCTGGATGCCCGGACGAACCTCGGCTTCGAGGTCGTTGATGAGGTCAAAAAATATTTCAAAGAAAAAGTATACAAGACCATCATTCCACGAAATGTCCGCTTATCGGAAGCGCCAAGCTATGGACAATCGATCGTTGACTATGATATCCGTTCAAAAGGAGCGGAAGTTTATCTTGAGTTGGCAAAGGAAGTGTTAGCAGATGGCGAATAAAAACAGCAAAGGGCTAGGACGCGGCATCGACGCGCTCTTCAGCAACTTTGAAGATATCGAGAAGATCGATGAAAAGACAGAGAAGGTACAGGAGATCCCTTTAGACGAAATACGTCCCAATCCTTATCAGCCACGAAAAACCTTCGATGACTCGACTTTGCGGGAATTGGCTGATTCAATCATGCTGAACGGCGTCATCCAACCGGTCATCCTGCGCCAATCCAGCGTGAAAGGCTATGAAATCATTGCAGGCGAACGCCGCGTCCGCGCGTCCCGCTTGGCCGGCAAAACCACGATCCCGGCAATCGTCCGCGAATTTGATGAAACAGCCATGATCGAAGTCGCCATTCTGGAAAATCTGCAGCGGGAAGATCTGACTCCGCTGGAAGAGGCGGAAGGCTACCAAACCTTGATGAACAAGCTGAATCTGACTCAAGCCGATGTGGCCAAACGATTGGGCAAAAGCCGTCCGTACATTGCCAACCACCTGCGTCTGCTGAATCTGCCGCAGGACGTCAAACGGATGCTGCAGGAAGGCTTGGTCTCCATGGGGCAAGCCCGTACGCTTTTGGGTTTGAACGATGAATCGTTGATCAGCGAATTGGCGAAACGTGCTGCCGAAGAAGGCATCACTGTGCGCCATCTGGAATTGCTGGTCCAACAACTGAACAATCCTGGAGATGTCGCCAAAAAGACAACCAAGAAGAAAAAAGAAACGAAACCGGTATACATCAAAGAGAGCGAAGAGCGCTTGATGGATAAATTCGGGACATCCGTACAAATATCCAGCAAAGGCGAAAAAGGCAAGATCGAGATCGAATACCTTTCTCCAGCCGACCTGACCCGGATTTTGGATATCCTGCAGATTTCCCTGGACGATTAAGCAGAGACGAAGACATCAGAAAGAGGTGCATGTAGCCTTGGTACAACAAGATTATGGATTGCATGATGTGGTCGAAATGAAAAAACCGCATCCCTGCAAAAACAACTCATGGGAAATCATCCGAATGGGTATGGACATCCGGATCAAATGCCTGAAATGCGGGCAAATGGTCATGATGCCGCGCCGTGAATTCGAGAAGAAAATGAAAAAAGTACTGACTAAGGCAGAAGAAACTGTCGAATAGGTCTTTGAAGTAATAAATATTAGCAATATAAGTGGAAAGAGTGTGAAGAAATGTCATTAACAGCAGGAATCGTAGGATTACCGAACGTCGGTAAATCCACTTTGTTCAACGCCATCACCAAAGCGGGAGTGGAAGCGGCAAACTACCCATTCGCGACGATCGACCCAAATGTCGGAGTAGTCGAAGTTCCCGATGAACGTTTGAATAAATTAACAGAATTGGTGAAACCCAAAAAAACCGTCCCGACAACTTTTGAATTCACGGATATCGCGGGAATCGTAAAAGGCGCCAGCAAAGGGGAAGGTCTCGGAAACAAATTCTTGGCCAACATCCGCCAAGTGGATGCCATCTGTCATGTTGTGCGTTGTTTCGAAGATGATAACATCACACACGTCAGCGGTAAAGTGGATCCATTAGATGATGTCGAAACCATCAACTTGGAACTGATTTTCGCGGATTTGGAATCCATCGAGAAACGCTATACACGCATCAGCAAAATTGCCCGCACGAAAGATAAGGATGCTGTTTACGAATTAGCGATATTGGATAAAATCAAAGAAACGCTGGAAGCTGGTAAATCCGCGCGCACAATCGAATTCACACCTGAAGAAGAAGTGTACGTGAAAAACCTGTTCCTATTGACGACAAAACCTGTTCTTTATGTCGCAAACATCTCCGAAGAGGACGTAATAGCCGGCGGAGACAATGAAATGGTGAAAATTGTCCGTGATTTTGCAGCGACAGAAGGCGCAGAAGTTGTTACCGTCTGTGCCCGTATCGAAGAAGAAGTGGCCGAATTGGATGATGAAGAAAAAGCTGAATTCCTGTCGGAGTTGGGCATCGAACAATCCGGGCTTGATCAACTGATCCAAAAAGCTTACACGCTGCTTGGGCTGGGAACTTACTTCACAGCAGGCGAAAAAGAAGTCCGTGCCTGGACATTCAGATTAGGGATGAAAGCACCACAGACAGCCGGCATCATCCATTCCGACTTCGAACGCGGCTTCATCCGTGCCGAAACAGTTTCCTACAATGACCTATTGTCTTACGGCAGCATGCAAGCAGCCAAAGAAGCAGGAAGAGTAAGACTTGAAGGAAAAGACTACGTAGTCCAAGACGGCGACGTAATGGAATTCCGCTTTAATGTATAGGATACGATGAAATGCGGGAGGGGATGAGCACTAAGAGGATATTACGAGAACGGTCGCTCTTTGACCGTGACGTAATATCAGCTTAGGCGGAATCCCCTGCATTTCAGAGTTCAACTAAGAGAGTGTGATGAATCCTGAACACCGTTAGGCGGAGAAGTCTAGGATTCAGAACACGTTTGACAAGGATAAGGATACCGCATGTAATCAGGGGAGGATCTACCATTGGAAGAAACGAATAACATCAAACAAACGAAGGTCGAAAACCAAGCATTATGGCATACTTTGACAAAAAGAAATGAACAATACATGCTGGGCCTAGACAGAACCTTGAGAGCTGCAAACCTGGAAGAGGAGCGCAGAGAAGAAATCTACAATAAGATGATGAAAGAGTTGGTAGATGCCCAAAAAACCGGTAAAACCGCTCGCCAATTATACGGCACAGTCTCGGAATGCGCAGCGAACATCCTGGTCAACCCGGCAGATGCGGAAGTGAAAACACGTTCCGCTGATTGGCTGATCGCCGTGGACGGCGGTTTGTTGCTGGGATCTCTTTTCGCGATGATTTCAGGCATCTCTTTGCTGACGAACAGCGGGGAAGGCGTCATTGGAATGGGTCTGATCACTTTGATGATGAACTTTATCGTAGGCGGCATCGCTATGCTCATCATCTCCAAGTACACACCGAATCCGGATGCGCCAAAAGGTGAAAAAGGCTTCGGAAAATACATCTTTGCGACGACGGCCGCTATGCTGCTGTGGATGCTCATCATGACAGCGTCGATGATGCTTATTCCCGCCAGCGTGAATGTCGCATTGTCTGCATGGGTGTATATCGCGATTGCGGCTATAGGTTTTGCTGCGAAAGTTTATCTGAAGAAAAAATATCATATCGTGGGCGGCATTTTGTAGGCTGTCAAATGGTGGAGGCCGAGATGCAAAGAAAAACTTGTATCTCGGCTATTTTCGTATATTGACAGAAAAAAACTGTATATGAATCCTTGAATGCAAATGTAAGTGCCAATTCCGAACATTAAGGCAGTTGCAAATCAACAGCATTCGATAAAAACGCTTCTATATGAGAATTGTATGATAAAGGGAGCTTTGCGCTTGACGTAGGTTGTTGGTGGTGGTATTTTAGATGATAAAAAATCAGCATAAATAAAAAGGAGTGTTCATCGAAAATGTCAAATTGGGAAACAAAATTCGCTAAAGAAGGTTTTACTTTTGATGATGTATTATTAGTCCCGGCTGAAAGCCATGTATTACCTAACGATGTGGATTTATCGATTGATTTAGCTAAAAATTTACACTTGAATATTCCTATAATGAGCGCAAGTATGGATACTGTTACCGATGCAGCAATGGCAATCGCAATGGCTCGTCAAGGCGGATTGGGCGTCATCCACAAGAACATGACCATCGAAGCGCAGGCTGAAGAAGTGCACAAAGTAAAACGTTCCGAAAGTGGCGTTATCATCGACCCATTCTTCCTGACTCCTGATCACTTGGTTGCTGAAGCAGAGAATCTGATGAGCAAATACCGCATCAGCGGCGTGCCTATCGTTAACGATATGGGCGAGCGCAAGTTGGTAGGGATTTTGACGAACCGCGATCTGCGCTTCATTGCAGATTATCAAGTTCCAATCGGCGATGTCATGACCAAAGAACATTTGGTTACCGCTCCTGTAGGGACTTCTTTGAAGGATGCTGAATCAATCCTGCAAAAATACAAAATCGAAAAACTACCTCTAGTCGATGAAACCGGCCGTTTGGCTGGCCTGATCACGATCAAGGATATCGAAAAAGTAATCGAGTTTCCCAACTCCGCAAAAGATGCACACGGCCGTTTGATTGTTGCGGCTGCAGTAGGTGTGACAAGTGACACATTCGAACGCGCCCAAGCGTTATTGGACGCAGGTGCAGATGCAATTGTCATCGATACAGCGCATGGCCACAGCGCCGGCGTTATCCGCAAAATTAAAGAAATCCGCGAACAGTTCCCTGAAGCGACCCTGATTGCCGGAAACGTAGCGACTGCAGAAGGAACCCGCGCACTTTTTGACGTCGGGGTCGACGTAGTCAAAGTCGGAATCGGACCGGGCTCCATCTGTACAACTCGTGTCGTAGCCGGTGTCGGTGTTCCTCAGATAACAGCCATCTATGATGCCGCAAGCGTAGCGAGAGAATACGGCAGAGCAATCATTGCTGACGGAGGGATCAAGTATTCGGGAGACATCGTCAAAGCGATGGCTGCCGGTGGACACGCAGTCATGCTGGGCAGCATGTTGGCTGGTACGGATGAGTCTCCGGGCGAATTCGAAATCTTCCAGGGCCGTCGTTTCAAGACTTACCGTGGTATGGGCAGTCTGGCAGCAATGGAAAAAGGCTCAAGCGACCGTTACTTCCAAGGCGGCGTGAATGAAGCGAAGAAAATGGTTCCGGAAGGTATCGAAGGTCGTGTAGCCTATAAAGGTGCAGCCAGTGATATCATCTTCCAACTGCTCGGCGGTGTCCGTTCCGGTATGGGCTATGTCGGTGCAGCTAATTTGCAAGAGCTTCGTGATAATGCGCAATTCATCAAGATGTCCGGTGCCGGATTGATCGAATCCCATCCGCATGACATCCAAATCACAAAAGAAGCACCAAACTACTCCATCCAAAGATAAGCGCATGAAATCAAAATGTCCGGGACACTGTTCCTGGACGTTTTTTTTATGTTCGCGGTTTGCAGGAGCTTTCTGATATAATTAAAACGGAATTTCTTTATGCTTCCTTAAGCAAAAATTTAGAACAATTTGGTACGATGAGAGAAAATATATATTTTGGGGAAAGGGTTGTCCTATATGAATAAAGTGTTGATTGTCGATGACGACAGGGAAATCGTGGATTTATTGAGCATCTATTGCAAAAATGAAGGCTACGATCCGATTAAGGCTTATGACGGCGTAGATGCTTTCCGTAAGCTTGAGGAAAATGCGGACATCCAACTGATCATTTTGGATGTGATGATGCCGAAGAAGGATGGCATATCGGTAGTGAAGGAGCTGCGGGAACAGAATAATCCGATCCCGATTCTGATGTTGAGCGCAAAATCCACGGACATGGATAAGATCCAAGGCTTGACAACAGGTGCGGACGACTATGTTTCCAAGCCATTCAACCCACTGGAAGTAATGGCCCGCATCAAATCGCTATTGCGCCGGACCAATATGCAGGCAGATGCTTCAGAGGTGGACGCGATTGAAATCGGTCCGCTGATCATCAAGAAGGATTCGCATGAAGTCAAGACATTGAACGGAAAGAGCATTCAATTGACCGCGTTGGAATTCGGCATCTTGCATTTATTGGCGAGCCATCCGAATCGCGTCTTCAGCGCCGATGAGATTTTTGAACGCGTTTGGCAACAGGAAAGCATCGTATCCGCCAAAACTGTCATGGTGCATGTGAGCCATCTTCGCGATAAAATTGAAGAGGCGACAGGCGGCGAGAAAGTCATCCAGACAGTATGGGGTGTAGGCTATAAGATTGGGGAGTAGGCATGCCTGCATAAGGGCTGGCCTGAAAAAATCAGCTGAGTCGGGAGGGTGCAGCTTTGTTTAACAAGTTGAAGAAAAAAGAACTGAGTGAACTCGTTTTTGAAGGGGCCTTGACGCTGGGCATCGTCTATCTGCTCTATATCGGGATGGAGCTGATGTTCAACCGACTGGTCGCGACCCCTCCCTCGATTTTGAGGGAAATCCCCTCCTTAAGGCGATTCGTGATGGTAGTTGACGCGTTTCTGACCATCTACGATGATGTTTTCCAATGGATAGCGGCGATTTTTGCGGCCATCTTCACCGGTTGGCGTTTGGCCAGGAGATACAAACAGATGCAGTTGACGCATATCCTGGACGAGTTGCATTATATCGCAGCGGGGCACTTCGATCATCGGATCGACGCGAACAATGCCGGCAGCTACGTTGATGTTGTGGATAGCATCAATACGCTGGTGGAAAGTACGGTCCAAGCGATGGCAGAGGAACGGAAAATTGAACAATCGAAGGATGAATTGATCACGAACGTCAGTCATGATATCCGCACCCCTTTGACTTCCATCATCGGCTACCTGGGATTGATAGAGGACAAGCAATTTACGAGTGAAGAGGATGCTTTGCGTTACATCCATATCGCTTACACAAAGGCGCTGCAGATGAAGGTGCTTGTCGATGATCTTTTCGAATACACCAAAGTGCGTCAACCGACGACCCCGCTCCTTTTGAAGACGATCAACATCGGCAATTTTTTGGAGCAGATCGTCGCGGATTATGAATTGGAGTCGCGCAAACGCCATATGGAGACCGAGGTAATCATGAAGACGAGTCCGTTGATGATCGAAATGGATGTCGATAAAATGGCCCGGGTCTTCAACAATCTGATTTCCAATGCCCTGAAGTATGCGCATGGCGGCACTTGGGTACACATCGAAGCGGAAAAGATCGGCTCTGAGGTGATCGTTGCCGTGAAAAACAACGGGGAGCGCATCCCTGAAGAATCGCTGCAGGAATTGTTCGGGCGCTTTTATCGGGTGGAAAATTCCCGTTCGAAAGAGACGGGCGGGACCGGGTTGGGACTGGCGATCGCCCAAAGCATCGTCACGCTGCACGGCGGGTATATCTATGCGGAATCGGATGAGACGGAAACCAAATTCGTGCTGCATCTCCCTTTGAGACAGACTCCGCCCGTCAATGAATAAGGAACGTACGCTTTCTGTGTACGTTCCTTTTTTTGGTTGTCTTTTTACAGCATTTCCGCTAACATAGAAGGGTATATGAACCGAACGAAATGACTGATTGGAGATAACTACAAACAATGATAACTATAAAAAACCGAAAAATGATTATAGGAACACTATCGGCTGCTTCTGTATTGGCGAACAGCTTGTTTGCTGCACCGGTTGCTTTGGCTGCTGAACAACCTTCTGTCGATGCGAAAGCCGCTTTCGTGATAGAAGACGAGACCGACAAAGTGCTTGTCAATCAAAACGGGGAAGAAGCGCTGGGCATAGCCTCAATGACAAAGATGCTGAGCATCTACTTGATACTGGAAGCCATCGAAGAAGGCAAATTGACTTGGGAAAAGCAAATCACCGTCAGTGATTACGTCTATGAAGTCAGCCAGAACTACAATTTTTCGAATGTGCCTTTGCGCCAGGACATCACGTATTCTGTGGAAGAACTGTACCAATCTGCATTGATCTATTCCGCAAACGGCTCAACAATCGCTTTGGCGGAAGCATTGGCTGGTTCCGAAGCAAAATTCGTCGATCTGATGAAGGCTCAGTTGGATGAGTGGGGCGTGGAAAACTATGAGCTCTACAATGCCACCGGCTTGTCGAACAGCGATATGCCGGAAGAACATCTTTATCCAGGCGCTTCGGCCGACGGATACAACAAAATGACAGCACGTGGCGTAGCGATGGTCGCGGATCATCTGATCGATGATTATCCTGAAGTTTTGGAAACGACTGCCATTCCGGAGTTGGCTTTCCAAGCGGGAACCTCCGATGAAATCATGATGCACAGTTATAACGTGATGTTGCCTGGTATGTTTTATTACCGTGAAGGCGTTGACGGCTTGAAGACCGGAACAACACTGGAATCCGGTGCATCCTTTACTGGTACCGCAATGCAAGATGAAATGCGGATCATCACTGTGGTCATCGGTGCTGATGAGAGCACCAAACGTTTCACGGAAACCGATCGTTTGATGGACTATGCCTTCTCGACCTTCGAGAAGACGACGGTAGCGGCGAAAGGCGATGCCGTTTCCACGCAAGAGCCGATTACCGTAGCCAAAGGGAAGCAAACTGAAGTCGGGCTAGTCTACAACGAAGAGCTTGTGACTGTTACCGAAAAAGGCGCAGAAGAGCTCGCGCTCACAACCGTCTTCACACCAGCTGAAGAGAGCCTGAATGAAGACGGCGAGATTGAAGCGCCTATCGAAAAAGGCACAGAAGTCGGATCCGTCGCTGTGACGGTTGAAGGCGACGAGTTAGGCTATCTGGACGGAACGACTTCCGAGGATGTCAAAGTCGCGGTGGCAAGCAGCGTTGAGAAAGCCAATATCTTTGTGCGCGGCGGCCGCGTTGTCGCAGACCTGTTCGGAAATGCTTGGCAAACAGTATCCGATTTTGTCGGAGGATTTTTTGACTGATCCGGAATAGTTGCAGGTTAATTTGGACCAGCCGCTTTGTTGACAGCATAGGGTTTGTTCAGTAAAATGAGGGTATCGAATCTTAGCCTAATTGAATAGAGAAAGCCATGCATGTGACCAGTAGATGATGTGAAGCGCCCCAGAGAGTCAGTGGTTCGGTGAGAACTGACCCTTCACCTGTTGAATCCCCACATGAAGCGAACAATGAAAACAAGAAATTGACTAAATTGTTCCGGATCCGTCCGTTAACGCAATGAAGCGCAGCCAGACCTATTTGGGATTGGCTGAAGTTGGGTGGTACCGCGAACGTTAAAGCCATTTCGTCCCAGATTGTTCTAGGGATGGAGTGGCTATTTTTGTACACATAATGAGGAGGAAACAATATGTTGGATGTAAAATTTTTGAGGGATGGATTTGAAGCCACTGCAGAGAAGTTGGCTGCACGGGGCGTTAAAACAGAGGAGTTGGTGACGTTCAAGGAATTGGATGTGCAACGCCGCGAGAAACTCGTTGAGACGGAGAATCTGAAGCAATACCGCAATGGCGTTTCCCAGGAAATTGCGCAATTGAAACGGAACAAAGAGAATGCCGATGATAAGATTGCCGAAATGAAAGAAGTCGGCGACAAAATCAAAGCATTGGATGAAGAACTGAATGAAATCGAAGAAAAGACGACTTTCATCGCCACAAGATTGCCTAACTTGCCGCATGCCTCCGTTCCAGTCGGTGCGGACGAAGAGGATAACGTGGAAGTAAGAAGATGGGGTACACCACGCGTGTTCGATTTCGAACCGAAAGCCCACTATGATATCGCCGAGTCATTGGATATCCTGGATTTTGAACGTGGCGCTAAAGTGACCGGAAGCCGTTTTGTCTTCTACAAAGGCTTGGGAGCACGCCTGGAACGCGCTTGCTACAACTATATGCTGGACTTGCATACCGAAGAACATGGCTACACGGAAATGATTCCTCCATACATGGTGAATGAAGCTTCCATGTTCGGTACCGGACAATTCCCTAAATTCAAAGAGGACGTCTTCCAGTTGACGGATGAGCGCAATTTCACGCTGATCCCTACAGCAGAAGTTCCTTTGACGAACTATTACCGCGATGAAATCATGAATGAAGCGGAGCTGCCTGTCTATTTCACGGCGATGAGTCCGTCTTTCCGTTCTGAAGCCGGAAGCGCAGGACGCGACACAAGAGGCTTGATCAGGATGCACCAGTTCCATAAAGTGGAGATGGTGAAATTCAGCAAACCGGAAACTTCCTATGAAGAATTGGAAAAAATGACGGACGATGCTGAATCTGTACTGAGAGGTTTGAACCTGCCGCACCGCACCATCACGTTATGTACGGGTGACATGGGCTTCTCCGCAGCCAAAACTTATGACATAGAAGTCTGGATCCCAGCTCAAGATACCTATCGGGAAATCAGTTCTTGTTCAAATACGGAGGCATTCCAAGCCCGCCGCGCGAAAATCCGTTACCGCAACGAAGAAACAGGGAAATTGGAATTTGTTCACACGTTAAATGGCTCAGGGTTGGCTGTCGGCCGCACTGTGACTGCGATACTTGAGAATTACCAAAACGAAGACGGTTCCGTTACGATCCCTGAGGCACTTGTGCCATACATGGGCGGCATCACGAAAATAACCAAAGAAAACGCAAGCAACAAACGCTGATCGCAAGCAAGATATGCAAGTAAGCTTTTGATCATGTGATACAATCATTTCAGACGAAAATGCGTACGAAAGGAATGATAAAAGTGACAGAACCAAGATTGGAAAAAGCTACTTTTGCCGGAGGATGTTTTTGGTGTATGGTCAAGCCGTTCGATAGCCTTCCGGGCATCGAATCAGTTGTTTCGGGTTATACCGGCGGACATAAAGAGAATCCGACCTATGAAGAAGTTTGCGCCGGAACAACCGGGCATACGGAAGCTGTCCAAATCACATTTGATCCAGCTTTGTTTCCGTACAAAGATTTAGTGGAGGTATACTGGCAGCAGACAGATCCTACTGATGCCATGGGTCAGTTCGTAGATCGCGGTGCTTCTTATCGGCCGGTTATTTTTTATCATTCACCGGAACAAAAAGAGATAGCAGAAACTTCCAAACAAGCACTGCAGGACAGCGGGAAATTCACTAAACCAATCGTGACCTCCATTGAACCGGAACAACCGTTTTATGCTGCGGAAGAATATCATCAGGATTTCTACAAAAAAAGCAGTGCGCATTATCATGGGTATCGTTCCCATTCAGGCAGAGATTCGTATATCGAATCACATTGGAAAAAGTAGACAGCTTTCCGAGACAACAAAATAGTAAAGAAGAGTCCTTCCGAAGAAATTTCCTTGGAAGGGCTCTTCTTTTTTTGCTGCAAATGGCAGGATGGGCTTATTCCCGCGACCTTTTATTTTCAGCATGCAACAAAAAATATAAATAATCAAAAAAGACTTGCCAAAAAGCTGTACAACAGGTAAGATTAGTTTTCGTTGACTGAACCGAAGGACACCCATAAAAAGTATCCATGGCTGTTGACGCCCGTATGAACTTTCAGGCCAATTCATAAAAATAACATTTTTTGAAAAAGTTGTTGACAAATTGGTTCCGCAAGTGGTATTATATAGAAGTTGTCACGTGAGAACGTGCGACACATTAGACCTTTGAAAACTGAATGAAGAATGAACGAACCAAATGTGCAAGGAGCTTAGACTTCGGTCGAAGCAAACGAAGACGATACTTTGTATCGCAAACATCAAGTCAGCAAGAAAT